>JBBRLP010000015.1:0-60747 GCA_038231295.1 Chthonomonadales bacterium
GTGCGGGGATTGGGGGCGCTGGTGTATCTGGCTCCGGCGGGGTTGCTTGCGTGGGAAGGTTGGCGGGGGAGGGGAGAGCCGAAGGAGTACCAGGAGGAGCCAGGGACGGAGAGAGGGGAGAGACGGGGGATGGGTCGTTTTTTTACTCTGGTGTGTCTGCTGGTAGGGTTGGGGGTGTCGTTGGGGGGCTATGTTCTGGTCTGGTATCTGCCGCATCGGGCGGAGTTGACGCGGGTGAATCACTACTATCTCTTTGACCAACTCATGCCCCACAGTGTGTCTGCTATTCTCAACAACTGGAAGACCGGAATATTTGGAGACCATCGGGGGATGATGCCGTATCTGTTTCGCCATGACCCCGTACAGACCTGTCTCGTTCTGGTCTGGATGGTCGCCCGTTTGCATCGGAAACGGGCGAAGGCCAGGATGATGCAAGAGGACACAGAGGTCTATTCCGTCCGACAGCAGACAGAACAAAGCAACGTGGATTTCCTGGCGATATGGCTGATAATTCTGTGGGTGTTGATGTGCAGCATCGGCTATGCGCCGAGCCGTTACTATGTTCTTTTTCTACCTGCGCTCTCAGGGCTTGCGGGGCGAACATTATCGGACGTCTTGTTTTCGCTTCAATGGTTTAAGACACACCCGAAAGAAACCAGTCTTGTGACCGGACTGTTCGGGTATCATCTCTTTCTCAGTCTGCTACATCACGCGGGTCTCAAGGGAACGCTCCTGCCCGCACTGGCAGGTTTCGGCTACGCCGCATTGAGTCTACGCCTCCTGCCGAGGCTATCCTGGCCCTCTAGGACCGATCAACGTATTCTCCCCGCAGCGATTCTGCTGCTCTGGGCAGCAGGCAACTTGTACTGGACGAGCGACTGGCTCCTCCACATGACCTACCGACAGCGAGAGGCGGACCGCTGGCTGGCGCAGAATCTACCCGCGAATAGTGTTCTGATAGGGGCGGTCACGCCGGGCCTCTGTCTGAACAACCGTTTTGTCTGTGTCAATGTCATCGCAAAACTTTGTAATGACGACCATCCGGTGGAGCGATACGCTCCTGCACCACGCTATGTCGTTATCCTCGATGATCGCTGGAGAGAGGCGTGGTGGCAGCGAAACTACCCACTGCTGCTTCGCCCGGAGAACCGGGTGCATCGTTTCGAGGGGGTGCTGAGACCATTCTTCGTTATCGGAGTTTACAAAGCGGACACGGAAAAAGTGGCTCATCGCTAAATTTATGGTCCGAACAGTCAGTCTGGAGACGGTTTTGTGCTATGCTTTTAAGGGATATGCAAGTACTCGAACTCATGAAGACCCATGTTATCAAGACGACTCCGGAGGCTACCCTCTCCGAAGCGGCCGATCTGCTTGACCTGTATCAGACGACGGGCTTGCCCGTGATTGATGCCGACGACCGCCTTTGTGGAATGCTGACGGAGAAAGACATTCTCCGGGCGGTATCCACCTTTCAGGGCAAAGCCGGAGCCATGCGTGTTCAGGATTGGATGACTGCACCGGCTGTCTGCCTGTCGGAAAATATGGAGATAGCGCTGGCAGCGCGAGTGATGTGGTCAAAGGGTCTCAAGCGTCTCCCTGTCGTGACGGAAGCAGGGAAAGTCGTCGGCGTTCTCAATCGCATTGACATCCTGCAAGCCCTCTTTGAAGGGACAATTGACGATGCCTTTGCAGACGGCGGATAGGTTTCTGACGCGGCTTCAGCAAGGCGACAGCGTGATTGCGGACTCTGCTATCGGCACGGAACTTATTAAGCGCGGCGTCGCGTTAGAGCGCATGGTTCACGCGAACCGAGAGTATCCTGAAGCGGTAGCCGATCTCTACCGGGCTTCGCTCGCGGCAGGGGTCGACGCTCTGACGACAAATACTTTTGGACTGCCTGCGGGCAGGGAGTGGTACGAGGACTTTTATCAGGGAGTTGAGATTGCTATCCGCTTCGCGAGGGCGCAGAGCAAAGATGTCGCCGTTTTCGTAAGTCTATACCCTGCGGAAGCGCTGCTGTTTGAGGAAGGGGAGTTCGTCCGGTTGGAAGAGATCGCAGGAGACTGCATTCTGCTGCTCGAAACCGCGACGGAGATGTCCGAAGCCCTTGCCGCGCTGAAAAGACTGCACACGAACCGATTTACCCAGACTGCCGTCACTTGTCACTTTACGGAGCGCGGCGTGATGCCGGACGGGACAACCCCCGAGCAGGCAGCCCGATTGTTCACGCAGGCAGGGGCTATCCTGGTCGGAGGCAACTGCGGTGAGAGGCCGGAGGATTTCCTGCCCGTCGTCCAACAGATGCGCTCGGTGACGAATTTGCCACTGCTGTTTCAGCCCAATGCCGGGCTGCCGACACTCGAAGACGGTGTCTGGAACTATCCCATCACGCCTGCATCGTTCGCTGATACGGCCCTCCGCCTCTACGAGGCTGGAGCTCAGGTCTTAGGCGGGTGCTGTGGAACTACTCCCGCGCACATCACCGAGGTTCGCAGACTTCTTTCCCACACGCAGCGTCGCGCCTGGCCGGACTAACCGTTGGCGTTCACATCTACCCATCTCGATCATCGAAGGCTGGCCTGAGACCGCCTATTTTCTGGAGGATCATCGCAATCATGAATCAGAATTCATCGCCCTCGCGTCCTGGTATGCGACTTGCCGTTGCCGCAGGCGGTCTGCTACTCTGCCTGGCACTCACCGGCTGCAAGGATAAGGACGACAAGCCCGCAGGTACGTCAGGTGCGACAACGGGGACAGGCGGCAGTTCCGGCGCGGTCACTGGCGACAAGATCGTCGTGGGCGAGTTCGGGTCCTTCACAGGCGAACAGGCCGATTTTGGCCTTCAGACCCACGACGGCATCCAACTCGCGATTGACGAGACCAACACCGCAGGCGGAATCGAGAGGGACGGCAAGAAGTACCAGATCGAGCTTCAGAAAGACGATGACAAAAGCCAGGCTCCGAACGCCGAAACCGTCGTTAAGGGTCTGATTGACAAATATCAGCCGATTGCCATTCTCGGCGAGGTCGCCAGCAGTGCGAGCATCGCGGGCGGCAAAGTTTGTGAAGAGAAGGGTGTCCCGATGATTTCGCCGTCCTCGACTCGTGTGGATGTCACACACGGCAAGAACTTCCTGTTCCGCGTCTGCTTCATCGACTCGTATCAGGCTGCCGTTGTCGCCCGGTTCGCGTTCGATGGCCTCAAAGCCCGCAAAGTCGCCATGCTAACCAACAACTCGCAGGCGTACAGCACCGGCTTTCGGGATGAGTTCGAGAAAGCCTTCACACGCTACGGCGGCCAGATCATCATGAAGCAGACCTACTCACAGAACGATCAGGACTATCGCAGCCAGTTGACGGCTATCAAGGCTTCCAGCCCGGACGCGATCCTGATTCCCGGCTACTACAATGACGCGGGAACGATTGCCAAGCAGGCGCGGGAGCTGGGCATTAAAGTGCCTCTGCTCGGTGGAGATGGCTGGAGTTCCCAGCAGCTTTTCCCGATAGCGGGGGATGGTGCGGAGAACTGCTACTTCTCTGACCATATGTCGGTCAAAGACCCCAAGCCGCTCGTTCAGGATTTCGTCAAGAACTACAAGGCGAAATTCAACTCCGATCCGACCTCCATGTCGGCGCTGGGATACGATGCGGCCAAACTGCTGATCGCCTCTCTGAAAACCGCGAAGACGCTGGATCGCACCGCTGTGAAAGATGCGATTGCGGGGACGAAGAATTTCGACGGCGTCAGCGGCAACATCACCATCAACAAATATCACGATGCAGAGAAATCGGCGGTCATTATCGCGGTGAAGAACAAGCAGTTTGAATACTTCGCGACGGTTCCTGACCCCGAAAAGCCCCTGATGAAATAGTCGGGTCTCTCGTGGCTCCAAGTCACACGTTCCTGACCTCTCCGGCGCACCCTATCGGGCTGCCGGAGAGGACGTTTTCCGCTGCCCTATCCCGGTATCGGAGGACTTTTGCTCACCAAACTCAGAAATGAGGGTCGCGCTTGACTGAAGCGTTCCAGATTTTCCTTCAACAACTCATCAATGGCATCCAGACCGGCAGCATCTACGCCCTGATCGCTATCGGCTATACGATGGTCTACGGGGTCCTGAAGTTCATCAACTTCGCGCATGGGGATGTCTATATGGTGGGAGCCTACATCGGTTTCTTCACCATCACCGGATTACTCCTCCACGCCAACCCTCTGATGCAGAATATCGGCGGACTGCTACTCTGTATGAGCGGCTGCGCTCTGCTCGGCGTCTTCATCGAGCGGCTTGCCTACCGCCCGCTGCGGAACGGATTGAGCGCGTCCGATGCGTGGCCCTGGGCGCTCTTTACCGCACTCTATCTTGGTCTGTTCGTCGGCCCGAAGGTTGAAGAACACAGTCAATTTAACGGGGTCGGGGCGTTTCTGGTGGTGACTGCTGTCTCGTTTGCAGCGCTGTGGCCGCTGCTCCGCGTCTTCTTCCGCGCACTGGGAACTCGCCTCAAACCATCCAAAAACCGTCTGACCGCCCTTATCACCGCCATCGGCATCTCTCTGCTGCTGGAGAACCAAGGCCAGGCGTCGTTTACCCCGACCCCCCGGCAGTATCCGAGCCAGAGCTTCAAGGCCATCAACCTCCACATGGGAGCCGTGCAGCTTAATGTCAGCAGTGGGCGAATCATCGAACTGGTGGCTGCCATCCTGCTCACTGTCCTGCTTGTCTACATCGTGCGGTTCACGCGCACCGGGAGGGCCATTCGTGCGGTCTCGTTCGACCCGGAAGCGGCGGCTCTGATGGGGATACCGACCGATCGGGTCATTGCGCTCACATTCATCATCGGTTCGTCGCTGGCGGGCGCGGCGGGTTTCCTTAACCACAATCTGGGACAGATACCGTTCAAGCCAGACGTAGGTATCCAACTCGGCCTCAAAGCGTTCGTTGCTGCCGTCCTAGGTGGAATTGGCAGTATCGAGGGCGCGGTTCTGGGAGCGCTGCTGATGGGACTTGCGGAGAGCTACGTCGGCGGCTCCGCGCTCACCTCCTATAAGGGAGCCATTGCGTTTGTCATCCTTATCGCCGTGCTGCTGTTCCGACCGGCGGGGCTGCTCGGTCGCTATGTAACCGAGAAGGTCTAGGAAGGGACTCGTGTGAAGCGTCTGTTCTGGCTTGCGATCGCGATTGCTCTGCTCTTTGCGGGCAATCTGGTCAATAACAATCTCAAAGACTACTGGCAGGACGTGATACAGCAGTGCGGGATCGCCGTTATCCTGGCGGTCAGCCTCAATATCGTCAACGGTCTGACCGGGCAGTTTGCTATCGGTCACGCGGGCTTTATGGCGGTGGGGGCTTACACCGGCGCAAGTATCACCTACTTTGCCGCCGCGAAATTCGCCCATGTCGGTATTCCCGGCCCAGCCTGGATGCTCGTGGCGATGGTGGCGGGTGGACTGCTCGCGGCGATTTTCGGTTATATCGTCGGTGTGCCGAGTCTGCGGCTGCGCGGCGACTATCTCGCGATCGTGACGCTGGGGTTTGGCGAGATCATTAAGGTGATGCTCGAAAACACCCACGACATCTCGCCCGCGCTCGACTATATGGGAGGCGCTACCGGCTTCCAGAACGTCCCTTCCCTGAGTAAGTTTCCGCTCCTCTGGGGTATGGCTGTCCTGCTGATCATTCTCGTTCGCAATCTCAAGTTCTCATCCCACGGTCTGGCCTTCATGTCGGTGCGTGAGGATGAGATCGCCGCGGATGCGATGGGCGTACATACGACGCGCATCAAAGTCTCGGCGTTTGTACTCAGCGCATTTTTCGCCGGAGTGGGGGGCGTTCTCTATGCCCATGCGAAACTGATAAAGCCGGATGTATTCGGCTTCACGCTCTCCATGAGCTATGTCGTCATGATCGTTCTCGGAGGCACCGGCAGCATTACTGGAGCTACGATGGCCGCTATCGTCCTCACCGCGTTGCCGGAAGCTCTCAAACCCGTCCGCGATAAAATCCATTTTACCGATGAGTATCTCCAGGTCATCTACGCGCTCATCCTTGTTTTAATGATGATATTGCGCCCTGCGGGCGTCTTCGGAACAGGGGAGCTGAGTTTCGCCTGGCTGCGGAGGCGATTCGGAAGACCGAAGAACTCTGCGATAGAAACCGGAGAGGCTCCCCCAGAGTTTACCCACACCGCAGGCGAACGCAAGCCGCTGGAACCGGGAGAACCTCTGGTTCTGGATACCGTCCATCTCACTCGTCGCTTCGGTGGGTTAACGGCGGTGGGGGATGTCAATCTTCAGTTACAACGTGGCGAACTTGTCGGACTGATCGGCCCGAATGGAGCGGGTAAGACGACCCTCTTCAACCTGCTGACCGGAGTGTACGAACCCTCGGAAGGCACCCTCGCCTTCTGTGGCAGCCCGCTCGCCGGGGAGCGCCCGCTGCCTCCCAATCGTCGCTGGCTGCGGCTTACAGGCGATGTGCTGCTGGCCGCATTCGGGGGCTGGATTATCGGCATCATTCTTTCGACCTCGGTAGTACCGTTCATAGACCCGAACAAGCCGGAATCGCTCCATCTCCAGCTTGGAATCAAATGGGCCGTGACGATTCTGATTACGCTGTGGGCTATCGTCCTGGCACCTCGGCGACGGCGCTACCTGGCGGGCTACAAGCCGTATCAGTTCGCGCAGCGCGGCATCTCGCGCACCTTCCAGAATATCCGTCTCTTCGGAGAGCTGACAGTGTTGGAGAATGTGCGAATCGGCACCTATCTCCGACGGCGCACTAATCTCTTCGACGCGCTCTTCCAGACTGGACGCTTGAAACGCGAAGAGGCGGAGAATATCGCTAAAGCCAGAGAGCTTCTCTCGCGTTTCAATCTGCTGAAAGTTGAGAACGAGCAGGCGAAAAATCTCCCCTATGGCGATCAGCGCCGCCTTGAGATCGTCCGTGCGCTCGCCACCGGTCCTCGCCTGCTGCTGCTGGACGAACCGGCAGCAGGCATGAACCCACAGGAGAAGGTCAGTCTGATGGGACTGATTCGCGAAGTGCGCGACGACTTCGGCCTGACGATCCTGTTGATTGAGCATGACATGAAACTCGTGATGGGTATCTGTGAACGCATCTATGTTCTGGACTATGGCCGGATCATCGCCGAAGGCACACCTGGCGAAATCCGCAACAACCCGAAGGTGATTGCCGCCTATCTCGGTGAAGAAGAGACCGAGGAGATTGTGCAGCCAGAGATGCCGTCCCCACCTATCAGAACGCAACTGCAACCGGAGTAAGCGCAAACGATGCTGACTATCACCAATCTGTCGGTCTATTATGGGGCTATCCGCGCTCTGGACGGCATTTCGCTGGAGGTAAAAGAGGGAGAAATCGTCACCATGATCGGCGCGAACGGCGCGGGCAAGAGCACCACCATCCGCACAATCTCTGGTCTTGTGCGACCCCGCTCCGGGGAGGTGATGTTCGAGGGCAAGCCACTCCACACCCTGCCGCCGCATCAGATCGTCACGTTGGGCATCGGCCAGTCTCCGGAAGGGCGGCGTGTCTTTGCCAACATGACCGTCCGCGAGAACCTGGAACTCGGAGCCTTCACGCGCTCCAAGCATAAAGTCCAGGTGCGCGAAGACATGGAGCGCGTCTTTGTGCAGTTTCCCCGCCTGAAAGAGCGCGAGGCACAGTCGGCGGGAACGCTCTCCGGGGGAGAGCAGCAGATGCTCGCTATCGGCAGAGCGTTGATGGCGCGTCCTCGCCTGTTGCTGCTCGATGAACCTTCGCTCGGGCTGGCTCCGTTTCTCGTGCAGAACATCTTCAAGATCATCCGGGAGATCAATCAGCAGGGGGTCACGGTGCTTCTCGTCGAACAGAACGCCAATCAGGCGCTGCGGATCGCCAACCGGGGTTATGTCCTGGAGACCGGGCGCGTCGTCCTCGCGGATACCGCGCCGAATCTGCTAAAAGACGATTCCGTACGGAAAGCCTATCTGGGCGAATAGGGCAGGGGCGGATGGACGATACACTGAAAGTACTAACGCTTGGCTTCTTTGCCTTCCTGACCCTTCACGCGAGTCTGGAACGCCGCTCATCCCGCGCTGCCGAAACGCAGGTCAACGAGTCCTTCCACCACACGGGAACGGTACATGCGACGGTAGAAGCGCGAGGAATGTTCGGTCTGCTCGCGAACGACATCTGGGCGATTGACATCTACAGCTCGCATCAGCAGTCCGACAAACTTCCTTTCTATCTCTACCCCAAGCCGGGCTGGAAGGGCAGCATCCGACACCTGCGCCTCCACTTCTCGGACTTCACGCTGGCCGGGTTGCCCATAGATCGTATGGATGCCGATATTCCGTTCGCGAAGTACGATCTCGGCCAGGCGCTTTACAAAAATCGTCTGCTGCTCCGGGGGGCAGGTGAAGGCCCTGCCGTCGTTCAGGTTGGGGAGAGTGGCCTCCAGACGTTCATTCAGCGCAAGTATCCGCGCCTGATGCGAGACGTGAAAGTAGACATTACGGAGCGTCAGGTCACTATTTCCGGCAAACTGGCGCTGTTCACCGGGCTTTCCCCGTTCAGCGCGACGGGAACCCTCGTTCCCCGTGCGAACCGGTTCATTGATCTTCAGGAACCGACAATTCTGCTGGATGGAAAACCGCTCTCCGCCGTTGCTGCCGAGAACCTGCTCAAATCCATCAATCCAGTGCTGGACAGTGAAAAGGACTTGAAGCTTGGTGGCTTCTTTCGTCTGTCTCGCGTCGAGGTCAAAACGGGAACGCTCTCCATCTTCGGCACCGCGACTATCCCACCCGCTCCACCGGCAGACACTACTCCCCGATAAGGACGCAACGCTATGGATACCATCTTGCGGCAGACGCCGCTCTATGCCGCCCATCTTCATCTCAAGGCCCGTATGGTGGAATTTGCAGGGTGGGCAATGCCTGTTCTCTACACCGGAATTCTCGAAGAAGCCCGCGCTGTCCGAAACGGGGCCGGAATGTTCGATATCAGCCACATGGGGCGGATTCAGGTGGAAGGGGAGGGGGCCACTGCATTACTCCAGCATCTTACCTCCAACGATGTCTCAGCCCTGAAACCTTCCGAGGCGCAATACTCTCTCCTGACCAATCCCTCTGGCGGTATTATTGACGACATAATCGTATACAGACAGGGAGAGGAAACCTATCTCGTCGTTATCAATGCCAGTAACACCGACAAAGACCTCACCTGGATTGCCGAACACAACTCCGGCGGCGTGCGTGTCGTGAACGAGACCGCAGAGACTGCGATGATCGCTGTTCAGGGGCCACAGGCACCGGCGATTGTCGCACGTATTGCCGGGCAACCATCCCTGCTTGAATTGGGGCGGTTTCACTACGAGACAGGGGAAATCGGGGGCGGCACCGCGACCTTCTGCCGAACCGGGTATACCGGCGAGGATGGCTTCGAGCTGATCGTTCCGGCGGAGACCGCAGAAAAGGTATGGCAGCTTTTCCTGGATGCGGGCGTAATGGCCTGTGGTCTGGGCGCTCGCGATGCCCTGCGGATCGAAGCGGGCTATCCGCTTTACGGTCATGAGATTGACGACACGACTAATCCGGTAGAAGCGGGTTTGATGTGGGCCGTAAAGATAGATAAACCCGACTTTATCGGACGTGAGAGTATCACATCTGCCAAATCCTCACCCGCTTTAAGAAGACTCGTGGGGCTTTCTACGCAGGAGCGTCTCCAGCCCCGGCAAGGGTATACTATCTATGTCGGAGAGGAGCCTGTCGGCGAGGTGACGAGCGGCATATTCTCCCCGACCAGAGGCACGAGCATTGCGATGGGCTATGTTGCCGCCCGATATGCCAGGACGGGCACTCAGGTGGAAATCGGCATTCGCGACCGACGTGCCAAAGCCACGGTCGTTCCCAAGAAGAACCTGCTCGCCTAGAACGCGACTACAATGAACGCACGAATAGACAAGGAAAGAATCGAGATGGCTACTGTTCCCGCAGACCTTAAATATAGCAAATCCCATGAATGGGTGAAGATGGAAGGGGAGATCGCCGTTATCGGCATCACCGACCATGCCCAGGCGGAATTAGGCGACATAACCTACCTGGATCTGCCGGAACCGGGGCGCATTCTGGCGGCGGACAGCCTTTTTGGTGAGGTCGAATCGGTCAAAGCAGTCTCCGAACTCTTCTCGCCTGTGAGCGGCGAAGTGGTCGAGACTAACAGCGAGATAACCTCCGCGACGGAACTTGTCAATGAAGACCCTTACGGCAAAGGATGGCTCATCAAAGTGCGACTCAGCAGTACAGAGGACCTTGCCTCCCTGCTTGACGCCGCCGACTATGAGAAATTCGCTGATGAGGGAGGTCACTAGGGCATGACGACTTTTGCTGATGCTGCAATCAACACTCCGCAGCGCGTTGATACGTCCCCGGAAGCGTCCTTCTCCTCCTTCGTAGCCCGCCATATTGGGCCGCGCCCGGCGGAAGTGCAGGAGATGCTCCAGGCACTCGGCCTCTCCTCGCTTACCGAACTCGTCAAAGGGACTCTGCCCGCCTCCATTCGGCATGACGAGCCGATCCCTTTTCCCTCTGTCGGCGTCGGGCGAACGGAGACCGAGATACTTGAGGAACTGCGGACCTTAGCCAACAAGAACCAGGTTTTTCGGTCGTACCTGGGCATGGGATACTCTGACTGTATTACCCCGCCTGTGCTGCTCCGAAACATCCTGGAAGACCCCCGCTGGTACACGCCCTACACGCCGTATCAGGCGGAAGTGGCGCAGGGACGACTGGAAGCCCTGCTCAATTTTCAGACGATGGTCATAGACCTGACAGGCTTTGAGATTGCCAACGCCTCTCTGCTTGATGAAGCGACAGCGGCTGCCGAAGCGATGGCGATGTGCGAGGGCATCAAAGGGGGAGGGGAGAGAGTCTTCTTCGTCGCCCAGGATTGCCACCCGCAGACAATCGCCGTTGTCAAATCCCGCGCTCTGCCCGTCTGCATCGAGGTCGTAGTTGGAGATCACCTCACTTATGCCTTTGACCGTCCTCTCTGTGGCGCTCTTTTCCAGTACCCGGCGACAGATGGGGCCGTGTACGACTATTCGGAGGTTGTCCGCAAGGTACATGCACAGGGTGGTCTTGCGGTCGTCGCCGCTGACATTCTCAGTCTGGCGCTCCTCAAGCCGCCTGCTGAGTTCGGGGCCGACATCGCGGTCGGTTCCACCCAGCGTTTTGGCGTTCCGATGGGCTACGGTGGCCCTCATGCCGCCTACCTCGCGACCCGCCTTGAGTATCAGCGTCAGTTGCCGGGCCGTCTTGTCGGCGTGTCGAAGGACGCGGAGGGCAACCATGCAGTTCGCCTGACGCTCCAGACCCGCGAGCAGCATATTCGCCGGGACAAGGCGACGAGCAACATCTGCACCGCGCAGGCACTGCTGGCAATCGTCGCCGCCATGTACGCCTCCTATCACGGCCCCGAAGGCATCAATGCGATTGCAGAGCGCGTCCACTCCCTTACCCTGCGGCTGGGCGAAGGGCTGAGGCTTCTCGGCTACTCCCTTCCTTCTCAGCCCTGTTTCGATACGCTTCGTATCCCGCTAGGGGAACGTAATCCGCAACTGATACAGGAACACGCAGAGAAGCATCGCATCAACCTGCGTGTGCTGGATACCCAGACCCTGACGGTCTCGCTGGATGAGACGACGACAGAGGCGGATGTCGTGGATATTCTGACGGTCTTCGGGCTGGGGCAGGAGGCAATGTTGCCGAAAGCGTCGGATGCGGACTATCCCACAGAGCTACAGCGCACCACCGCATTCCTCACGCATCCGGTATTCAACTCTTATCACTCGGAAACGGAGATGCTGCGCTATCTGAACCGATTAGTCAGCAAGGACATCTCCCTCGCCTACGGCATGATTCCGCTCGGCTCGTGTACTATGAAACTGAACGCGACGGCCGAGATGATTCCAATCACCTGGCCTGCATTCGGCAGAATCCATCCTTTCGCTCCCATCGCGCAGACGCAGGGCTATCAGGAGCTTCTGACACGATTGGAAGCGATGCTGGCGGAAATCACCGGGTTTGATGCGGTCTCGCTACAGCCGAATGCAGGGTCTCAGGGGGAGTACGCCGGCCTGCTCGTTATTCGGAAGTACCATGAAGTCCGGGGCGAAGCGCACCGCAATGTCTGTCTGATCCCGCACTCCGCGCATGGGACGAATCCCGCCTCCGCAGTCATGGCCGGGATGAAAGTAGTCGTCATCAAAACCGATGAGATGGGCAACATTGATGTAGACGACCTGCGTAAGAAAGCGCAGGAGAACGCCTCCACGCTGGCCGCGCTGATGATTACCTATCCCTCCACGCATGGCGTCTTCGAGGAGGCCATCACGGAGATATGCGACATCATCCACCGCAATGGCGGGCAGGTCTACATGGACGGCGCGAATATGAACGCGCAGGTAGGTCTCTGCCGTCCGGGAGATTTCGGGCCGGATGTCTGCCATCTCAACCTGCACAAGACCTTCTGCATCCCGCATGGGGGTGGGGGACCGGGCATGGGGCCGATCGGCGTGGCCGCGCATCTTGCGCCTTATCTCCCGACCCATCCCGTGATTTCGACAGGCGGCAGCGATCCGATAGGGCCAGTCTCCGCCGCGCCCTGGGGCAGTCCCAGTATTCTGCCCATTCCTTATGCCTATATTCGGATGATGGGGGAGAGAGGGCTGGCCTACGCGACCGAAATCGCCATCCTCAATGCGAACTACATCGCCCGGAGGCTGGAAGAACACTATCCCGTGCTTTACAAAGGCGCAGAGGGGTTCGTGGCGCATGAATGCATCCTCGATCTCCGCTCCCTCAAGGCGAAAGCGGGCATCGAAGTCGAAGATGTGGCGAAGCGGCTGATGGACTATGGCTTCCATGCGCCGACGGTCTCCTGGCCGGTTGCAGGAACCGTCATGGTGGAACCGACGGAGAGCGAATCGAAGGCGGAACTGGACCGCTTCTGCGAGGCGATGATCGCTATCCGGCAGGAGATTTCCGACATCGAAGAGGGCAGGGCGAACAGAACGGACAATGTGCTAAAGAACGCCCCTCATACCGTCACTCAAGTAACCGCCGATACCTGGACACATCCCTATTCGCGCTCCCAGGCAGCCTTTCCCTCGCCCGAAAGCCGCCGTGCGAAATACTGGCCGCCTGTGGCCCGCATTGACAATGTGTTCGGTGACCGGAACATCGTCTGCTCCTGCCCACCGATGGATGAGTACGAGTAGGGACAGGCAGACCAAATCCGGCGTTTGATATTGTCCGCTCAGGGTAATTGACAGACGCCGACAGTTATGATATACTGCAACTGTTATGGATGCTTACAAGGGACGTGCGAACGCTGGGCGTCACGCTCCTGCGCGCCACGAATTCTCACGAGAATAGGGGAGCATTACCGATGGCTAAGAAGATTTTGGCTGTAGACGATGAGCGACACATCGTCCGCCTCGTTCAGGTCAACCTAGAGCGTGCGGGTTACGAAGTCGTGACAGCCTTCGATGGCAAAGACGCGCTGGAAAAGGTCGAAGCCGAAAATCCCGATCTGGTCGTTCTGGACGTGATGATGCCGTACATGGATGGCTTCGAGGTTCTCCAGAACCTTCGCAAGAACCCGGCGACTCGCGAACTGCCCGTCATTATGCTCACGGCAAAGGCGCAGGACGCGGACGTCTTTCGTGGCTGGCAGAGTGGCGTAGACTGCTATCTCACCAAACCGTTTAATCCGATGGAACTCATCTCCTTCGTCAAGCGAATTTTTAAGTCGCAAGAAGAAGGCCCGGACGGCGAAGGTGGACGCATCAATATCGGGTAGTCGCTGCCCACATAGAAGTCAGGTATTGGAAAGGACGCGGTTCGTGGAAGGCTCCAGTAAGAAGCAGATTATTCTCTGGTCGAGTGTGGCCGCTGCTGCTGCGGGTATCATCGCTGTCGCCGCGATTTTCGCATTGCGCTCCCGCAAAGGCGCTGCGGACAGCATCACTTCGAGAATCAGAGATGTCCAGGACGTGATACTGGACTGTGAACGCAAAATTCACGAAATTGAAGCGCGAATTCCGGGGATTGTCTCCATTCCACACTCCACCTGATAACGCTCGCCCGTGACATCGGTACAAAGAAACCCTTCAGACCAGCAATGCCTGAAGGGTTTCTTTTATCAGCCTGGGGCAGCCAGGACGAACTTCTACGCTCTTCAAAGGAAAATCCAACATGTTGATTCTTGCTGCCTGTCTATGTGTCGCGTTCGTCCTCTATACCGTTTTCTTCTACGCCCGCAGGAGTTCAAGTAGATCGGGAAATGATCGGCAGGCGCGTACACATTGCAGTGTTTGCGGAGCTCCTTCGGTGGTATGGGAAGGACAGTACTGCAGCCCCGAGTGTGAAACGCGCCTCGCCAGGAGCATGGACGATATGCACGACCGTTCCGAAGATACGGAGTGAAACTCACTGACTATGTTCATGAGTTCCGCCTTGCATACTCTCTTTGAGGAAAAGGCGCTAGCGACACTGAGCCTCATACAATACTGATGGGAGAAACGGAATGGGCACCGAGCAATAGTATATTGCACTGCCGGGCGATTGCGATCTTTTGAGACGTGCACAAAAGGACCCTGCGTTTGGAGTGTTTCTGGGTTGTCCTTTTACCTTTGAAAAAGGCGGATACGATGACTGGAATAGTCACGATAACTCGCCTGACGCTGCGATTTTCCGTGAATTCTGTGAGACAGTAAAACAGATGAATGTGGAGCACCCCGGAATTGCTACACGCGTCTTCACGCTGGATCGCGCGTACGACAAGGTTCACTATCTGATTTCCGAGGCTCGTAGGACGGGAGAGGAATATGACGATTTGGGATCAAAAGCAATCCTTGGAGCGACCAGTTTGCCCTCGCATCTCAAAGGCGGCCAAGGTCATAGTATCCGATATTCCTCACCGGAAGAGGTGGCAGCAATAGACAACTGGATGTCGGCCATTACATTCGACTCGTTGCGTTGTTTCTATTTCCCCGAAGATATGGCGCTATCGGTCTACAAGTTCGGTTTTTACCCTAGTGATCCGGACTTGGCCTTTTGGGCTATTGAGGAAAGTTTCAACGGCCTCAAGGCGTTCTACACAGAGGTTGCCCTGCATGGAGAGGCAGTTCTTACGGTCGTGACCTAAGGGTGACAGATAATCCTGAAAATGACATATACGCTAAGCCGGTAAGTTTCCATTCTCGCCGTTGCCTCCAATGCTTGCTCTAAGGGAAATTAAGTCTTTTCGGTAATGAAAATGCTCTCTCTCATACGTCCGATAATACAAGGTATGTGTAAAACGCATACAATTTCAATCGAAGTGCATTCCGTTGCTTCCAACGGAATGGAAATGCACCTGGGTTCGATTTGAACCCAGGTGCAACAAATAAAGAAAAAACCGTGTCACTGAATCGTTAACTCTCTGATTGGACCGCATCCAGGACAGCCTCTGCAACGTAGATAGGCGCACGATATCGAAGCGCTAGAGCCAGCGCGTCACTAGGCCGCGAGTCTATTTCCAGAGTCTCTTTTTCGCCATTTCTCAGCAGGTAGATTTTGGCATAGAAAGTGTCCTGCCAGAGGTCGTCTATGATCACATGGTCTACCTTGGCGCCCATGCGGTCAAGCATCACTTTCATCAGATCGTGCGTATAGGGACGGTCAGGCGCATCCCCGGAAAGCGCGAGCGAAATCGCATACGCCACATCTCGCACCACGAAAATGCGGAATTCACGCCCGCGATTGTCCCGCAGTAACACAAAGGTGGAAACCTGAGCGGGTGTGGACGTTCCGGGGCTATTTACGATGCCCTCGAATACATTCACGACCTTTACTTCTTTTTCGTTGAGGATACGCGGCAGCCGGTTTTCAGGCTCGAGGGGCAAGCCTTCAACGGGAGGAATTCTGTTTTCAGGCTCCAGAGGCAAGCCCTCCCTTGACGGGCGCTTCTCCTCATCGGGCCTCCATTCTCTGGGAAATAAGCTATCGAAATCACTGCTCACATCTTGCCTCCGACGAGAGAATTGCCCTCACTCGGTCTCTATCCTGCGAGAAAGTCCCTGCCGCCGTTAATCATCTGTTTTGATCGTCTTATCCACCATCGCCAGGAACTCTTTATTCGATTTTGTGTGCTGCAATCGCTCTTTCAGCAGTTCTGTTGCTTCCATGGGGTCCAGGCCGTGCAGTAGACGCCGGAGTTTGCCGATCTGCCGGTAGGTTTCTTCATCATACAGCAGTTCATCGTGCCGTGTGCCAGACCGGAGAGAGATGGCAGGGAAAATCCGTTTGTCCGCCAGACTTCTATCCAGCTCCACTTCCATGTTGCCGGTACCTTTGTACTCCTCAAAGATCAGGTCGTCCATGCGGCTGCCCGTCTCCACCAGCGCCGTCGCCAGTATCGTCAGACTACCCCCCTCTTCTATGTTACGTGCTGCTCCGAAGAATCGTTTCGGGCGGTAGAGGGCCGCAGGATCGAGGCCACCGGCGAGCGTACGGCCACTCGGCGTGACGGTCAGGTTGGAGGCGCGAGTGTAACGAGTCAGGCTGTCCATCAACACGACAATGTCTCGCTTGCTCTCTGCCAAACGCTTTGCCTGCTCCAGCACCATCTCCGCAACCCGCATGTGGTTTTCGGGCGTTTCGTCGAACGTAGAGCTGATAACCTCGCCTTTGACGGATCGGCGGATGTCAGTGACCTCTTCAGGCCGTTCATCAATCAGAAGCACGATGAGAATACACTCCGGGTGGTTGACAGCGATGGAGTTCGCGATGGTCTTCAGAATCGTGGTCTTTCCTGCCTTGGGCTGGGCAACGATCATCCCGCGCTGTCCCTTGCCTACCGGCGAGATTAGGTCCATGATCCGCCCGGTCATCTCTGTGCGGGAGGTCTCCAGTTGAAGCCGCTCGTTTGGGTAGATAGGTGTTAGATCATCGAAACTGACACGATTGCGGGCGACATCGGGGTCTACCCCATTCACCGCCTCCACGCGCAGCAGCCCGTAGTACTTCTCCGACTCTTTCGGCGGACGTACCTGTCCGGTCACATCATCGCCGGTCTTCAGGCCAAACCGTTTGATCTGCGTCTGTGAGACATAGATGTCTTCGGCGTTCGGTGAGAAGTTGCTGCGGCGCAGAAACCCCCACCCGTCCGGCAAAATCTCAAGGATGCCCTTGGCGAAGATGACCCCGTTACGGTCGGACTGCACCTGAAGAATGCGTCCGATCAGCTCATCCTTGCGGGTATTGGGGCCGGTGCCATTAGAAACGCCGAACTCTTTGGCGAGTTCATGCAAGTCGTTGAGACTCTTATTTTCGAGGTCTGAGAGATTGGTACTCCCCAGAATTTCTTCCATACGATTTAATCACCTCATAGAGTAGAAAACACAGTCAGATGTTGAAATGAGCGGAGCGGGGAATCCTGCCGCAGCGAGATGTGACGCACAGAATTCACGTATAAAGTCGTTTTGAATGGGAATGAGATGGCAAGCCATACGAAAAAGGGATTCACCTGAGAGAGTCACGAAGTGCAGATGCTGCCAGGAACCTGACCATACCACCGGAATCGGGCGCAGAAATGTCAGAGAGGATCACGTGAACAGATCTTCAAACCTGAACGGGAAATCGCCAGTAAGACACGGCACGAAGGCGAGGGAAAGGAGAATTGGACGGATTGACGTCAGGCAAGATCGGATGTGGAGCGACGATGACAAATTAGTATAGCATAGATTGGTTCTCCTGTCTACCCATTCCTTCGCGAAATCCGTTTAATTTGCCTCCGTCAATCCATAACCGCCCATTCCGTACCCTCTCGTGCTGGCTGCACAGGAACGACTACGCCGATATACCGCAGATGCCTGTACTGCTCGGCATAGTCCATCCCATACCCCACGACGAACTTATCTTCGATCTCGAATCCGCGATAGTCCACGATGACTTCGACACGCCGCCTCGCGGGCTTATCCAGAAGCACACAGACCCCCACGCTTTTTGCGTGTCGCGCCCGCAGCGATTCGATCAAGTAGCTAAACCGGAGCGTCAACCCGGTATCCAGAATGTCCTCGACGATCAGCACGTGTTTGTTTGCAACGGCGGCGTCCAGGTCTTTCAGGATACGTACTTCCCCCGAGGAGCGTGTCGCCGCACCATACGAGGAGATCGCCACGAAATCAAACTCGACAGGCCGCTCTATCGTCCGCACAAGGTCGGCCAGGAAAAGGGCGGCCCCCTTCAATACTCCGACTAACAACAAGGGTTCCTGATGGTTCGGGTAGGCGGCTGTGATAGCCCGCCCGAGTTCCTGTACCCGCTTTTGAATCACCGCTTCCGACAGCAGAACTTCGACAGAGTGCGGAGGCAGAACCTCGGCCTGATCATCTGTGGTTCCCTGGAGTTCATGCGCCTCGCTCTGCGACATCCCCTACTCCCATTCGATTGTGGCCGGAGGTTTGGAGCTGATGTCGTACACCACGCGATTTACCCCCTGCACTTCGTTGACGATCCGACTGCTGACCTTCTCCAGAAGTTCATAGGGCAGCCGCGCCCAGGACGCCGTCATAAAATCTTCGGTCGTCACCGCGCGGAGAATGACAGGATGGGCATAAGTGCGCTGATCCCCCATGACTCCCACACTGCGAATTGGCGCCAGGACAGTCAGCGCCTGGCTCACCTTACGATACAGTCCTGCCGCCCGCAGTTCCTCGATGAAGATAGCATCCGCTTCCTGGAGCAACGTGAGCCGTTCGGCAGTGACTTCGCCCAGGATGCGAATGGCAAGCCCCGGCCCCGGAAAGGGATGCCTCCAGACAATCGTTTCCGGCAGTCCCAGTTCCGCCGCTACCGCCCGCGCCTCGTCCTTAAACAGCAGACGCAGTGGCTCGATAACCTTGAGGGTCATATCTTCCGGGAGGCCGCCGACGTTGTGATGCGTCTTGATGGTGACGGCCTGCTTACTTCCCCCGCTTTCGATGACATCGGGATAGAGGGTTCCCTGAGCCAGGAAAGTCGCGCCACGTATCTCTTCCGCGTACTCCTCGAAGACTCGCACGAACTCTTCCCCGATAATCTTGCGCTTGCGTTCCGGGTCTTCCACGCCTTCCAGACGTTTCAGAAACCGTTCACGTGCATCCGCATAGAGGAGCCGAATACCGAACGCTCCAGCGAAATCGTTCCGAACCTGCTCGGCTTCCCCCTTCCGCAGCAGCCCGTGATCCACGAAGATACAGGTGAGTTGATCGCCGATAGCGCGGTGCATCAGTGCAGCCACACAGCAGCTATCAATGCCGCCGGACACACCGCACACCACCCCCGCGCTTCCGACCTGTTCCCGGATGGCGGCAACTGCCTCTTCGATAAAGTGTGCGGGCGTCCAGTCTCCTCTGCACCCGCACGGCCCCATCAAGAAATTGCGGAGAAGCTGCGTACCAAAGGGAGTATGGGCGACCTCCGGGTGGAACTGGACGCCATAGAACTTGCGTTTCATATCCGCCATCGCCGCAATGGGAGCGCTGGCGGTCGTCGCCACAATCTCAAACCCCGATGGTGGCGTCAGGACTTTATCCCCGTGACTCATCCAGCAGGGAACGGTCTCACTCCCCTCCCCTATCCCCGCGAACAGAGGCTGAGCCTCCAAAATCTTCAGATCGGCGTGACCATACTCGCGACGTTCGGAAGGCCGCACCTCTCCGCCTAACTGTTGCGCCATGAGCTGCTGCCCATAACAGATACCGAGGATCGGCACTCCGAGGTCATAAACGCCCGTATCCACATGGGGCGCACCCTCTTCGTACACACTCGAAGGGCCGCCGGAGAAGATGATGCCGAGAGGCTTCTTGGCGGCGATCTCAGACAGAGAGGCATCAAAAGGCAGTATCTCACAGTAGACCTGACATTCTCGCACTCTGCGGGCGATCAGTTGGGTGTATTGCGCGCCGAAGTCCAATACGATGACTGCACTGCTCTCCTCCATGTACTACTCTTCCTCTCCATCTACATCGAGATTTTGTTCGTTCTGCTCTTCGTGAATCACTTCGCGGGGCGTGCGCCCGCCCAGACGCTCTTGTTCATTCTCTATCCAGAACAGATAGGTATCCAGGAGATGTGAACGCACGGTCTCATAATCCATTCCGTCCATCAGGAGACGACTGCGCTCCTCCTGCCACAGTTTGTTCGCCTCTGTGTAGAGCGTCGCCTCCCGCCATCCCATCGCTTCGCTCCAGAACATTCCGTCTCCGAGTTCACGTGGCAGCCACAGGCAGCGGACATCCAGTTCTTCTTGAAGCTCTTCGCTCCACTGACGGTAACCTGTCTGCCACTCCGCTTCATCTTCGGAATTCAAATTCGCATACTCGGTGCGGCGTTTCAGATAGAGGAGCCTGTCATCCAGCACGTTAACGACCCATTCCGGCAGTTCGAGCGCGTGCTCCGAGCGGAGATAGAGGTCGAAACGCCGCAGTGAGTCCGGCAAACGCTCTGCGGTCTCATCGTCGGCCACCTCCTGCCGGATATAGTGACTGAAAACAAACCAGCGCAGCTCAAATTCGTTCATGCCCCGGATAGATTTGTGGTGATGATTGGCAAGGTAGTCGAGAAGGCTTTCCGCGTTAAAGCAGTCCTGCTGTGCGGTGCGGGTATCCATCTGAGCGACCTCTTCCAGCCACTGCACAAAACCGTCAAGGAGGTCATACGCTTCGTCCAGAAGTTCCGCTATCTCAGACCCGGCCTCCGAATCGTAATCGTCCAGGCTATCCGGTTGCCAGTCACTGAATTCCGACATATCAACTCCCATGTAGTTATTTTTCGGAGATGGAATATACGCACACGCGGGGAAAACAGAGCCGTTTCAGGGGACATCATCCGGTATTTAAAGCCAACACTCACTGAGAAGCGAGCGGTTACCTGGTAAAGACGTACAGAGTCGGCAAACAGTTCCCGAAGAGTCCATTTCAGGGCATCAGATAGCGCAGATAGACCATATCTATGCAGCCAAGCAGACCCAGCAGGAACAAACTCGCCGTCGGCTTCCATCGCTCCGGAAATACGCTGCGGAAGGCGAGTGCAAACACCAGACATATCGGGAGCATTGCAGGGAACATGTATCTTCCCTGCATCTGGAAATAGCGCAGGATGAACGCGAGATAGGCCAGGCCGACGAGTGCGATGGTCAGAAACAACACCCACAACCCATGCAGTTGCTCCGTGGTGAAGAGCGTCCGCCGTTGAAAATGCAGCCGTGCCAGTCCCACTCCTGCCAACAGACTGATACCCCCGACCAGCAGATATATCTGATCCGGCAGAAAACTCGGAATTCCCAGTCGAGCGCCCTTTGCCGTCCCATTGACGGCCCAGAAACTCATGAACGTTCCGAGGCTCATCTGAACGAGATACGGCGTCCAGCCCCCCACTCTGCTGGCGCAGTCTGCCGCCTGGGCCGTATGAGCAAACTCCTCCGCAAACAGGCGCAGCGGCAGCAATTGCCCGTACAGCGCCAGATTCCGTACGAACCACCATCCCGTCAACAGCAGAAACAGAGAGAAAGTCAGTCCGCAGTTTTTCAGCAGTTCCGTCCTTCTCACTCCATTCCTCCAGAGCAGCAACAGGCAGAAACCGCTGACAGGCAGCAGGAGCAGCCCGGTGAGTTTCGTAAGGAGAGCCGCGCTCAACGCAATGCCCAGCCAGATCGCCCGTGAGCGCGAGAAGCCTTGCATCAACGCCGTCAGCATCACCAGTAGACTGCCACTGAAACACACTTCCAGCAGGACATCGTTGTTGACGGTGGAGGTGATGGCAATATGCGTGGGAATGAGCGCGGCTATCCCGGTCGCGAGAATCGCCGCTGCCGGGTCTCCGGGGAGGAGCGTCCTGCCTGACCGGTAAATAAGAAGCAGACAGGCCACTCCCAGCAGAATGGACCCGACCCGCATTCCCCTCTCCCCAAGTCCGCTCAAGGGAGCCATCAGCGCATAGTAGAGAGGCGGCTGATGCCACTCATAACCATTGGCGACCGGCTCGGAGGTATAGGGAGTGGGATGCGAATGGGTCGGCAGGTGTCCACTGGCAACACTCCAGACATACGCGACATGCGCGGCTTCGTCCGGAGCATTCTGATACCCCGTATTCCCCACAGGAACCACAGTGGCATGGATACCGGCGAGAACCACGTAGAGACAAATCAGGAGGGCCAGCGCATACCGCCATCCCCCGACAGGTGCGACGACGGCAGGAGGCAGCGGAGACAGATGGGAGGCTTCAGGACTTACCGTAGCAGACGCACTCCGCTGTTTCAAGGCAGATTCCCTCCTGTGCTATTACTGCCCGCTCCGCTCATTTCCAGCACGACGACTCCATGCGCGCTCCCCGGCGTCGGCGCCCACAATCCACGTCGCATGGCATCCGCTAATAGAAACCGCCACTGACCTGGCAGGGGCGTCTCCACGTACCACGAACGCAGATACTCCAGTTCTTTCCCGGCTGGCTCTTCGGCTGGCTTCCGCATCGGCGACCAGTGTAGATTGATGAGAACATAGCGGTAGCCGTTGTCATGCAGCCACTGCGTCAGTTGCGCTCCATCACGCATTCGGTCATAGGGAATATAGGCCGAATGCTCCCGGTTCCCCCAGAGGTAAGGACGGTCGAGATAGTATCCACGCGGCTCATCATACAGCACAACCCCCTCCCCTGGCACGGTGTTTTGGTTGATCCAGCCAATCGCCGCGTAAATGTCAAGCCGACGTAAGAGATAGTCGCTGCGCGTATCCGGCTCGGTCATATTCTTAAAAACGTCCCCTGCCGAGAGCGACGTCAGCATCATTCCTGTGTCGCGAGAAGCCTTCGCGCCGGAAGGAAGCACAAATAACCCCCATAGAAGAAAAGCAACCTGCCCCGTCAGAATCACGGTGCCTAGTGTCGGCAACAGCCTTAGCTCATTCGCCTTGCCTCTTTGCCCTCTACCCGCGCCGAGACGAATCAGCGCCGTCATTCCATATGCGCTCAAAACGGCAGCAAGGGGCAGGAGCGAGATAACATAGCGAACGACCTGTGCCACAAAAAACCAGGCGACGAACTGCACGGTGAGCAAGACAAGCAAGTCTGTAACAGGACGTGGAATCCGGCGCAGAAAGACAATCGGCAGGAGAAAGGCCACATAGACACCGCCCGTCAGGGACATGAAAGTCGAGTCGCCGTTGTTCGTGAACCGGTCGGGTTGTGTCAGCAGTCGCCAGGGAGACTTCAGCAGATTCGTGCCTGACCGCACAGGATTGTCCAGGCCATGTGCGAAACCGAAATGACCCTGTTCCGACTGATACCCGGCAGCGCGATCTGCGCTCCAGTTGACGCTGCCGGGAAACAGCCGAAAGAAATAGGGATAGACCGGGTTATGGGTAAGGACGATATTCTTCACATACCAGGGAGAAGCGATCACCATTGCGAGGACACAAAAGCCGAGATAGAGACGAAGCGGGATTCGACGCCATACCATGAGGCCCATCAGCAGAACAAACGGGATAAGGGCAAGATACTTGATACCGAGCGCGAATCCAAGCGAGACTCCTGCCAGAAGAACCCATTCGCGCACGTTCCGCTGCGTATCCGCCACAATCACACGCTCCCCATCTCCCGTTCGCGTCAGGCTGCTGACCATCGTCACTGCGAACACGCCGAGAGTGACATAGAGACCAAATCCGACTTCTACGTAGGCCACGCAGCACTCCCAAAGATAAAGCGGCGTCGTCACGAGCAACAGGACTGCAATCCATCCGGTCTGGGCAGCAAACATCCGACGGCAGTAGCCGAGCACCGCCAGCACCGTCAGGACACCCATCAGAAGGTGCAGCATATTGGCAAGAGGGTAATCGTCGTACAGCAGCCCGACACAGTACAGCATCTCCATGAGGAAAGGAAAGTTGCTGTGATGCTCCGACGGCAGCATGGTGACGCGATGCAGGGAAAGAAACACTTTTGGGTCTGCCAGGTGATACGCCAGGACATCCCATTCGTGTCCGGCAGGCGGCTGAAAACAGGCACAGAGGCAGAAAGCGAACATGAGTACCAGGAGGAGCAGGACCGCAGGCGCAATCAAGGCTGAGTAGGTAAGTTCAGAACTCGCGCCATGTCGCCGGGTTAGCGGCGAAGTTTTCCCACGCAGACCCCATTGCACGAAGTCGCGGAGATTGTTGACGGTTCCGGTCGCGCCGAGAAGGGCCAACGCCATCCAGAGTATCGTAATCGGCCAGAAGGCAAGCTGCCCGAGCAACCCCAATGCCAGAACGCCATAGGCTGCAAGGCCAAGCCCGAACGCAGTTCCGTAGGCGAACCGTTCGAGCGGTGAAAGGGCCAGCGCCCGGAAGCGCCCCAGGAGCGTCCTCCCTACCCCGGAGCAGATGACGGTTGCCAGCAGAAGCAGAAGCAATGCCTTCATAGCGGTTCTAACCTTGCTCCCGATACAATATGTCTGCCGCTGCTATCACGTGCAATCTCCACGATACCCAGGTGACTTCCCCGGCTTCCAGCCTGCACGATCCGTGTCGCACCGATTTGCGTCCCTTCTGGAAGCGTCGTATGGGAATGCCCGCCAATAATGAGATCAATTCCAGGCACGGCGCTCGCGAGTTCTTGATCTCGTGAGTAGCCGATATGCGTGAGGGCGATGAGCAGATCGGGCGCAAATCGGGTTTTCAGATAGGGTACAAGACGCTGTGCAGATTTCAAAGGCGCATCGAATAGATACGCGGAAACCTTGCGTGAAAGCATCTGCCGGGTTATCATCGGAACGGTAAGACCAAAAATCACGACCCTGCACTCGGGCAGTTCCCGAACGATATAGCGGAACACCGGCAGCCCTATGGCTCTCTCCGCGAGTTCAGCAGTGTCGCTTGAATCGAGAAAGCTGGCTGCGTTGGTGGCGTGTAGATTCGCGCAGAGAACGGGGAATCTCGCCTGGGAGAGTTTGCACTCAAATCCTGACCGGGACAGATGAAAGTCCCGGTTCCCGACCGTCATCGCATCATAACCAATTTCGCTCATCTTCTTTAGAATGGGTTCTCCGGCGGCACGATACGTCAGGTTCCCCGAACTTCCCGCATCGCCCGCGTCCAGCAAGAGTACATTCTCGCCCAACCCAAGCCGCTTTTCCTGGATGGCGCTCGCACTCGCTTCAGACAGATTGCCGTGGAAATCGTTTGTATGCAGTATATGGAGAATAATCTTGCCTCCAGAGGCATTTCCGAATAGGCACTCACACGGCACCGCGGTACTACTGAGCCGACCGACCACTCCCCGCGCACAAAGAAGCCAGATAGTCACGAAGAACCGTCTCACGCATCCCGTGCGCTTCTAGCAGGGCCTCACAGACCTCCCGCACCGCCCCACTGCCACCAGGCAGGCGAGTGACAAAATCCGATTCTGCTTTCACCTCTCGGATCGCGTTGGCAACAGCTATTTTGACTCCGCTCTGCATGAACGCTGGCAGATCGTTCCAATCATCTCCGATATAAGCGATCTGCTCCCGCTGCAAAGCGAACGACTGGCCGAGTGTGTGCAGCGCCGCACCTTTGTCTTTCACGCCCAGCAGGAGCGAAGTCACTCCTAACTCACTGGCGCGGCGTTCGACCACAGGATTTGCCCTTCCCGTGATCCACGCTATTTTGATCTCCAAAAATCTCAGCAGCGCAAGGCCTAGCCCATCGTGGACATGAAAGCTTTTCAGTTCTGCTCCGCTGTCATCGTAGCCCAGCCGTCCATCGGTCAGTACACCATCCACATCCATCGCAAGCAGACGAACAACACGAAGACGTGGATAAAACACAGTCAGATCGAGGCTATCCTGGTCAACATTCATAATGTCTGATTATATCAGGTTTAACCGTCAAATTACAACAATAGTTGAAGCGTGCGGAGGCTAATGAAGGAAGTACCACGTCCGATAATGTTAAGTCAGAAGACACCTGCTAACGATTTTTTTGTGGTGCGCTAGCGCACCACAAAAAAATCGGGCCGCAACGCGGCCCGATACAAGCCTCTGTTGATAGCTCGTTCAGCTATTCGAAATGGCGACATCCGATCCGCTGATGTCCACAGAGCATCCAAGCATATCGGAAAAGAGACTGCTGGGAACCCAGATCATGCCGGACTCATTGAACGGCTCTGCCGGAAGCGAGAGTACCTGCCCTGCGACGTTGACCTGCTTACTTCCCTCTTCCACGTCGGCTTTCTTCTCTCCTAGTTCGATACTGACGACCTTCGCCGCATTGTTCCATGTGACATATCCACCCAGTGTCTCGACCACCTTCGCCAGAGGAACAAAGGTGATGCTGTCCCTCTCCTGTGCTGTCGGAATATCTTGGGCCTGTCCGTTTATCAGATAGCTCATTTCTGCCTCTCTAAACCATAGCGAAATGGTTCCGCTGCAACGTTGCAGCGGAACCATTGAAGAAGTAACCTCTCTCTGCTTAGTGGACGCTGACGGTCAATTCGTTGGAGACTTTGTCGGTCGCGTTCATCTCTTTGAGAGTCTTGGCCGCGATTTCGCCAGCCTTCTTCTTCAGATCATTGCTGATGACCGTTCCCTTGAGATGAACGACACCGTCTTTCGAGTCGACGTTGATGGTGTTCCGTGTATCGTTGAGATCCTTATCCGCTGTGATCGCCAGTTTGACTTTCGGAGTCACTTCCAGCGCTGCGGTCGTATTCTTTCCAGCGTCCATCGCTGCCGTACCCACGCTGTCTGCGGCTTTCTTCGTCGCGTCGGCGGCGTTATCCGCAGCCTTCTTGGTGGCGTCCGCGGCAGTGTTCGCCGCCATCTTTGTTGCGTCCGCCGCATCATTGGCTGCCGACGCGACCTTCTGGCCGTTGTTTGTGGCGTCCTCTTTGGCACCCTCCGCAGTGTTCGAGCATCCGAAAAGGCCCATACTCAGTAGCAGTGCCGCCGCGCCTGTCAAAGCTAGTTTTTTCATCTGTAATCTCCCTGTAAGTCTCTTGCAGTGACTTTCTCTATGAGGAAGAAAGTCTCTTTTCCTCATTCCGAACATACGACGTGGCAGGCGGGAATAATGTTCCTTCCCTTCGCCCGACAAGCCGTCCGAGTATTCGGCGCAAATCGCGCAGGAAATTCCTTTGCCTGCGGGGAAAAATAGTGCCATGAAATACGCTATCTGCAATGAAACCTTCCAGGAATGGGAATGGGCGAAAACGTGCCACACGGTCGCCGCAACAGGCTATGACGGCATCGAAATCGCTCCTTTCACGCTGGCGGCAGACGTGCAGCAGATAAGCCAGCACGCCCGGAAAGTCCTGCGAGATACAGCGAGGCGCGAAGGGCTGGAAGTGGTCGGGTTGCACTGGCTGCTCGTAAGTCCGAAAGGTCTGTCTGTCACCACGTCGGACGATTCAGTTCGCACGAAAACGGCGGACTATCTTCTGAGGCTCGTCCATTTGTGCGCGGATATGGGAGGCAAGATTCTAGTGCTTGGTTCCCCGGCACAGCGCAGACTTCCAAACAATGTTGCACCGGAGAAGGCTGTCGAGACTGCGAAAGCACGCCTCATCACTTGTCTCGAGCCTGCGCTGATTGCCGCAGAACAGAACGGGATTATTCTCTGCCTGGAACCACTGCCCGCCCCGGAAGCCGATTTCATCCTGACACTACAGCAGGCGCAGGATATCCTTTGCAGTTTCCCCCACCCTGCGCTCAAAACAATATTCGACGTGAAAAGTGCGTGCAGCGAAGCCCGCCCGCTCCCTGCACTCATTCACGATTTTGCCCCCCTCATCGCACATGTTCACGCCAACGACGCGAACCGACGAGGACCAGGCTTTGGAGATACCGACTATATTCCCGTCTTCACCGCTCTAAAACAAGCGAACTATACAGGCTACGTCTCTGTGGAAGTCTTCGACTACTCCCCGGACCCGGTGACCATTGCGACTGAGAGCCTCAATTATATGCGCCGATGTGAAGCCCTGGCAGCAGAAGGAAAGCAGGATGTCACTGAGTGATCTGCCACGAATACTTGTAAAAGCAGGGCCTCACGACAGGAGAGAGGCTGTCACTGCCATACGGATGCCCGATCTCCATCCTGTAGCGTCTTACGAACTGCTCGCTCCAGATGGAACCATCCTGGCACTTCAACGCCTGGATCAAGAGAACTTTGTTTTTCTGCTTCCCTCACTTGCTGCCGGACAATCGCTGCCCCTTCAGGTTCAGCCAGTATCGAACCTGCAAACCGCCGATTCTCAGAGGGTGGCGATGGAAGCGGACGCACGGGGGATCACAATCCGTGTCGGAGATACGCTCCTTACACGCTATCACTTTGTGGAGGTACCCGCACGTCCCTATTTCTATCCCCTGCTCTCCGGGTCAGGCCACCAGATGACACGCGCCTACCCAATGCGCGACGATGTTCCCAACGAAGCGCACGATCATCCGCATCATCGCTCACTCTGGATAGCGTTCGGAGAAGTCGCAGGGACGGATAACTGGAGCGAAGGTGCGGGACACGGCTTCACCCGGCATCAGGCCGTCACTTCCTGTGAGAGTGGGGAGGTGTTCGGACGGTTCAAAACGCACGGCGTCTGGACTAGCGCACAGGACGTGCCTCTGCTCAATCAGTCTTTGACCGTCACCGCCTGGGCTACTCCCGCACCCACTCGCCTGCTCGATTTCGACGTCGAACTGCACGCCGCATACGGTGACATACCGTTCGGAGATACGAAAGAAGGGGGAATCCTTGCCCTGCGCGTGACAGGAGAACTGGATGTACCTCGCGGAGGCAAGATCGAAAACAGTTACGGTGGGGTCAATGAGGCGGAAACCTGGGGCAAAGCCGCGCACTGGTGCGACTATTCCGGTATTATTGACGGCAAAGCCCTGGGCGTCGCAATCCTGGATCATCCGCTCAGTTTCCGGTATCCCACCCACTGGCACGTCCGCAACTACGGCCTGATGACCGCTAATCCCTTCGGTTACGCCGCCTACACGAATGGAATTAAAGAAGGCAGTCATACATTGAACAAAGGGGAAAGCCTGCGTTTCCGCTATCGCCTTGTCATCCATGAAGGAGACGCCACGCATGGCGAAGTCCGCGCAAAATATCTCGATTGGGTCGCGCCACCGAAAACGGAATGGCTGTCCCCGCTGTCCTGAAACCCGCAGCGCCTCTAGACGTAGGAATCGTTAGGAACTCGTGCCGATAAGGAGATGTCCATGCAGCCAGGAAATGAGCGTCCACAGCCCCCTCCCATGCCGGGAGGCTATCCGCCCCCGCCACAACAGCAGTACTATCAGCCGCCCCCTCCTCCCTCCGGCAAAGTGCCAACATGGCTCTGGATCCTCCTCGGGGTGGGATGTGGAGGCGGGGTATTGTTTATCGCGGTCATGGCAGCCATCCTGTTTCCCGTCTTCTCACAGGCGAGGACCAAAGCGCGTCAGACATCCTGTATGTCCAACCTCAAACAACTCAGTCTGGGTACCTTGATGTATGTCCAGGATTACGACGAAATGATGCCGCCCGCTACGCAATGGGTCACGCAGACAACACCCTACGTCAAGAACGATAGAACTTACCGCTGTCCGCTGGTTGCGGTCGCGAATCCGAGGGGCTACGGCTATGCCTTCAACAGCAATCTCTCTAAATTTGCTCTCGCGAAGATAAACCAGCCCTACGCGACCGGAATGCTTTTTGAAAGTGCGAATACGGAGATCAACGCCAGTGACCCACTGTCTAGTGTCGTCACGCCATACCGACATGACGGCTTCGACATTTTCGCCTATGTTGACGGACACGTGAAGAGCATTCGTGAAGGTGAACCGATACCGCAAGCCACACCCTGACTTCACGCAGACCATTACCAATTCCGGGATCAACGAATCATGCAGCCACCACCGATGACACAATACCCGCCCGCTCCCCGTCTCTCCGTTCCACTCTGGGGCAAAATCCTCCTGGGCTGCGGGGCCTTGAGCCTGTTGCTCTTCCTGCTGGCGGTCTTCGGAATCAGCCGCATAATGGTGTCTGGCCGCAGTTCCTTACAGACGGGGTTCTGCTTCCAGAGCGCCAGAGCAGCGCAACGGGGGCTGACGCTGTACGCACAGGACTACGATCAGACGCTGCCTCTCGCGAAGAATTGGGTAGACTCCGCCACCCCCTACGTCAAAGGCAAGACGGATTTCAAATGTCCAGCGCTTCGCAAAACCAATTCCGACGCCTATGGCTATGCATTCAACTCAAAACTGGCGGGCAGCAGACAGTCTAAAATCGTCAATCCAAACTCCGTGTACGAACTCTACGATTCGACGAACCTGACCAGAAATGCCAGCGACCCGGCCACTAGTCTCCCGATACCCGCCCGGCATACGCTTCAGGGAGCAAGACGGGGTGAACACAAACCCCGTCAGGGTAATGTGATTGTGTTTGCCGACGGTCATACAAAGTTTATTGGCACGGACGGAACGGAAGGCGGAGATGCCCTCCTGGAAGAAGCGCCTGCCGACGGACGCTCTCCAATAACTCCCCGGCGTCCGTAACCTTCCAGAACAGCTATCGATCGCCTTTGCTCTGGGGTTTCAATGCGGGAAGGCTCTCCTCCAGACCGAGCAGTTTCCATTCCGATTTCGTCAGGTACTCCAGCGCCTGTTTGACTGCCGGAGTGGTGTGGCCTTTCGTCATGGCATCGCGCAGGTCGCTGCTGGCAGCCTGAATGTCTGCGGGAGCGGCGATGTCCACGCCCTCGCGGTACTCTTTTTGCGCCTGTCCCCACAGATCCCGAACAGCATAGGCGAGACCTATGTTGAACCGCACCCCCGCCTGCTTCGGGTCCAGCATGAGGGCTTTCCGGCTGCTCGTCACCGCCTCGTCCAGCAGACCCTCCTCATATTGCGTCCATCCGAGATTGCCCCAGAGAAGCGCACTGTTGGGGGCGAGGGCCAGAGCCGTTCGATACTCCTCAATCGCGCTGCGATGTTTGCCTTCTGCATCCAGAACCTGTGCCAACACCGAATGAGCCGTGACATTTTTCGCGTCTTTCGCGAGTTCCCCACGCACAATCTTCTCCGCCTCTGCGAACCGTTTCAGTCCGGACAGCGCTGATGCCCGTCCGTACAGCGCCGACGAGTTTTTAGGATCGGCTCGCAGCGCCGCGTCGTATTCATCCAGTGCCTCCAGATGACGATTCTCCTGCTCATCCAGATCACCGAGTCGGGCATGGACCTCTGTGCTGTCGCCCGCGTAGCCCAGCGCCTCGAACAGATACCGCCGCGCCGCCGCATAGTCTTTCTCCTGAAGATAGGTCTCGCTCAGGCCCAGCCGAAATCGGAGGTCACCGGGCGTCATCTCCAGCGCCTGCCAGAAACTGGCGCGTGCCGCCGCGTATTTCGCTTCATCGAGTTGGGAAGAGCCAAGATAGAACAGAAATTCCGGTTCTCTGGGACTGAGATTGACAGCGGTCTGGAATGCCTTCGTCGCTTCCGGGAACTTCTGGAGCAGCGACTCCGCACGGCCAAGAAATACCCAACTCTGGATGTTCTTCGGCTCCAGGGCCACGGCATTTTGCAGCAGAGGAACCGCCTCTTTCACTTTACCCTGGTCAATGAGCGTCTGCGCTCTGCGATTCAATTCCGTCGCTGAAGGCGGCGGCACGGCTTTCGCTGCCTGCCCCGCATCGGGTTTCTTCTCCTGCGCTTTTGCGGGCACGGCAGGCGAAGTTTCGGTTTTGCTCTGCGCGGAAAGGCAGAGTATCGAACTGTTCAACAGGACAAGAGTCCCGACGACGCGGCTAAAATTTACTAACAGTTTCATCTCGTTACTCTCTCTGCTTTCCGTTCCTGCTCTCTTCCAGCGGCTTCCCTGTATGGTAGCAGAAGGCTCTTCTTCGCGTCAAGGGCGAAGAATGGCAGGAAAAAAGCCTTCTTGCGCGGAATATCTGTGGTATGAATGTACGAACTACTCACACAATTTCCCTCCATCGTTCCCTCTGCCGCCTGTTCGTGGGACTGCTGCTGTGCATGTCACAGATCGTGCATTCCGATGAAGTCGGTACAGGAACGGATGCGGCTCTGGTGCAGAAGATAGACGCTCTTTTATCTGACAAAGCCTTGAAGTCAGGGTTTCAGGGAGTACTGATACAGTCCCTGACAGACCATACAACCCTCTACGAGCGCAACGCCGATAAAGAGTTCCTGCCAGCCTCGAATAATAAACTCCTGACCTCCGGCGCGGCGCTTGCACTGCTCGGCCCAAAGTTTCTCTACACAACAAGAGTGGCAGCAGCCACGGCAACGGACTCGCGGGGTGTCGTTCACTCTAACGTCACCCTGGTCGGTTCGGGCGATCCCGTTCTCACTGCAACAGACCTTACCGATCTGGCTCATGCGATGAAAATGACCGGGGTCAAGAGAATAGAGGGCAAAATCAACTACGACGACTCTCTGTTCGACAATCAACGTCTCGGAGACGGCTGGACATGGGACGACGAACCGTTCTACTACTCAGCCCAGGTCAGCGCGTTGAATGTGGACGAGAATCTGATCGCCGTCCATGTGCTGCCCGGCAAAAAGGAGGGCGATCCTGTCCGGGTGCAGATAACGCCGACCAACCACTACATGACCGTGCAGAACCTCGCAATAACCTCCGCCGCGAAAAGCAAGCCCGTCATAGCCGTGGAAAGGCTCCGGGGTCAAAACGTCCTCGTCGTCACCGGCTCCATCGCGGTGGATACAGAAGAGAAAGCGGCCTTCAAGGAAGCCTTGACCGTAGAGAATCCGTCCGCATTTGCGGTAGCGGTCTTCAAAGAGGCGCTGGAAAAAGAGGGTATTCGTGTCGGGGGAAAATCCCTGCCTGTCGCGACCGGCCCCGTAACCCTCGCGCAGCACACGTCTCTGCCCCTCCCCGAAATTCTGAAACTGCTGAACAAGCCCAGCGACAACCTCATCGCAGAATGCCTCCTAAAAACAGTAGGCGCGGCCAAAAAGACACAGGGAACGGCAGGCGCGGGCGGCACCGGCGCACAATCGGCACGGGAGTTCTTCACCTCGATAGGGATGGATGTCTCCCACCTGACGCAGGCGGACGGTTCGGGCCTCTCGCGCTTCAACTACGTCTCGCCTCGCTGCTTCGTCCAGTTGCTCTCCTACCTCCATGAACAGCCGGATTTCGCGGTCTTCTACGACTCCATGCCTATCGCAGGCGTGGACGGCTCTCTGCGAAATCGAATGAAAAATACGCCTGCCGCCAACAACTGCCATGCGAAAACAGGCTATATCTCCCACGCCAGCAGCCTCAGCGGCTATGTGACGACGCAGGACGGGGAGATGTTAGTCTTCTCCATGCTCATGAATAACCATCTCGCCGCCAACGCCCTGCCTGTCTCTATTCAGGATAAGATCGTTCTCCTTCTCGCGAACTACACGCGCAAAGGCGACACCCATGTCCCGTAGCGATACAGCCAGGGCCGTTGTTCTGCCGCGTCCCGGCGTCCCTCCTGAAATCCGCACCTACCCGGTACCGGAACTGGAAGCGGGAGCCGTGCTGCTCAAAACCATCGCTTCGGAGGTCTGCGGGACTGACGTACATCTCTGGCACGGCAAACTGAGCGGGGTTCCCTATCCCCTCATTCCCGGCCACGTCAGCGTGGGAGAAGTCGAAGCTATCAATGGTACGGTCGTGGACGTAGAGGGCGCTCCCATTCGTGTGGGAGAAATTGTGACCTTCCTGGACGTACACGGGGTCTGCAATAACTGCTGGTACTGCCTCGTCGCGAAGGCCACCACACGCTGCCCGCACAGGCGCGTCTATGGCATCACTTACGGGGCAGAGGACGCTCCCGGTCTCTCCGGGGGCTGGTCGGAGCGCATCTATCTGCGTCCGGGAACCAAACTGCTGCGTCTGCCCGCCTCGGTCTCCCCGGACGCTTTCATCGGGGCGGGTTGCGGACTGCCTACCGCTGTTCACGCCATCGAACTCGCGCAGATACGCCTGGGCGATAGAGTCCTTATTCAGGGCAGTGGCCCGGTCGGTCTCAGCGCGGCCATGCTTGCGCTTTTGAGCGGCGCAGGCTGGGTCGGTGTGCTGGGCGCTCCCGAAGCCCGCCTCTCCGCCGCTGCGAAGATTGGCGCAGACTGGACTGGCGATGTAACAGTTCTGTCGCCATCAGAACGCGCCCGGCAGATACGGGAGGCAACGGGAGGACGTGGCCCGGACATTATCATCGAAGCCAGTGGCAACCCGCAGGCTGTCGTCGAGGGCTGCGAACTGATCCGCGACGCCGGACGCTATGTGATCGTAGGCCAGTACACCAACAATGGCGAAATTACGCTCAATCCGCACCTACACATCAATCGCAAACATCTCGAAATTCGGGGCTGCTGGGGATCGGATTTTTCCCATGTCTACCGGGCGATGGAGATGTTAGCCCGGTTCGAGTCCCGAATGCACTGGTCCCAACTGATTTCCCGCCGCTATTCCCTCACCGAAGCAGGACAGGCGCTGGCCGATGTCGAGGCGCGATGGGTCGTAAAGGCCGTCATCGTTCCGCTCTGAAGAATCCACCATGCAGCATTCCGACACGACGGCACAGCTAAGCGCCCTCCTCCAGCGGTTCTACACCAAAGACATCGCCTGTGAAAACACGCTCTCTTCGCTCATGGAGTGTGTGCGTCCAGCTATCCGCCGCCGCCTTCAGGATAAGAACATCACCGGAGAAGATCTGGAAGACCTCTACATTGAGACAGCGGAACGTCTGCTGACGGCCACACGCCGTAGCCGCGAACAGGCAGACAGCCACATTGGCAACTATCTCAGTTACACCCTCACTGTCGCCGATACCGTCTTCGAGGACTACATTCGCCGGACGAAGCCCAACTGGTGCCGCCTCAAACGCCGAATTCTCTATCTTCTTGACAATAAGACAGGGCAGAAGGTCTTCGCTCGCTGGAAACTGAATCTGCGCTGGCTCGGCGGGCTGTTTACCTGGCAGGGACAGGCGTTCCAGCCGAATACGAACTATCATCTGCTCTGCTCGTCCCCGGATAGCCTGTGCAGCCTGATTTTCTCCTACCGCTCTCCCGAACAGGTTCCCCTGCCGGAGCTGCTGGCTCGCCTTTTCCGCTGGCTGGATACTCCCCTCGAAGTAGACGAACTAACCAACCATGTAGCCGGATTGCAGGGAATTGCGGATCACCTGCCCCACTCCCTCGAAGGCATGGCGCTGGCAGCGGAACGCGATACGGACCATTTCCTGCCGCCCTCTCCGCACGATGTCGCCTCGGAGGTCATCGAAGCGCTCTCCAGCGAAACATTCCGCAGACGTGTCTGGGGCATCCTATGTGAAGTTCCGGCCCGACAGCGAAAAGCGCTGCTCTTCGGAATGCCGCGAGAGGAGATACTGCTGCTTGGCAGGGTCTCCGAAATCGCCGTGTCGCTGGAGATGCCCCTGCCGGAGTTCGTGGCCCTCTGGCAGCAACTACCTCTTGCAGACAAAGACATCGCGCTCCGGCTGGAGATCACTCCCAAACAGGTCTCCAACCTCCGTAAGTGCGCCCGCGAGCGTATCTTCCGCTGGCTCTCCCGCAAAGAGGCTGAACCGGAAATTCACAGCAATCGCTGAAAAGGTGCGGTAGCAATAGACCTGTTTCGCCGTCTCTACTCCTCATCACCATGCAGACACATCTCACGACAGAACAACAGACCCGCTATTTCGGTGGCGCCATCACCGACGACCAGGAGCTTCACGAGATCGATTCGCATCTCGCCTCCTGCCCGTCCTGTCGTGACTCCCTCTTTCATGCCATCCGGGGCAGCGCCGTGACGCTGCGGCACTCGCTTCTGCCTGCCCGCGATGAACCCCACTGCCTGGACGATGAGACGATCACGCACTATGTACAGGGCAAACTGGGAGCGGTAGACCAGGAGATTGTCGAGGCGCATATCAGCCTCTGCCCACGCTGTGCGGAGGATGTCGCCTCGCTCCGCGCCTTCCACGAGCAGATGATGCGTTTTGACTGGACGACCCTCCCCCGCGAAACCTTCCGGGAAAAGATGCGCCGTCTGCTCACGTTCCATGATTTCGGCACACTCCCGAAATTCCGCGAGGTACTGGCTTGGTGGGAACACTTTACGCTGACGGGCCGCATCATCACCGCGCTTCTCATCGGAATCGTTCTCGGATGGAAGCTTGGGCCGCAGGCAGTCGTTCTGGAGCCGGTCAGCAAGATCATCCTTAAACTTCTTGGCGCACTTGCCACGCCGCTCATCTTCGTCGCGATCATTCACGCCTTCCTGAAAGCCAATGTGGATGGGAAGACTGCGCGGAAACTCGTTGTCTTGCTGCTCACCAACACGCTGGTTGCCATTGTGGTCGGATTGGTTGTCGTGAATGTTTTTAAGCCGGGCATAAACGATGCTCTAAATCGAGCGGAACTTGCAAGAAGAGCCGGAACCAATCAGCTCGCAGAGAGAGCCTCGCTCCACTCTCTGGAAAACAGGATGCCTCCCAGCATCCTCGCAGCGATCTCGGAGAACAATATCGTCTATGTGATTCTCGCGGCGGTAGGCATCGGCATCGCACTGCGCTCCGTTCGCGCCGTGCAGGTACTGGAGGGACGCAATGCGTATAAGGTGGTCGAAGACTTTACCGAAACCACGCTGTTGGCGTTGAGCAAGATGATTCAGTGGGTCATCGCGCTCGTTCCATTCGCCGTGTGCGCCATCGTCGCCAACCTCATCGGGCAGCGGGATTTCGAGAAAATCCGTTCTCTCAGCGGCTTCGTGGCGGTGGTTCTCTTCGCGCTCGCGATCCAGGCGGTCTATTATCTTATTCGCCTGCGCCTCGGCTCCTGGGTCACGCCTGTCCATTTTCTGCGTTCCGGACGCAGCGCGTTCCTCACGGCGTTCTCCACGGCGAGTTCCGCCGCGACCATGCCCGTGACCTACCGCTGTATGCGCGAACGCACAGGCGTTGGAGACAAAGCGGCGAGTATGGGCGTGCTTTTGGGTGGGAGCCTGAATCGAGATGGAACCGCCCTCTATCAGACGATGGCTTCGGTCTTCATCGCGCAGTTGACCGGAGTGCCTATCGCCCTGCCCCGTCAGCTTGTCGTTATTTTGACCTCGGTCATGGCGTCTGTCGGAGCACCGGGCATCCCGGAAGCAGGTATGGTGACGATGCTGATGATTTTCCGCTCCCTCGGTCTGCGTGAAGAGTATATCGGACTCTTGCTTGCCGTAGACTGGTTCCTCGACCGCTGCCGAACCGCCGTCAATGTGATGGGGCATACCAGCGTCACCTGTATCCTCGACGGCAAGGTTCGCCCTCCTGCCATCATCCTACCCGAACCTGTTCCGGTGTCATCGAAATAAGCATGAGAGGGAAACCCTATGTCGCACGAAGTTCCTGAAGTAGACGAACCGCCTCGTCATGGCCTGTTGGGCTTCTATCAGCGCACTCCTCTCTATGTTCGAATCATCGTCGCGCTTGTTCTGGGAGTGATTGTCGGCGAGTGTATCGGCAAACACGCGGACATATTCAAGCCCTTCAGCAAGGTCGTCCTGCAACTCTTAGGCGCATTAGCAACGCCGCTGATTTTCATTGCCGTCACGCAGGCGATTCTCAAGGCGAAGGTCGGGGGCAAGACGGCGGTCAAACTGCTGTCGCTCCTGCTGTTGAACACAGTCGTTGCCATTCTCATCGGTCTGACTGTCGCGAATATCATCCAGCCCGGCAGACACGTCCCGCCGGACGTTCATGTGGAGCGGAAAGCGCCGGACAAGAAGCCGTTTGACCCGGTAGAAGACCTGCTCGGCAAACTCCCCTCCAGTATCCTCAAACCCCTTGCGGACAACGACATTATGTCCGTCATCATCATCGCGGTCGCGGTCGGTGCCGGGTTGCGCGTGGTTCGAAGGCAGCGAGTGTCCCAGAGCGAGGAGAACGTCTCGCTGATCGAACGCCTGTTGGATACAGGCTTCCAGCTGACGATGGTGATTCTGCACTGGGTGTTGGAGTTGGTTCCGCTGGCAGTCTTCGGTGTTGTCGCGCAGAAGGTTGGCACAGAAGGGTTCAAAGCGTTCAGCCCTCTGATCTGGTTCATGGTCGCCGTTCTGCTCGCCCTCACGCTCCAGGCAGGCTACTACCTGCTGCGAGTCCGGTACGGCTCCTGGGTCAGCCCGCGTCGCTTCCTCACGGGTGGCTCAGAGGCGCTGCTGACTGCCTTCTCCACCGCCAGTTCCGCCGCGACTCTTCCCATCACGTTCCGGTGTATGCGCGAGAAGATCGGGGTGCGTGAGGAGTCGGCGAGTCTGGGAATCATGTGCGGCGGCGCCTTCAATCACGATGGCACCGCCCTCTACGAAGCAATGGCGGCCCTCTTCATCTCACAGTTCCTCGGCAAGAACCTCGGCATAGGCCATCAGATTATTGTCGTCTTCATGGCGATAACCGCCTCAGTCGGAGCCGCAGGCATCCCCGAAGCGGGCCTCGTGACGATGATCGCCGTCTTCCACGCCGTCAATCTTCCCATCGAATACATCCCCATGCTCTTACTCGTAGACTGGTTCCTCGACCGCTGCCGCACCGCCATCAACGTCATGGGCGATATGAGCGTCACCTGCCTCCTCGATGGCAAAACGCCACCCGTCCCCTCCGCCGAATTACCTGTCACATCCCCTGCGCTCGCAGCGGAAACGGCCTGACAGGCAAGTAGGCAGGCGATGAATACTATTCATCGCCTGCCTACGAATTGGATGCAGAAAGGGATAGCTCTGACGGAAATCAAGGAAGTAGACGTCTGTATTCGGCTGTCTTGAGAAGATAATTTCCAGATGCTCCGGCGTGCTTCAGTTTGTTGTATAGATATTTATCTCCCATTTCTGCGGCTGCTCTGAGAGCAGCTTTCCCCTCTTTGTCTGGTATATTCACATTGCAGTGCGCCTGGATCAAACAATCTACAACAGATTTTTGACCTCTCGTTACTGCCCAGTATAATGCTGTGCGCCCCTGAGCGTCTCTGACGTCTATAGAAGCTTTCGCGTTCAAAAGGCGACGAACTGCCGATGCGTCCCCCATATAGGAACCTAGATGCAAAGCGGTTACGTTATGGACCCAATCATACGAACTGTAATCCTGACTGTGCCGTTCGTATATCATGTAGTCCCCTCGCGAATCCGCGATGGCACCGTTGTTTAGTAACATGTCTACCAACGCATGTTGCTGTTGTGCGACAGCATACATCAATAGCGTTGGATCTTTACTGCGCTGCACCTCTCGAAGCATGTCATCAGGGAATAGGGTGAGACCTGGATATTTGGGTCGCAGTCGCAATCGCACACTTGTCCCTGTACGGATAAACTCTTTTGCCCGCACGATGTCATTGTCCAATATCGCGTCTCTGAGACCCTGTTGACGTTGAGCGCGAGTTAAAGAAGAGAGGTTATCCTGTCGTGGAATTGCATTCAGGTTTGCAGGTCCAGTGCTGTAAAGCCCTACTGCGACGAGTGTTAACCACTGCCGATGCCATTTCCTCATGCTGCACTCCCTGCTAATCGCGCTAGATATTCCCACACTTTGGCCTCGAAAGAATCTAAATACGCCTGATGAGTTCCGTCATCCAGGTCTCGTGATCGAGCTATTGCTTGCAGTATCTCCTCACACTCGGAGCTGTCTGCTCCGTCAATCCCATAGAGTATTCCCGCAGGCCATTCATGCTGACAGTAGTCAAACCATTTTAGATTGCACTCCAGCAGTCGGAGCCGGATCGCGTCGCGTGGCTTCAGGGCATAGGCTTCGTCCAGGAACTGGAATTCGCCCTTGAACCCTACCTGTGCGTGAAGAGCAGGGCAGCGATACAGATTGCTCACCGTCTTCGCCAGCCAGAGAGTTGCTTCGGCGTCCTTTCGCGCATAGCCTTCCAACAGGACGGGAAAGACAAGTCTTTCGTAGATTTCATGGCGGATGTGGAAACCGAAGCCGCCGCCTTTCAAAAAGGCGGCGACCCACGCACTGACTTCCTCGGCGGTTTCAAAGGAATCGAGGAACTTTCCCAGAGTCGCCTTGGCGTCTGCCTTCCTGCCCGCACACATCAATTTGAGGTACTGATGATAGGACCGTATGTCCATATTCGTCCTGCTCCGGCAAGGGAAATGACAGACGCCATTTCCTACAGACCTCCCTGAGTCTGAACTCGACAGATCAAGGGTTGTAGTTCAGATTGGGCGAGAGCCATCGCTCTACTTCGGTCACATCCATACCTTTTCGAGTTGCGTACTCTGTGACCTGATCCTTCTCGATTTTGCCGACCGGGAAGTATCGAGATGCGGGATGTGCGAAATAGAAGCCGCTGACGGAACTGGCGGGGAACATGGCGTAGCTCTCCGTAAGATGGATGTCGGCTCGCTCTTTGACGCCGAGGAGTTCCCAGAGCGATGCTTTCTCCGTATGATCCGGGCAGGCAGGATAGCCGGGCGCGGGCCGAATGCCCCGGTACTTCTCGCGGATGAAGTCCTCAGTCGTAAGAGCCTCCGCCTTGCCATAGCCCCATGCATCGCGAGCGATCTTATGCATTTTTTCAGCGAAGGCTTCCGCGAGGCGGTCTGCCAGCGCTTCCGCCATGATCGCCGAATAGTCGTCGAGTTCCCCCTGATACTTCTTGACCAGAACGTCCATGCCGTGCCCCGATGTGACCGCGAACCCGCCCACATAGTCCGGCAGACCGGACGATTTGGGTGCGACGAAGTCTGCAATGGCGTAGTTGACTGTCTCCGGCCCCTTGTCCATCTGCTGCCGCAGCGTATGCAGGGTCATCAGGACTTCTGAGCGCGACTCGTCGGTAAAGAGTTCGATATCGTCACCGACGCTGTTGGCCGGGAAGAAACCATAGACGCCATTCGCAGTCAGACTCTCCTCTGACACGATTTTGTTCAGAAGCTGCTGAGCATCCTCGAAGACCTTCTTCGCCTCCACGCCGACAATTTCGTCCTCGAAGATCGCCGGGTAACGCCCGGTCAGCTCCCAGGTATGGAAGAACGGAGTCCAGTCAATGAACGGGACGAGTTCGCGTAACGGAAAGCCCTTGAACTCCCGCACCCCGATAAACTCAGGTGTCGCGATGTCTTCCTTCCGCCACTCGATAGGTGTGCGGCGCTTGCGGGCGTCCACAAGTGACAGCATCGCCCTCTCCTTCGTACGATTGGCATACTCTTCCCGCAGACGCTCCTGCTCACAACGGTTCTGCTCCACGAAAGCCGACTTCGTTTCCGGACCGAGCAGGCCGCTCACCACGCCCACCGCACGGGAAGCGTCCAGAACATGAACAATGGGCTGCTTGTAGTGCTGTGCGATTTTAATGGCTGTATGTGGCTTACTCGTCGTCGCGCCACCGATCAGCAGCGGAATCGTGAATCCCTGTCGCTCCATCTCTTTCGCCACATAGATCATCTCGTCCAGCGAAGGCGTAATCAGCCCGCTGAGGCCGATAATGTCCGCTCCGACCTCCTGTGCCGCTTTGAGAATCTTGTCGCAGGAAACCATGACGCCGAGGTCAATCACCTCGTAGTTGTTGCAGGCCAGCACCACCCCGACGATGTTCTTGCCAATGTCGTGGACATCGCCCTTCACCGTCGCCATCAGGATTTTGCCCTGCGCCGCCGTCTCTCCGCCCGCCGCCCGCACAGCCTCCTTCTCCGCCTCCATATAAGGCAGCAGCACGGCGACCGCCCGCTTCATGACGCGGGCTGACTTGACGACCTGCGGCAGAAACATCTTCCCGGCCCCGAACAGGTCACCGACGATATTCATGCCGCCCATCAACGGGCCTTCAATAACGCTCAACGGCTTGTCGTACTGCTGTCGGGCCTCTTCGACATCCGCCTCGATGAAGTCCGTAATGCCTTTGATAAGCGCATGGGAAAGCCGTGATTCGACCGGCTCCTGTCTCCAGGCATCGTCCTTGACCTGCACTTTGCCCTTCTCGCCCTTCACGGTGTCGGCGAAGGTCAGCAGTCTCTCGGTGGCGTCCGGTCGGCGGTTCAGGAGGACATCCTCCACCAGCCCGAGCAGTTCCTTCGGTATCTCTTCATAGACGGCCAACTGCCCTGCGTTGACGATGCCCATATCCAGCCCGGCCTGAATCGCATGATACAAAAACACGGAGTGCATTGCCTCCCGGACGATATTGTTGCCCCGGAACGAGAAGGAGATGTTGCTGACGCCGCCGCTCACCTTACAGCCCGGCAGGTTCTGCTTAATCCACCGTGTCGCTTCGATAAAGGCGACCGCGTAGCCGTTATGCTCCTCGATTCCCGTCGCGACCGTCAAAATGTTCGGGTCGAAGATAATGTCCTGCGGCGGGAAACCAACCTGCTCCGTCAAAATGCGATAGGCGCGTTCACAGATCGCGATTTTCCTCTCGAAACCGTCGGCCTGCCCCTGCTCATCAAACGCCATGACGACCACTGCCGCGCCATAGCGCCGCACCAGACGCGCCTGCTCCAGGAACTTCGCTTCTCCCTCTTTCAGCGAGATAGAGTTGACGATGCCTTTGCCCTGAATACACTTCAGGCCTGCCTCGATCACCTCCCATTTGGAACTGTCGACCATAATGGGAACCCGCGAGATCGAATCGTCCGGCCCGACAAGGTTGAGGAAGGTAGTCATGGCCTTCGCGCCGTCCAACATCCCCTCATCCATGTTGATGTCAATGATGTTCGCGCCGCTCTCAACCTGCTGCCGCGCAACGGTCAGGGCCGCTTCGTAGTCTCCCGCCAGAATAAGTTTCGAGAACTTCGGGGAACCAGTCACGTTCGTCCGCTCGCCGACATTGATGAAGTTCGTCTCCGGTCGAATCGTCAGCGGCTCCAGACCACTCAGCCGGGTGAGGGATTGCACTTCAGGAACAGCACGGGGCGCGAACTCCTTCACGGCCTCCGCAATGGCACGGATATGGTCGGGAGTCGTGCCGCAGCATCCCCCGACGATGTTCAGCCAGCCATTCGCGGCCCACTCCTTCAACTGCGGAGCGAGCGATTCAGGCGTCTCCGGGAAACCTGTCGGCGAGAGCGGGTCTGGCAAACCAGCATTGGGATAGGCGCTCACAAAATGCGGAGCCATTCCCGATAGCTCTTCGATGTAGGGACGCATCAGGTCCGGCCCGAACGCGCAATTCAGCCCGACGCTCAACAGCGGCGCATGAGAAATCGAATTCCAGAAACCCTCCAGCGTCTGCCCGGACATGGTTCGTCCGCCCTGCGCCAGGAATAGGCTCGCCATGACCGGCACACGCCGTCCGCCCTCATCAAAGAATCGTTGAATGGCAAAGAGCGCCGCTTTTAAGTTCAGCGTGTCGAAAGTCGTCTCTGCAAGTAGCAGATCGGATCCGCCCGCGATGAGTCCCTGAACCTGCTCGTAGTACGATTCCATCACCTCGTCGAACGTGACCAGGCGTTTGCCAGGGTCATTCACATCGGTCGCAATGGACAGGGTACGGTTCATCGGCCCCAGCGAACCCGCGACGAAACGCGGACGCGAAGGGTCTTTCGCCTGCACCGCGTCCACGGCTCGCCGGGCAATCCGGGTCGCTTCGACGTTCATCTCGTAGGCATATTCCGAGAGGTCGTATTCCAACATACCGATTCGGGTCGCGCCGAAAGTATTGGTCTCAATGATGTCGGCCCCGGCTTCTAGATAGAGGCGATGAATCTCCTCGATAACATCCGGGCGCACGAAATTCAGAACCTCGTTGTTGTTCTTGAGGTCAATCGCGTGAGACTTGAATCGCTCTCCGCGGTAGTCCGCCTCTTCCAGCCCATAGCGCTGAACCATGGTTCCCATCGCGCCATCTATGATGAGGATGCGCTCTTTCAGCAGAGAAACAATGGGATGTTTACTTTCCATGATTCGTATCGTCCTTTCGTGATTCCGGAGTTCGCACTCCGATCAATTCCCAGAGGAGGGCATTCAGCGGCTCCTCCAGCATCTCTCGATCAGGCATCGTTTTCACAGTTCTGGAGATGCGTTCGATCTCCGTCTCGATAAAACCTATCAGGGTAGCATCCGGTGGCTCGGCCTTCTGCTCACCTGCCTGATTTTTACGTTCCAGTAGTTCTGACAGTTTCTCGCGTACATCGTTTGCAAGAGTAATCCCGTTCAGCGTCGTCGCGAAGAGAGTTGGTGGAGGAGAGTGACATTCTTCCAGCCAGCGCACCGAGAGCAGTGGACGCAGCGCATAGAGATATTTCTTCAGCGAGACCTCGGAACGCCCTTCCAGATACTCTTTGTAGGTGCGCTTGCCCATGCTCAGATAGTGGTACGTCATGCGAAGCGGTGAGTAGTACTGTGCGGCGAGTTCACGCAGCGCCGGGACAAGAGGGCCACTCTCCAGATAGACAACGGGAGAGTGCAGCCATTCCAGCAATGGCGGATTGGAACTCCGAAACAGGTTCAGCGCCTTGACAATGTCCCATCCGCTGAAATCCAGTGGGTTTTCGAGAGACGTGTCTATCGGGCGCTCGATCACGTCCCGGCGTGGACGCAGGCGCACATAGTCTTGCAGAGGCCGCACGTAGACAAAACGCACATCGTAATCGCTATCCGGCGAAGCGAATCCCCAGGCTCGGCTACCCGATTCGACCGCGAAGAGTATACGCACACCGTCTCTTGTCTCTATCTCCGCCAGAGCGGACGTAATGGTGGCTATGATTTCGGGCATCTTTCTCTGCAAAACCTCTGTGATGAATAGACCGGGCTATAGTATACCTGAACAGCCTTGCCCTCCATTAACCCATCTGCGTGATGCGACCTCCGGTGACAGGCAGATACGCTCCGGTCACGTAGCTCGCAAGATCGCTGAGGAAGAAGACGCAGGCGTTGCCGATCTCATCTGCGCTTCCGTGACGGCGCATAGGGATGCCTTTTGCGAAGTTGCGGGAGCCTTCGGCAGCCGTATCCACCTTCTCATCCGCCATCCAGCCGGGAGCGACCATATTGACGGTGATATTCTCCGGCCCAAGTTCACAGGCGAGAGAACGCGACATCCCGACCATTGCGCCTTTGCCAGCCATGTAGACCGACCACTCTGCCGGCGCCATGTCCCAAAGCTCCGTCACGATATTGATGATGCGCCCGCCGCCCTGCGCTTTCATCTGCGGACGTGCTGCCGTGATCGTGTTGAGGACAGCGGTACAGCCAAAGTCGAACGCATTGCGGTAGTCGGCCAGCGTCGAATCCGCAAGCGAACCGTGTTGCCTGCCGCCGATAGCGTTGTTGACAATTCCGTCCAGTCGTCCGTATTTCGTGAGGACACCCTCGACCATTCTCTGCACGGCGGCTTCCTCGCGGACATCCGCCTCAAAAGCGGCTGCAATCCCTCCCGCCGCCTCGATCTCGGCTACGACCGCTTCGGCCTTCTCCCGGCTCCGGCCGTAGTTGACCGCGACTGTCGCGCCTTCTCTTGCGACTACCCGCGAAATGGCGGCTCCGATGCCCCGCGCTCCTCCCGTCACCATTACCACACGACCCTTCAGTAACATACTCTCGCCTCCCTCACAGGGTATACTTGATAGGAAACTCTTCGCTCCCTCACAGAACGATATGAAAATGGAGAACCAACGATGTTCCCGGAAACCGACTCGTACATCAATCTTCTCTGCGGACACCTCGACTATTTCGCGTTCCGCCTGCGTAAAATGCCGCCCGATAAATGGGACTGGACGCCGGATCAGGCCGCTCCGACAGCGCGGATACTCGCAACCCACACCTGGCAATGGCTCCAGTGCGACCGTCAGCATATCGCCGAGCCGGATGCCGCGAAGCATCATCGCATCCCGGATGCCCCCACCGACCCGCAGGAGATGTGCGACGCGCTCCAGGCGGAAAGCAATGCCTGGAGGCAACTCCTCACGGAGATGACCCCGGAGATGCTGGATGCAAAGCGCTCCCAATTCAATCAACACGAGATGACCGTGCGGCAGTTCATCTGCCACATGATTCAAAACTCCATCTACAAAAACGGGCAGTTCTCTACGCTCTTCTTTGCGTTGGGACTGGACGGAACAGAACCCTACACCGCACCGTTCCCCAATCCCATCTATAAAGAACTGTTCGGCCCGTTCAACGCGGAGGGAACCCGATAGACACGTCTCAGGTGCGTTTGAACTGCTTGTCGAGTTCCGTGAAGGGAATCATGACGACAATCGGGCGACCGTGCGGACAGAGGTAGGGGTTCTCTGTCTCAGCCAGTTGTTCCAGCAGCCCCTGCATCTCTTCTATCGTCAGGGGATCGCCCGCCTTGACCGCCATCTTGCAGGCATTTGTAATGGTGACATGGTCCTGCTGAACAAGCAGGCGGCGGGAGATCGTCTGATGCACCAGTTCGTCCATCATATCCCGTAGAATCTGCTCGTAAGGCTTTTTCACAAGGACGGCAGGGATGGAGCGCACCACAAAACTTTCGCCTCCGAACGCCTCAATCTCCCACCCTGCGGCGGCAAATGCGGGCAGGTGTTCCAGCAACAGGAGCGACTCACGACGGCTCAGGTTGAGCGTGAGCGGCATGACCAGTCGCTGCACCGGAATGCCGTTCGAGAACCGCTTCACCGTCAGGCGTTCGTACAGGACACGCTCATGGGCGACGTGCTGATCAATCACCGCGATACCGGCAGGTGTCAGGGCAATGATATAGGTGTCGCGGGCCTGACCGAGTACCCGAAAATCGCGTAACTGCTCCGCGAAGGGCCGAGGTCGCTGCCGTTCTGCAAGTGGTTCCTCCGTGCGGCTGTCTGTCCTAACCTCCCCTGTCTGCTCACACGGCTCTAAAGGCTCAACGGCACGTATCGCTGTCTCTGCTGCTGCGGATGGCGACAAGATACCGGCCAGTCCATGCTCAAACGGCGCGAAGGCTTCAAATGCCTCGCGATAGTTTGATTCACTCTCCTGTTGAGGTGGAGCAGACACTCCGGCAGTTTCAGTTTCGCGTGGAAACTTCGACAAATCCAGAGAAGTTTGGGGGGTGGAGGGAGGCGCAACAGGCGGAGTGACAGACTGGAGCCGTGCCGTGGGAACGATACCGTAGGCCAACAGGGCGCTCTTCACGGCCTGACTGACCGCGTGATGCAGTTCGCCGTCCCGAGTGAACTTGACTTCCGTCTTCGTGGGATGCACGTTGACATCCACCATATCCGGGCTGATCTGCACAAAAATTGCGGCTATCGGATACCGCGCATCGGGCGTCAGCGCTCGAAATGCCTCTTCAAGGGCGTGACTGAGTAGTCGGCTTTTGATCGGGCGGCGGTTGACATAAAACAGTTCGTGGGAACGCCCTGGACGCGATACGTCCGGAGTCGCGATGAAACCGCTGACTTCCAGCCCCTGTGCCTCATAACGGATGGGAATCAATTTCCGTGCGATCTCACGCCCCCAGAGCGCGGCAAGCGCGGCGAGAGGCTCCCCGATACCAGGGGAAGCGAACGATTCCGAATTGCCCTGCCGCAGACGGAAGGCGACTGCGGGATAGGCAACCGCAAGCTGCCCCACCACCTCCATCGTGCGCGAAACTTCCGTTGGGGTACTCTTCAAAAATTTTAACCGGGCGGGTGTATTGAAAAACAGGTCGGCCACCTCAATGGTCGTACCGTCCGCAACGGCAACTGCCGCCGATTCCACCAGATCGCCGCCTTCCACGGTCAGGCAAGTCCCGTCTTCCTCATCCGAGGGCTTTGTGGTCAACACGAAACGCGACACAGAAGCAATCGAGGGCAAAGCCTCTCCCCTGAATCCTAGTGTTTCAATGGCAAAAAGATCGTCCGCCGTTTTAATCTTGCTGGTCGCATGGCGCTGGAGGGCAAGAATCGCGTCTGTCCGGGTCATTCCACAGCCGTTGTCTGATACCCGTATCCGTGTCTTCCCCCCCTCTTCCAGACTGATGACGATCTGTGTGGCGCCGGAATCTATCGCGTTCTCCACCAGCTCTTTCACCGCCGAGGCGGGCCGCTCGACCACCTCACCGGCGGCGATACGATTCGCGGTATTTTCGTCCAGCAGCACAATCCTGTCCGTCGCCATCACCCTACTCCCGCCGGAATACTCCGGGTCTACAGACAACTGTTACCTATATTTTAGCACAAACGCAGATGGAAACGCCTGCTGTGAAGGCACTAACGTCCGATAATATTTGATTCCATAACAGCCGAATCGTTTTTTTATGGGGCGCTAGCGCCCCATAAAAAAACGGGCCGCGTCGCGGCCCGTTTCCAGAAGCATTCCTGCTCATAGGAGGCGGGATTTCTCTGCCTCGATAAGCTGCACGATATGGTTCACCAGGTCTGTCAGCGGCACGGCAGTACGTATTCCCTTTTCCCGGCGCAGACTGACCTCTACTTCCCCGGTCGCCAACCCCTTCCCCACCACAATCTGAATCGGGATTCCGATCAGTTCCATGTCCTTGAACTTCACGCCGGTTCGCTCTTCCCTATCCTCCAGCAGCACATCCACCTTCTGCTCTCGGAGTTCGCTGTAGAGACGCTGCCCTGCTGCCACAATGGCTTCGTCCTTCATATTGGTCAGGACAATGCTGACCTCATAAGGAGCGATGGTGATCGGCCAGACGATGCCGTTTTCATCATGGTGCGCTTCTATCGCCGACGCCAGGGTTCGGCTGACGCCAAGCCCGTAGCAGCCCATCAGGATCGGCAGTTTCTCCCCGGTTTCGCTCTGGTAGACCGCCTGCATATCCTTGCTGTATTTGGTTCCCAGCTTGAAGATATGGCCGACTTCTATCCCACGCGCATCCGTAAGATGTCCCTCTTCGCAGCGCGGACACTTATCCCCGGCAACGGCGGTGCGAATGTCGCCCCATGTCGTCACTCTGAAATCGTGATCCGGGGTGACGCCCGTGCGGTGCGCGTCCGCCTGATTCGCCCCCACAATATAGTTGCCGCCCTGTTTCAGTTCGTTGTCCGCATAGATCGGCAGCGGTTCCGCCAGCCCCACCGGCCCTGCAAAGCCAACCGGCGCACCCGTCACTCGGATCACCGTTGCTGCATCCGCCAGTTCAACGGACTTTGCCCCCACGACACGCACGAACTTCGGCAGATTGAGATCCCGGTCACCCCGCACGAGCGCGGCGACAGGCTTGCCGTCCGCCATGCAGATAATCGTCTTAATGAGCTGCGATGCCTCCACCTTGAGGAAGGCGCAAACCTCGTCTACCGTATGCGCCCCAGGGGTCGAGACGACCTCGGAAGCGACAGGCTGACTATGCACAATCTCTGTCGGCTCCGGAATCTCCGCCCTCTCCGCATTGGCCGCATAGGTGCAGGTGTCACAGCGCAAAACAGTGTCTTCGCCATTCTCCGTCAGCACCATGAATTCGTGGTTTTCGCTTCCGCCAATCGCGCCGGGATCGGCTTCGACCGCCAGATACTCCAGCCCGCAGCGTCGGAACACGCGGCCATACGCCGTATAGTTGGCCCGGTAGATCACGTCCAGTTTCTCTTCACTGTAGTCGAAAGAGTAGCCGTCGAACATGGTGAACTCTCGGCCCCGAATAAGCCCGCCCCGAGGACGCGGCTCATCCCGCTCCTTGGTCTGTATCTGATACAGATAGAGAGGCATCTGCTTCCACGAATGGACGGTATTCCGCACAATGTCCGTCACGACCTCTTCATGCGTGAACCCAAGAAAAAACTCGCGCTGATTCCGGTCTTTCAGCCCGAACAGAACGGGAACCGCCGAACGGCCCGTCTCGTCCAACAGTTCTTTCGGCACCAGAACGGGCATGTGGATCTCCTGCCCGCCGAATGCGTTCACCTCTTCCCGCACGATCTGCGAAATCTTCTCGTGAACGCGCCAGCCGAGAGGCAGATAGGAGTAGACCCCGGCAGCGACGCTCCGCACAAAACCGCCGCGCAGCAGCAGTTGGTGGCTTATCAATTCCGCCTCGCGGGGTACTTCACGCAGCGTAGGAAAAAACAGTTGCGATGCTTTCATAAAAACGAATAGGCTCCTGACTGAGAGATTGCCGCACAGGATGAGGCGGCTGAAACGTGAATGGGAGATGCAGGCAGCAAGAGCCTCGCTGAACCTGCTCTCCCCTACCGAATTTTGCCCCGCGCCGCGATATACCAGGTATCTTCGACCTCTTCGCCGCGCACCGTCGTCAGAGAATTGTGCATATTCACGCAGGTACAGGCATGATTCGGCACGATACGAATTTTATCCCCGACGCGTAGGGAAGTGGCACTCTCCGCCAGCAGATGCCCATGCTCCTCACTGATGCCGCCAAATGAGAGTTCCGGGTGATTCATCACTTCCCCGTAGGTCTTATCAGCAAAAGGATTGTCGCTCGCCATGGACTTGGTTCCCGCATCCACGACGATGCGCCCATCCGACCGAACGCTTGTCACCGTCGCCAGCACCGTCAGGGCGCAGCGGTCGGCATGAGTGCCGCGCCGCATCTGAGTCCGGTCGTTGAAGACGTAGACGCCGGGCCGCATCTCCGTCAGGTCCGGCTCTACCGAGAGTAATGCCGCCCCCGGCGTAGACCCAACGCTGACCTCACGACAAGGTGTACCCTGCGCCGCAAGCGCCTGCGCCATCTCACGCATTTGCGCGGCGACCGAGCCTGCCGCAGCCGCATCTACCTCCCCATCCTTGCCGCGATACAGATGCCCTTCATGCGTAAAAATACCCACAAACTCGATACCCGTCAATTCAGCCACTTGCTGCGCCAGCAGCAAGGTCTCCTCCGGCGAGCGCGTCCCGGCCCGTCCGAGACCCGTATCCACTTCAATCAGAGCACCCAGCCGGAAACCGTGTCCGGCAGAGGCTTTTGCCAGCGGTTCCGCAGCTTCCAGACTATCCAGCCCAACGCGCACCTTCGCGTGTTCGAGCAGCGCCATTAGCCGCGCTACCTTGAGAGGGCCGACAATCTGGTTCGCGATAAAAATATCTTTGAAACCGGCATAGGCCATTACTTCAGCCTCACCCAGTTTCGCAACCGTCAGCCCGGTGGCCCCGGATTCGGTCTGCATCCGAGCAATCTCTGGTGTTTTGTGCGTCTTCGTATGCGGACGGAGTGTCTTGCCGCCCGCCGTCACGCGTTGCGCCATCTCCTGAATGTTGTATTCCAATCGGTCTGCATCCACAAGCAGCGTCGGCGTATCCAGGTCATACAGGCTCTTCATCGTCACCTCACCTATTCCGCATAGACAGATAGCGCACAGCATTAGTTGCACCGTGCAGAGTGCAGATTCGCTTTCGTAACGCTGGTTTCCTGCTCCCGTTGGCTCACCGATTTGGCAGCATGGTATACTAACGATATGATCAGTGAACCATTTCCCGTTTTCGGAATCCTTGCGCTCCAGGGCGATTTTGAAGCGCATCGCAAAATCCTGACGCGCCTGAACGTGGCATCCCTTGAAGTACGAACTATCGCAGAATTGAAGCGGGCCGATGCCTTGATTCTGCCTGGTGGCGAGAGCACGACCATTATTAAACTCTTGCAGCGGATAGGGATGGACAAAGCGATTCGCGAACGGGCCAGCGAGGGAATGCCGATCTACGGAACCTGCGCGGGAATGATCCTGCTGTCTCGAAGTATTGAAGGAAGGCCCGAGCAGCCTACCCTCGGCCTGCTGGATGCGGAAGTCGCCCGCAACGCTTTCGGTCGGCAAGTAGACAGTTTTGAAGCCGATATCCCTTTCCAGAATAATGCGATAGGAGAGGCGTCGCTTGTCCGTGGCGTGTTCATCCGTGCGCCCTATATCACCCAGGCTGGCAGCGAAGTCCAGGTTTTGGGGCAATTTCAGGACAAGATCATCGCTGTCCGGCAGGGACTGTTGCTCGCAACGGCTTTCCATCCGGAACTCACGGATGACTCGACAGTACACTCTTACTTTATCGAAATGGCGGCGCAAGCCGAGAGGTGGTGAGGAGACAGGCGTGAGCGAGACAGCAAACAAAAGTGCATTCGTCGTGGATACCTCCCACAGTCCGAACGGTGTCTGGAAACCCGTTTCCGTCGCCGACGTAACCCTCACAGACTCGTTCTGGGAGCCGATACTGCGCCGTAACAGGGAACAGACCATTCCCTCGCAGTGGCAGCAGTGCGAGGAGACGGGCCGCATAGACAATTTCCGCCGTGCCTCCGGCAAGAAAGACCTGCCCTTTCAGGGGATTTTTTTCAACGATTCCGATGTCTACAAATGGGCCGAAGCCGCCGCGTTCTCCCTTGCCGCGCATCCCGATCCGACCCTCGACCGTCTGCTGGACGATGTCATACAGGAGATCGCCGACGCGCAGGGGCCGGACGGCTATCTCAATACCTATTTTGTGTTCGAGCGCGAAAAAGAGCGATTCACGAACCTGAAAGATATGCACGAACTCTACTGCGCGGGGCATCTCTTCCAGGCGGCCGTCGCACACCATCGCGCCACCGGCAAGACGACGTTGCTGGAGATCGCGACACGCCTCGCGGACTGCCTTGACCGCACATTTGGGCCGGGAATACGCAGCGGAACTTGTGGGCATGAAGAGGCCGAGATGGGACTGGTTGAACTGTACCGGGTGACGGGTGAGGTACGGTATCTATCTCTCGCGCAGTTCATGGTTGAACAACGAGGCCAGCAGTCAGGTCTTTTCGGCAACTCGAAATACCACCAGGATCATCTGCCCTTCCGCGAACAGCGCGATTTTGTCGGTCATGCCGTGCGTCATCTCTATCTCGCGTGTGGCGCGACGGACATCACGCTTGAACGACCGGAGTCCGGTTATAGCGAGGCGCTGAACGGGCTATGGAAAAGTCTGACACAACGTCGGATGTATGTCACGGGCGGAGCCGGATCGCGGTGGGAAGGCGAAGCGTTCGGGGAGGACTACGAACTACCCAACGACCGTGCCTATACCGAAACCTGCGCCGCGATTGGCAGCGTGATGTGGAACTGGCGAATGCTGCTGATGACGGGCGAAGCGAAGTACGCCGACCTGATGGAGACGACCCTCTACAATGCCGTCCTACCGGGACTGTCGCTCGATGGAACGCACTACTTCTATCAGAACCCGCTTGCCGACCGAGGACAACACCGTCGTCAGAAATGGTTCGGGTGCGCCTGTTGTCCGCCTAATGTGGCGCGACTTCTGGCCTCGCTTTCCGGGTACTTCTGCACCGTCGCAAAGGATAAAGTCGGCGTACATCTCTACGCCCGAAGTTCTGCCGATCTGACCCTGCCGGACGGTCAGCCCTTCGCCTTCGATACCGAGACGGACTATCCCTGGGAAGCCCGGATGCGCTTCACCATCCGGCAGGCTCCAGAACGTCCGATTCAATTCTGTCTGCGGACTCCCTGGTGGGCGGAAAGCGTGGAGTTCACCGTCAATGGACTACAGGATACCCAGGCGGAGATCGAAGGCGACTATCTGATTCTCAACCGGGTCTGGCTGCCGGGAGATGTGGTGACGCTCGATCTCGGAATGACCACTCAGCGTGTGGAGAGCCATCCCCACATTCTCGGCAACCGGGGGCGAGTCGCGCTGCAGCGTGGCCCGCTGATCTACTGCATCGAACAGGCCGATCACCCGACCTCCGACGTCTGGGACATCGCCCTGCCGGAAAGTGAGCCGCTTGTCCCGGAGTTCCAGCCCGACTTACTTGGGGGCGTAACGGTGCTGAAAGCGACGGGCATTGCCTCAGACGCGACGGAATGGGATGGAGCGCTCTACGCGCCCTATGTCGGCCACTCCGAGATGGAAACGCACTCCGTTCCGTTAGTTGCTATCCCCTATTTCGCCTGGGCTAATCGGGATGCAGGCCCGATGCAGGTCTGGATTCCATCCGTGCCAGCCGCAGAGTAACAGGAAACATGAACGCCAGTCTTGAAACGCAAAAATCGAGTGTCCAGCCGGGACACATTTCGCCGTACTGGATCGGGCCGATCAAAATTGACCCGCCGGTCGTTCTTGCGCCAATGGCGGATGTGACCAACGGAGCCTACCGTCGCCTGGTGAAACGTATCGGGGGGCCGGGCTTGATGGTGACGGAACTCATCAGCACGATGGCGATTCACCACAAAAGCGCCCGTACCATGACTATGTTCGACGTGACCCCGGAGCAGTGGCCGCTTGCCGTGCAGCTTTTTGGGGCCGACCCGGTCATTATGGCGGAGGCCGCTCGTGTGGCGGTCGGCGAAGGCGCGGACATTGTGGACATCAATATGGGCTGCTGGGTGCCGAAAGTCTGCAAGACGGGCGGCGGAGCGGCCATGATGCAGGATGAAGATGCCGCCTGTCGGGTCGTCGAGGCGATTGTGAGCGCGGTCGAGGTTCCGGTGACGGTGAAAACGCGAGCGGGCTGGGACTACGGACATCTGGCGACCGCCGGATTGGCCCGTAAGCTGGAGAATGTCGGCATGGCTGCATTTGCGCTCCATGCACGCTTCGCCGTGCAGGGACACACTGGCAACGCCGACTGGAATCTGATTCGCGAGATCAAGCAGGCCGTCCGCTGTCCGGTTGTCGGCAACGGAGACATTCGGTCACCAGGCGATGCGCTCCGTATGCTCCAGGAGACAGGATGCAATGGCGTGATGATCGGTCGCGCCGCGATTGGGAATCCCTGGATTGTCCGAGATACCGTCCACTACCTGCGGACGGGGGATATGCTCCCGCCGCCAACTCTGGAGGAGCGCATTGAGGCCGCCGTAACGCACGTGACTGATCTCGCCAGAACCCTCGGAGAATCGCGAGCAGTGCGGCATCTGCGCGGGCAGCTTCCGCAGTACCTGCGCGGCTATCACGGCGTGGCGCGGGTGCGCGAGGCGATCCACGCCGCCGAAACCATCGCGGCGGTCGAATCAATCTTCCTGAACGCACGGCAGCACCTGACCGAAATGCCCGCCGATTCCCCGCTAGACCTTCTCGAAACCGCCTGACCTCCAACTACCGCCAGGCACTCCACCCGGCCCATCGACGCTGGAGGCTCTCCGCCATCTGTCGCATCTGCTCCCGATGGGTCAACGAGTAGAAACCGACCACGAACAGGCTCACTCCGGCCAGCAGGGCTAGCACGGTCGTCACTACATCCGGCAGACTGCCCTGCACAACCGCAGCGGCATAGAGCGCAACAAACCCCAGCCCGGCCCCGACGAAAGCCCGTACCCGCTGCGCCACGCCCCAGAGAACGCAGACCGTGCATTCGATCAGGAATAGTGCGGTATGCCAGCCGGGAGCGTGTTCCCAGTGTGTCAGAAATGCGGGTGTCAGTACCAGCAGCAGTCCTACCCACCAGAACCCTTGCGCCCGACTCTGCTGCTGCCGACGACTGACCAGATGCCCCAGCACGAGCATATAGACGCCGACAGGAAGCAGATAGATGTCCAGCAGACTGCTCTCTGCCCCAAAATAGTGATAGATCAACAGCCCCCACGCTACGACGAGATTCCCGGTTCCTATATGCAGGCAGAACTCGCCCTGTTCTGCCAGCCATAAGCCGAACCAGATGGCCCCACCCCAGGCAAGTGTGAGGATGCTGAACGTTCCCTGTTGGTGCGTAGGTAGGCTCAGGAGCGCTGTCACACCGCTGAAAAGGGCAATACCCGCTGAGAGGGTCAACAGAGGCGCACCCAGATCGAGCCGATGGGTTCTGCTTTTCAGGAACCAGCCGGTCGCCAGCCAGAGCAGTCCGGGCTGAATCGCCAGAAATGCAAAGAGCGACCAGTGAAGCGTTGGAGCCGCAGAAAGGAGTGAGGTTTTGCTGAATAGCAGATGGTGATAGGCCATTGTAAGAACGACCGCGCCCAATGTGAGGGCTTTCGGAGTCTTCCGTATCCCGGCAAGGAGCAGCAGTGCGAGGCCAAATGTCGCAAGTGTCAGGGTGACAACGCCGGACGTATGCAGGGCTTCCGAGGCATAACGCCAGTCGCCAACTGCTATCGTCCACGCTATCGAGGCCACAACGGCGACGATGCCGACGTTCCCTAATGCGGGCGTAAGTAATCGCTCCCACTCACGTGGCGGACGCTGTGCGGCATACGCCATAGCCGCCAACAGAGGCAGCATCCACAGACCGTACCATACCGGGTGCGGGTGACACATCCAGATCACAGCGCGAAGATAGACTCCGATTGCCGTGAATGCGGCAGAGTAGACATACCGCGCCTGTCCTGTCCATCGAGCGGTGAACAGGTAACCCGCGCAGACTCCCAATCCGCCAACTATCCACAACACATTCGCCAGCGTCGTATCGGTATCTGTGAAACCACGCGTGAAATGGAGAAGGAAGGAGAGAGCAATGCCTCCCATCACTGGCAACGCGGCCAGTAGGGGGATGATGGAATTGTTGAGCCTTCGTCCGAGCGTCAGGTAGGCTCCTGCCGAGACGACGCTGAAACAGGCGAGGCTAAAGGCAGGAAGCGGCAGTTGGTGGGTCGTATCGAGAGCGAAGATCACTCCCGTCAACAAGAGAGAAATCCCGGAGAGAGCCAGATAGTCCGCCTGCCGAGTGCGCCAAGTCTCGAGGCAGGCCAGCGCAAACCCGGCGCCAAGAAGAACGATAATGGGAAAGGAGACAGCGACGAAACTGTAACTCAGGAAGAGCGCCGTTCCCCCGGCAAGGAATGCAGATACGGTAGCGACACCCATTGCGATCTGAGACAGCTCTTCGCTCCAGGCTTCCGGCTCGGAGTGACGCGGAAGCAGACGCGCTGCCAGCCAGTAGAGCCAGCTTTGAATCATCAGCCCGCAGGCGAAATGATAGGCCGGAAAACCCGCCGTTAAGGGCTTCGCGTCAAGACCCGTCACATGAGCGATACCCAGCCCGGTAGCCAGATTGAGACCGATCAAACCGGCGTACCGTCGAACATCCCTGTCCGTTTTTCGCCGTCCGAACGTAATGAGCAAGGCCACCGCAGTAAATCCCGCACATTCCAGCAGGAGATGTTTCAGGGGAGGCTGCGTGATGCAGGAGGAATAAGCGCCGATCATCCCCCCCAGCAGCGAGAGCAGAGCCGCGTCCGTAAGAGGGTCGAGCCAGCGTTCGTACCCTCTCTCTCCCGAAATACTGTCCGCCCCGCCAGCGGAAGGCGTCCGTCTGGATATTCCCCAGACAGCGACCGCCGTCAAGAGAGCGAAAGGCAGCATACAGTCCGCAGGAGTATGCAGACGCGGAGTAAGGTACGCGGTCAGCAGTATCGAGGCGAACGCCGCCGCGATAAGACTGACATAGATGCTTCGCCTGCCTGACTCTCGCACACTCATCAGACCATAGAGAACCGCGCAGTGGAACAGCGTCGCGATGAGCCAGCCGTTGTGCGGTGTCCCGATAGCCAGCAGAGAGGCGAAGACAAGGCTTGTCGCAATCACGATCCTGCCGCTCTCGTCGAAGGGCTGAAACAGACTTGTCAGTCCCGCTCTCTGCAAGACATCTCGAGATGGCGGAAAGTGAGAGGGAACGAGCATCAGTCCGCCCAGAAGACTCAGCGCGAAAGGATAGAACGCAGGAGGTGCATGAAGCGCCTCCAGAATGCAGAGCAGCGCGAGCGTCCCGGAAATGCAGGCAGGATAGCCATACTGTGGTTCGCTCTCCAGCGAAGCCGCAAGCACAAACAGGAGGCCGCAGACCAGAACGATACCCGACGCGGTCCAGGCATCCGCACTGTTCGCATCCGGTATCACGTGGAAGAGCGAGAGCAGGGTTCGCACCCCGATCACGAGCAGGCCGATGCTATTCGCGGCACTCGCTGATTGAAGCCATGCATGCCGCAGACCGGCTGTGCCGGTTATCTGTCGGTTGTAGGCATAGACCGCGAACGAGACCGCGCCAACGGCGGCAAATAAGGCTCCGTACAGGCTGCTTCCCAGGTTTGTGTGCTGCGTCAACCAACTGAGACCGCCTATCAGCGTCAGGCAGGTGGCGGTAGTGACCATGCGGGAATTCGCCAGCATCTGCCCGATAACGCCATAGAGCAGTCCCCCTAGGAAAATTACCAGCAGAAACTCATCCCGCCCGAAGCCGCCATGCAGCGTGAGACTTAACGCACTCAGCAAGAAAGCGACAGTAACGCTCACGTTCGCCCAGAGTATCCACATCGGATGCAAAGATTGGGTGTCCGGAGGAGAAGGAACGGAGTCATCCTCCGAGTACGGTTCCGTGAACTGTGCGCGAAGGAAGTAAATTCCGGCCAGCGTCAGATAGGAGAGGCCGAACAGCAGGAGAGGTTCCGGTCGGCTGTCCGCCGAATTCCAGAGGAGCAGCCGCACACACTGGAGGCCACTGTAGAGCGTCACCAGACTTCCGAACTGAAGCAGATGCAGCATCGGCACATAGCGATTGTGACGCCAGCACACGCCGACTGCTGTAAGGCCGAGAGCGCAGGAGCAGAACCCGAGGATTTTCGGCGGTATGACCAACCCTGCCATCCCCAGCCAGTAGCGATGACCGACGTGCAGGTCAACGGCCAGGAGGACGGCGGTAAGGGCCTGATAGACAAAGGCAGCCCAGGGGTTGTCTTGCTGCGTCCGGCGGCCAAACTGCCAGAACATGACTGTCAAGCCGAGCGGAAGAAGCGGCAGGAGCGCATGGGTAATCCCGCTGGTCTGTTCCCAGCCGAGAATGCTCCGCAGAGCGATGAGAACCAACAGCGTCGCCAGCGCAAAGACGATTTTGAGGCCATGTTCTTGGAAGAACACAGCGATCCCCCGAAGTGGCTGCGCGGGCGGGGCAATGGGAAAAGCAGGCTCCGCAGCAGGAGGCGTCACAGAGGCTTCCTTTGCGGCCTGCCACTCGCTCGACCGCAATCCAACTGGATCAATGATGGCGTCAGAACTAGTCACTGAGCTTGGGTGCAAATCGAGGGGCAGAGGCGGCACAACGGGCGTCGGAGCCACTCTATTCTGGCTTACTGCCTCTGCGATTCGGCTATGCTCTGAAAGCAGGTTGTATCGGCGCGAATACTCGTCCCGCAGATTCGCCTCTGCCTCCGGCGAGAGGACGCTGCGTGAACGCCACAGGGGAATCTGCCAGAGGAGATACGTAATATGGGCCATTTCGGCCTGTTTCGCCTGTTCCGGTTGCGGCAGGGCTGCGCCGCAATGAATACAGTGGGTCAGCCAGTCCGCGTTCTGCGTTCGGCAGAGGGAACAGGGTCGGGCGCGTGACGACTCCTCGGGTGATGGGTTGGTGATGTCCATGGAACGCTCCTTACAGGGCGTGGAAGAGACGGCGAGTTGCCATCTGCTGGATACATCCCCATTATAGAGGCTTCCTCCCCGTTTTGTATGGGGCGAAAGTCCCGGTTTTCACGTCGAACAGTCCCATTTTTATGCGGCGACAGTGACGAGCTCCGCATTGACTGCGCTAATCCATAAGAAACACGACTTTGCCGCATAGTCCATCCCGCATCAGTTCCATGCCGCGGTCGTACTGCTCGAAGGGCAGGCGGTGGGTAATAGCCTGCGCGATATCGAGACGACCGGAGGCCAGCAGAGATCGCATTGTGTCCCAGGTCTCATACAGCCGCCGCCCGACGATACATTGAATGGTCAGTCCCTTGAAGATCATCTCCTCCGCCATCTCCAGTTCGACCGGCTGCGCGGGGATGCCCATGAGCGACACACGCCCACCCCGCCGACAGATGCGCATTGCCTGTCGAATGGCGACGGGAGCGCCGGACATTTCCAGCACGACATCTACCCCTATCCCATTCGTCCACTCTGCGACTTTCGCCTCAAAATCCGTATCCGCGACGTTCACCACCTCATCCGCGCCAAGCTGTTTCGCCAGATCAAGCCGGAACGGTTTTGTATCGGTGGCATAGACTTTCGAGGCTCCGGCGGCGCGGGCGACGGCGACGGCGAACATCCCGATCGGCCCACAGCCTAGCACCGCGACCGTTCGCCCGATGATCTCCCCGGCGAGCGTTGCATGAACGGCGTTGCCCAGAGGGTCCTGAATACAGGCTAGTTCCGGCGAGACCGCCCTGTCATTCTTCCACGCGCTGCCTTCCGGCACAACCACGTAGGGGGCGAAACAGCCGTCCACATCCACTCCCAGTATGCGCGTGTTCGCGCAGACATGGCGCTCGTTGAGCAGGCACTGCTTGCAATGTCCACAAACCCAGTGACTCTCGCCGCTCACGTAATCGCCCACTTTCAGGCTCACCACCTCGCTGCCCACTTCCACAATCTCGCCCGCAAACTCATGCCCCATGATACGCGGCGGCTTGACGCGCCCCGCCGACCAACGATCCCAGCTATAGATATGGTAGTCCGTACCACAGATAGAGGTCGCGAGGACGCGCACACGAATCTGATCGGGACGGGTGATATTGGCGTCCGGCACCTCACAGATTTCGGCTCCAGGGCCGGGCCGGGTCTTAACTATCGCTTTCATGACTACGGTGCGTCCTTTCCAGGGCAGGGGTTTGTTACGGGTGAGAATTCAGGTCTTGCTGTTGACAAGGCGGGGAGGCGGTTTCTGAGTCAGTTTGGGAAAGAAAAATGTCAGCACGATCTGGATGGAGGCGGCGACGGGAACGGCGACGAGCATTCCCCATACATTGAAGAGCGTCGCTCCCGCCATCAGTGCGAAAATACTGACGACCGGATGCAGCCCAACGGAACCGCCTACAATGCGCGGATAGAGGAGTTGATCGAAGACATTCTGCACAAGAACCGCCGCAAGCACAACGGTAATGGCATAGCGAATGGAATGATCGTCTATCTGA
>JBBRLP010000016.1:0-58647 GCA_038231295.1 Chthonomonadales bacterium
ATTCTTGTCGGACCTGTTGTACAATCTCTTGGGAGTTGGTAGACATGGGCGTTTCCTGGTGGCTGAATGGGTGAGATCAAACAGATTACCAGAAAGCGTGCAAGGACGCCAACTCCTCTCAAATGAAACGGAACGCACCCCTTTGAATAGATGTGCAGTTCGGCAGACTTTCCGGCGGTCTTCCATTCGGAGTAGAGACGGGCGCTGCCTGCCGCCGCGCCGGTATCGTCCCCGGCGACCAGAATGAAGAGGGGCGGAGCGTCCGCAGGGACGGGTGCCCCACCGGTTCCGCCGCCATAGATGGGAGCCGCGAAGTTCGGCAGGCTGTCGGCGGTATGGTCCATCACGACGCCCATTGTCACCGCGCCGCCTGCCGAGAAGCCGATAATCCCGATGCGGTCAGGTGCAATTCCCCATTCCGCCGCCCGCTGGCGCACCACTTTGATCGCCTGCCGCCCGTCTGCGGCAGCGAGCAGCGGAATGGCCTTGCGCTCCGCCGTCTCCTGCTCTGTCGGAACAATATCCTTGCCGTCTGGCCCTGCGACTTTACGCCCGAACAGGAAATTGAGATGCCGCTGAAACTCGGCCTCCGTCGCACCGGTATCTATCAGGCGATATTTCAGTACGAACGCCGTCACGCCGCGCTCCTGAAGCCACTTCGCGACCTCCGTGCCTTCGCTGTCCCACGAATGGAAATGGAATCCGCCCCCCGGACAGACGACAATCGCCGTTCCGTTCACCCTGCTCTTTTCCGGTGCATAGACCGTCAGCGTGGGCGTGACCACGTTGCGAACCATCCTCTGCTTGCCGTTGAGATAGATGACTTCCTTCTGCGTCCAGTTCTCCGCCCCCGGCGCGACGCCAGGCCAGACAGGAATCACCGTCTGCTGCGCCAATGCCGTCACGGAAACCATCCCCATCAGAATCACCCATCCCATCCCGCACAGAAAAAAGCCTGATTTCATTGGAGCGTCTCCCTATTTGCGCGGGATTTCGCGGACGTAGATGTTCTTGAACTCCAGGGGCGTGGTGTGGTGCTGAAGTTCAATCTGGCCGGTCGGGTAGATCGGTTTGCCCCGCTCCCAGTAGTTCTCCATCGGGACGGCCTGCACGACCAGTTCGTTGTTCAGGAAAACGGTGACGCGCTCACCGACCATCAGGATGCGGAAGCGGTTCCACTCGCCGACGGGTTTGTCGGCGCGGTGAGAAGGATGCGTGGTGTTCTTCTCGTTGTTGTAGAGGCCTCCGGAGCCTTCGCCCATCTCCTGCGCGTTGCGGTTCGGGTGATGTTCCGGGTCCCATATCTGCACCTGCGGGCTGCCGCGCAGATAGATGCCGCTGTCACCGGAGGGCGTGATCTTCCAGTCTACCAACATCTCGAAATCGGCGTAGTCTTTGGCCGTGCAGAGGTTGTCGTTCTTGCCGTCGTAGGTGATGACGCCGTTTTTGACGACCCAGTGCATGAAGGCCGCAACATCGGCTTTCTTCTGTGCGGTCGCCAGCTCTTCCGGCGTCATCTTCGCACGGGTGACCGGGTTGCCGACGAGCGCCTTCCAGCCTTTGAGGTCTTTGCCGTTGAAGAGCGTGTTGAATCCATCGGGGGCGGTGTTCTCTTTTTCGGGCTTGCCGAGGTCTTTGATGTAGATGTTGCGGAAGGCGAGGGCGCTGGGGCCGTGTCCGAGAAAGCCGACATGACCGGTGGCGCGGAGCATACCGGGATGCTGTGCGAGGGTCTGCGGGTCGGTGACATCGTTCAGGCTGCCATCCACCGTGACCATGCCGTTGACGACGATCTTGATATGCCGTCCAATGGCGGTGATCTCCTCATGATTCCACTGTCCGACCGGCTTGAGAGAGCCGCGTTTCGCCGCAAGTACCTTGTAGACGCTGCTATGGTACTGTCCCGGCTCCAGATGGGCGTACATCGGATCGCTGTCGTCGAGAACCTGGCACTCCATGCCCATGTAGGCAGCGTCGCCCTCATAGGGAGCACGGATGCCGATGCCATTGTTCGCGCCGTGATCCAGTTGGAAATCGAACTTGAAGGTAAAGTCCGAGTACTCTTTTTCCGTGTACAGGTTCCCGCCGCCGTCCGCCGGGCAGAGCAGAAGACCATCCTTCGGCACATAGCCCGGCCCCGCGCCGCCCACCAGTTTCCATCCGGTGAGGGTCTTGCCGTCGAACAGTTTCACGAATCCGTTCTGTGCCGATGCCTGCCCGATAAGTCCGCAGACGAGGACACACAGCACAACCACTACTCCAAAAGCTCTTTTCATACACACCGTCCCTGATCAGATTGGGGAGTGCGTTACTCTCCCAGATGGATACGCGCGTCGAAATGTCCTTCGACAAAATCCGCATGGTACGTCTTGAACTTGCGGAACGTTGCATCGCCCCAGTTCGGGCGGACCATCGGATTGTCGTTTTGCAGTGAGACCGAATAGTAGCCCGCCGGAACCTGCACGGTCGCCAACTGCTCCGAACGACTGGAGGCTTTGAAGACATGACCGTAGGAGTCCTGCAGCGTCAGTGTCATCGTGTCATTTTCCATGTTACGGAACGTCAGGACAGGCATCTCCTGCTTGCCATCGCTCTCCACGAAGAACGAGAGTTTGCCGGGTGGCGAGGCGGTATCGGCAGGCGAACTGTTGACGCCGGACCCTCCCGGCACTCCTCGCCCCGAAAACGCCGCTCGCGTCAGCACCCGCACCACGCTGCCCACCGCCACGACCCCAATAATAAAAATCGCCATCAGAGCGAGAGGCAAGGCGCTGTTTTTCCGCTGCTGCGCGGCCTGCCGGTCGCGGGGCATCTCCCTTGCAGAAGGCGTGAACGCAGGCGGAGTGGCAGCAGGCATCGGCGCGTAGACGAATCCGCAGCGCCGACACTGCGCTATCTCCAGCACCGCAGGCTGACCACATTGCGGACAGATTTTATGGGGCATCGTCATCGGCAGCGACCTCTTTTCCCCTCATTCCTCTTGCCGTCTTGCTTCCCTGGATGCTGATTCCCCACACAGGCCGCAACTTCCTGCCGAAACTGCGGGAGCGTTCGTCCGCCGCCATTTGACACGCTCACTTTGCGGCGATATACTAGGAGACGAACGGCAGTTCGCGGGCAAAGCGAGCAACGAACGCCGGAACACGATTTTTGAACCGCAACGACAGGGGGATGAGGCATGACAGGCATCGAGGCGAAGGAGCGATTTCACGGCTGCTATGTGGCCACGCTGACACCGTTCGATACGGCGGACAGGCTGGATGTAGGAGTCGCGAAGGCGCACGCGCAATGGCTGGTGGAGAACGGCGCAGAGGGCCTCTGCCCCGCCGGCACGACGGGCGAGTTTCTCTACCTGACAGAGGCCGAAAAGAGCGCTCTCATCATGACGACAGTCGAGGCGGTCGGAGGGCGAATTCCGGTCATTGCAGGCGTGTGGGGTCTGCGGGAGGCGGAGACGGCGCGATTGGCAAAGGCAGCGGAGCAGGCCGGGGCCGACGGCGTTTTCCTCCCCACCCCCATCTACTATCCCGCCGGTGACGAGGCCGTCTACCGCCATTATGCCGCCGTCCATGCCGCCACCTCCCTGCCCGTCTTCGCCTACAATATCCCTCAGTACGCCGCGAACGAGGTGAGTTTCAACTGCCTGGAGCGTCTTTTCGACGATGGCGTCATCCTCGGCGCGAAAGACTCGACGGGCAAAGCCGAACGGGTCGGGGAGTTGGTGCGGCGTTTCGGAGAGCGGGGCGTGGTCTTCGCGGCCAGCGATTCGTTTGCCTCCGAAGGCCGCAAACTTGGTGCGGACGGCTTCATCTCCGCAATCGCCAACGTCGCGCCCGCGAAGTTCGCCGCGCTCTGGGCCGGTGACGACAGCCTCCAGCCCGAAGTAGACCGTCTCCGCATGGCCCTGAAACAGGTCGGTTCCCTGCCTGCCCTGAAATATCTCCTCGGACGCTGCGGCTTCGCCTTCGGAGAGGCCCGCCTCCCCTCCTCTTCCCTCACCCCCACTCAGAAAGCCTCTCTCGACGCGCTTGCTCTCTGAAACTGGTCTGGAGTGGGCTGCCTCCCTTTTCTCCTTCCTCCCTGAGCGTTCGGTCGCTGCCTTGGGGTGGACCTCATCCCCCAACCCCCTTCTCCCGGGCGGTCGCAGGCTCCCTGGGAGAAGGGGGCTTTTCAGGCTCAACGGTTTCTCGTTTCTGTGGGAGGGTGTGGACCTCACCCCAACCCCTCTCCCGGGCGGTCGCAAGCTCCCTGGGAGAGGGGCAAATGCGAGAGTGGTGTTGGTCATTGAAACGGGATGGAGAAGACAACCAACTTGTTTCTCCCTCACCTGTTCTTCTCCTGGGAGCAAACACGGTAAGAAATTAGTCAACCTGATCGCCCCCTTCTCCCAGGGAGCCTGCGACCGCCCGGGAGAAGGGGGTTGGGGGATGAGGTCAACCTCAGGACAGGCAGGAGTTCGCGCTGTGAAACGCGAACGGAGGATGGAGCAATCATTTCGGGGCGAGTGAGGAGACGACGATGCGGTTAGCGGGCAAAGTGGCGACGATTACCGGGGCGGGCGTGGGGATAGGACGGGCGACGGCTCTGCTGTTCGCGCAGGAGGGCGCGGCGGTCGCGGTCGCGGATCTGAACCCGGCGACGGGGCAGGAGACGGTCGCGCTGATAGAGGCGGCGGGCGGCAGGGCGTTCTTCGTGCAGGCCGACGTGTCGCAGGCCGACGCCGTGCAGACGATGCTTCAGAAGACGGTCGAGACGTTCGGTCGGCTGGATGTGCTGTTCAACAACGCGGGCATCGTGAAGCAGGGGCGCGTGGAGGACTCCTCGGTGGAGGACTGGAACGCACAGATCGGCACCACGCTGACGAGCGTCTTTCTCGGCTGCAAGTACGCCATTCCGATCATGCGGGAACAGGGCGGCGGTGTGCTTATCAATATGGCGTCCGTCGCCGGGATGATGGGCATCGTCAACCGCGCCGTCTATTCGGCGGCGAAGGGCGGGGTCATTGGCCTGACCCGTGCCATCGCTCTCGATCATGCTGGGGAGGGCATCCGCTGTGTCTACCTCGCCCCGGCAACCATCGAAACCCCCTCGCTCACCGACCGCATCAATACCTCGCCCGACCCTGCCGCCGCCCGCAAAGCCTTCGAGGCCCGTCAGCCGGTAGGCCGACTCGGCAGGCCCGACGACGTGGCCTATGCCGCCCTCTACCTCGCCTCCGACGAGTCGTCTTTTATCACAGGCAGCGGCCTCACCGTAGACGGCGGTATGGCCGTCTAAACACTCCCATTGTATTTCGTCCGAAGGACGATCCGGCGAAGCCGCGTAGCGAGGGGTGTCAACCCTTTGCTCCTCTGCCTGTTATCGAATCTACATGGCGGATAATTCGGGCCGTCGGGCAGAACCGCCAGACAGCCTGACAGGACGCACTATTTTTTCGCCTTTCCGACCTTGAGGAGAACGACGCCGTGCGCGGGGACTTTGACGGTGTAGCTGCCGTCGAAACTGCCCACATTCTTATGCAGCCAGAGGTCACGGACAGGCTGTGCGCCTTTGATGCCAAGATCGCTCCACTGGGAGGTGATGGCGGTCTCTTCCGGGCCGCTGTTGACGAGCGCGACGGCCATGGTGCCGTCGAAGAGCGGACGCGCCCAGACCTCCTGATCGCCCGTCATGGCGACACGGCCTGCCGGTTTGCCCAGCGGGTCCTGATTGATGTCCAGCACCTCGTCGTTGGAGAGCAGGTCAACGGTGAATTTGTCCAGAGCGGACATATCGCAGCCGATGAGCAGCGGCGAGGAGAGCATACTCCACATGGAGATATGCAGCAGTTGCTCGTTGGGTTTCAGGTGTGTGGGATGCAGGCTCGGCCCCCAGCCGACCTTGCCGACCACCAGCATATCCGGGTCGTTCCAGTGGCCCGGCCCCGCGAACTTCTCGTGTCCGTTCTGGCTCGCGTAGATACCGTGCAGGCTGTTCCACGAGTCGTTGATGTCGCCGGTGGTGCGCCAGCAGTTGCCGCCCACGTCCGTTCCCCACTTCCACACATCTCCCATCCCGTACTGACACAGGCTGTAGACGATGTCGCGGTCGCTCTTGTCAAGCGCGTCCCGCATCCAGTGGTAGGGCTTCTGAAGGCGATCCAGGCCGTCGCCCGTCGCGACCTCCGTGTAGGAACACCAGTCGTGTTTCAGGTAGTCAATGCCCCATCGGGCGTAGGTCTTCGCGTCTTGATCCTCGTGCTTGAAACTCGCCTCGAAACCCGCGCAGGTCTTCGGGCCGGGCGAGGAGTAGATGCCGAGTTTCAGCCCCTTGCTATGCACATAGTCGGCAAGCGCCTTCATGTCCGGGAATTTGGTATTGGTCAGTATCTCCCCGTTCTCATCGCGCTTGCCCTCCCAGGTGTCGTCAATATTGATATACTGGAAGCCGTGCGCGGCCAGCGTACTCGTCAGCATGGCGTCGGTGGAGGCGCGAACTTTTGAGTCGTCTACCGCACCGGCCCAGCAGTTCCAGGAGTTCCAGCCCATCGGCGGGGTCAGCGCGAGTTTGTGTTCGCCCCCGACAATGGTGAGGTCGCGCTTCGCCATTCCGAGCGCATTCTTCACGCTCACTTCGACGACCGTCTCACCGGCCTTCGCGAGGGAGCCGGAGAGGATCCCGGTCAGCGTGTCCAGTTTCAGCCCCGTAGGCAGATTCTTCGCGGCATAAGTAAGCGGCGCTGTGCCGGTGGCCGGAATGAGGAACAGGAACGGACGGCCCGGCGTCGCTCCGGTGATGCGTGCGCCATGAATGGCGGGCAGCGGAGAGGGAGGAATCGGCACATAGCGCGGCGGCACGATGGGAATCTGCGGCGCAGGCAGGGCTTCGGGCTTTGCCTTCGCTCCGGGAACCAGCGTTAGCATCGCGCCCGCCCAGTCGGCGTGATCGTTGCTGATTCCGTCTTCGGCGTCCCCCACCCGCAGCAGCAGTTTTTTCGCGCCCGTCAGGTCTACCGAAACCAGTTTCGGCTCCATGCCACCGCGCATCACGCCGGAAGAGAAGACTTTCTTGCCGTCTACCAGAACATCGAACGTGATGGAAGCGTCACTCTTCGCCCTCTCGTCGTCCACTCCCACCATCGCGACGAAGCGAGAGGCAATCCCTTTCAGGTTCACCAGCAGTTCGCTCTGCGCGTGGGTTCCGATGCCGTGCGGATAGACTTTGCCATGCAGCGTCAGCGGATTGCCGTCCACCGATTTGCCCGCTTTCGGATCGCCGTAGCCCTGGGTCATCGTCGTCAGGTTCAGAGTGTCGGCCCAGAGCGCATTGGCAGGAGCCTCCATCGCCAGGAGTGCGGGGCCGTCCTGAGCGCGAACGGCGGTCGTAGGGAGGCACAGGCTCAGGACGCCAAACGTGAGCATATAAACGAGCGGCAGCCTCATTGCAGTTCTCATAGAGTCCTTCCTTTATCCGCGCCCCGGTACCTCCGGGCGCGATCACAGGGAATTACGAGACGGGTACAGAAGTCTGTACCCGTCTCGAGAATGGTTGGGTGAAGTCGGAAAGGACACACCCGTATAGGAGAGTTCGGAAGAGGGACCCGAGAGTCCTTCTTTTACGGCTTGGGGTCGGCTTTCTTCGGCTCCGGCTTGTCCTTGTCCTCGACCGGAATGGCCTTGCCGCTGAGCTGCATCGTCAGCGCACCAACCTGGGTTGGGACATCTTTGACGGTGCCTTCCATCTTCAGCAGTGCGCCGGTGGCAGGGGTGTACCATTCGGTGATCTCATACGACATCTTGTTGCCGTCCGCATCCACGACCGCTTCCGCTGTCTGCTTGATCTTCCAGTACTCTCTGCCGTCTATTTTGTCAATCCCCAGGTAGGTTCCTTTGATGATGACTTTCTTCTCTTTGACGGCAGGGTTTTCCACTTCGGTCTGCCAGGTATCGTTGGTCTTGACGGGTTTTTCCGTCAGGATCGTGCTGCTGATAGCGGTCATCAGTTTGCTGACTTCGGGCGTCATAAAGCCGGACGCATCTTCGCGTTTTGATTCCTTGACAAGGCCGGTTTTGCTGCGCGTCATGGTGTAAGGCGGGGAGGCGGGCTGATCGCGGTCCATACCGCCGATATTGATGGTGCTGCCTTCGTCCACGATCTCGACGACGACATCGCCGTTGTCTTTGACCTCTTTTACGATGTCCTTCTGCGTCTGATTGACGAGGAGGTCCATACCCATGACGCTGGTCTTAATGGTGGTCTTGGCGCGAGTGACACGGCCCACTTTGGGCTTGACGATCAGGCTAACGGCCTTCTCGTCTTGAGCGCGGGCGATCTGTCCGGCGAGCAGGGCCAGCGCCAGAAACGCTCCGCCCAGCACACGATTTGCTTTCAACATTGTCCTGAGTTCTCCTGTTGTGATTCGGCAGCAGTGAACCTGCTTACGCAAGTTATACCCGTTCCATGCAGGCAGGTGCAAGAGGCCATAGCGCATGGGCGAGTGGGAGGGAAAGAGGGCTGCGAGTTTACTCCACAGATTTGACGAGTGCAGAGCGGTTCGGCGTTTCGGTAAATCGGCGGTATTATCCCGTCCTATTCAGAAAAGTTCACGCTGTGCGGCTTTGTCACGCAGGCGGCGCTGTTGTGTCTCCTCTTTGCGGGCATTTCGCAGCGTCTCCTGGTCTGCGCTGACGCTGGCATAGCGCCGTAAATAGTCCTCTCGACCCACTTCATGCCGCACGATGGGATCGGGGTAGCGCGTGGTGCCGTATTCGGGAACCCACTGCCGGACATATTCTGCCTGCGGGTCGTAACGCTCCATCTGGAGGACAGGGTTGAAGATGCGGGTGGCGCGGCGGGGATCGGTTCCGGTTCCCGCCACCCATTGCCAGCCGCCGTTGTTGGCGGGCCAGTCGCCATCTACCAGCTTCTGCATGAAGTAGCGTTCGCCCTCCTGCCAGTTGATCGCCAGGTCTTTGCACAGATAGGAGGCGACGACCTGCCGCAGCCGATTGTGCATCCATCCGGTCGCGTTCATCTGCCGCATTCCGGCGTCTACGAACGGGTAGCCGGTGGCTCCCGCCTTCCACGCCTCGAAATGGGCCGTGTTGTCGCTCCAGGGAAAATTGCCGTACTCCGTCAGCATCGGGCCGGTCATGGCGTGGGGAAAATGGAACAGGACAGCATGGAAGAATTCGCGCCAGGCCAGTTCGTCAATCCACTTGTCGGCTCCGGGGCCGTTCTGTTCGCGGGCAGCTCGGTAGCAGTCCCGCACCGAGAGCGTTCCCCATTTCAGGTGCATGGAGAGTCGGGAAGTGCTGTTGGGGTCGGCGCAGAGGTCACGGTTCTGGTGATAGACGGGCAGACCCTCCCGCACGAACTCAGCAAGCCGCGCCTGCGCCCGTTTCTCCCCGCCCTTCTCGATCTTCTGCGTCAGATTCAGTCTATAGTCCGCCAGCGTTGGCAGTTCCGCCGAGGGAAATCGCTCCGCTTGCCGCAGCCGACCGAGCAGCGGCGCGACCTCGTAGCGTCCGGGCGTGTTGAGCAGTCCTTCCCACCGCTTTTTGAAGGGGGTAAAGACGGTATAAGGGTAGCCCTCCTCCGACAGCACACGGGCCGGGTCAACGAGCAAAATGTCCCGATACGCTTTCAGTTCGATGTGCTCGGCTTGCGCCAGTTCGCGCACCCTGGCATCCCGCTGCATCGGATAGGGCAGGTAGTCCGCGTTGATATAGATGCGTCCCGCCCCAACCTGACGGGCAATAGTCACTATCTCCAGTGGCACATCGCGTGTCCGCCGCACAATCAGTTGCCCACCGTGCGCTTCGATCTCCGCCGCCAGCTCCGCCAGCGAGTCGAGCAGAAACGCCGCCCGCGCCGCGCCGATGTCCGCACCACGCATATAGTTGTCGTCCAGCACGTAGCAACAGCGCACGGATTCGTTTTCCCGTAGCGCCTCAAACAGCGCGGAATTGTCCTCCAGACGCAGCCCTGTGCGAAACCAGACCAGTCCCACGCTGCCCGCCGCCTGCTTCTGCTCTGCCCTTCTCATCAGCCTCGTCTCCCTGTTGTCTGAACCATGATTCATCGGATTATGGGATTAGCATGATTTCAGGCTGTCCAGCTCCTCAGCAGGCCAAAAACATTATACAGACAAGAACGCTTCGCGGCGAAGGAACGGCTTGCGGTCTGCAATCATGCCAATCCCATAATCCGATGAATCATGGTTCAGACGAAATTTCCCTTTCTCTTCAACGAAGCACCTCGTTGCTGCGTTCCGTATCGGCCTATTGTGCCGTGAGGTACACTTTAGCAAAGCGGAGGAGCGGAGGAGAACGGAACGTGAGAAGAGGGATGGCGATTCTGGGGACGGTGTTGTTGGGGATGGCGGCGAGAGGGGGAGCGCAGACAGTCGCGGCTCCGCGTTCGTTCGAAGCGATAGCGGTCTCCCCGACCGAGATACGCTGCTACTGGCTACCTGCGGCAGGCGCAACGGGCTATCGGCTGATGCGCGACGGGCAGGCGATAGCCACACTCGATGGCAGAGCGCAGGAGTTCGCAGATACCGGTCTCGCGCCCGATTCGACGCATCGCTATGAGGTGCAGGCAGTGGAGAAGGAGAGTCACTCTTCACCACGCCTCTATGTGGAGCGCACCTTTGCGCCTTTCCCGTCGGCAGTCTCTGCTCGCAAAGTTCCTGCGGCGAATTTCGATGTGGTGATTATGCAGGCGTCCACCGGGGGCGTGGCGGCGGCGATTGAGGCGGGAAAGCGCGGTCTGCGGGTCGCTCTGGTAGAGCCGACCACGCGGCTGGGCGGGATGACGGTAAACGGGCTGAGCGCGACCGACCTGCGGAAAACGCAGTATGCCAGCGGGTTTTTTGTCCGGTTTCGCGACCGCGTGAAGGAACTCTATGCCGCCGAGGGCATCACGACCGACGGCATGAAGTACGAGCCGCGTCTGGCGCATCAGGCGATGAAGTCGCTGCTCTACGCCGCTCCCAATATCACCGTCCTGCGCCGCACCCGTCTCGTCTCGGTGCAGGCGACGGACTCCGATGCGGGCCGTCGCCGCGTGGAAGCGGTAACGGTAGAGGAACTGGATGCGGCAGACAGGCCGACCGGACGCCGCGCCCGACTGACTGCGCCGATGTTCATTGACGCGACGGATTGCGGTGACCTCGCTGCCGGAGCCGGAGCCGCGTACCGTCTGGGACGCGAACCCCGCAGTCCGCAGGAATCGCACAACGGCGTCATCTACTACGACCGCGCCCACGACAAGGCTTTGCCCGGCAGCACCGGCAAGGGCGACCACCGCATACAAGCCTACGCCTATCTCCTCACCGTAAAAGACTATGGCCCCGGCGTGGACAAGACTCTGCCGCAGCCACCGCCCGGCTACCGCAAAGAGGACTTTGTCCACTCTCCCGGCTGGAAAGACTCCTGGGCTTACACCTCCGGCAAGATGCCCGGCAGCAAGTACGAGCTGAACCAGCACCCGGAAGGCGGCGACATTCAGGCCGTCAATTATGCATACCCGGAAGGAAACTATGCGGAACGCGCCCGTGTCGAACGTATCTATCGCGACCGGGTGCTGTGTTATCTCTACTATATCCAGACCACGCTCGGCCAGAAGAGCCTCGGCCTGCCGGACGACGAGTACCGGGACACGGGCGGCTTTCCGCCGCTCCTCTATGTGCGCGAAGGCCGCCGTATTCTCGGTGAGCAGTTGCCCTTAGAGAAAGACATCACCCGCGCCCGCGATCTCACGCGCCCGGAAAGCATCGGTCTCGGCGACTACCCGATGGACTCCCACGCCGTCCGCCCCAAGACGAACTGGACAACCCCGGACATGGGCGAGGGCGAGTGGTGGCTGCCCATTCAAACGCCCTGGCATCAGTTGCCGCTTGGCGTCATTGTGCCACGCAACCTCGACAACGTTTTCGTCACGACCGCTGTCTCTTCTACGCACGTCAGTTTCGGGACTTACCGCCTCGAACCCGTCCGCATGGCTTTCGGGGAGGCTGCCGCCATCGCGTCCGCTCTCGCCATCCGGCATCATCTGCGGGCCAGAGACGTGCCTGCCCGTCAGGTGCAGGAGGAGATGCTGCCCCACATCGCCAACCCCAACGCCGACCCGGCGGTCAAACTCACCTATTTCAGCGACGTGCCGCCCGGACACCCCGCCTACCGGGAAATCCAGTATCTCGCCGCGCACGGATTCACTACCAACGCCGAAACCTTCCAGCCCAACGCACCGACAACCCCCGCCGAACTGTCGCGCTGGCTTACCGTCCTCGCGAACCGCGCCGCAGTGGTGCGCGGTTCCCAGCCATTGGCCCCGTACAACTACATGGGCGCACCCGCAGACGCAGCCACGCTTCGGAGTTTGCAGGGACTTCACGATTCGGGTTCGCCGATAACCCGCGCCGACTTTGCGCTCTGGCTGACCCGCCTGCTTCCCGATCTTGCCCACACCGCAAATCGCAGCCGACTCGCTCTCTATCCTGCCCGCTTCCCCGAAATCTCCGATCCCGACCTGCGGAAAGCCGCCGACACCCTCTTCGGCAACTACATAGACGCCACGCTCTGGGACGGCTGGAACGGCTTCACTCCCGATGGCAAGCCCCTGTTCGGCCCTGCCACTCCGCTCACCCACGCGCAGGTCTTCGAGGCTCTTTTCCTCGCGCAGAAGACCCTCGGCCCACTCTTCTTAGACAGCCCCGTAGACGGTCTGAACGGACGCCACGTCCCGCCCGCCGTCGGCGAATAGGGTAGAGTGTCTCAAAGGATGATTTTCAGCGATGCGTTTTAGTGGGCGTGTTCGTGGGCGCAGGGGCCGTTGTGGGTGTGGGTGTGATCGGAGCCGGGGGTGGCGAGCTGGCAGTAAAGGTCGTGGGAGGGGCAGTCACTGCACTCCGTCTCGATGGTGGAGTGATGCACCTGATAGCGGTCGGCAAGCAGAGTCTTGATCTCGCGGACGACGCGGGCAGCATGGGGAGTATCGGACTCGCGGACGCTGAGATGGCAGGAGAGCGCGTTCATGCCGTCCGCGATAGACCAGACGTGCAGGTCGTGGACGCCCTGCACACCGGGAACCGCCTGCATCGCCGAGGCCATCGCGCCGACATCCAGCCCGTTCGGAGTGCCTTCGAGCAGAATATTGATCGTCTCGCGCACGATGCCGCAGGACGAATAGATAATAAACAGGCCGATGAGGACGGAGACCAGCGGATCGGCGTAGACCCATCCGGTGAAGTGCAGCACGAACCCGGCAATCACGACGCCTACTGCGGAAAGCGCATCTCCCATCATGTGCAGATAGGCGCTGCGGACGTTGATATCGTGGGCGGCGGCGCGGCGCAGGCCGAGCGCGATACCCGCGTTGAGCAACAGGGCGAGCAGGGCGATCCCGATCATCGGGCCACTCTGCGCCTTCTGCGGATGCAGGAATAACTGTGCCGCTTCGCCGAGAATGAAGACCGCGATCGCCAGCAAGGTGACCGCGTTGGCGAGCGCCGCCAGAATGCCGACACGGTGGTAGCCGTAGGTGCGGGTAGGCGTCGCGGGCTTGCGGGCGATCCAGAGCGCGTACCAGGAGAGGGCCAGCGCCAGCCCGTCGGTGAAGTTGTGACCGGCGTCCGAGAGCAGGGCGAGGCTATGGGCATGGAGGCCGAAAAATCCCTCCAGCGCCACGAAGCCAAACGTCAGCAATAGCGAGATGCGTATACGCCCCTCGCTCATCCCTGCCGCGCTATGATGCTCACAGTTGTGGTGTCCTGCCATGCCCCTCGTCCTGTCCGCGCCTACGTTTTAATGACCAGCAGCAAGGCGCCGAGCGCGATCAGCAGCCCGCCGATCACCTGTCCCTCATTGCGCTCCAGCCAGCCCAGGTTCAGCCGCTCCATACCGCGCATCGTCAGCCAGACCAGCGTCAACATGATTCCGAGCGTGGTGGCGAACATCGTCAGCCCGACCGCCATCAGCAGAGGCCAGGAAAGCTGAAACGCCGGAACGAAGATCGCCAGCAGGTCGAGGCAGGGTGAGAGCGTCATCCCCATCACCAGAATGCCCATGACTGTCGGCGCGGACCCTGCCGCCTGAATGCGCTGCGAGACGCCGGTGGCAGGCGACGGCTCCGCGTCGGCGTCCATCGGGTAGGCGTGTTCATGGTGATGCCGACAGCCGCGCTGCCCGAGCAGCGCGGGCAGTAGAAAATAGAGGCCAAGCAGCATGAGCAGCACCGCCGTCGCCAGATGTTCGATCTGCGGTGGAATGGCCCGTGCCAGCGCCTTGCCGAACGTCGCCACCGCAAGGCCGAGCAGCACCGTCATCAGCAGATGTCCCGTTCCTGCCAGCGCGGTCAGCCCCAGGGTTCGCCCCACGCTCCAGCGCTGCGTCCGTCCGACCAGCGCGAAGGCCAGCCAGTGCGACGGAATCAGCGCGTGCAGCGCGGAGATCGAGAGCGTTCCCAGCAGCAAAGCGCTTATTGATGACAGATTGGAACCCATGACCGCGACAACCTCGTTTGCCCGCACGATGCGAGAGAATGCAATGCCCACCTCTATTCTACCGCATCCGCGCCGTCTTCGTTTCTACACGATGTCGAGTGCGAACTGCTGCGGCTTCTCCGGCAGAACGTAAGTTCCCGGAAGAGGCGCATTGGTGACGAGCGCTTCGGTCATGCCATGCCGCAAGTCTTCGCTGGGCCCGACACGCATCCTCCAATAACTCACCTCTTACCGCTCGTCCCCACAGAAACCCGCTCGATATGGACGGAGGAGATGATGGCCTGCATTTCACGGTCTATCTGATCGCTGTATGGAGGGAGTGCTGCGCTCACCACGTAATACGTGTTTTGATAATCCGGTGTGCAGACGAGCAGATAAGAATAATGGGGATAGTTTCCAGGTATACCGATAGTAAGCATATCCAATTCCGTTATGGTAGCAGGGCAGTTATCAATCCGAAAATGTTTGGTGTGACTGCCCGCAGCCAGTTCGGGATACCCGGAGCGAAGATCAATATACCCTCCCCGAATCCGTGTCTCCAGTCCCAGAATGAGGCGCGGTCGCTGATTTACAATGTTGCCTGTGGAGGGTGGTTGAAGAAATAGGTGGGTGGCAAGCCACTCTCGCAAGGGGCTACGCGAGGGCGAAAAGACGTATTCTTTCATCCAGTTCTGTGGATTGCTTCCCACGTTCTGTTGGAAGCGCCAGTCGGGAGAGAGAGTACAGCGAAAGCGGTATCCATCTACTGCGTTGCTGACAAACTCCTTTCGCTCCCGCATCTTGCTGATCCAGAGACACGTGCCTGCTGCACCCACCATCAACACAGCGGCGAGGACTGCAACAGCCTTCCACCGGCCACGTTTAGCCATCTTGACCATTCCCCTGTGTGGCTCGTAGCAATTGAGCAGCGGGTGTCTCCGGCCCCTGTCCTGCGGCGCGGAGAAGTTCTGCCTGTTGTTGGGATGGTGGAATGTCGGAACCACGAACCAATGTCTCTGCATCCATTGACACGCTCATGCTCCATTCATATTCTTCAATAGCCCGTTCACATATTTTCCGCGTCGCACGGTACTGCATCCACATCGGGGGCAACAACACGCAGGCACTAAAGAGGAACCCTCCGGCATACATATAATCGTGCGTTGCATAAAAGTACACTGAAAAGACCAGGCAGGAAGCAGGTGCATAAAAGAAACTGAGATACATACTTCGGATGCCCCTTACCATCTTCGATGGCTTGGCCTTTGTCCTCATCTTTATTGTTTCCGTTCTCGTCTTACTCTCCTCCTCAATTCAACATCATCAGGAGAAAAACCTTGCGAGAGAAAGGGCTTGTATTGTGAGACGACAGGTTGGCGTGACAGTGGAAATGGCACTGGTTGACGCTCGTAAAGGGCGTATGTTATAATGGGAACGTTCGCAGAGGGTGGCACGGTACTTACCGCCGCCTCTGCTCCCGTTTCCGGCTCAACCCAGAAGGGAATACGAGAGGCACACGTGGCAATGGAAGATATTGAGGTTCTACGACGCAAATTGCAGTCTCTGGAAACAGAACTGACCGGCGTCAAGCAGCGCAACATCGAGCTGGAGCGGGCAAAGGGGCAGGCTGCTCCCGGCGAAGAGATGGTCATCCCCGTCAGCGAGTTCGAGGAGACGCTGCGCCGCCTGGTACAGCGCACCGCCATGATCGTGCAGGCGGAGAAGTGCGTCATCATGGTGCGAGACCGCGAGACCGACGACCTGGTAGCCCGTTCCCCCGCCTTTGGTCTGACCGAGGAAGAGGTGAAGAGTTACCGCGTATCCGTGGAAGGCAGCATGGCCGGAATGGTGTTCAGCGCCGGAAAGCCCGCCATTTTTCATCATATGGACGAAGCCCCACCGAAATCGCAGGCCGTCTTCAAGGCGCTGAAAATTCGCAATGGCGTGACGGTGCCGCTGACGGTGGACCGCCGGGACGACCAGAACCACATCGTAGACCGTATCAATATCGGTGTGCTGCACTGTTTCAATAAGCGCTATGGCGGCGAGTTCATTCAGGAAGATGTCACGCTGCTCGAACGCCTGTCTCGCAACGCCGCCGCCGTCATCGCCAACGCACAGATTTTCCAGGAACTCATCGAAGAGAAGCAGAAACTCGTTCACACGCTGGAGAGCCTGACCGCCGGGCTGCTGCTCGTCAATCAGCATGGGCGCATCGGGCAGATCAACGCCGCCGCCCGCGCCATCTTCGGGATCGAGGAGACGGAGAACCCGATCGGCAAGCCGTATCCGTCCTACATTCGGCACGAGGACTGCGCCGAGATCATCAAACGTTGTCTGGCGGAGGGCATCAAGCCCATTGGAGATGGCACCGAGGAGGGTGCGAACCGCCCGGATGAAATCTCTGTTCTGGATAGTGAGGAGCAGGAGTTCATCTACCAGGTTCATGCCGCCAATGTCCACGATGATTCGAATGCGCCGGTCGGAACTGTGTTCATCTTCAATGATATCACCGACCTGCGAAACGTCGAGCGCATGAAGACGGAATTCGTCTCTATCGTCTCCCACGAACTGCGAACTCCGCTGACGCCCATGAAAGGGTTCGTCCGTACCCTGCTCGACGACGAGAACGAAGAGTGGTACACTCGCGACGACCGCCGCGAATTCTACACCATCATTGACGAAAACGTAGACCGTCTCAGCCGCCTCATTAACGACCTGCTGAACGTCTCGCGTATCGAGCGTATGGGCGCAGCGGGCATCGAAATGAACTGGGCGATGGTCGGACTACGGAAAGCGACCGAAGAAGTTCTGGCGACACAGCGCGGACGCACCGACAGGCACACCTTCGTCATTGACTTCGTGCCGGAGGATATCGAACTCGAATCCGACCCGGACAAGATTCAGAACATCCTTCAGAACTTCGTCTCCAACGCCATCAAGTACTCGCCGGATGGCGGAGAAGTCCGTATCATCGCCCGCCTGGAAGACGCAACCGAAGAATTCCCCTATGATTCGGTGGTCATTGGCGTAAGAGACCAGGGCATGGGGATGCCGGAATCCGCGCTGAAGAAACTGGGCAAGATGTTCTTTCGTGTGGATAACAGCAAGACCCGCAAGGCCGGCGGAACGGGCATTGGTCTCTTCCTGGTCACGAACCTCATCGCCGCGCACAAGGGCTATATGTGGGTGGAGAGCGAGCTGGAGGTCGGCTCGACCTTCTGGTTCCGCCTTCCCGTGCATCAGCCGAAAGACGCGAACGCGCCTGCCGAAGAGACCGCATAGAGCCTCGGGAACATCGGAAAGACGGCATGAGTCAAAGGGAAGCGGAGACTATTCGCGTTGCAGTGGTGCGGACGGAAGAGGCGGCAGACCTGCCGCTTCCGGCGTATGCCACCCGCGACGCGGCAGGAATGGATGTCTGTGCCGCTCTGCCCACCGATCAGCCGGTGACGCTGAACCCTGGTGACCGCGCTCTGATTTCGACGGGTCTGCGGATGGCGATACCGGAAGGCTATGAACTTCAGGTGCGGCCCCGCAGTGGGCTGGCGGTTCGCAGCGGCATCGGGCTGGTGAATGCGCCCGGCACGATTGATGCGGACTACCGGGGGGTCGTTCAGATTCTTCTCATCAACTGGGGAGAGGAGAGCGTCACTCTGCGGCGCGGTGACCGTATCGCGCAGATTGTTCTCGCGCCGGTGGTTCGCGCTCGCTGGGAAGAGATGTCTGCCCTTGATGCGACCGAGCGGGACACGGGCGGGTTCGGCAGCACGGGCTTGAATTCCTGAGCGCTCCACCAGGAAACACTATTCGTTTTGCGGTCCTCCGTCCTTCGAGAGGAGAGGAATCGCAGTCGTCGTTGGAGTTGGTCTTATGAACTGTCCTATCTGTGCTTCCCATATTCTGGATGACTGTCTCTACTGCCCAAAATGCGGCAAGCCCACGCCGCTCTCGGCGGAGCGTTCTGCTGCCTCCCTGCCTTCCCCTGTTTCGGCGCCGGAAGCAAAGCCCGGTGTTGCCGCTACCATTCTGTCGTCCTCCTCCGATAACGCGGTTTCCCTGTCTGAACCGGAGCGTCGGGCGCTGGAGAACCGTCTGACACAGGCCAATCTCAGTCGGGTCCGTGGCAACTGGAACGAGGCGATAGATCACTGTGTCGCCGTCCTTCAGGCCGATCCCGCGAATGCTTCAGCCCACGCTCTGCTTGGAGACATCTACGCCGACCGGGGCCGCAATGCCGATGCGGTTCAGTGGTATCGCATGGCGCTTGATCTCCAGCCGAATCCTGCGGTGAACGTCAAACTGAGTCGTGTGGAGATAGCGCTGGAGCAGCAGGCGGCAAAGCAGGCCTGGATCAGCCCCCGCGCAGCGGCAGGCACCCTGCCACCGGGCGCGGAGACGCAGGTTGGAACGGTCGCGCTCATGGGCGTTTCGCCGCGCCTCTGGCTGCGCGGCATCACCGTATTGTCGGTGGCATTTCTGTTGGTTACCGGCGGTATTCTGCTCGGAACGCAGAATCGCCGCGTGCATCAGAGCCTTGTGCCGAACGCTCTGGGCGATCCGAATCAGGTCAACTCGATTGCACCCTTGCCGGGCAGCGAAGGCGTTCTGCCTCCGGCCCGCCCGGGCGGGCCGACCGTCGTTCCCGGTGCCCAGGCGTCCAATACGTCCTCGGCTCCACATGAGGGCGGCGGCGGGCTGTCTCCCGACGCCCCCACGCAGTCTCGCACGGTTCCGGTCGCCTTTCCCAACACGGCTCCCTCTCGTCCGTCTCCGGGCAGGACGACCGCCGCGCCTAATATCCCAACGGCTTCCGTGCGTGATGTGCGTCCGATGCCGCACAGCGCCGGTTCCGAGCCGCCCGCCTATGCAACACTCTCCGGCGGTATGAAACTCGCGAAGATGACGAGCCTGACCAACAGCGACGAGGCCGTTCTGGTGCTGTCCGACGCGCCTGCCTCCGGTCAGCAGGAACATTTTCGTCAGGATGCGATCCGCAACGTCTACCGGGCCGCTCGCAACGCTTTCGCCACCAACACGACCGCGACCGAGGCCAGTGTCTACATCCAGACCGACCTCACCGAAAAAGGCGGGGCTGTCCTCCTGAGCGCCCACCTCGACCGTGACACCGCCCTGAAATCCGACCCCGAATCGGACCAGACCGATAGCCTCCTGAATCGCCTCCGCTCCGTTCAGTGGGGCCAGTAGACCTGCGGCGGCTCTTGACCTATTCCGATGTTGACCTCATCCCCCAGCCCCCTTCTCCCGGACGGTCGCAGGCTCCCTGGGAGAAGGGGGCTTTCAGGCTCAACAATTTCTCGTTTCGCTGGGAGGTTGTGAACCTCACCCCAACCCCTCTCCCGGGCGGTCGCAGGCTCCCTGGGAGAGGGGCAAATGCAGGAGTAATGTTGAGGACTTTGAAGCAAAGGAGAAGGACAATCCCTCTCCCTCTTCTCCCTCTTTGATAGCAACGAACACGCCAGGACATTCGCAAGCCTGAAAAGCCCCCTTCTCCCAGGGAGCTTGCGACCGCCCGGGAGAAGGGGGATGAGGTCCACACCCCTGTTCAGAGGGTGATCTTATCCCGATTGTGCAGGTAAGGCCGTAACACCGTTGGGATCGTGACGCTGCCGTCGGCGTTCTGGTAGTTTTCCAGAATGGCGATCATCACGCGGGGCAGAGCGAGTCCAGAGCCATTCAGGGTATGGACGAACTCCGGCTTGGCTCCGGGTTCCGGGCGGTAGCGTAGATTAGCGCGACGGGCCTGAAAGTCGCGGAAGTTCGAGCAGGAGGAGACTTCCAGCCACTCTGCCCCTTCCTCGCCTTTGCTGGCCGGAGCGTAGAGTTCCAGATCGTAGGTGATGGCGGAACTGAACGTCTTGTCGCCCGTGCATACCTGCACGACGCGGTAGGGAATTTCCAGCGCCCGGCAGACATCCTCGGCGTTGTCGAGCAGGCGGTCGAGTTCGGCGTCGGAGGTTTCGGGGGCGCAGAGTTTGACCATCTCCACCTTGTCAAACTGATGGCCGCGCTTGATGCCCCGCACATCGCGTCCCGCTGACATCTTTTCGCGCCGGAAACAGGGCGTGTACGCGACATAGTGCAGGGGCAGGGCCGCGCCTTCGAGGAGTTCGTCGCGGTGTAGGTTCGTCACCGGCACTTCGGCGGTCGGAACCAGCCAGAAGTCTTCCTCGACATCGTGGTAGAGATTGTCGGCAAATTTCGGCAGGTTGCCCGTCCCGTACAGGCACTCCTCTTTGACGACGAACGGCGTATAGACCTCCGTATAGCCGTGCTTTTCGATGTGTAGGTCGAGCATCCAGGTAATCAGCGCACGCTGCAAAGCCGCGCCCGCGCCGCGCAGAACATAGAAACGCGAGCCGCTGATTTTGACACCGCGCTCTAGGTCAAGGATGCCGAGTTTCTCCCCGATCTCCCAGTGTGGTCGCGGCGGGAAGTCGAAGGAACGGGGCGTTCCGACTATCCGGGCGACGACATTGTCGTGTTCGTCCTTGCCGACCGGCGTCTTCTCATGGGGCAGGTTCGGTATCTCCAGCAGCCGCTGCTGAAGTTCGCGCTCCTGCTCGCTACGCTGCGCGTCCAGCGCGTTGATCGCATCCCCCACCACCCGCAGTTCGGCGCGTTTCGTCTCCCGCTCTTCCGGGGACGCTTTGCCCATCGCCTTGTTAGCGGCGTTGAGCTGCGCTTTCATCGTTTCCGCTTCCGTTTTCAGCGCACGGACTTTCTCGTCAAGACCGCGCACCTCATCCACCGTCGCCGGGTCTACTCCGACTTTCTGCAATCCCTCTCTCACAAAATCCGGTTGTTCTCGAAACAGGCGTATATCCAGCATGAAGGTTCCTCCGTCTCCCATTGTCGCACGTAGCCCGAAACTGTGTCAAGCGTTTTCACGCCCGCCTGCTATGGTTGACAGCGCGTCATCGGCAAAAGTTGGCACAGCGCCGCAGAAGGTGCAAAGGGTTTCACCCCTCACTACGCGGCTTCGCCGGATCGTCCTTCGGACGAAACCCGATGCGACAAGATTTGTTCAGCACGAGGAATGGCCCTCACGCCATAGACGTTTCCGAAGGAAACTGGGCCGAAGGTCACATAGCGGGGACTTCAGTCCGTCGCGACTTACCTGCCTGCTCCTTCTGACAAGACGACGCGAGAACAAAGTTAACAGTGAACTTTGTTCTCGCGTATACTGGAAAGGAGTGTTTTTCGAGAGGAGAGAAAGATGAGACTGCGGGAAGCCATGTGGAGAGGCATAGTGTGCGGAATGGCGCTGGCAGGGACGGTGGCGGCGACAGCGCAGGAGCGGGCGCAGAGCGCGGATGCGTTCGTAGACAGCATAGGAGTCTGTACGCACTGGACCTATCCCGATACGCCCTATGGACAGCAGTATGAGAAGGTCAGGCAACTGCTCGCCGCTTCGGGTATCCGGCACGTCCGCGACGGCTGGAATCCCCGCATGGAAGACCTGGCACGATTGGGAATCCGCACGACGCTCGTGACCGACCCCGGCCCGGAGACGCCCCAACAGATTCAGGAGAAGATCAAGGCGCTGAGCGCACGGCTTGCCTCCGCGCTGCCGGGCAGAACAAACCCGGTCATTGATGCGGTCGAGGGGCCAAATGAGCCAGACCTGTTCTGGGTGAATTTCAAAAAATCGTATCGCGGGCAAGGGTTCGAGCAGGGAATTCCCGGCATTATCGCCGGAGTGACGGCCTTTCAGAAAGACCTGTATACGGCCCTCAAAGGCGATCCGGCGACGGCAAAAATCCGCGTCATCGGGCCTGCGCTCGGGAAGACGTATGATCCGGGCGGCGGCAGTCCGAATCCTTTTGCGAAAGGCTCCCTCACCGACTACGTGGACTACGGCAACTTTCATCCCTATCCGGGCGGCAACCCGTTCAGTTTCCCCTTCCCCTATGCGACCATCGAGAAATACTACTGGCAGGGCAATATGCCGAGCGGCAATATAGACGAATTCCCCTACGCCTTCAACACCTACGGCCCGACCTTCGCGCCGAAACCGATGGCGGCGACCGAGACGGGCTATGCGACAGACACCGGCGGAGTCGCGGATGACGTTCACGCGCTCTATATGCCCCGGCTCTTCTGTGAGTATTTTCGCAAGGGCATCGCCCACACCTACAGCTACGAGTTCGTGGATGAGTTTGCCAGGCCCGGCGACCGCGAAGCCTGCTTCGGGCTGCTCCGGCATGATCTTACCCCAAAGCCCGCCTATACCGTGCTGAAGAACCTGATTTCGCTGCTTCAAGACAAAAACGTCCCTGCAAATTTCCAGCCGGGAACTCTGGACTATCGCCTCGCCGTCTCTCCGGCTCCCGGCTACGACAAGACGCAGTTTATGCACCATCTGCTGTTGCAAAAGAGCGGCGGCGATTTCTATCTGCTGCTCTGGCACGAGATCGCCGACGAGGACACTTCCAAGACTCCGCACCGCCGTATCCATCCTCCCGCGCTGCCTGTCACCCTGCGATTCATCGGCCAGATCGCCCGCACCGTCGTCTACAGTCCCAACGACTCGCTCACTCCGATACAGTCTCAATCGGGCGGCGGAATGGTTCAGCTAGACGTCCCCGATAAGGTGACCATTGTCCAGATCACGCCTGGGAAACTTCGCCTCTGAAGAGCGATTTACAGACTATTCTTTGGCCTTGAGGTAAGTTGATAAGGAGAAATCAGTCTGCACTATGGCGTCATTCACGGCGACAATTACGTCAGTCCCCAGACATATATAAGGATTCGCCCCAATGCGGGCGGAATGCTCAATAAAGTACCCTTCTATATACCCTTCGAGAACCCGATTCTTCCGGTATCTCGGCACAGTGTGTCAGACCTGCTCTGCACACGGGGAGACAAAAGGAGAGCCTTTATGCCTGTAGTACGCACATACAGCAAGACCATGAGCATTGCCGGGCTGCTGGTACTGGGAGCAGCATCGTCCGCATCCGCACAGTATGCCTATGTCAGCGATGTCGGAAATGGAAATATAGATCGTCTGGACGCGATTACCGGGGCTTTTGTTGCCCCCACGCCTTTCATTACCGGTTCCAGCGGACAGGGTCTGACAGCCGTCGGGAATGTCATCTACACGGGTAAAGACAAAGCCATTCTGACCTTCAATCATACGACTGGAGCTGCGCTTGGCACCTTCGTCTCGAACACCCCGGATAATATCCTGACGGTCGTGACTTCCCATGATAAGTCTGTTCTCTACACGACCAACTACGGCTCGGTGAACAGCTACGACCTGGCAACTGGAACGGTGCATCATACAGGAGCGACGCCGGACGCCTGGGGAGTGGATGTGGCCCCGGACAACTCCGTTTATGTCGCAAACGGCTGGTCTTCCGGCAACAATACGGGCGTAAACAGTGGCGTCTATAAGTTCAGCGCAGACCTGAGCAGTTCGTCCGTCATCGTTGCACCAGGCGATCATGGGCTGGTACGCGGTTCCGGTCTGGTCTTCGCGAAGGACGGTACCTTCTATGTCGCCAATGTGGGGGATGCGAGCAATGGCATCTCGGACTTTATCAATCACTATCAGGCGGACGGCACCTACATCGATAAGCTGACAGACCCCTCTCTCAATGTCGTCTTCGGTCTTGCCATCGGGCCGGACAGCAATCTCTATGCGGTGAATCTGGTCGGCAACTGCATCTCGCGCTTCGACACATCAAACGACACGTTCAAAGATATTTTTGTGGGGCCGCATTCGGGCGTCACCTCTTTCCCGAAGACCCTCTACTTTGACGAGTCCACCGCTGCCACTCCAGAGCCGGGCAGTTTCGCGCTCTTATCCGGCCTGTTTTCCGTGGGTGCGTTCGCCGTGCGCCGTCGTTCCTCCCGCAAAAAGTAGACGTCACCCCTCCTTCCCTCAGACAGCAAAATCTCCCCGCTCCGTTTAGAGCAGGGAGATTTTGCGGCGCCATGTTTCGTTTTTGTAGATTGTCCAGGCGATCCGTTACAGGGAAGTAAGGAACGTCATCAGCGCCTGACGATCCGGTTCACGCAGTCGGAAGAACCGGTCACGCGCTGCATTCGCTTCGCCACCGTGTGCGGCGACCGCATCCTGAATCGTCAGGGCGCGGCCATCGTGCAGGAAGAAACTGCGGCGAGAGAGGCCCCAGAGCGGAGCCGTGCGAAACTGATCGCCCTTCGCCTGCCCCTGCTGAATGCCGTCCGCGAGATTGCGGCCCATCTGATGCAGCAGCAGATCGGAGTAGAGGTTGACGAGCTGCCCGGAGAGCGCCGCCACATCGCTCGGCCCAGTACGCATCTGCGGCACATGGCAGGCGGAGCAGCGGATCGCGTTAAAGACCTGCTCCCCCGACTGTGCCAGCGGGGTCACAGGCAGACGACGGTTGGGAGGAGCCAGCAGACGCATGAAAGAGGTGAAGGTTTCTACATCGCCATCGGTGTCTTCCGGCGAGACCGTTGGCCCCCAGCCTGCAGGAATCGGCCTGCCCTGCGGCAGATTGTCGTTCGGGAAGCTTTTATTGGTCACTCCCATTTCGTTGAGATAGGCATCTCCCGCGAACAGGTGCAGGCTGGAGTGCTGCGCCTTCCAGCCGAACCTTCCGACCTCCGTCTGCCCCGTTTCCGGGTTGAAGACCATGTTGACGACTCCGTGAACACCGTCGGGGTCAGTCTGTCCGGTGCGTGCCAGAATCGTTGTCGCCGGAATCGCCTCGATCAGTCCCGCGCCGAAGAGCGGCGTGGTGCTTCGCAGCGAAACGTAGTCGGCTTCGCGTGGGGCAACTTCGCCGGGAACCGGGCAGGAGGTGTCAAATTCGCGCAGGGAGCGAGCCTGCATGACCGGCCCGCCAAGTTCCGCCAGGTCGGTGTACTTGCCGTTCCTCATGCCGCCGATGCGGGTGACGCGGGCGATGGAGACTTCCATGGCCGCGCCGCCAATCGCTCCGGCTTTGTGACACTCGGCGCACGATGTCCCGTTAAAAACGGGACCGAGGCCGTCGTCGCGAGTCTCTGTGGTGCTGAAAGAGCGCAGACCTTCTTTGAACGCCTGCACCTGCGCCTCAGTCAGGCCGGGGAGCGCCTGACCGAGAATAGTGGTTGTCTGTCTGGGGGGTGGATTTCCGCCCTGCGCCCGGCTGAACAGTACGCTCAGCGGAAGCAGGAGACTGACTCCTGCCAGCGCAGTCACACGGAGAGAGGTTTTGTGCATCTCGATTCTTCCTTCCTGTACGAACGGCGACAGGTCTGCGGGGCATTGCCTTCCTGTCGCAGCGCAGACGGGATGTCCTCGCTGGAACACCCTTCTTGGTCCGAGCGTGCGTGCGTGTCAAGGTTTGGCGGCGCTATGTCTGCTGGGTATTCTCTGGGCTTCTGCGCGAACGCCGCCTGCGGTTTCCAACCAGAGTGGCGTTCAGAATAAGCCCGAAAGATGAAAACCAGATGAAATGCTCCTTCGATGGCTCTGCAAAATAGTAATCCATGCGGTTCGAGTGGACATTCTGTCGCACACGGCTTCCTGTACCTGTAAGGATAGAGGCGACAGATGAAATTGAGATGAAAAAGCAGCTTCGGTGTTTTCGGCTGCTCTGGCAGACAGAAACCCGAAGCTGATTTACCTCGCACAGCAGGTTAGTGGTCGCCAAAAACGCCATGTCCCCAGTGGCTCTCAGCGGGCCTTCCTTTTCATCTGATTTTCATATCGGCCACGTATACTGCTCGCAGTGGGGTTGGCCGCCTTCCCGCTCCGCAGAGAAGGTCAATACAGACCGGGTGGCGAATGGGTCTCCATTCGCGTGCAGAGGAAACCGTCCATGAAAGTGCTGCTCATTGAGGATGAACCGGGTATCGCCAGTATGATAAAGCGCGGGCTGGAAGAGGCGCGTTATACCGTCGAGATTGCGGCGGACGGACAGACCGGCCTGGATATGGCGATGATGAACCTGTATGGACTGGTGATTCTGGACTTGATGCTGCCTAAAATTGACGGATTGCAGGTCTGCGCGGAGCTGCGGAAGGAGCGGGTTCGCACACCCATTTTAATGCTGACGGCGCGGGACACGGTAGACGACCGAGTGCAGGGACTGGATGTCGGCGCGGATGACTACCTGCCCAAACCCTTCGATTTCAAGGAACTGCTGGCGCGAGTGCGGGCGCTGCTGCGCCGCGACAAAGTGCATCACACGCGCCTGATTCGGGTCGCAGACCTGGAGATAGATACGGCGCAGCGCAAGGTCACGCGGGCCGGGGCAGAGATCGGGCTGAGTCATCGGGAGTATGAACTGCTGGAGGCGCTTGCCGCACACGAAAGTCAGGTGCTGACCCGCGAGGCGATCCTGGAGCGCATCTGGATGGATGAAGAGTCCTACTCGAACACGGTAGATGTCTATATCGGAATGCTGAGAAAAAAGATTGATGCGGCGCACCCGGTCAAACTGATCCAGACCGTGCGCGGCACAGGCTACACACTGCGTCTGCCCGACGGGGAGGAGCGACTGTGAGAGGGTTCTTGACGGGAAATAGCGAGGGATGGAAGCCGCGTTTTCACTGGGAATCGCTGCGAACACGACTCATTTTCTGGAACGTCCTCACGCTGGCCCTGCTCCTCATCGTTCTGGGGGCGGTGGCCCGCGCTATTGTCGTCTCCAGCATGATGGCGTCTGTAGACCGGGAATTGGATGTCCGTACCCACCCGATGGATCACGGCCCTCCGCGAAACGGCCCTGGGCCAGACGGCCCCCCTGAAAACCGTCCACCCCCCGGAGACCCACAGCCGGGAGAAACTCCCAACGGTCCACGCCGATTTGACCGACAGCAGCCAAACGATGCTCCGCACAATCGCCCTGATCGTCCGTTGGCCCCACAGGACAGTTTCAAGAACCCGTTTCGGCCGGTACGCTTCGACGCGAAGGGCAACGCGATCAATTCGAATACGTACACGCAGCCCTTAGACCCGGAAGGTTTTCAGGAGGCCTTGCAGGGTCATACGCATCGCGGGACGGTGGAGGTAGACGGGGAGCCGATGCGTGTCCTGTCCAGACCCTTCCCGCAGGATAGGCCGGACGGTGGCCCGGTGGAGGGCGTGGTGCAGGCCCCCTACCCGCTCACGGAACTCTATATCGCCGTGGATGGCCTCAACCGTGCGTTATTGCTGCTTTTGCCGGTCGGGCTGCTCGGCGCGGGGATGGCGGGCGCGTTTCTGACCGATCAGGTGCTGCGGCGGGTACGGCGCCTGTCGCAGGCGGCGGGGCGCATCAGCGCTCAGGCTCTCTCGGAACGTCTGCCCGCCGCAGGCAACGATGAGTTTTCCGAACTCGCCCAGACCTTCAACGGTCTGCTCGGACGTCTTCAGACCGCATTCCAAAAGCAGGAACGCCTCATCGAACAGCAGCGCCGCTTCACCGCAGACGCTTCCCATGAACTGAAAACGCCCCTGACTATCGTCAAGGGCAATACCGGGCTGCTGATCGCCAGTTCGCGCACAGAGGCTGCATCGGTGCCGATACTCAAAGAGATAGATCAAGCGGCGGACACGATGTCACGGCTAGTGCAGGACCTACTGCTGCTCGCCCGCTCCGACGACGGGCAGCTAGGGCGCAATCCAATAGAGCTTCTGGTCAGCGAGATTTTGCAGCGGGCGGTCTCTCGTGTGGGTTCCCGCCCAGGCCCTGTGATCCAGCTTCAGATACCGGATGCTGCTCTCACCGTCCACGGTAATGAGCAGGAACTTATCCGGCTCTTCACCAACCTCCTCGACAACGCCGTGAACTACACACCTATCGAAGGCCAGATTCGGGTGATGGCCGTCCGGGAAAATGCTATCCTCCACATCACCATCGCCGACACCGGTATCGGGATCGCGCCAGAACATATCCCCCACCTCGGAGAACGCTTCTACCGCGCCGACGCCTCCCGCACACGCTCTGAAGGCGGCACCGGCCTTGGCCTCTCCATCTGCCAGAGCATCGTCCAGGCTCATCACGGCAGCCTCTCCATCCAGAGCGAAGTCGGCGCAGGCACGATGGTCACCGTCACGCTCCCCCCCTGAGCGCGTCAAAAGTAATAATTTCACAAGCGGCTGTTCTGTCCACGTCCCTCCTCGCACTTTTTCGCCTGCTGCTGCGGCTTTTGCAGTATAATAGGCGTGACTATTCCTGAAATCGCAAGATCAGCAGCAGATAAACGTCCTTGCTGTGGTCACCAACAGGAGGGGAATAATGACGGTCACGATTACAGAAGCCAGCACACAACTCGCACAGCTCCTCGAAAAAGCGGCCTCTGGCGAGGAAATTTATATTTCTCGTGAAGGCGCATCCACCATACGCCTGACGCCCGTTGCCACCCCCGAAGCGGAGAGGCCTGAGAATTTTTTGCCCCCCCGTATTCCGGGTCTCGGCAAAGGCCAGGTGTGGATTGCGCCTGATTTTGACGCTCCCATGCCCGATGATTGGCTTAACGAGTTTTACAGTGGAGAGATTACTCCGTGCGAACCATAATGGATACGCACACGTTTCTCTGGTGGAACGATAATGATACAAGATTGTCAACGACGGCCCGACAAATCATTCAGGATCCAGCCAATACCATCTATCTCAGTGTCGCCAGCGTATGGGAGATCATAATTAAAGCGCAGACAGGCAAGCTGACTTTCAGCCTCCCGCCGGAAGACTATGTTCGTCTCCATATCGAGGCAAATGGTTTCGTCCTTTTGCCAGTCCTGCTTGACCACGCATTTGAACTGTACAGGCTGCCATCACACCACAGAGACCCCTTCGACCGCATTCTTATCGCCCAAAGCCAGAATGAGAATATGCCGCTGTTGACCCGCGATCCCCTCATCCAACAGTATTCTCTACAAACCCTCTGGTAGTCTATGCAGCCTTCCACACCTCAAAATGAAAAGCCCCCTCTTCCACTGCGGAAGAGGGGGCTGAACGTGCCGGTGACTAGTGTCCGCCGGACATGGCGGGGGCTTCGGCTCCGCGTTTTTCGGAGATGAGGCACTCGGTGGTCAGGATGAGACCGGCGATGGAGGCCGCGTTCTGCAGGGCCGTGCGGACGACCTTGGCGGGGTCTACGACGCCTGCTGCGAGCAGGTCCTCGAAGACGCCGGTCGCGGCGTTGTAGCCGTGACCCTTGGGCAGGTTCTTGACGCCGTTGACGACGACGCTGCCTTCTGCGCCCGCGTTCTCGGCGATCTGGCGAATGGGTTCTTCCAGAGCGCGGCGCACGATGTTGAGACCAATGATCTCATCGTCGTGTCCGGTCAGACCTTCCAGAGCGGAAAGCGCATTGAGCAGCGCGACACCGCCGCCCGGAACAATCCCCTCTTCGACGGCAGCGCGGGTGGCGTGCATGGCGTCTTCGATGCGGGCTTTCTTCTCTTTCAGTTCCGTCTCGGTCGCAGCGCCCACCTGCACGACAGCCACGCCGCCGGACAGTTTCGCGAGCCGCTCCTGAAGCTTCTCTTTGTCGTAGTCGCTCTCGCTCTCTTCGATCTGCTTTTTGATGAGGGCGATGCGGCCCGCAATAGCGGAGGCTTCTCCCGCGCCGTCCACAATAGTGGTCTCATCCTTCGTGATGACGACGCGCTTGGCCGTGCCGAGGGCTTCGAGGCCGAGGTTCTCGAGTTTAAGCCCGAGGTCTTCGGTCACGAACTGACCGCCGGTAAGGACGGCGATGTCTTCGAGCATGGCCTTGCGGCGATCTCCGAAGCCAGGCGCTTTGACCGCGACGCTGGAGATATTGCCCCGAATGCGGTTGACAACCAGCATCGCGAGCGCTTCGCCTTCGACATCTTCCGCCACGAACAGAATCGGGCGACCGGTCTTGGCGACCTTCTCCAGAACGGGAATCAGGTCGGCAACCGCGCTCAGTTTCTTCTCATAGAGCAGAATCAGCGGGTCTTCCAAGACGGCTTCCATACGGTCGGGATCGGTGATGAAGTAGGGAGAGATATAGCCCTTGTCGAACTGCATTCCGTCCACGATTTCGAGCTGAGTGCTGGTGCCTTTGCTCTCTTCGACCGTAATAACGCCGTCCGCCGTGACGCGCTCCATCGCTTCCGCGAGGAGTTCCCCGATGGTCGCATCGTTCGCGGAGATGGTGGCGACCTGCGTGATAGCGGCTTTGCCTTCGACCTTGACCGCGTTGGCCTTGATCTGCTCGACAACGGCGGTGACGGCGCGGTCAATGCCTTTTTTGACGAGCATGGGCTTCGCACCGGCGGCGACGGCTTTCAGACCCTCCTTGACCATCGCCTGGGCGAGGACGGTCGCGGTGGTGGTGCCGTCTCCGGCGATGTCGTTGGTCTTGCTGGCGACTTCGCGCACAAGCTGGGCGCCCATGTTCTCAAACGGGTCTTCGATCTCAATCTCTTTGGCGATGGTCACACCGTCATTGATAATGCTGGGGCTGCCATACTTCTTTTCAAGAACGACGTTGCGGCCACGCGGCCCGAGGGTCACCTTGACGGCGTCCGCCAACTGGTTGACCCCGCGCTCCAGAGCGCGACGCGCCTCTTCATCGAACAGCATCTCTTTCGCTGCCATGTCTGCCTACTCCTTGATCGCCAGGACGTCGTCCTGGCGCAAAATCGTGTACTCTGCGGAGCCAAGTTTGATCTCGGTGCCGCCATATTTCGCGTAGATGATGATGTCGCCGGGCTTCACTTCGATCGGGACGACTTTGCCGTTCTCCAGAATTTTGCCGGGACCGACAGCAACCACCTCGGCCTCCTGCGGCTTCTCCTGCGCGGAATCGGGCAGGAAGATACCACCGGCGGTCTTCTCCTGCGGGGTCACCGCCTTAACGACGATGCGATCATTGAGCGGCTTCAACGTTGCCATTTCACAACCTCCTCGATGCGATTTGCGGGTCGGACCGCCTGCCACACAGGGGCGCGTTGCGGTCCAACCGGTATTGGGAAAAAGCGTGTCGCACTGTTCCCGCCCTCATCCGGGTCAGAGGAACAGCGTCTGTTTAGCACTCGCACAGGTTGAGTGCTAACACCGCTGAGATTGTACTTCATTCGGCGAGGAAAATTCAAGAGGCACAGCGAAAAAAACGCCAGAGAGTTTGCAGGCAGGGAAAATCCGTTGTGAACGACAATATGACCTTCGGAAACGAATAGACCATTTTTCGCCGGGAGCAGTTCACATGAATCTGAATTTACTCGCCGCCAATCGAGGCGGCATCGGGCCGACGCTGGCCCTCTCTCTGTTGATGGGCATCGCTGCCCCCACAGCCGTTTTTGCCCTGCCGACTGACGCGCCGGTGCATCAGGCCGAAAAGCAGCCCGACGCGCTGCCGCTGTGGCCGGACAAGGCGCCGGGAGAGAAGGGCGACATTGGGCCGGAAGCGGACACCACCAAGCCAGGACAGGACGGCCCGAAGCCTGAAAACCATATCATCCGGCTGGGGAATGTCACGCAGCCGACGCTCACCGTCTACTCGCCTCCGAAGGAGAAGAACACCGGCGCGGCGGTGCTGGTCTGTCCGGGTGGCGGCTACTCTATTCTCGCGCTCAATCTCGAAGGCTCCGAGGTCTGCCGCTGGCTCAACTCGATTGGCGTGACCGGTATCCTGCTCAAGTATCGGGTTCCGTCCCGCGCCGGTCTGGAGAAGCATACGGCCGCCTTGCAGGACGCGCAGCGGGCGCTGGGGATGATTCGGCAGAACACGGAGAAGTGGAGTATTGACCCGAAGCGCGTGGGCATTCTGGGTTTCTCTGCGGGAGGCCATCTCGCTGCCGCCGCCTCCACGAACTATGAAACACGCACCTACCCCGCCATAGACGAGGCGGATAAGGCCAACTGCCGCCCGGACTTCACCCTGCTCATCTACCCGGCCTACCTCACCGCGCCGGGCGACATGACGAAACTGGCCTCGGAGATCAAAGTCACGGCCGCCACTCCGCCTGCCTTCATCGCCATGACGCAGGACGATCCCATCCACGTCGAGAATGCGTTCGCCTACGCACAGGCTCTTCAGCACGCAAAGGTCTCGGTGGAACTGCACGTCTACCCGACCGGCGGACACGGCTACGGGTTGCGCCCCTCGCCGAACATGGTCTCCCACTGGCCGCAGCGAGCCGCCGAGTGGCTGACTGCGCGGGGCTGGCTAAAAGCGAAGTAGCCCACTGTCTGCGGAACTTTCGACAGGCCGGAATCCTTATACTGTAAAAGAAACGCCCCGATTCCGGGGAGGAGGAGCAACAGAACTTTGCTTCTCATAAGAAGGAGTACAATCGCAATGAAGAAGACGCTGGCCCGATGGGGCGCGGTAACGATTCTGGGGCTGACGGGCGTTGTCGGGCTGCTGCCTGCGGTGCGGGTCGGCGCGGACGAGAAGGCGCTCAAGAAGTACGGCCCTATCGCCTGGAAGGGAACTCTCCAGGAGGCCATGAAGCTGTCGGCGAAGGAGAAGAAGCCGATCTTCGTGGACTTCTGGGCGGAGTGGTGCGGCCCCTGCAAAGAGATGCTCGCCACGACGTATAAAGACCGCGCCGTCATCGAGCGTTCCAAAAAGTTCATCCCCGTTCTCATCAATGCCGACGAACAGCCGAAGGTGCTGGAAAAGTTCGGCATCAGCGCGATCCCGACCGTCGTTTTTCTGGATGCGAAGGGCAAAGTGTTGCTGCAATCTACGGGCGCGGAGAAGGCTCCTGAGTTTCTGAAACTGATGGATCAGGCGGCGAAAAAGTTCAAATAGACCCGCCACACGCCACTGCGTATCGCCTCTTTCTGCGTCCGTTCGGCGTGGAAGAGGCGATTTTTGCATTCGGAGAGAATATTACGCTGCGAAGGTGAAACTTTTTGTCTACAGTCGTCGTCTTAGTCTACAGCAATAGACATCGGAAAGGATGCGAACGGAGACTTATGGAGCCAGAGAAACCCCATCTCGGTGAACAGGAACTGGAAGTGTTGCGCTATATTGACAAGAACGGCCCTCTCGCGGCGCGGGAGGTCGTGGAGGCGGTCGGGGCGGAACGGAAGCTCGCCCGCACCACGATTCTCACGGTGATCGAGCGGCTGCGGAAGAAGGGCTATCTCAAACGCAAGCGCAATAAAGACGGCGTGTTTGTCTATGTCTCCAGCGAACCGCAGGCGGAACTCATGCAGGACCTCGTCCGGCAGTTCGTCGAGAAGATGCTTGGCGGGGCGGTGTCGCCGGTGGTCGCCTACCTCGCCTCGGTGAAGCGTCTGCCGGACGAAGACCTGGTGGAGATGCAGAAACTGGTCGAGGAGTTGAAGGCCGAGCAAGAGGAGCCGAAATGAACGTACCGGCATGGCTGGCGGGATGGGATAGGGAGGCAGTCGTCTGGGCAGCCGCGATGCTTCGCGCCTGCTGGCAGGGCGGTCTGGCGCTGGCTATCGTCTGGCTGATATGTCAGTCGTTTCCGGCCATCTCCCCCACCCTCCGCTCCTGGCTCTGGCGTCTCGCCTACCTGAAACTGGTACTGAGCCTGCTCATCGCTCCAATTTCCCTCGCGGTGCTGCCCGCCTCCGCTTCCGCCCCTCCGGTCGCGGAAACCAGAGACGTTCGTTCTCCCGAAATCGTCTCCACGCAGACAGCCCCGGCGTCGGATGCGCCTGTCTCTGTCCCGCAGAACGTTGCTGTTCCTCCCGCGCCTTCCGCACCACCGCCGTTTCGTCCGGGCGTCTCCTTCTGGCTCTCCCTCGTCTGGCTGGTCGGCTGCATCTGGTGCCTGACGCGCATTGCCGGGGAGTGGATCGCGGCCGGGTGGCTGCGCGGGATTTCGGAGCCGGTGGAGGACGATAGCCTCACCGCCTGCTGTGCCGAGCTTTCGGAGCGTATCGGGCTGCGGAACGCGCCCCGTCTGCTGGTCTCAGAGGGGGCGGGAAGTCCCGTTCTGCTCGGCGGCGCGAATCCCGTCATCATTCTGCCGCTGGCCCTGCTGACGGAGTGTTCACCCCCGGAACTGGAACTCGTGATCGCGCACGAACTGGCCCACCGCCGCCGCCGCGATCTGCTCTGGGGCTGGCTGCCCGCCCTGGCGCACGCGCTTTTCTTTTTCTTTCCGATAGAGTGGCTGGCGGCGCATGAGTATCGGCTGTCACAGGAGATGGCCTGCGACGAACTGGCGATCCGCACCACCCGCGCCCGCGTGGGCGATTATGGCGATGCGCTGCTCAAAGTGGCGGCACGGCATCGCCCCAACCTGCAATCCCGACTGGTCACGGTCGGCATCGTGGAATCGTCGCAGATTCTGAAACGGAGGCTGCTTGCAATGAAAGAGATGGGTTCTTTTCCCCCGCGTCCGGGCCTGGGCGTCACACTCGTCATCACTCTGGGCCTGCTCGCCTGCATTCCCTGGCAGTTGACGCCCCGCGCCTACGCCAATGTCTCGCCTGCCAATCCACAGCCGTTTTCCGCGCATACGGGCGGCGCGAGACCGCCCGACTCCGCCTACCGCGATACGCTCATCCCGACGACGGAGGCGGGCGACGAGAACGCGCTACGGTATCATCCGAAGGCGGGCGAGACCTACCTGTATGCCGTCAAGATCGAATCGGAGTCCGGCGACACCATCGAGACCATGACGGGCAACGCCTCCTATAACTGCAAGGTCAACGATGAGAACGGAATCACGTTTGTCTGCGGCGGACATCTGATTCCGACGAGCCGTACCACGCGGGGAACGCCCGTTCCCGGCAATCCCTTCCTGCATCTGCGCTCGTTCGGTTTTGGCGGTTTCGGGCTGCCCCACCCGTTCGCCGGTCCCAACGAGATCAAAATAGACGCCCAGGGCCATCTGCTCAGTACACGCGGCGACACTCCCCTGCCCCGCGCTCTGGGCGATCTGTCGCAGTTAATCATCGAGACCCTGCCCTCCGAAGGCACGAGGTGGGAGGTTCAGAACGGCTGTGCGATCATCGTGCAGGAAGAGCATCGTCTTTCGCCCTTTTCGCACTTCGCCCGTGTCGAGAAGCGCACCCTGCCCGCCTCGGAGACGCTCGCCTATACGCTGGGAGAGGCGGCAGGGCAGAACGTCGTTCTCAAAAAGCATTACGAACTCCGCACGAACGAACGCTCTTTCGGCAGCCCGACTCTGGAGATGACCGGGGACGGAAACGTCTCCTTTGACCGCCAACTCGGAATGCCGCGTACGATGGAACTGAAACTGACGATGGTCGAGCATCCTGACCGCACGACCACCTCGCGGATTCCCGTCACGGTCACCTATCGCCTGCTGGAAGGAGACGAGAAGGAGAAGGCCCTGCACCCGCCGCCTCCCCCGCAGCCGGAACTGAAACCGCTGGCTGAGACCGACCGCACGACCATTCTCACCGACCTGCAATCGCCCGACGCTTTCAAGGTGATGGGAGCCGCGAACAAACTGGCGAATGCCGTGCCGAATGGAGACCGCCGCTCTGTGGAGAAGGCGCTGATTGCGGCAATGGAGCATAAAAATGGGTTTGCCCGGCAGAGCGTGGTGAAGGCGCTGGGAACGTGGGGAACGCGGGAGAGCGTCCCGCCGCTAATAAAGCGACTGGACGACGAATCGTTTGCGGTGCGATGGGCGGTGTTCGAGGTTCTGGGCAAAACGAAGGATGTCCGCGCCGCCGAACCGCTGGCGAAGTGGCTGGAGAAGGATCGCGGCTTCGCCACCAACGCGCTCCGCAGCATGGGGCCAGTCGCGGCCCCGGCGGTCGCACAGCAATTGAAGGCGTCCGACTGGGGAATGCGGATAGATGTCTGCCACCTGCTGAAAGAGATCGGCACCACCCGCGAGATTGCCGCGCTCCAGCCCGTTACCTCCGACGAAAACCGCCTCGTCACCGATGCCGCCACCGAAGCGATCAAGGCGATCCAACAGCGCAGCACGGAGAAAAAAACTGGAACGGAGTAAGCAAAGGGTTGACACCCCTCGCTACGCGCCAGCAGCGGAGTTCCTTCGGACGAAACCCGGTGCGACCGGGGCGAGGAGAAGAAGCACGTTGCTGCCTACTTCTCGCTCAGGAGCTTGACGACGGTCTCTTCCAGTTCCAGGTGGGGATCCACGCTGTTGATATGATCGCGGACACGGCCCTTCTTGTCAATGACATAGAGCTGCGACTGCGTCTTGAACTTGTATTTCGAGCGCATATCGAAAATATCGTCCGCGTAACAGGTGAGGTAGGTGATTCCGAGTTCGCGCAGGAACTTCGGGACTTCGGGGCGGGTGTCGGCATGATCCAGTGAGACGCCGATGACGATCAGCCCTTTGTCGTTGTACTTCTCGAAAAGGGCCTCCAACTGCTGCATATTGCGGCGGCAGGGCGTATAGGTGGAGGCCCAGAAATCCAGAAGGACGACGCGCCCTTTCAGCGAACTCAGCAACACCGGACTCTGGTTCGGATGCAGCGGCAAGGCCAGGTCAGCGGCCTGTCCGTAGGAAGAGTCTTCCTGCGTAAAAAAGGTGGACCAGATAATGGCTCCAACCGCAATCAACACCAGCACCCCAAAAAAGACCTTGAGAGGTCGGCTCATTCCACGCATGGTTTCCCTTTTGCCTGCTGCGCTCGAAGCAGACCGTACCTCGTTCTTTCAAATCACACTCTACGATTATACTGACAAACGGCAGGATTTCGTTTTCTCGCCCGCTTAACGGCCAGAACTGTCTGAATGTACGGCCCGCCTATCGCCTCGCTATTCGGACTTGCCAGCGGGTTTCGGGATTGCGCCATGCTGAATCAGCAGGGTGGTTATCTGTTTATCTTCGTTGCGGGTGGCGATTGCGAGGGCCGTATCTCCCTCCCGGTCGGTCAAATTGGGATTCGCGCCTTTCTCCAGCAGCAGCTTTACCAGATCGGGTTCCTGCTGCACGGTCGCCAGGATCAGGGGCAGGTCGCCGTCGCCGTCCGCGAGGTTAGGATCGGCGTGCTGGTCGAGGAGCAGGCGGGTCTTATCCGGGTCGGCGTCGAGAACGGTCGCCATCAACGGCGTCTCTCCATCTACATCTTTGAGGTTGGGCTTCGCGCCTCTTTCGAGCAGCATTTTCGTGAGTTCGCTGTCGTCACTGCTGAGGGCGAGGAACAGAACGGGCAGACCTGTGCTGTCCGCCTGGTTCGGGTCGGCCCCTTTTGCCAGCAGGCCTCGCGCCGTCGCCACTTCGTTGTCCCGTATCGCCAGGATGAGCGGGGCTTCTGCGGCGGTCTCCTGCGCTGCCGGGTCTGACGCCGCGCCGCTGCCCTTACGGGCCGTGGCGTTCCCCCCGGATACCGTCGTCGTCTTCCGCAGTACGCAGCCGCTACCGACGGCCATGCAGACCAACACGATGCCTGTGAGCCGAACTGACTGTCTCATGTGTGTCTCCTCTTCCAATCGAACATGGCTTACTGCGCGGTCCAGCCGCCGTCGAGGGTGAGGGTCGAGCCGGTCATAAAGGCGGAGGCGGGCGAACAGAGAAAGACAATCGCGCCGCCCAGCTCTTCCGGCTGTCCCCAGCGTCCGAGCGGGATTTTGGAAAGAAACGCCTGGTAGGCCACGGGGTCGTTCATCAAGACGCGGTTCATGGGCGTCTCGAAGGGGCCGGGGCAGAGGCAGTTGACGGTGACGCCATGCGGCGCGGCCTCCAGCGCGAGCGCATGGGTGAGGCCCAGAAGCCCCGATTTCGCGGTGGCGTAGGCGGCGCGGTTGGCGAGCGCGACGAAGGTCATGATGGAGCCGAGCATGACGATGCGGCCCCATTTGCGCTCGATCATGCCGGGCATAAACGCCTGCGAGCAGAAGAACGAGCCTTTCACGCTGCTGTCCACAACGGAGTTCCAGTCCTCTTCGGTGAGGTCGGGGGTGGGTTTGCGGACGTTGACCCCGGCGTTATTGAGCAGAATATCCACCTGCCCGAACGCGGCCTCGCAGTCTGCCCGTAACTGGACAACGGAATCACGATCGGTGACATCGGCGCGGAAGCCCTGCGCCGTCCGCCCGGTGAGCGCGGTGATCTCCTGTGCGGCCTGCTCCGCCTCTTCTCCGTTGCGGCTACACAGGGCAATCGTCGCCCCGGCCTCGGCCAGCGCCTGCGCCATCGCCCGTCCGAGGCCCTTGCTCCCGCCCGTCACCAGCGCCACTTTGCCGTCCAGCCGAAACGTCTCGAAAACTCCCATTGCGTCGCTCCTCTCAAAACTGCCCAAAACTGAAAATATTATTGCCTGTCAGCCGCACTCCTGTCAATGCCCTCGCCAGTGAACCTCGCAGAGTGGGACCGTTTCCTGAATGTAGACAACGCAGGAACCCGCCTGTCCCTTGCCGAAACTGTGAGCAGCGTGTGCGGTTCTGCTGTCTGCACACTTTATCCCCTCACTGGAGACAGAACGAATGCCGAAAATCACTCTGATCGGAGCCGGGAGTACCGTCTTCGCCAAGAACCTACTGGGAGATATTCTCTCGTTCCCCGAACTCGCGGAGAGCCATATCGCGCTGATGGATATTGACGACGAGCGTCTGAAGACCTCTTCCGTCGTCGCGCATAAGGTCGCGAACGCAGTGGGCGCGAAGCCGACGATCACCACCTATACGGATCGCCGCGCCGCCCTCGACGGCGCAGACTACGCCATCAACATGATTCAGGTCGGGGGCTACAAACCGAGTACCGAGATAGATTTCGAGATACCCAAAAAGTACGGACTGCGCCAGACCATCGCCGACACCCTCGGCATCGGCGGAATCATGCGGGCGCTGCGGACGATTCCCGTCATGCTGGATATGTGCCGTGACATGGAAGCTGTCTCTTCGCCGGACCTCACCTTCCTCAACTACGTCAATCCCATGTGTATGAACACCTGGGCCGTCACGAAAGCCACCAGAGTCAAGACCGTTGGGCTGTGCCATAGTGTGCAGGGAACCGCCGAGCAGCTTGCGAAAGACATCAGCGTTCCCATTGACGAAATCAACTATCTCTGCGCGGGTATCAATCACATGGCGTTTTACCTCAAGTTCGAGCGCAACGGCGAAGACCTCTACCCGCTGATTCGCAACGTCGTCACCGAAGGCCGCATTCCCGACTGGAACCGGGTACGCTACGAGATGCTGACCCGGCTCGGCTATTTCGTCACAGAGAGCAGCGAGCACTTCGCCGAGTACACACCCTACTTCATCCGCCGCGACCGCCCCGACCTGCTGGAGCGGTTCAATGTGCCGCTCGATGAGTACATTACGCGATGCGAAAAGCAGATCGCGGGCTGGCACAAGATGAAGGCCGAATACGAGAGTGATGCGCCCATCGAAATCAAGCGCAGTCACGAATACGGCTCCCTCATCGTCCACAGCATCGAGACCGGAACGCCCCGCGTCGTCTATGGCAACGTCGCCAATACCGGACTGATAGACAATCTGCCCCAGGGCTGCTGCGTCGAACTCCCTGTCCTCGTGGACAAGAACGGCCTCCAGCCCACGAAAATCGGTTCCATTCCGCCCCAACTCGCGGCCCTCATGCAGACCAACATCAACGTCCAATCCCTCACCGTCGAAGCTGCCCTCACCGGCAAGCGCGAACATGTCTATCACGCCGCCATGTTCGACCCCCACACCTCCGCCGAACTGACCCTCGACGAAATCTACAGCCTCGTGGACGATCTCCTCGCCGCCCATGGCGACTACATCCCCCCACTGCACTGAGCCACTCGTGGATGCACACAGACTGGACGGTTCGGGAGAACTTCCCAAACCGTTTTGTTATTTGCCCTTCGCGGGGAGGTTGTCCATAGTCTTCCGTCGAATTGGCTGCGCAGGAAATAGTTGTTGACGTTGCAGGGCTTGCGCCGGAGTTCACTCCGGCGCATACCTTTCAGACTGCGAGGACGTACAGCGATCCGAATCTCTTGTTTCTATGTCGGAGCGGGAGAGGGTGTGCTATAATCTCCCTCGGAGAGTGTCGTATCTGCGCGACAGTCTGCTCTGGAGGAGAGAATTTTTCATGCCCTACTGGCTTATCCGACCTATGGCCTGGGTCGTTTTTCATCTGGTCTATCTGGTGTGCGGAGGAGTGCGCTTCGAGGGGCGTCAGCACGTGCCGAAAACGGGCGGCATTCTGATTACCCCGAACCACATCAGCGACGCCGACCCGCCCACCGTCGCCATTGCACTGCCGCGTGACTGCTGGGTCATGGCGAAGGAGGAGATATTCTCCATGCCCATCATCGGTGCACTAAGCCGCTGGCTGCATGGCTTCCCGGTCAAACGCTACACGGCAGACCGGACGGCGTTGCGCCGCGCCGAGGAGCTGCTGAAACAGGGCGAGGCCGTCGTCATCTTCCCCGAAGGCAAACTCAGCGAGACCGGGCAGATACAGCCGCTCCTGCCCGGTGTGCTGCTTATCGCCCGCAGCGCGAACGTCTCCATCGTGCCGACCGTCTTGCTCGGCACAGACCGTATCATCCCCTACGGCTCCCTGGTTCCCCGGCCCGCCTGGCGGCGGACGATTGTGCGCTTCGGCCCTCCCGTCACCGTCGCGGAGTTGACGGGCGGAGGCAAGGGCAGTGCGGCCCTGCATCGCGGAGCCGAGCGTCTGCGGGAACTCTTGCTGGCGCTCCAGCGTGGAGAACCCTATCCCGAACTCCCTGCCGCGCCTGCATCCACAGCGGCAGAGGAACCCGAGCAAGCGGTCGAAGCGGATGCTGACAGCGCGTAGCGGGACAGCAGAAGGAGCGAAGCATGGAACCGATACCGAGCGCAGCACCGCCCAGGCGCAAGCGTCCTCTGGTCATGATTGCCGAGGATATGGGCATCCAGGTGCGCCTGACACAACTGCATCTGGAGCGGGCCGGGTGCGACGTGACGGCCGCTCCCGATGGCGTTCAGGCGCTCGAACGCATCTTCGCCGAACCTCCGGACCTGATCCTCCTGGATGTCGAGATGCCCGAACTCAACGGCTTTCAGGTGCTGGACAGACTCCGCAGCAATGAGGCGACCCGGCATATTCCGGTGATTATGCTGACAGCGCATGCGAAGGACGCGCCGCTCTTCGCGGAATGGGCACAATCTGCCGATGCGTTTATGACGAAGCCCTTTACGCCGGATGCCCTGGTCGCCGAGGTGAAGCGTATTCTGGCCCAGACGGGACAATGGCCGACGAAGCCGCCTGCGCCAACAGACCAAACCGACGCGGTTTCCGGGTAAACTATAAATCGCTCGTGCGCGGTGTGCGGTCGGGCGGACCCTGTTTCAAAACCGAACATTTCATAACGAGGAGGAAACTGCGCCATGGCGTATGTTATAACCGAACCCTGTATCACTGCCAAGGATAAGTCCTGTGTCTCCGTCTGCCCGGTAGACTGCATCCACGAGGGCGTCGCCACCGAAGGCGAGAAGCCAGTAGATATGCTGTTCATCAATCCCGATGAGTGTATTGACTGCGGCCTGTGCGAACCGGAGTGTCCCGTCACCGCTATCTTCGCCGACAGCGATGTTCCCAAACAGTGGGAAGGCTACATACAGTTGAACGCCAACTTCTTCCGGGGCAAATAGGCCACCCTGCCAATGACACTCCGCATCTATACCCGCACCGGTGACGAGGGCGATACCGGGCTTTTCGGCGGACAGCGTGTCCGCAAAGACGCCGCCCGCGTCGAAGCCTACGGCACCGTAGACGAACTGAACGCCGTCCTCGGTATCGCACGCTCGCAGGCGAAAGATGCGGAGTTGGAAACCGTTCTCTCCGGTCTGCAAGATCGCCTTTTCTCGGTCGGGGCCGACATCGCCACCCCGCCGGAAGAGGCGACGCAGAAGGGACGTGTGACGATTGAGCGGATTACGCCGGAACAGACCGCGTCTCTCGAAGCGCTGATAGACCGCTTTGAAGCCGAACTCCCGCCGCTGACCCGGTTCATTCTGCCGGGGGGCAGTCCGTTAGCCGCTTCCCTGCATCTGGCGCGTGTGGTCTGCCGCCGGGCCGAACGGCGCTGCGTGACGCTCGCGCAGACGGAAGCGGGCGCGGAACCGCCGCTCAATCCCGAAGTCATCCGCTATCTGAACCGTCTCTCTGATCTGCTGTTTGTCCTGGCGCGTGTCGCCAACCACCGGTTGGCCGTTGAGGACATTGTCTGGAACCCGTGATTCCCGTTCTGCCGGAATCGTAAGCCCGGCGCTGTGGGAGGAGGGCGAATGCCTACATTCCGTTTTCGTATGCACCGTGCGGCGTTGATACTGGCGGGAACTGCCGTACTGACCGGGGTTCTGCCTGCCGCCGCGCAGAAGCCCGCAAGGACGGCGGCGCGTTCCTGTCGGTTCGCCACGCCGCCTTCTCTGATTGGCGACGACGAGGCGAACTATGACCCCCGCGCCGCGCAGTTACTGAAACGCATGGCGGATGCCTACGCCCATCTGGACGCTTTCGAACTCAAGACGGACATCTTCTCCGCCCTCGTGCCGCTGGAAGTCCCCGCCGATCCGCACGACCCCAGCGCCGCCAAACCGTCGCCTGCCCCGAAACCCGCTCCCGGTGAGAACGCGCTTGATCAGCCCCAGCACCACATGCGCCTGGTCTTCCGCCAGCCCAATCATCTGCTCATCGAAGCCGATCAGAACGATCCCACGACGGGCAACCTCATTGATCTGCGCTGGGTCAGCGACGGCAGGACGTTCTGGTCCTATATTAGCAACCAGCACGTCTATACGCGGGAGAAGGCCCCTGCCAGTATCCGGGATTTCAATCGTCTGGCCTATCTTAACGGCGGGATGCTGGAACTCTACATGATTATGGGCGCAAACCCCTTCGCCGACCTGAAACAGACGGTGGACGGGGCGCATCTGGGAGGCGAGGTCGAGGTGCGCGGGGTGCAGACGGAGATCGTGCGCCTCCAGCTTGACCAGCCCTTCGAGCAGACGGAACTTCGCCTCTTCATCGGCAAGAACGACGGCTTCCTGCGCCGTATGGAGATCGAATCCAAACCCATTCCCCACCACGACGGTCCCATTAAGGTCGGCAGCAAACTGGATGGACTATTGGAAGCCACCAAACCTCCACCTCCAAAAGACGATTTCGGCCCCATTCCCGGTTTTGAAGACCTGGGGCAGGAGACGGCTCCGTCCGAGCCTCAGAAACCCGTCGGCTCTTTCCTGCGCTTCGACAATGAAGTCACCACCTCTCCGAACTACGCCTCCGATACGTTCACCTTCTCCCCGCCGAAGGACGCCTATCAGCTCGGACAGACTTCGCCGGTCAAGAAACTGACCCTGAAACAGCAGATGTCTCGCCTCGCCAAGACCCTCCGCAAAAACCGCGCCGAAATCATCCGCTCCAAACTTCCGCAATAGTTCGCTGTTCTCGCTGCAAAAAGCTCGCCGGTAAATTTCCACCCGGCGAGCTTTCGTTATGTCCCTCCCCGATAGCACATCGTCCCTGCAACGTCTCTATTGCAAGGGCCACTCATCGCGCTCAACAAACCTTGTCGCATCGGGTTTCGTCCGAAGGACGATCCGGCGAAGCCGCGTAGCGAGGGGTGTCAACCCCTTGCCCGATGTAGCCGCGTAGCGAGAGGTGTCAACCCTTTGCCTGCTCTCGTCTGCGTAAGGTAAGTGATCTCACAAGATGCCAGCATCTGGCCGCTCTGATCCTGGAGTGTTTACCTGAGAACCTCCTTCTTCCCAGCGTCGAATCGGGTATACTCTGGTCAGCACAGGATCACCGCCTGTGTTCGAGCGCGTGACAGTGCCGTCCATCGCTTCAAGGTCGTTCTCCTCATCGCCTTGCCGGTGAGCGACGGACGTATTCACTTCGCACACGATCCTGCTTCAGGAGAGTGGCTCTGCCCATGCATCGCCCGCCCCGAGGAAAACCCGTATGCACCGCGTTACCAGGCTTTCGTTTTCTGCTCTCCTTGTCTCCCTGTTCGCGCTCTCTATCTCGGTAGGCGCACAGACCGTCCCGGAATCGCTCTACTCCGGTCTGGTCTGGCGCAATATCGGGCCGTTTCGCGGAGGGCGCGTCTCCGCTGTCAGCGGGGTCATCGGGCAGCCGGGCGTGTTCTATATGGGCCTGCCGATGGGCGGCGTCTGGAAAACCACCGGCGCAGGCACGACCTGGGTTCCCCTCTTCGACTCGGTCAAAGAGTCCTCCTCGGTGGGGGCAGTGCAGGTCGCTCCCTCCGATCCGAAAGTCGTCTACGTCGGCACGGGCGACATGATTACCGGAGGCGGCATCAATCGCGGCAACGGCGTCTACAAGTCTACGGACGCCGGGGTCTCGTGGGAGCATATCGGACTGGAAAAGACCGAACATATTCCCTGCATTCTCGTAGACCCGCACGATCCCAACCTCGTGATGGTCGCCGCACAGGGGCCGAGCAGCGTCAAATCCGATGCGCGTGGCCTCTATCGCAGCACGGACGGCGGCAAGACCTGGACGCGGACGCTTCGCATTGACGATGAGACCGGCGTCCAGAAGATCGCCTGGGCCTTCGACCGTCCGAACGTGATGCTCGCGACCTCCATGCACTACTACAACCCTCCCGGCGTGGCGCGAGTCCCCGGTAGCGGCCTTCTGCCGAGAACGTTCCCCGGTGCGGTCTACAAGTCCACCGACGAGGGCCTGACCTGGAAAGCGCTCGCAGGCGGCGGACTGCCGGAGATCACGGGCAGAACCTCCGTCGCGATTGCCATGACCACCAACGCGCAGCGGATGTATCTCGTCGGGAACTTCGGCCTGTACCGTTCGGACGACGGCGGCGCAACCTGGCGGCACATGGACGCCGCCGACCGACGCGTCGGCAACGGACAGGGCGGCTACAACTGCGGCGTCTATGTGGATTCGCAGAACCCCGACATCGTCTATGTCATCAACACCTGCTGCTACCGCTCCACCGACGGCGGGCAGACCTTCACCGGCTTCAAAGGCGCACCGGGCGGCGACGACCCGCAGCAGTTGTGGATAGACCCGACAGACGGGCATCGGCTCTGCTTCGGCACCGATCAGGGCGCGACCGTCTCGCTCGACGGCGGCCTGACCTGGAGCTCCTGGTACAACCAGTCCACCGCACAGGTTTACCACATCTCCGTAGACAATCAGTTCCCCTACTGGGTCTATGGAACCCAGCAGGACAGCGGCTCGATAGGGACGAGCAGCCGGGGCAATCTCGGCGCGATCACCCCGCTCGACTGGCTGCCCCATCCCGGCTATGAGTTCGGCTCCATCGTGACCGATCCGCTCAATCCGAAGGTGAGTTACGCGGGCGGGCCGGGCGGCGGCATCGTCAAGACCACCTATCCCAGCGGCCAATGGATAGATGTCAGCCCCAATCTCGACGCGGGCCTGTCGCTCCGCAAGGTCGGCAACCAGCCCCTGTTGTTCTCCCGCACCGACCCGCATGAGCTTTTCGCCGGTTTCCAGTACCTCATGGCAACGACAGACGGCGGCAAGCACTGGCGTAAACTCGGCCCGGACCTCTCACTGAAACCGGGGGAGAAGCCTGCGACTCCGCCGGTGCGTCCGGCAGCCACAGGAGCGGTAGGCGGTCAGTCGCCGCCGGACGAGGATGACGACAACGGGGACGGGCAGGGAGGCGACGAGGAGGAGCGCGAAGCGCAGCGGGCGATTGGCGGCGGGGCGATTGAATCTATCTCGGCCTCCAGCGTCAACGGGAATGTGATCTGGGCGGGAACCAGCAACGGCCTTATCAAACTCTCGCGGGATCATGGCCTCACGTGGGAAGACGTGACCATTCCCGGCCTGCCGAACCCCACTCGCGCCGATATTTCGGCCCTCGACGCCTCGCATCTGGATGCGGGAACCGCCTATGCCGCCGTGGACTGTCACGGCGTGGGCGACTACAAGCCTTACCTCTACCGCACTCACGACTACGGCAAGACCTGGACGCCCATCGTGACCGGCCTGCCGGAAGAGCAGCCGGGCGGCAGCTTTGCGCGGGTCATTCGGGCAGATACGAACCGGGCGGGCCTGCTCTTCGCCGGAACCGAGAGCGCGGTCTACGTCTCGTTCGACGATGGCGACCACTGGCAGAGCCTCGCGCTGAACCTGCCCTGCACCTCCTACCGGGATATGGTCGTCAAAGGCAACGATCTGGTGGTGGGAACCTATGGGCGCGGCTTCTGGATACTCGACGACATCTCGCCGCTGCGTCAGATTACCCCCGCGTTCGCCTCGGAGCCGGTGCATCTTTTCAAGACCGCAGAGGCCATTCGGGTGCGGCGCAACGTCAACGGCGACACGCCCTTCCCCCCGGAAATCCCCCACGCCGACAACCCGCCGAACGGGGCTATCGTCTACTACTTCCTCGGCGCCCGTCCGTCCGGTGACCTCACTCTGGAAGTGCGAGATTCAGGTGGGCATATCGTGCGCCGTCTCTCCAGCGCGGCCCTGCCTGCGCTTGCCGAGCCGCCTCCGCCTGTACCGGATTTCTGGGTGGAGAAGCCCGCGCCGCTGCCTGCCGCACCGGGTCTGAACCGGGCTGTCTGGAACCTGCGCTGCGACAGCCCGCCCACGTTCAGCCACAGCTACGAGATCAATGCCAATCCCGGTCAGACGCCCGCCTCCCCGGAAGGCCCCCTCGTGCTGCCCGGTGTCTATACGCTGACGCTGACCGCGGACGGCAAGACCTACACGCAGACCGTATCGGTGAAGAACGACCCCCGCTCGCCCGCCTCCGCCGGTGACCTCCGGGAGCAGTCCGAACTCCAGATGAGTCTCTGCCGGTGCATTCAGGAGACCTGGGACGACTATCATCAGATCACCGACCTTCGTTCCGGCCTTGCGAAAATCCTGATGGCGAACCCGCCTGCCGAGGTCGCGACCGCCGCACACGAACTGGACACCAAGCTCTCCGCCCTCGGCGGCAGCGCCGGATTTGGCAGACGGCCCGGCGGTGGGGGCGGTTTCCCCGGCGGCGCAGCCCCCGCGCCGCGCACCTTCATGACCATCCACAGCGCCGCCGTTCGTCAGTTGAACACGCTCGATTCCGGCGATATGTCTCCCGGCGAGGCTCTACGCAAAGCCTGCACCGTAACCGAAACCGACCTCCAGAAGACCGTGAAGAGTTGGGAACTGCTCAAAACCGCCGATATTGCTGCCTTCAACGCGCTGCTCGTCAAAAACAGCCTGAAACCGCTCGGCGATCCCCCTGCGCTCTCCCCTACGGCGCATCGCAAGCCGTAAACCCTGAAAACAGGAAGGCGCTTTAATCCTTTTTCTTACGCAGACGGGCGTAGACGCGGGCCAGCAGGTGATCGCGGACGGCTTCGCTAAAACCTGTCTCGCTCATAATGCGGTCGGTGATTCCCTGATTCTGCTCCATGCGTTCTACCACGCGGTCAATGAATACATTGTCGAACGGGTATTTGAAGTTTTCGATACTGTTGCTCTGCGCTTGCTGTTGCAGCTTCGCATCACTGCTCAGGTCTCGTTCGATTTGCTCGAAGAAAAGTTGATCGCTATCCGTGAACTCCGTGCCGAAACGCTCGTTGAGGATATTGATAATTGCGGAAAGATGTTCTTCCTCTTTGCCCGCTTCGCCGGTTCCCACTTCGGAAGCGACGTTTAATTCTCCTTCGCGCTGTTTTTCTAAACCTATTGTGCCTTCGCCGGTCTTTTGCAGGCGGTAGTATTCCAGCGCCACTTCGTCGCTGATTTCAAAGCGGTCGGTATCGCCTTCTTCGCGCAGTTTGGTGGTGAGAAGGCGTCCATAGGCGTAGAACTTTTCGAGTTCGGCATCGGTAAAGGGCATGACCTGCGCGAGAAAACTGTACAGGCGCACGAACGTGCTGAGAAGAGATTTATACTCTTCACGCTCGGCGTCCGGTCCGGTGCGGTAACGGGAGACGGCGGAATCAATGAGGCGGTTTATTCCCGCGTGGGCGTTCCCGTCTTTCAGGCGACCGGGCCGAAAGAAACTCTGTGCGAAGGCTTCCACTTCGTCAGGGCGGACAATATCGAACGCGTCCAGTTTGCTTTTCAGGTCGTAGAGTTGGTTTGCGTCGGTGGCCTGGTCTATCGTCGTGTTTTCGTAATACGGCTGGAAGGCGGCCTGAATCTCCTCCGGCGTATTCACGAAGTCCAGAACGAAGGTGGCTTCCTTGCCGGGACAGGCGCGGTTCAGGCGTGAAAGGGTCTGTACGGCGCGAACGCCGGACAGTTTTTTGTCTACGTACATCGTGTGCAGCAGGGGCTGATCAAAGCCCGTCTGGTATTTTTCGGCGACGAGCAGCAGGCGGTATTCTTCGCCCTGAAACTTCTCCGGCAGTTCCTTTTCGCTGAAGCCGTTCATCTTCGCTTCCGTGTATTCGATTTCGTAATCGTCCGTGACCGTGCCGGAAAAGGCGACGAGGGCTTTGATATTGGTATAGCCTTTTTCTTTGAGATAGTGGTCTATCTCCTGCTTGTACTTCACGGCGGCAAGGCGCGATTCGGTGACGACCATTGCTTTGGCCTGCCCGCCGATTTTCTGCATGACAAAGCAGCGGAAATGCTCGACGATGATTTCGACTTTCTGCGAAATGTTGTGTGGATGCAGGCTGATGAATCGGGCGATGGCGCGGGCCGCCGCTTTCTTTTCGATTCGCGGGTCGTCGTCCGCCACTTTGTTGAGTTTGTAGAAGCGCTGGTAGGTCATGTAGCCTTTTAGCACGTCCAGAATGAAGCCTTCCTCTATCGCCTGCCGCATGGAATAGAGATGGGCGGCGCGGGGCTTGCCGTCTTCGCCGTGTGTGCCGAAGACTTCCAGCGTTTTGGGCTTGGGGGTGGCGGTGAAGGCGAAGAAACTCAGGTTGTCGTGGTGGGCGCTGCGGGAACTCATGCGACGGTTAATCACGTCTTCGGCGGTCTCCTCGTCGTCGCCGGCTTTGTATTCCGTTGTGAGGACTTCTTTCACGCGGTCGGCGGCGTCGCCGGTCTGGGAGGAGTGGGCTTCGTCTACAATCACGGCGTATTTTCGGAGGGCCAGCGTTTCGATTTTGCCGATAACGAACGGGAACTTTTGCAGGGTCGTGATGATGATTTTGACGCCGCCGGTGAGCGCGTTGGCGAGCTGCCCGGAGTCGTCGTCAATTTTCAGCACGACGCCCTGTTTGTGGTCGAACTGGTAGATGGTGTCCTGTAACTGCTTATCGAGTACGCGGCGGTCGCTGATGACGATGACGGAATCGAAAACGGGTTCATTTGTGGCGTCGTGCAGGCTGGAAAGACCGTGCGCGAGCCAGGCGATGGAGTTGCTTTTGCCGGAACCTGCGGAGTGCTGAATCAGATAGTTTTTGCCGACGCCTGCGCCGCGAACTTCGGCTTCGAGATGGCGAACGACATCTACCTGATGGTAACGCGGGAAGATCAGGGTCTCTTTCTTGACGCTTTTGCCGTTGAAATTCAGCGTTTCGGTTTGCAGATGCAGGAAGCGCCCCAGCAAGTCCAGGAGCGAATCACGGCGGAGAATGTTTTCCCACAGGTAGGCGGTGCGGTGGCCTGTGGGGTTGGGCGGGTTGCCTGCGCCTTTCTCATAGCCTTGATTGAAGGGCAGAAAGCGGGTGTCACGCCCGTTGAGTCGGGTGGTCATCCAGACTTCCTCCGTGTCTACGGCGAAATGGACGAGGGCGCGTTTCTTGAAGGTGAACAGGAGGTCGCGAGGGTCGCGGTCTTTGATGAACTGCTTGCGGGCGTCGGCGGCGGTCTGCCCGGTGAAGTGGTTTTTGAGTTCCAGAATAGCAATCGGCAGCCCGTTGAGGCACAGGGCCATATCTACGCTGTCGTGGGGGCGGGACGCGCTGTAGTGCAGTTGGCGCGTGACGGTGAGGCGGTTGCGTTCGTAGAGGGCGCGGGCGACGGCGTTGAGGCCGGTGGCGGGACGAAAATAGGCGAGGCGGAACCGGACGCCGTAATCTATGACGCCGTGCCGCAGGACATCGAGCGTACCGCGATTGTCCAACTCTTTGACGAGGCGAGCGAGGAAGCGAGTTTCTACGGCGTCGCCATGCACGGACTGCAAGCGTTTCCATTCGTCGGGCTGGGAGGCTTGCAGGAAGGCGAACAACTCGGCGCGGTCGAGGGCGGCTTCTTTGTCCCACTGGCTGCGGTCACCGCGCTCATAGCCGCCGTTCGTGAGCAGGCTGGCTTCAATAGCCTCTTCAAAGGCGGCTTCGTTGATGTTGGCAATCGGCATAATCTTTAGTCCTCTCCTTTTTTCAGGACACTCAGGGCCGGAGGGGAAAACCGGAAACGGCGTATCAGGCAAAAATCTGTTCTTCACGCAATTTATCGCGCTGACGCTCCGTGTGAAGTTCCTCCACCAGCGAGATTTCGGAGGGTCTGTGACATACGTTTCTCCTCCCCGTGCAAGACGACAAACAGGTCAGGGAAGGACATCGCCGCTGACAGCAAGGGCGCGAGACAGACAGCCTTGAACGCCCTGCCAATCGGCATCGGAAAGGCGACCGATAAAGCGAACGTCATTCTGCTCAAAAGTGAAAAGATAGGCGCGAAATGCGGAGGGCTGACGCAAGCCCGCTGCCGCCCAATCTTGAAGCAGCGAATCGGTCGGCGTGGCAGCCTGCGCGAGTTGGGTCGTCACAACGCCCACGATAACATCTATCCGATTCGTGTGATACAGCGTGGTTGAGACAACGATACCCGGCCTGCGCTTGGTCGTATCGGCGCCGGGAAAAGCGGTCACGACGACATCACCGGGCTTCAATATTTGTTGGCTGTTCCTCATGGAATCCCTCTGCGCGGTGGAGCGCGTAGCGTGTTGCATCGCGCAAATCTTCTTCACTCCAATCGTCGTCCCAATCTGTGACGGCTTCCGATGGAATGTCGTTAAGGATAAGTTTGGCAAGACGGAGCCGTTCGCCGCCGGAAAGCGGCTTGATGGTCTCAGAATAGATTTGTTCAATCGTTTGTGGCATGGGGCAAGTCCTCCGTTGTCATTATACGCTATTTGCATTGCGCCGAACGGGATCGCAAATGGAGGCAACCCGCGCCGCTTCCTGCTCCGCGCTTACAGTAGAGTTGGCCGTTTCCTCGTCGAGCGGCACAATGAGCGTCAGGTTCTTTCGTCCCCGATGTGTTTGCGCCGCCTGCGCGATTTGCTCCCATGTGCCTTGATAAAGTTGGGCCTGTGACATACGTTTCTCCTCTATAGGATGGAAATGGAAAGCGAAAGGACTCTCACGCGAGAACGGCTTCGGCGCGTTGGCGCAGGGTATCGAGAGTCGCCTGCTCCTCCGCGTCACGCGGGGAACGCCCGACCCATTGCAGGGTTTCGCGCAGGAGTTCGCGGGCATTTTGTTCGCGCATCTGGTTCGTCGCGGAGGTCAGGCCGCTCACAAGGTCGTTGAAGAACGCTTCGTTGTCTATGGTTTCTTCGCCTTCGATGTGGGTATCGGTGAAAAGGGTTTCGGCAGGCATAATGATTTATCCTCTCTTGCGGGCGGCGAGTTCGCGTTCGAGCGCGAGTTGCGCGACGAAATCTTCCGCGAGTTTCTTGACAACTTGCTTCTGCGCGGGCGTGAGGTCGGGAATGTTTTTGTTATAGCCCAACACCAGCAGAATGACATCGTAGGCTTCCGCGAACAAATAGATGATGCGGAGGCCGCCCCGCGTTCCCATGCCGCGCCCCGTATCGCGGTAACGGACTTTGCGAAGTCCGCCGGTTCCCTGTATCACGTCTCCTTTGCGCGGGTTCTGATTGAGAACGGCTTGAAACGCGCTATAATTTTCGTCGGTTCCAAACAGTTCCGGTATATGGCGGGTGAAGTTTGGTTCCTCTCGAAAATCGTAGAGGGGCATGAGGCAAGTCCTCCCTGTTTCGTATACGCTATTTCCACTGCGGCGAACGGTCAGCCGTCCTGAACAAAGGTTAATACGCTACACGCGCTTTTTACTGCGGGACGGGCAAGTGAAGCGGAAAGCCGCATCGAAAGAAAGGCGGGCTTCGCCTTTCGCAAGAAAATCTTCGTCTCCCGTCTCGTGGTCTTTGAATTCCGCGCCATCGTCTTTAAATTCCGTGACATGATCTTCGAATTCCATGACGCAATCTTCAAATTCCGCGTCATGGAATTCGTCCGCCGTCTCATGGTTTTCGTCCGCCGCGTCATGGAATTTAAAGATATTTTCGTCAGACACGATAGAGAAAAGCGTTTAGAAGAGGCTTTCAGGCGCGATTTTCCCGGTGACGGCGGCGGAGATTACGGCCTGCCGATATTCGCGTAAACGTTCGATTTGAGATTGAACGGTCTGTACAATGCCATCGATTCGCGCTGTCTCACGGTCTAAATAGTCGGCTATCTCCCGCTGTTCCTCCGGGCTATCAAATGGATAGTTCACGACTAAATTGCCGATTTGTTCGAAATTCAGTCCTTCGCGTGATGAACCGTTTTCGAGAGACAAAATTTGCTCCTTTATCGCGTAGGATTTCAGGTAATAGGATAGATACGCTGGCACAAGTCTTCGACTGATACGAATTATACAGACGTGCTGGTTCACATTTGCGGGAGGAAAATCATCAGGTACGATACAGGTTCTCCCTATAGACGCGCCAGTGATATTTAGCAAGACATCGTGCGGAGAAACCCGCGTATTCGCCATTTCCTCATCAATGTCAGACGAGATATAGACGACATCATCTAGCCTTAAACCGTCGTCATAGACATTCTGGCTACGAAGGAAAATGATTCCGCTATCTGAATAGATTTCCGCTCCGCCTCTGGGCGTTTTTCCGCTGCCAATCTTATCGCATGAAAACTTGAGACGTTCAACCTCCCAATGGGCAGGAATGTCGCCGAGCCATACGATACCGGAAGGCTTGACGGGCGCGGCGGGGTTCAGTCCGTGCGTGACGGCGTGACTGATGAGGGCTTGCCGGTGTTCGCCGAGGAGTTCGATTTGCGCTTCTTTTTCGCGGACGACGGCATCAATCTGCGCGGTCTTGCGGTCTAAATAGTCGGCGATGGCTTGCTGTTCTTCGATGGGCGGAACAGCGATACTGATATTAGCGGCATCCCCTTGAGTAAGTTTGTCCCGCGTACTGCCGTCAATGAATGTTCCATATTCGACGCAGTTGAGCGAATGTACCAGAAAGATAGAATCGATTGTAGTGGCCTTGAATACGTGAATGTGATTATTTATCCAAACTTTCCCGTCAACAAAAAAAGCGACGGGTTTTGTTTTGTCGAAAAAGGGTGCGCCGTCTTCACCTAACAAAACTAGTTCTTCATCGAAAAGCCATTTATCCACATAGTCTACAATACCGTTGGCTCCCCAATACGGATACTCGCCAAGCATATCTCCGCGTAATTCCGCACTAACAGGAACACGTTTTCCGTCGTAGCAGTCTGTAAGAAATTTGAGACGCTCGACGTTCCAATGAGCAGGAATATCGCCGAGCCAGTCAATGCCGGAAGGCTTCATCTGAGGATAGGTGGGATTAGAAGACAGCATGAGTTAGGCCAACGCCTCCCGCAGCATTCCCTGAATACGCTCCTCCAATGCTTCAATGTCGGCTTCGATGTGAGGCAGAGGGCGCAGGGGCCGGTACTCGTAGAAATGGCGCGTCACCGGGATTTCATAGCCCACGACGCCGACTTCGTTATCAATCTCGTCGCACACCTTCCGGTTAATCCACGCATCGGGGACATGGGGCAGAACTTCGTGCTCGAAATAGGTTTCGATACTCTCTTTGAGCGGAACGTTCTCGAAGTCGCGCAGGTCGGCATCGGGCAGGATATTGCCCGCGTCGTCCGTCATCGGGTCGGCGTCGGGGTCGCGTTCGCCCAGGGTTCTGAGGAGCGTTTCGAGGGCTTTGCCGGTGGGCATCTTCTGTTTGGCGTCGGCATACAGGCAGGCTATGCGCCGGACGAACTCGGCGCGGTCGGTATAGATTGTGGCGTCGAACGTGAATGTTTTGGTTTCCTGCCATTGCGGGGCAAGCGTGTCAACGGCGACTTTGATAACGGTGGGATGAAGCGCGGCATCGAAGATTTTGCCGATGCGCTCCCGCGAGAGTTGGAAATTCAGGCGCAGGGGTCGTTCTATCGTGATCCGCCGGTAGCCGAAGTCCGCATTATCGAAGATTTTGCAGAGTGCGTTCGGCGCGAAGTCGCCATAGATTTTCGTGATTTCCGCGATATGGTCGGGGGTTCCGTCCTTGCCGTCGCCGATGCGGTTGCGCTTCTTGCCGAGGCTTTTCCGCATCTTCACGAACAGATTGGCGGCGTTGATGAGCTGGATTTTGCCGCGCCGCGCTTTCGCCTTGCGGTTCGTGACAATCCAGATATAGGTTGAGATTCCCGTATTGAAGAACAGTTCATCGGGCAGGGCGACAATGGCTTCGAGCCAGTCGTTTTCGATGATCCAGCGGCGTATTTTGCTTTCGCCGCTGCCCGCGCCGCCCGTGAAAAGCGGCGAACCGTTGAACACGACCGCGATTCGGGTTCCGTCCTCGTCGTCCTTGCGTTTGGAAATCATGTGCTGAAGAAAGAGCAGAGAGCCGTCGGAGATGCGGGGCAGTCCCGCCCCGAAGCGTCCCGCCGCGCCCTTCTGCTCATGCTCGTCCTTGATGAACTTTTCGACCTTCTTCCACTCCACGCCGAACGGCGGATTGGAAAGCATATAGTCGAATTTCGTGCCTGCCAGCCCGTCCATCGTGAACGAGTTGCCGTATTTGATATTGTTGGCGTGGTCGCCTTTGAGGATCATATCCGATTTGCAGACGGCGTAGGCTTCAGGGTTGAGTTCCTGCCCGAACACCTCTAACTGCGCGTCGGCGTTGAAATCTTTGAGATGTTCTTCCGCGATACTGAGCATCCCGCCCGTTCCGCAGGCCGGGTCATAAAGCGTGCGAACGATCCCCGCTTTTCGCAGGGTGTCGCGTCCCTCATTGAACAGCAGGTTGACCATAAGGCGGATGACTTCGCGGGGCGTGAAGTGTTCTCCCGCCGTCTCATTGCTCTGTTCATTCGAGACGCGAATCAGTTCCTCGAAGACCGTTCCCATTTCGTGATTATCCACGAACGCGGGATGCAGATCAATATCCCGGAACCGCTTCACGATTTGATAGAGCAGATTCTGTTCGCCGGGGCCATCCAGCCGCTTGATATGTTCCGCGAAGGCGAAGTACTCCAGAATTTCGCGGATATTTGGCGAAAAGCCATTGATGTAGTGCAGGAGGTTCGCCGCCAGTTGGTTCGGTTCATTGAGGAGACGGGCGAAATCGTAGGGGCTGACGTTATGGAAGGGCAGTTTCGTGATGCGGTTGAGGCGATATTCGGCAGCCGCTTCCGGCAAATCCTGCACTTTCGGCAGTTCGTCCAGCACGGCCTTTTTGGTGGGGGCCAGGGCGCAGTCCAGGCGGCGAAGCACCGTGAAGGGCAAGATAACCTGCCCGTTCTCATGCCGTCTGTAGTCGCCGCGCAGCAGTTCGGCATTATCCCAGATCAGTTTGACGAGTTCTTGGAAGTTGTTCATAGGAAAATCAGTTTTCGTACCGCTGTAAGACTTCTAGCTTCTTGACGACATCTCATTTCGCGGTTACTTCGCCTGTATCCTGCTCCCTGTTTGTCTGACGCTTCCGCAGTTGTTGGGATATCTGCCGGTTGCAGCAAAGGGTTGACACCCCTCGCTGCGCGGCTTCGCCGGACGAGGGGGCAAAGGGGTGTCAACCCTTTGCCACTACCACCCTTTGCTTCCTCGTCCGGGGCAAGTTGTCTGTCCGCCTGCGTAAAGGGAGTTACCAGAAGTCCACTTCGCTCCAGCGGACGGTACGGGGGAGCATTTCGGCGTCGCTGCTGCGGGTGCGTGGACGTTCGGGCAGGGCGATTTCGGTCGGCAGGGTCTGCGGGCAGAAGAGCAGGGCCAGAGCATCCGCACGGTCGGGTGAGGAGAGGCCGCGCCGACGCATCTCGTCTTTGCTCTCGATCTGTATCTGCCCGGTCGTGGTGAAGCCGTAGCGCAGACCGGCAAGCTGCGAGACCAGCGTCTCGTCGCGGGGAATGGCGATCTGCCCGCTGCGGAACCGTTCCCGAAGCGTCCAGTAGGTCTGCGCCCGCAGGTTCAGAAACTGCTCGCCCTGATGCAGGCCGTGCGGGCGCGTACCGAAGTTGATGGGCGTCAGGCCCGCCAGACCCTCTTCGCGCAGGCGATCCGCGACCCCGGCCCCGACACCCACCTCGTCCACCGTCACGATGTCAGCCCGCTCCTCCAGGGCCAGCGCCTGCACCCGTTTCGCCACCTCCATCGTGTCCAGCCCGTGCAGAAAGCGCAGCCTCGTCACCCGATTCCCGCGCCGGACTGCGAACACCGTCTCGTCGCTCCCGAACCGCGCCACGTCCACTGCCAGCACACACACGCCGGAGGACGACAGTCCCTCCTCCGCCGACTGCTCGTGCCGCTGCTGCGCGGCCTCCAGCCACGAGAGCATGAACAGGCTGTCGTCCGCGCTCTCCGGGAACTCCCCCAGCACCCGTATCCGAAACAGCGCGTTCGGGCGATACCGTGCTCCCTCCCAGAGTACCGTTTTCGTCTCCGGTTCCGAATCGTCCGCCGGTTCGCACCAGGCCGAAATCCGGTCCGCCACCGCCTCCCACGTCACGGCTCCGGGGATGCGGGCCGGGTTATCGCCGCCTTCCGCTCCAGCCCGCACGTTCGGATGCGCCAGCGCGGAGATCGTGAACGTCTTCCAGCGGGGCGACTTGAACAGGCTGTAGAAGTGGCCTGTCGGCGCGAGCGGATTGGAGATCGCCAGCACCCGGTTGTTCGTTCCCACACAGATGCCCTCGATGGCGTCCCATATCTCTTCCGGCACACCGCACGCCTCGTCCAGCACCACCAACAGGTTCTCGGCATGAAAGCCCTGAAACCGAACGGGTTCGTCCGTGCTGAGGCCCATCGCGAAATGGCCTTCGTCTCGTTTCAGGCGCGTCTGAAGCAGAGTTCCCTCCAGACGCGGGCGCGTCGGGTCGGTTTCGGCAGCGAACTGCACCGTCCGAAACCGCCGCCGTATCTCCTCCCAGAGCAGCGTCTCGATCTTCCTAACAGTTAAAGGAGAGTGTCAAATTCAGATAGGCAAGCGTGGGAAATGGGGTTCAGAGTAGCCCCTCACCAGTGCCTGTCACAGAGTTCGCGATGTGTTTCACGAGGTCGCGATAGAGCGTTCGCCCTTGCCCACGCCACCAGGCAATATCCTTGCGTCCGATGCTACCGTCGTTGATGAGGAAGGTATACTGCCAGTTTTCACCAGTGGCTTCGCGCAGGATGGTCACGTATCGCTCGGCACGGGATTCTTTGGCGCGGTCGCGTTCACGGATGCTGCCTTTGCTCTCTATGACGTAGAGACTGCCATCCGTCAGGCGGACGAGAAAATCCGGGTAGTAATAGGGCATTCGGCCTTCGAAACTGTACTGGATGCGAAAACCGACGCCGCTCTGATCGTTCCATAACCAAGCGGCAACGTCATCGGCCTCTTCCAACATCTCTGCGAAGTTCAGTTCGTCGCTACTATCAAAGTAGCATCGTGAATGGACGCTTCGCCTGGGGGCGTCCAGGACGTAGGGTGTCGGAGAGGTTTCAAACTCCGTCAGGTCTTTCGCCTGTCGTGTATCTATCTGCACGTCTGGAGTCTCTTTGCCGGATCGCGCCAGCCCGATGATTTTGGCAACGCTCTGGATGACCTGATACCGTACCTGGGGCCGCAGAATGTTCTCCAACACGATCCGGCGTGTTTCTTCATCGGCTTCTGCAGCGGCGTCCAGACTGAGCGGAATGCCCCGCAGGTCAAACGTGCAGCGTTCCAAGAACGCTTTCACTATGCCCTTGATATGCGCCTCGTAGTAGCGCGAGAGACGGAGTTCGGCCCGGATCGCTTCGGCATAGTGGTAGATGACCGCGTCGGTCGAAGCATAATCGGCAGTCTGTACGGTGTAACGCAGTTCCTCGTCTTCGCGTTTCGCGTCTATCGCGCCTTCATGCTTGATGATGCCTTCGATCTCTTTCAGGTCAATCACATAGGGGAAGCGCGTTGCAAGCGGCGTCATCTGGCTGCGTCCGATACGCTCAACCCAATCGTCCGCTGGATCGAAAGCCCCACCCACGAGGTGTGTAATGGGCGTAAGCGGAAAATAGCGCACACCTTCCGTCAGGGTGAAGGAAGGTGCTATAACACGGGGTGAAGTTGGCGGATGTTCGAGTTAGCGGCTGAACTTTGCGGGGATGCGAAACTTCGCCTGGATAGGTTCAGACCAGGGCA
>JBBRLP010000017.1:0-55354 GCA_038231295.1 Chthonomonadales bacterium
GCGGCACTAGGGTAGAGCAGATAGTCTCCCAAATATCTGCTAAAATCATCGTGTTAGCGCTCCTTTATCGATTTGATCGGCAAAACCAAATTCGACAAGGAGTGCTAACTCTCATTGTTCTAGGACATTTGCAAAAGGCTCGTATGTTAATGTGTTCCTAACCTCCCCTTAGCATAGCCTGGGTACTATCCTTAAGTATGCCGAAAAAAGCAGACAGGACAATGCCTGCTGAAAAGGCATTGCCTCTTTGCCTCGAGATTCATTCGGGAGAGATGCCAGAGCAGGCATGGCTCCGCCGCACTTAAGGAGAAAAGTCTTGAACCAGTCCCAGCAGAAGCGTGTCGTGGCACGCGGTTTTACCCTCATCGAACTGCTTGTCGTTATCGCGATCATCGCGATCCTGGCCGCTATCCTCTTCCCGGTCTTCGCACAGGCGCGTGAATCGGCTCGCCGCACCTCTTGCCTCTCCAATATGCGTCAGTTGGGAACGGGCGTCGCCATGTACACGCAGGACTACGACGAAACTACGCCCACCGTCTACAATGGCAACGGAAGCTGCAGCCATGCCGAGTACGTCGAAATCTATCCCTACTTGAAGAACCTTCAGATCCTGGCCTGCCCGGATGGGGGCAGTTCGGGAGATACGATTCCCGCCTGCGCGCTGGCTTCCGGCAAACTCCCTGCCGCTCCTGCCAACTTCCACACCCACTACGGTTACAACTGGGGTCCGCTGATCTACGCGGGCGGTGGACTGCACGGTCCAGTCATCTCTCAGACGGCCCCGGCGGCCAACTATCAGGCTGGTGTGTCTCTGGCCGCCATCGTCGCTCCTGCCGACTGTGTGGTTTACGGAGACAGCTACGACACCTACCGCCCCACCATTGGTTTCGAATGGATGCTCGGCTCCTATAGCGGTGGCACTTCAAACGGCAGTATTCGCCACGGAGCGCGGTTCAACTTCTCCTTCGCCGATGGTCATGCCAAACTCATCAATATGGCTGGCGGTACGGTCAGCGGACACCGCTACCTGCTGCCCAAGAACCAGGCGGACGATGCCCGTTGGTGTGCAGACCCCAACGCCAGCATCAATCTGACGCCCTCCTATGGACTGCCGCCCACGCAGTGCAGCGCGATTGCCGCACTGGTTCGGAGTTCGTGGACACCCTACTCGAACTAGATTCATCGCCCCTGTTGGAAGCGTCCTGACAGCCTAAACTCTCAGGGCGCTTTTCCACGCAAATGTCTCTCAGGAGAAAAAGACAATGAACAGAATAAAAACGGGGATGGCTGTACTCCTTCTGATTGTATGCGCCTTTGGGTTCGCCGGATGCAGCAGTCCGGACGCCTCCCCGGAAGATACCAAGAAGGCTATGGATTCCCAAAAGCCCAAAACCGATGCACCCTCGCTGAGCAACCCGAAATCGGCGGACGGCAGCGGCAAGTAGCCCCGGTTTTGCCTCCCGATCACAGCATAACTACCGCTCCCGAAAGCCAACAGGCCGGGGGCGGTAGTTATGTCGTTACCCTGCGGGTGAATTCGCTATTTGCGGAGTTCCAGCGCTGCCGATTCATCCCCGTTCAGATGCACGGAGAGAGTGAGGGTCGTTCCGGTGATGACCGCGGGACACTTTGCGTCGGTCAGGAGGTTGACGACCGTGGGAACTTGGCCTTTCGGGATGCCGAGAGCGGTGAGATCAATCGTTACGGTCGTGTCGGCGGGCTGATGCGTGTCGTTGAGGAGCGTGAAGAGGCGACTGCCGTAGCGTTCCAGGTAGATGCTCGCGTTCGCGCTGGTGGCGTGAGGGATAGGTTCCCACCCGGCGGCGGAGAGCCTTTTGATGACGGGGATATATTTACGGAAGAGCGGACGGTCACGTTCGTACAGCGCGGGATTTTCCCAGTAGGGATGCGTGGCGGCGTCCGCGCTGAACATGGAGGGAAAGATGCCGTAGAAGAGGCTGCGCTGAAAGTACTTCTCGACCAGTGGCGAGGAGAACTTGTCAAAATTGGTGTTCATTAGCAAGAGATAGGGCTTTTGTGCGCTCAGGGTGCGGCGCATCGTCAGAACGGCGTCGGTTTCGGGCTGCCACTCTCCATTGGGGCCGAGCCAGTTGACCTCGATGCCCATCACATCGAACAGCGGCGCGAAGACGGAGAAGCGTATCGGCACGGAGTTCGCCATCAGCAGTTTGCCCCGGTTGTGCAGGTCGTCGCGCAGGAATCGGGCGAAGGTATGGGTGGAGTACCACTGCGGCAGAACGGGACGGCGGCTGTCGGTGTCGAACGTCAGAGGGTAGGGACAGGCGGCGAGATTGGAGGGGCGGTAGTCCTGCACGTCGCTCCAGCCCTCCAGTGAGTCGAGGTATTCGCCGTCCTGCTCCCCGCGTGTGCGCTTCGCCTCCTGCCCGTACATCCGCTTCGCGATCTCGTCGGTATAAGCGAGGGAGGCGCGGGTGGGATGGTCGGGGGAGGAGCCGATTTCAGGATTGGGATTCAGGACGAAGACCGCCCCGTTGGCCCAGGGTTCGTTGCGAAACTCCAGATTGTAGCGGCCGTTTTCGTCCTGCGTTCCGCTGCTCAGGACGGCCCGCGCCATATCCCGGTCGGTCGGGGATTTCGGTTTGGGATCGGCGGCGAGTTTGTGCAGCAGGGCGAGCGCGTTGTCGTAGGTGCGCGGCATCTCCGGCGGCATAGGCATCCACCAGGTCATCGGCTCGGTATAGCGAAAGCTGAGAACCCCTGCCGCGTCGTCGGTCTTGATGCTGTTGTCTCCCTCATGGTAGGCGATGCCGAAGTCGGCGGCGTTTTTGATGGTGGCCGGGTCGGTGAAGGGCATCCAGATGCCGTCCGCCTTTGCCAGCCGGTCGAAATTAGGGGCGTTGAGACGGTAGAACTTGCGGGCGGCAGCGCGAAATCCCCACGCGGCCTCTTCCGGCGGCAGGCGATAGAGCAGGCAGCGGAACCGGGCGTTGCGGGCAGGCCAGGCCACGGTCTGCGTGCTGAGAGCGATGTCCCAGGCGATCACGAACTGCCGGGTTCCGCTGTTATAGAATATCCGGTAGACGGAGGGCCAGTCCATCCGGGCCGCGAGCGCAATGCCGTTTTTGCCCTGCGCGATAGAGGCGAACGGATAGAGCGAAAGCCCTCCCGTCGCGCCGACGCCGGTATGGGTCAGATTGCTGAACTCCTGATCGGGGGTGAGCGGGCGGGAATGCCGGATGTCGTCGCCCCATTGCCAGCCTGCCATGCCGACCGGAAGGGCGAAATAGACGGTGAACGCGCGGTCGCGCTTCGTCAGGTCGGTCAATTCGCCGTCTATGGCAAGCGCATCTCCCTCCGGCACGACCTGCGCGAAGAATTTGACCTGCGACTCTTCAACCTCACTGCGGAAACTCAGACCGTTGTTTTTGTAGGGGCTGGGAATGCCGTTGAGGAGACGGATGGGGCCGTCCGCCGCCACGTCGCGCAGATAGAAGCCGCCCTGCCCCGTCGAAGTGATGTCCTGCCCCCCGGCCTTAATTTGTACCACATCGGCGCGTCCATTCAGGCCGAGCGTCAGGCCATCCCGCGAGGAGACGGTGCGGACGGCGGACACTGCCGCGCTGTGGGTTTCTCGCTTCGGCAGGGGCAAAAGCGGCTGGCTGTCGAAGACGCCGGGACCGTCGAGCTGATGCACGGAGAAGTCGTCGAACCAGGCGGTGCCGGTATGCTTGCGAAAGAGGGCATAGATGGTCAGGGTGGCGACGGGTTTGGTGGGAACGATCAGCAGATGCCGCCGCTCCCAGTCGTGCGTCCCGACCTGAAACGGCGTAATGCTGCCCCAGAGAGTACTGCCGTCCGTGTAGACGAGGTCCACATAGAGCGAGTAGTCGCTATCCCTGGTACCCCCGACCTTCTCCGCCCGGCTCCATCCGGCGATCTCCAGCGGAACCGGCCGCGTCTGATTGAGGACGATTTTGGACTGTGCGCCGCGCAGGGTGGTCGTTCGCAGGCTGTCGCAGCGGATCGCCTGCTCTCCTCCCCTGTGTGTCGTGCGGTCCACGTCGTAGCCGAGTTCAAACGCCTCCCATGCGGGAACACCCGCGCCTTTGCCGTCGCTGCCACCCCCGCCCTCGAAACCGGGATTGCGGAGCCGCTCGGCGGGCCGGTTCTGGGCAATGGCAGGCGTGGAAAAGAGGAGACAGAGCGAGACCAGCAGAGGGAAGAAGCGGCCAGGCCAGAGAGACACGAACATTCGGAGGCGTTTTTTCACGGGCATACCACTCTCTTCAGGAACGATACCGGCAGGAGGCCACAGAAATGGACACTCCCTCTCATTTCGCGTTTTGGCCCTGGCTTCCCTGCCTCTTCTCGAAATGTTAATTCATTCTTAACATCCCCTTAACACCACGTTAATACAGAAGCACTATACTCTCTTTTTGGTTGACGAACATTTCCATCCTGAAAGGAGACACTACGCTTTGAGCAAACGCACCGGCTTTACCCTCATCGAACTGCTTGTCGTGATTGCCATTATCGCAATTCTCGCCGCTATTCTCTTCCCAGTCTTCGCGCAGGCCCGTGAAAAGGCCCGCCAGACCTCTTGTCTCTCGAACATGAAACAGTTGGGCCTGGGGCTGAATATGTATGCCCAGGACTACGACGGTACCCTCTCCCAGACCTCCTGGGAAGTCGGTGCACTCAAGGCAAAAATACATTGGTCCTACCTGGTTCAGCCCTATGTCAAGAACCAGCAGATTTTCGTCTGCCCTTCCGACCCAAATCCGGTAACTCCGAAAAACCGACTATGTGGTCCCGGTGACACCCTGGGGGTTACACTTTGTGACGCACAGGCTCCCAAGTTCTCCTACATCAACAACTACAACCTGATGCCCGCGCACGACTGGCTTCCGCCGTCAGAAGCCTCCTTCGAGAAGCCCGCGAACCTGGTCGTTCTGGGTGAGCGCCGTAACACCATGAACGATCCCGCCATGACCCTCATCGGTCAGTGGAAGGGCTTCTCCCCGTTCATCGGCACCAGCACCGCCCACGGCACCGGAACCAGCAGCGGACCGATCTGCCCTGGCGACACCTACCGCTACGCGACAATGAACGATGTCCTTACAGGTCTTGCTCCGACCAACAGCAACGACAACCCGGAGATGGTTCGCATCAAGTTTGACCGTCATGCAGGCGGCTCGAACTACTCCTTCTACGACGGTCATGCCAAGTGGTACCGCCTTGAGCAGACCTTCGACCCGAACAACTTCCTGTTCGGCGACAAGTGGTGGCCCACCCCGAACCCGGATCCCCTGGCCGCTTCGAGCTGCAAATAGTTTCCGTCGTTCTGTCAAACCCTTCAGGGCCTGCGTTTTTACGCAGGCCCTGATTTGTTACAGAACATCCTGCCAATCTTGCCCGCTACTCGATACGATGGTCTGCCCGCTCAAAGGACAATGTATCTAATGTATCTGTTGTACAACACAGTTGTTGTACATTCGAGATGATGAACATTTTTTAGGTCAAGCCGCTTTTTGCTTCAGGAGGTAGGCGCTGGCTTCACACAGGATTTTCGCGCAGACAAGAACAGGCTGAATCTGGTGCAGGGAGGAATCGCAGTCTGCTATGGTGTATCTGAGTGCAACATCTGCGGCGCGAAATCGTCTATGAGAGTGAACAATTTTCGGCGGGAGATGTCCGGGATACAGGGATAGACTATCGGACGGGAAACGGCAATGCCGCTCCCGTGCCGAGGCTTGTCTGTCTCTGCCTGCAAAACGTCCCTGCAAACCAACTTTTCAGGAGTCATCCGAATGCGCTTTCGTGGTCATATAGCTTCTCGTTCCCTGCTTGCCCTTGCTGGTCTGTTCGCGCTGACCGCCACTGCCGGTCGCGCTTCCGCCGATGCGAAGGCCGCGCTGCCTGCCGGGTCGGGCGTTCTCAAGATGGTGCATTCCGCCGCCTCGCCGATGGTCTACAATCCCGGTACGCTGGAGAACCATATTGACGGGGAGGCACAGGCGGTGAAGCAGTACGGCTTTAAGTCCTGCACTTATGCCGAGTACGCGCCGAACGCAACGGGTACGCAGCTGCTGACCGTAGACATTTATGAGATGAACACGCCCCAGGATGCGTTCGGCTACTATAGCCATCAGCGCAGCGACAGCGCGAAGATCAGCAAGATCGGTGCGGAGGGCTACATCGAACCGACCGCGCTTAACTTCTGGAAAGGCCCGTACTACGTCAAACTCACCATCACGGCCAGCAATCCCGCCGCGTTCCAGCCGGAGATGCCGAAACTGGCGCAGTCCATCGCCGCGAAACTGACCGGCTCGACCGAACAGCCCGCCATTATGAAACTGTTGCCGGCCGGCTACAAGCCCCTGAGCAACCAGTATCAACGCTCCGACATCGCCGGTCAGAGCTACATCAATAACGGCGTTACCGCCAAGTATCCGGCCGCAGGTCAGCAGGCGGAACTCTTCATCGCGATCTATCCGACGCCCGCCGCCGCCAAGACCGCTTACATGAAGTACCAGACCTATCTCTCCGCGCCTGCCACCGCCGCGATGGGCGCGAAACCCGCCGCCGTCAAGGGCATCGGCGAGAACGCTATCGGCGTCAAGACCAAATTTTCCGGCGAGGTACTCGCGTCCCTGAGCGGTAAGTACCTGATCGCCATTCGTAAAGCCACCAGTCAGGCCGCTGCACAGACCATTGTGAAAGCCGCTGTCGCTCACGCGAAATAGTTTCGACACGGGGAGAACTCCCCTGGCCCTGCAAAAGAGGAGCAGATCATGGCAGACCCAACAACACCGACACCCGTTAAGGTTTCCGATCCCACCGAAACCGCCGCTTCCCGGCGTAAGTTTCTGGAGATCGCCGGAGGCACGGCCCTGCTGGGCGGTCTCTACGGGCTGACCTGGCTCCAGAAAGACACCTTCGATAAGCCGCGCAACCTGCGAGCGCCCGTCAAAGCCAGCGCGACCACCCCGGACATCGTCTGTGTGGAAGGCAACCCGGAGTCCTACGGCGACATCACCGAGCGGGCCATCAACGAACTCGGCGGCATCGAAAAATTTGTCAAGAAGGGCGACCGTGTCGTCATCTCCCCGAACATGGGCTGGATGCGGACACCGGAGCAGGCCGCTGCCACGCATCCCGATGTCCTGCGCCGCCTGGTGCAGTTGTGCGAACGGGCAGGCGCGTCGAAAATCACCTGCATTGACTACACCCTCGACGACTGGAAGCTGGCCTTTGAAATCTGCGGCGCGAACAAAGCGGTACAGGGAACGAAAGCCCAACTGCTCTCCCCGACGGAAGTCTCGCTCTACAAAGCGGTGGACATCCCCTCCGCCGTGCCGAAGTTCATTCCCGATGGCACCCCCACCGGCAAGCCTTACGACGCCCGCCACCACTTCAACCAGATTGACCAGCATATCCCCCGCGAAATCATGGAGGCGGACTGCTTCATCGTCAACCCGGTCGTGAAGGATCACGAGGCGGCGGTCATTACCATCGCCATGAAGAAACTCATGGGCTGTATCTGGAACCGCAAGGACTACCACCGCTACGGCCTGCACGACTGTATCGCGGAACTGAACTGCTTCGTCAAGCCGACCCTGATCGTCACCGACGCCACCCGCGCCCTCCAGACTCGTGGCCCCAAAGGCCCCGGCGAAGTGACGACCCCGCACAAAGTGCTGGCAGGCATTGACCCGGTCGCGCTCGACTCCTACTGCTGCCAGTTCCTGACGGTCAAGGGCATCACGCCGGATGTCGTCAACCATCTCGTTCTCGCCAACAGCCTGGGCCGGGGTCAGATTGACATCAGCCAGCTCAACGTCAAAGAGATTGCCGGAGCGAAAGGGTAGGTGTGAACCGGACCGTTTGCAGCCCCGAAGTTTATTTCGGGGCCAAACCCTCGGCGATGCAAAACACGGTCGTTCCTTCCGGCGAAGACCTGAAAACGAGGCAACAGCAATGCAGGGACTATTAGAGAGCCGACCCAAACTTCATACGGCAGAAGACCTGTTTGCCTATTCAGAACAGGGACGTTACGAACTGGTTCAGGGAGAATTGGAACCGATGTCGCCGACCGGAGAAGCACACGGAAACGTGACTATCCTACTCTCTTACTATCTTGTCGGGTACATTGTGGAGAATAGACTTGGCAGGCCCTACGCAGCGGAGACGGGCTTTCGGATTGCAAGTGATCCGGATACGGTTCTGGCTCCGGATTTCGCGTTTGTCTCTCGGGAGAGGCTGACAGGGGAGACGGTGGAGGGCTATCCGGCGCTGATTCCTGATCTGGTGCTGGAGACGCGCTCACCGGGAGATACCCGGGCGGCGATTGCTCGCAAGGTGAAGCGATGGCTGGAGGCAGGAACGCGCATGGTGCTGGAGCTTGACCCGAAACGCCGCGTTCTGACGGTCTATCGGCCCGGCAGTGGCCCGCGCAGGCTGGAAATTGCCGCGATATTCGATGGAGAGGACGTTCTGCCGGGCTTGCGCCTGCCCGTCCAAAATCTGTTTCCGACCACCTGAATTGCCGGCGGTCACCCTTCTTAATTCATCATTTCCGTGGTTTGCACGGATCAACGGCGTGTCCCTGCGTCCAGGCAGGGACAGGAGAGAAGTACTATGGCGGATATACCCCAGGAGTTTCCGCGAGGCATGGGATGCGGAAGCGGGTGTGGGTGCGGCAGCAAGAAGACGCCGAAGAACGCGCCGAACGTCGTTCGGGCGACCGATATTCTTGGTGTCAAAAAAGAGACGACGGTACACATGGCGGATGTGGGCGTGATCCGTTCGCAGGATTTCGGCGATAACGGCGGCAGCGCCAACGCGAAATTCACCGCAGAGCAGAAACGTCGCATGAAAGAGGCGCCCGGCAACCCGGCCGCCACCCGCACCGTCCTTATTCGGCGGGCGACGCAGATATTTCTGTTCGGGTTGTTTGTCGTGTTTTTCTTCCTGACCACCGCGACGAGCCAGCAACTGGGCGGCGTTCCCAAGAACCTGTTCATGGAACTCGACTTCCTGAACACGATCAAGAACAGCATCGCCTCCCACCATATCCCGGTCTATGTCCTCGGCCCCAGCATCTTCATGCTGCTCCTCACGATGTGGGGCGGACGCATTTTCTGCGGCTGGATATGCCCGCTCGGAACGGCCATTGATATCGGGGATGTGCTGCTCTTCCGCAAAGGGCGTCTCTTCTACACCAAAAAACGCAGTGATACCCGCCGCTTCCGCAACTGGAAATACATCTATCTGCTCGTCGGACTCGGAGCGCTGGTATTCGGCGTGGACGTGCTGACGTTCGGCGATCCTATCTCCCTGATTACCCGCACCTTCACCTTCTGCATCGAGCAGCCCGTCGCCTACATCTGGAACGGCATTCTGACCGCGTTCGATTCCCTCGGAACGCATTTCCACTATGCGCTCGGTTCGGAAGTGGCGCGGATGCAGATGCCGGCTCGCCAGTACTGGAACGGGTGGTTCGTGCTGTTTATGTTTATGGGCGTTATCGGGCTGTCGGGCTATCAGGAGCGGTTCTGGTGCCGTAACCTCTGCCCCTACGGTGGCCTGCTCGCGCTGGTCTCCCGCGTCTCCTGGCTGCGCCACTACATCAAGATGGACGGCTGTATCCACTGTAAGAAGTGCGAAGTGCAGTCGCGCATGGGCTGTTACGACAACCTCGACAAGAAGGCCACGCAGGAGGAGATGCACAGCATCAGCGAATGCATCCAGTGTTTCCGCTGCGAAACCATCTGCCCGACCGACGTGATTCAGATCACGGCAAAGGTTCCGGCGAGCATCAAAGAGGCGCTCGGCATGGCTCCCAAAGGCACGGCCCCACGCCCGGAGCCGCAGACGCAGATTGACCTCGGTCGGCGGCGTGTCGTCGCGGCGGTGGGGGCGGGTCTGCTCTGGGGAACGGTCACGAAGGCCAACGCCAGCGAGTATCAGGGCAAGATGCGCCGCTACCATCACAACAACAAGGCGATGCGCCCGCCCGGCGCCCTTCCCGAAAGCGACTTCCTCGGAGCCTGCACCCGCTGCGCCGAGTGTATGAAAGTCTGTCCGACCAACGCGCTTCAGCCCGCCTCCTTCGAGACCGGCTTGCAAGGACTCTGGACGCCCATCCTGGTGCCGAGCATCGGGCCATGCGCCGAAAAGTGTACTTCCTGCGGCGATGTCTGCCCGACCGGAGCCATTCGCCCGTTCACCTGGCAGGACAAACGATATAAGTTGAAGATGGGCCTCGCCAACGTCAATCGCTCGACCTGCGTCGCGTGGAACGGCGGACGCGACTGTATCGTTTGCGCCGAAGTCTGCCCCTACTCCGCTGTCATCTTCAAGGACACGCTGGACGATACGCTGCCCAAAAACCCAGAACTGGCCCTCGACCACAAGGACGAAGCGGGCAAAGAGGACAACCGGGGCCGCATGAAGCGCGTCCCGACGGTGGACGAGAAACTCTGCACGGGCTGCGGCATCTGCGAGTACCACTGCCCCGTCCTGCCGGATCACTCCATCGTCGTCTACACCTTCCAGGAGGATCGCGGCGAGGGCGGCTCCCCGCAGGAACCCGGCAGCTACGTCGAGCCGCATGAGCGCCCGCTGGACGGCTTCTTCCGGGGCGACTGGGACACCCGCAAGGACATCGGCAAAGACGCGCACTACGAGCCGATCAAAACGCAGTTCCAGAAGCATATAGATATGGAAGGGCCGCAGGGAGCCTCCTCCTCTGCCACCTACAATCCGAATCCGAAGCCATAGGGACGCTTCCAGTAAACAGGGTTGGTATTCTAAACTGTCGGTACTGACCCTGTTGTACTGTCTGGCGTTATCATGTGCAGAACGATCATTAACGGAGAGTAAGTTCATGGTTACGATTACCCTGCCGCCGGAACTGGAACGGATTGTTACTGAGCAAGCTCGACAACAAGGCACGACGCCCGAACTCCTGACGCTGGATAAACTGCACGGTATATTTCAGCCTATACCTGCGCTTCCCTCCTCCGAGAGAGCAGGCACGATGGCGGATTTCTTTGCGGATTTTATTGGCTCCATTCATAGTGGCGACATCGTTCCCGGTGGCGCAAATCTTTCCGAAGATACCGGCCGCAAATTCAAGGAACTGATGCTCAAGAGATATCAGGACGGCAAGGTCTGATGTTGGCAGATACGGGGCCACTCATCGCTCTGCTGGATGACGACGATAAGCATCATGCGTCTTGTCTTGCGGTATTGCAGAGCCTGCCTAACGCTCCCCTGTGGACTACATGGCCGTGTTTCACCGAAGGGCTTTACCTTCTCGACAATCTGGGTGGCTATCGGTACCAGGAACGGCTCTGGCGTATGCGACAGGAGGGTCGGCTGATTTTGCTGGACATTACCGAAGCGGAAGCCGACCGGATGGATGCGTTGATGAAGTTGTATCAGAATGTACCCATGGACCTGGCGGATGCTTCCCTTGTCGCTATCGCGGAGAGCCGGGGTATTCGCCGCCTGTTCACAATAGACAGCGACTTTTACATCTACCGTCTTGCTGACGGTTCCGTGCTGGAAGTCGTGCGCTGAGGATACTTACGAAGTCTTGCAGAGGAGAAGGCGTTTTGGAATATCGGAAGATGGGGCGGACGGGGCTGAAGGTCTCGGAGATATGTCTGGGGACGATGCAGTTCGGATGGACGGCGGACGAACCGACCTCACAGGCCGTGATGGATGGGTTTGTGAAGGCGGGCGGCAACTTCATTGATACCGCCGACATCTATACGAGCTGGGCCGGAGACCTCTCTTATGGCGGTAAGACCGAAGAGTTCATCGGGCGCTGGCTACAGGCGCGAAACAACCGACAGGAGATCGTGCTGGCGACGAAAGTGCGCGGCAGAATGTGGGAAGGGCCGAACGGCGAAGGGCTTTCCAAAGCGAGAATCTTCCGGGCGTGCGAGGACTCGCTGCGCCGCCTTCAGACCGACTATATTGACCTGTATCAGTGCCACTGGGCCGACCTGACGACTCCCATCGAGGAGACGCTGACCGCACTCAACGATCTGGTGCGGGCGGGCAAAGTGCGCTATATCGGGGCCTCGAACTATCCGGCATGGCGGCTCATGGAGGCGGTCGCCACCTCAGAGCGATGCGGACTGGCACGGTTCGACTGCTATCAGCCGGAATACTCGCTGATGGAGCGCAGTCTGTTTGAATACGAAGCAAGTTCCTTCTGTAAGCACTATGGGCTGGGTGTCATTCCCTACTCCCCGCTGGCGGCGGGCTTCCTCACCGGCAAAGACCGCAAGGACGGGCCGCGCCCGGAGAGCGTCCGCGCAGGCGGTGTACTGGACCGATACGGCAACGATAAGGGTTATGCGGTCATAGAGGAACTGGACAAGATCGGCAGCGCACACGGCAAGACCGTCGCGCAGACGGCGCTGGCCTGGCAGTTGTCCAACCCCGTCATCACCGCTCCTATCATCGGAGCCAATACGACGGAGCAGTTGAACGACCTGCTCGGCGCGGTCGGCTACCGCCTCCCCGCCGACGATATGCAGCGGCTCAACGACCTGACCAAGTACCCGAAAAACGGACGCCCCATCTGGGACTGAGGATTTTTCAGGATGCTGTGGACGCCGCCGGAATGGGTGTATAACTGTTTTCCTGTGCCTGCTCCAGACGTGGAAGTCGTCACGCTGGACTATGTGGTGGCAGCGATGCAGGCGGAGGCGGACTCCTGCACCGAGTGGGACGGCAATCCGCTGGGGCGTGTGCTGCATGTCGCGCATATGCTTGTCAGTCATCAGGGGGCGGACGGGCAGTGGGCAGCGGAGTTCAATCTGCGTACCGGGGAGGCGATAGGAACGGAGCGTAGCAGTGCGCCGCTTCCCCTCTTTCGCCGCCTGAACGAAATTCTCGACTCTTCGGAGTTCGATTTTAGCCTTCGACGCGGAGAAGCAGGAGTCTTGTCGCGGGAAAGGTAATCTAGTGTCATCCCCGCAGGGCTGCCTGACGCTGTCCAGCTCTGCATTTTCTCATCGCCAATTAGCGTGTTCGGCGCCAGGGGGCGCGAAAGGAATGCTTTCACCATGCACAATGAAGAACTTGCCAGTCTACGGCAACAGAGCCAGGAAAAACCGCTCTCCCGACGTGACTTCGTCCGTGTCCTCTCGGTAGCCTCTGCCGGAACTGGCCTGGTCACCGCCGGACTGACCGGAATGTCGCTGACCTCCAGCCAGCGTGCGGAAGCGGCGGAACTGATCGTGGACGGCCTCGGCAAACTCCCGACCATGAAGTATGGCCGCCTGCCGTTCAAAGTCACGCCCATCTCCATGTCCCAGGACTGGAGCCGTGACTTGCTCGCCCCCGCCATCGAGATTGGCATCAATTTCATCCACAAGGCCGGTTACTGGAACAACGTCCCGGACGAGATCAAGAAACTGCCGCGTGAGTCCTACTACACCGACATCACCGTAGACAACACCAGCCCCGGTCACGATCCCGACAACTACGACGAGGCCTACAATCAGGTCAAGAACTCCCTCGCGAAGAACGACCTCAAGTACTACGATGTCTACCGCGCTCACTACGGATGGCACTCTCCGGAGAAGGTAAAGCCGGAGAACAACACCTCCTACAAGGCATTCCAGAAACTCAAAGCGGAAGGCCTGGTCAAATACTTCGGCGTCTCCCAGCACCCGTACGATGGCACTTCCAAAGAGGTCATCGAGAAGTATGCCCTGATGACTCAGGCGTGTATCGACTCGGGAATCATTGATACCATGCAGGTCTGGTACAGCTACGGTTACCCGAAAGAGATCATGGATGTCTTCGCCAAAGCCAGCAAAGCGGGCATCGGCATGACCGCCATGAAGATCAACGCGCACGGACGCGGCAAGATGGGCGCCGACAAAGAGCGCCAGATCGCGCTCAAGGCCGAAGGCATGGTCGGACGCGCTCTGCTCCGCGACGTTATGACCGAGAAGCGACCGGATGGCAAGCCGATCTTCCACACCTGCGTCTCCGCGCTCCGCAACCAGGAGACCTTCGAGGAGAACGTCGGCGGAGTCAGCAAGAAAGTCGCCTTGCGCGATGGCTTCACCGGCTTCGACTACGCGGTCTGATCGCCTTCCCTGTTCCACGCCCGGCAGAGAATCTCTGCCGGGCATTTTTTATTTTTGCCGTATGGGGACAGAGAGGAGGAGTCCGGGAGCAGCATGGAGAATCGCGGGGTTATCCCCCCGGCATTGTCGGGAGGAGGATCGCAGGTTCTCAGGTTGAAGTCCACGGACAATTCTAAATTGGAGGGTAACAAGATGACCACGCCAACGGTTGCCATAAGCGTAGATTGTGTCTGCGCGGCCCAGGGAAAGTGCTTCGTCTCAGAGATCGTTGCCGCCGCAGAACAGTATCGCATTCCACTCACCTGGCTCCTCGGAGTCACCGAACACGACCCTCTCGCCAACACCAAACTTTACCACAACGAGTATCTTCACCGCATTCCCGCCTGGCATGAACTGGGCCTCCACCTCACTTTCGACACCGGAGTCGGCAATACCGTCGCACGCGGCGATCTGATCCGGATGGGCAAAGACATTCTCAAGCAGTTCTCCATCAAACCCACCGCCTTCCGCGCCGCCAACGGGGACCTCGAAGCCGACGATCTCCGCGCTCTGGAAGACATCGGGATACTGGTGGATTCGACGCCCGGTTCGAGCGCAGGTCGCCCGGTCGGCTCGCCTGTCGCGCCCTACCATCCCTCGTATACCAACCTGCACCAAGCAGGGGATGCGCGTCTCACGGTGGTTCCTGTCGCCAATGTGGGCGGCGCACGTGGCTATATTGACGAAGGTCTGGATCGCGTCAAGCCCGTCATCGAGGCCTCACTTCAAGAGTCGTCCTATCTCAGCCTCTCCATGCACGACTGCAAAGACAATGCCGACAACCTGCGGCACGTCGTGGACTACCTCAAGAAGCGCGAAGCGCGTTTCGTTACCCTGACGCAACTCGTCACCGAGTTAAACTGAAGAAGGTTCTGAATGACACGCTTGCGAGGCGAGGGAGTGGGCGCGGGAATGGCGTTGGGAACGGCGGTGGTCGTGCAGATGCGCGATGGCCTACCGGTACTTCCCGATCCGCCGGAACGTGTGGCCCGGTCTCTCGCCTCGCGGCGCAGTACCGAACGCCCGGAAGTGATTCTGGTGGCGGACGACCTGCGAACCGCACTCGCGCTCGCGGGTGCACTGCCCTGGGCGAAGGTGGCGGGCATTGCGGCATCACAAGCAGACCGGGGAGGGGCCGTGCCGCCCTTTCCTACGGTGGTCGGGGTGACGCGCCTGATGGAGGTGGTGCAGAACGATCTGCTGATTCTGGTGGATGCGGAGCGCGGGGTCGTTTTCGTAGACCCGAACCCGATTGCGCTTGCGCAGTACACGGCGGAACACGCACATATCGCGCCGAAGCACCGGCTCTATCTGGATGAGGAGCACCAACCCGCGCAGACGACGGATGGCGCGACGATTCAGATTGTAGCGCGCATCGAGCGCTGGAACGATATTGAGGCCGCGCTGCACCAGGGCGCGGACGCGCTGCATCTGCCTATCGGGAACACACTGTTGGCGGACAGCGACGAGGAGACCCTGCGCCGGGAACTGTTTCGACTGATAGACGCGGCGGCAGGCAAGCCGCTTTTTGTTTCCGACAACTTCGCGCTGCCTTTCGCAAGTCTGCTTATGGCGGCGGCAAAGGCCGACCTGACACTGGCGATTCCCCCGCAGGAGTCTCTGGACGGCCTGGGCTTTGCGGAACTGCTGGCGGAGCTACGTGAGGCAGAGACGGAGTGCTACGAGAACGATCAGGTCTGTGCGCTGCCCCGGCTTGCCGCCGATCTGCCCTCGGTTTCGGAGCGCGGAGAGAGTGCGGAGGAGGCGCTGGCATTCGTGGAGCGGCTGGCAGGGCAAAGCGCGACCCGTCTGCTCTTCACCATGACACAGGAGCCGCTGACGGAGGGAACCCTGCTCTCTCTTGCCCCCCTGCTGACGGCGGCGCAGAACAATCTTCTGCCCGCGTTCGTCTCGGCTTCTCCTTTCGGTTTCAATGCCTTCGGGCAGAACGACCTCGACAACACGCTGACAACCGCCTTGCGCCTGCTGATCGGCGCGGGCGTGACGGGCATTCTGGTTCCGGCGAATCAGACAGGGGCCGCAAAGACCACCGTGCGGGAGCAGAGCGCAGCGGAGTGCCGTGATCTGCTGCGGCAGACGCTTCAGGAGGCTTCCGGCGCGTGAACGCTCTTCTGGGACTGGAATACCCGATCTGGCAGGCTCCGACCGGCAGCATCGCCGGGCCGGAACTGGCGGCAGCGGTCTCGGCAGCAGGCGGGATGGGGGCGATGGCGCTCACCTGGGCCAAGCCAGAACAGGCCGCCGCGCAGATACGCGAAGTGCGCTCCCGAACCCCGAAGCCGTTTCAGGTAAACTTCGCGCTTGCCTTTCCCCCACATTCGTTGGCCGCCGCGCTGGAGGCCGGTGCGCCCGTCGTGACGTTCTCCTGGGGCGACCCGACGTCCTATCTCGCGCAGGTCAGGGCGGCAGGTGCAAAGGTCGGTGTGCAGGTGACGAACGCGGAGGGCGCACGACGCATGGCCCAATCCGGTGTGGATTTTCTGCTCTGTCAGGGCGTCGAGGCAGGCGGTCATGTGCAGTCGTCAATGCCGCTGTTCGCGCTGCTTCCGCAGGTCATCGCGGCGGCGCAGGGCGTTCCCGTCATTGCGGCGGGCGGCATCGGGGAGGGCGAAGGCATCGCCCGTGCGCTGGCATTGGGGGCGGCAGGGGCGATGCTCGGCACCCGTTTCGTCGCCACGCAGGAGAGCCGCGCCCACCCGGACTACAAGGCCCGTCTCGTCGCGGCACAGGCGGAACAGGCCGCGCTCACCGTCTGCTTCGATGGCGGCTGGCCCTACGCCGCGCACCGCGTTCTCCGCAATACCACGCTCGAACAGTGGGAAGCGGCAGGCTGTCCTCCGTCCGGTCATCGTCCCGGCGAGGGCGCGGTCGTCGGCTGGAACGCCACCGGCGAGACGATTCCCCGCTACGCCGACACCGCCCCTCGCCTCGGCTTTACCGGCGACATCGAGGCCATGTGCCTGTACGCCGGAACTTCCTGCGCCACCATTCACGACGTCCCCTCTGCCACCGATCTTATCCCCCGCCTCTGGCAGGAAGCCCGACGCTTTCAACCGTAGAAATCTCAGGAGAATACACCGATGACCTCACGAACGACCGTAGACCTTTTGGGCTATCCCGATCTTGTCGTGATCTATCTGGGGATGCGGGCGATAAACCCCGAAGGGGCGCAGACCATGATGAAGTTCGGCCCCGGTATCGCGGAGTCGGTTGCGGCCAAACCGGACGGGCTGCTGCTCCACGAGGACATCGCCTTTACTGCCAATCCGCTGCCGTCGTCCGTCTTCCGGCAGTACTGGCGCGACTTTGCCTCCCTCGAAACCTGGACGCGCACCATGCCGCACATGGCCTGGTGGCAGGCGTTTTTGCGTGATCCCGCCAGCACGGAGTTCTGGCATGAGACCTATTTCATGCGCGGCGGGATGGAAGCGATCTATGGCAATGCGCAAAGCCCCCTCGGTTTTCTGTACTTTGCGCCCAACCAGGAGGCGCGTGGCCCCATGTTCTCCGCTCGAACGCGCCTCGGCCTCGAAGGTCAGGCTGAGGCTGTGGCAGGCGTACACGAAACGGAACTCTATTCCGACACGGAGCGCCCCAAAGACTAAAGAGCCGCGCAGGGAAAGGGAGCAGTGATCTCTTTGTCCGGTCTGCTCCCGCTTCCTCATTCTGCCTCCTGTTACGGGCTATGGAACGGTCCTGCCGCCCATCCGTTTGTGTTGCTCTGCGTGACGCCGCTGCCGCCCCCGACCACAGAGCGAAGCGCACTGGCTGTGTTCTGATAGCCACCCGCTACCAGCGAACCGCCTCCGCTCGCTGTCGCGCTGCCGCCCCCAATGACTGAGGAGACGTTGCCGCTCGCGAGGTTCTGTTCGCCACCGCAGATGACCGAGAAGTAGGAGGTAATGTGGTTGTTCACGCCACCGGAGATACAACTGTAGAACCCATCTACCGTGTTCTGGTAACCGCCCGTTACCGAAGCGTTCGTGGAACGCGCCCGGTTGAGGATTCCACCGCTGACGGAGGAGAAGGGATCGGAAGCCTGGTTGTAGGAGCCACCGCTGATGGAAGAACAGATTCCGTAGGAGGTGTTTTTCTGGCCGCCGGTGACGGTGGAGTAGGCGGCGGCGATGTTATTATACGAACCCATTATACTGCCGCCGAAAGAGCCGTACTGGTTGAAACTGCCCAGAACAAGGTTATGGGAGCCGCCCCGGAAATAGGAACCGCTATCGCCATCGTTGTAGCCGACAATCAGGTTACCGAGTCCATTGACCTGAGTCAGCGACGGGTCGGTAGAGGTCGGGTCGGTCGGATAGCCGTTGGTGGCTCCCAGGCCATTGACGATCTGAAGATTGGCTCCGGTGATAAGCATCGTGTTGCTCGGTTTGTCCACGCTGAGATAGCAGGTCTTGGTTTCAACCGCCGTGATTCGGGCGGCAAGCGAGGACAGTGTGACGCCGTAGCCCTGGGCGATGGCGGTGCGGTTGCCGGGAGAGAGGAAGATGGCTCCGGCGACAGCGAACACAGAAAGTCCCAACTGTACTCGCAGGCGGAGACGGTCGGCATGGAACTGCGCTTTCATCTGCGCGTTTTCCTGACAGATGGTCTGGTTGAAATTTTCGAGCCGCTCAACGCGCTCGCTAAGAGTGGATTCAGGGGATTGCATGGTCCGGGAACTCCTTCATTGTAGTGGCGACTTCGATTTCTGTACGCGCCAGCGCCAGAATCGTTGAAGCCCTGTTTGGTTTACAATTATGATTATACGCGGACGGGAGCGGGTATTCTGTGACGCAGAACACAGAGTAATGTGATCTGCATCAAGGTTGAAGGAAAGTTGGAATGGTCTGCGCTAATGGCTACTGGCGGGCAGTGAGGTAGCGCTCGAGAGCCTGGTCATAGGGGGTGGCAGTAGTCATGCGGGAGTAGTGGATGCCTCTGGCTTTGGTCTGGGTTTCGAGGGAGTGCAGCCAGATTTGCAGTTCGGACTGATAGGCTTCGCGCAGGGAGTCGGGGTCGGCGTCGAGGGTGGCGGGCGTTTCGGCGTCGAGGTAGTGTTGGGGGCCGCTGCCGGGCAGGTTGAGTTCCGTTTCGGTGAGGACGTGCAGCAGGAGTATTTGCCAGCCGCGATAGGTGTACATGGCGAGGGCGTCGAAGAGGGGTTCCGGCTCTTCCAGAAAATCGGAGACGACAACGAGCAGACCGCGCCGTCGAGTAAGCGCAAAAAGGCCGCGCACGGCATTGGCAAGTGCCGTCTCTCCTTCCGGCTGTGTGCGTTCCAGATGCGACAGCATTCCGTGCAGGTGCGTGATAGTGCCGCCTGGAGGCACGAATGTCGTCAGGCCGGACGCTCCGAGGGCGAGGCTGGCCTTGTCGCCCTGCTGAATCATCAGGTAGCAGAGTCCGGCGGTGAGGTAGGCTCCATACTCGAACTTCGAGAGCCGGGCGGTGTCGGGGGGAGGCGAGGCGGTGCCGATAGAGGGCGGTGTGCGTTTCAGGAGGCGGTCGAATAGGCCGGGACGTGGACGTGTTTCGGCGATCAGGGCGGTCTCGTCACGGAAGGCCATCGAGCGGCTGGTATCGAGCAGGACATGGCAGCGCATATCCGTCTCTTTACGGAACAGTTTGATATAGTCGCGGTCGGTACGGGCGTAGGCTCGCCAGTCGAGCGACCGAATTTCGTCACCCGGCACGTATGGCCGGTAGTCGCTGAACTCGGCAGAGCGGTCGTGAAAGGGCGACCGATGCCGCCCGGAGTAGAAGCCTTCGACGACCATCTTTGCAGCGAACTGAAAGTTCTCGAAGCGGCGCAAATCCTGCGGGCGCAGATAGCGGGAGGCCGCCGAGGGTGGCAACACAGGCATGGGCGGCGGAACGACCGGCTGCTCTGGCGGATGCACAGGCCGCACCGCCTGTCCCGACAGCGAGCGCAACGACGAGAGATGCGTGGCCCGTTCCGAGGGATAGTGGGCAGGCATCGGCGGTCCCGGTCGCGGCAGCAGCACAGGCATCGGCGGTACGGGCGGCACATCCTCTTCCGGTCGGCTCATCTCTCTGCTCCTTATCCCTGCTCGTATCCTTACGCCAGCATTTTTTTGATGACCGTGCCGGAGACGTCCGTGAGGCGGAAGTTGCGGCCCTGGAACTTGTACGTCAGGCGGGTGTGATCGAGACCCATCTGGTGCAGCATGGTGGCGTGGAGGTCGTGGACGTGGACGGGGTCCTGCACGACGTTGTAGCCGAGTTCGTCCGTGCTGCCGACGATGGTTCCGCCCTTGATGCCGCCGCCGGCCATCCAGATACTGAACGCCTTCGGGTGATGATCGCGGCCCAGAAACTTCGAGCCGCCGCGCTCCTCGTTCATCGGAGTGCGCCCGAACTCCCCGCCCCAGACCACCAGCGTCGTATCGAGCAGGCCGCGCTGTTTCAGGTCTTTGATGAGCGCGGCGGCGGCCTGATCGGTCTCGCGGCAGAGCCGTCCTAACCCGGTCGTCAGGTCGTCGAACTGCGCCTCGCCGTGATGGTCCCAGCCCCGATGGTAGAGCTGCACGAAGCGGGTTCCGCGCTCCACGAGCCGCCGCGCCAGCAGGCAGTTGTTGGCGAACGAGGCTTTGCCAGGTGTCGTGCCGTAGAGTTCCTGCACCGCCTGCGGCTCCTTTGCGATGTCCATCAGGTCGGGAACGCTGGTCTGCATCCGGTAGGCGAGTTCGTAGGCGGCGATGCGGGTGGCGATTTCGGGATCGCCCACGTCGGCGAGATGGCTGTTGTTCAGGTCGCGCAGCGCGTCGAGTGACTGACGGCGCACCTCCGCGTCCATGCCTTCCGGGTTGGAGACGAACAGCACCGGGTCGCCCTGGGAGCGGAACTCCACGCCCTGATAGGTGGTGGGCAGAAAGCCGCTGCCCCAGCAGGACTTGCCGCCGTCCGGCCCACGATCCCCGGAGAGCAGCACGACGAAGCCGGGCAGGTCGCGATTCGCGCTGCCGAGGCCGTAGGTGAGCCAGGACCCCATGCTCGGCCTGCCGATAAGCTGATGCCCGGAGTTCAGGAAAATCTGCGCGGGGGCGTGGTTGAACTGTTCCGTGTAGAGGGAGCGCACCACGCAGATGTCGTCGGCGATGGTGCCGAGATGGGGCAGCAGCGCGGAGATGGGAATACCGGACTTGCCCTGTGGCGTGAAGGTGTGCGGCGAACCGAGCAGGCGCGGCGTTCCCTTGATGAAGGCGAACCGTTCGCCCTTAATAAACTCTTCCGGGATGTTCTGCCCATTGTATGCGACGAGTTTCGGCTTCGGGTCGAGCAGGTCTATCTGCGAGGGCGCTCCCGCCATGAAGAGATAGATGATGTTTTTGGCCTTCGGCGCGAAGTGCGGCGGCTTTACGGCGAGCGGATCGGGGGAACCCGGCTTTGTGTGCTGGTCGGCGTGGGCCGTTGCGGGGAAACTGCCGTCGTTGAGCAGGGCCGCCAGCGCGGTCGCTCCGATGCCGTATCCTGCCTGCCGGAAGAAGTGGCGGCGGGTGATCGCTTTCAGCGCGTCTTCCTCTTCGGTGCTGCGTTTGTGCATTTTTCCAACTCCTCTGCGAAACGAAAATCAGGCGGTTCCGGCGAAGGCGGAGTGTTCTCCCAACCCCTCGCTGCCCAGCCCCAGATAACCGCCGTCTACGGGCAGTTCCGCGCCCGTGATGAAACTGGCATCGTCGCTGCATAGAAACAGAATGGCCCGTGCGATCTCCCGCGCTTCGCCCAGCCTTTGCAGCATGGAGAAGCGGCTCCAGATCGGTTCCCACTTCTCGCGGTCGCCCTGTGCGGCCCTTGCGACTTCGGGCGTCCATGTCCAGCCCGGACTGACGGTGTTGACGCGAATCCGGTCGGGGGCGAAGTCGAGCGCCTGACAGCGAGTGAGCATGAGAATGGCCCCCTTGCAGGCGTTGTAGGTCCAGCGGTCCGGCTGCGCGATATGGCCGGAGATGCTGCTGATATTGACGATGGCTCCGCCGCCTGTCGCTTTCATCAGGGGATGACACGCCTGGGCCATGTGTGCGTTACCGCGCACATTGACACCGAGGCTGCGGTCCCAGTCCTGTGTCGTTGCCTCCACGCCTTTTGAGATGAAACTGACGGCGCTGTTCACCAGATAGTCGAGACGCCCCTGTTGCGCGGCGAACGCCTGCACCGCCTCACGGCAGGCGTCGGCCTCGGAGACATCAACGGGGGTGAACGTGGCCTGTCCTCCCGCTTCCCGAAGCTGATTTACGACGGTTTCGCCCAGAGCGTGGTTGATGTCGAAGACCGCAACTGCCGCTCCTTCGCGCACGAACTCCAGCGCGGTCGCCGCGCCTATCCCCGACGCTCCCCCGGTCACAATCGCGGCCCGTCCGTTCCAGTCCATCTGGTCTCTCCTTGTGCGTTTGCGGACGCGGTCACGAGTGCATCACCTGCCCGCCGTCCACGTTCAGCGTCTGCCCGGTGATATTGCGGGCGTGGGGCGAAGCGAGATAGACGGCCATCGCTGCGATCTCCTCCGGCTCCTGCCATTGGCCCAGAGGCGCGACCCGCTGCACCTTCTCCCGGCCCCACGCCTCATAGTCCATGCGCTCGGCTTCCGGTTTCTGCTCGTTCCAGGACTGCCAGACGGAGCGGTTCAGCGCGGTCTGCACCATACCGGGGCAGAGGGTGTTCACCCGCACACCATACGGCGCGAGGTCGCGGGCGGCGCAGCGGGCAAAATTGATGACGGCGGCTTTGGCAGCGCTGTAGGGCGGATCGGTCTGCGAACCTATCTGTCCTGCGACAGAGGCGAGAAACAGCAGCGAACCCTCCCGCTTCTCCGTAAGTCCCGGCGCGAAGGCGTGCGCCACATTGACGGCTCCCATCACATTGACCTGCCAGACGCTATCCCAATCCGACGGTTCCAGATTCCAGAACGGAAACCCGAACTTCCCCGACCCCACCCCCGCCGCATAGACGACATGCGCCGTTTTGCCCAACGCGCGCTCAATCCGTTCGACAACAGCCTTTATCGCGTCAAAATCGGTGGCATCGGCAGACAGTCCCAACGTCTGTACGCCGTGCTTCTCTGCAAGTCCTGCCGTGACGCTCTCGAGGCCCGGCACAATATCCACAATTGCTACGTCAGCTTTTTCTGCTGCGAATGCCAAGGCAATCGCGTGACCTATCCCGCGCCCTCCCCCGACAACGACGACGACCTGGCCTGCTAACTGCATTTCCATGCGGTTTCTTCCCTTGAGGTTTTTCAGAGGTTGGCTGGCGGTTGAAAACCCCTGGCAGTTTGTCCGGCGGTTGAAAACCCCCGGCAATAAAGTGCAAACGTCTTGCAGACGGAAATGCAACAGTCTTCGGGCTGGTTTACCGTCCCATGAGTTTTCGCCGGAGTGAACTCCTGCGCTGGAAAAAGCAAGTGGCCGCTTCGCGGGCACCTCGAATTGGCAGGTTGCGGGCTGACCGATAAGCCTTCTCGCCTGTGAGGGCGCGACGGACTGAAGTCCCCGCTATGTGACCTTCGGCCCAGTTTCCTTCGGAAACGTCTATGGTGTGAGGGCCACTCATCGCGCTCAACAAACCTTGTCGCACCGTGTCTCGTCCGAAGGACGATCCGGCGAAGCCGCGTAGCGAGGGGTGTCAACCCTTTGCTGCCTACCTGACGGTCAACCCACCACGCTTTACATGGGACGAACCCGTTGTGGCTTTCCCTGCCGGGCAACCCGCAACGTTTCGCATTGTGGAAACTGTGCCTGCGAAGCAGCCACTTGCTTTTTCCAGCGCAGGAGTTCACTCCGGCGCAAACCTCACACCCAACGAGAGAAGGTGCCGCCCTCTGAACCCTTCGTCCGGAGGACGACCGCTTTTTCCAGCCCGGCACGTTCCTGTGCCGGGCAACGCACTCGAACCACTACCAATCAGCAGGGCATTTCCGTCTGGAAGACGTTTGCACTTTAATGACGAGGGTTTTCAACCTCCGGCCTACCCCGATAGAGAACCTACTCCTTCGTCAGAGTTTCGTCCAGGTTGAGGAGGACGTTGGCGACGATGGTCAGGGCGGCGAGTTCGGCGGTGTCGGGAGTGGTGGTCGCGCCGCCTGCGAGGGAGAGCGCGGCTTTTGGATTGGCCTGATAGCGGGTCTGTTCGCGGGTGTAGAGTGCGGACAGGCGGCGCAGTTCTTCCGGTTTGGGCAGGCGGGTGGTGCAGGCGCGGAAGCCGAAGGCCAGGCGAGCGGGCAGGGTGGTTCCGCCTTCGGCCTTCATGCGGCGGGCCAGTCCACGGGCGGCATCGAAGAAGGCGGGATCGTTCAGCGTCGTCAGGGCCTGGAGGGGCGTCGTGGTGCGGGTGCGGCGGACGGTGCAGTACTCGCGGCTGCTGGCATCAAAGGAGAGAAACGACGGATAGGGCGAGGTGCGCCGCCAGAAGGTGTAGAGGCCGCGCCGATACTGGTCGCCTGCGTCGCTGATCTTCCACTGGTCGCCGTTGTAGGGCATGACCCAGATTCCCTCCGGTTGGAAGGGGAAGACACTTGGCCCACCGACCTTGAGACTGAGCAGACCGGCAGAGGCCAGGGCGGTGTCGCGCAGCATCTCGGCCTCCATGCGGAAGCGTGGTCCACGTGCCAGCAGGCGGTTCGCCGGATCACGCTCAATCAGCGCGGGCGAGATCTTCGACGCCTGCCGGTAAGTCGCCGACAGCACAATCTGGCGCAGAAGGCGTTTTAGGCTCCAGCCGCAGTTCGCGGGGGTGGCGGGATCGGCAGGCGCGGCGAGACGCACGGCCAGCCAGTCCAGCAGATCGGGATGCGTCGGCTTCTGGCCCTGCGTTCCGAAGTCCTCACTGGTCTCTACCAGGCCGCGTCCGAACAACTGCTCCCACATCCGGTTGACCGTCACTCGCGCCGTCAGCGGGTTGTCCCGGTCCACCAGCCAGTGCGCGAGGCCAAGACGGTTGACAGGCTGACCGGTCGGCAGGGGGTTCAGAGAGGCCGGAACGCTCGCCGTTACAAGTTGGTCTTTCGCCAGAAAGCCACCTTTGATGTGGGTGTAGGTCGCAGGCACGAGATTGTCCGCCTTCTCTTGAAAGACAAGGGTCTGCGTGGGACGAATGGCGTCCATCTGCTTCTTCGTGTCAGCAATCTGTTTGTCCAGGGCGTCAAGACGGTCGGCAGTCGGAGGGCCTGCGTTTTGCAGGTTGGTGCGCTGGGTGGTCAGGGCGTCGAGGTCAGTTTGCAGCGTTTTTTTCTGCGCCTCCTGAATCGGCGTGAGCGCGTCCAGCGCGGGTTCGTTGCAGTGGTCGAAGAAGGCGAAAAACCGGTAGTACTCCTGCATGGTGAACGGATCGTACTTGTGGTTGTGGCACTGAGCGCATTGCAGAGTCGTGCCGAGCCAGACCTGCGCGGTCGTGCTGACTCTGTCCACGACGGTCAGCCAGCGGGCCTCGGCCTGATCTACACCGCCCTCTTCGTTAGACATCGTGTTGCGATGGAAGCCGGAAGCGATCTTCTGCGCGGGCGTGGCGTTGGGGAGCATATCCCCGGCAATCTGTTCGATGGTGAACTCATCGAACGGCATATCGCGGTTGAAGGCATCTATGACCCAGTCGCGGAACGGCCAGATAGACCGCCGCCCGTCCTTCTCGTAGCCGTTGGTGTCGGCGTAGCGGGCCAGATCGAGCCAGTACCGCGCCCAGCGTTCCCCGTACTGTGGCGAGGCCAGCAACCTGTCCACGACCTTCGCGTAGGCGTTCGGCGACGTATCCGCAAGAAAGGCGTCCAGCTCCTTCGGCGACGGCGGCAGTCCGGTCAGGTCGAGCGACACACGGCGTAGCAGGGTCTCTTTCGCGGCCTCCGGGGCAGGGTGCAGGCCCTCTCTCTCCAGACGCGCCAGCACGAACGCATCTATCGGACTGCGCACCCACGCCCGGTTCTTCACAACAGGTGTTTTCGGCAGCATTGGCTTCACGTAGGCCCAGTGCTTCGCGTTCGCACTCTCCGGCCAGGCCGCGCCCTGCTCAATCCAGGCCATCAGTTTCGCGATCAGTTCCGGCTTGAGCGGCGCGAAGCCGAGCGGCATCTGCGCTTTCCCGCCCATCCCCAGCGCCCGCTGCACGATCAGGCTCGCACGTCCCTTGCCCGGAATCAGCGCGGCCCCGCTCGCTCCGCCCTTCAGCAGAAACGCCCGACTGTCCATCCGCAGCCCCGCCGACTGCCGCTCCGCTCCATGACACTGAAAACAGGACGCCCGAAGTGCGGGCAGCAAATCCTGCGCGAAATCCACTTTTATCACCGCCGCCCGAACAGGCAGCGCGGCAGGCTTTGTTTTCTGCTGCGCGAAGCCGGAACCGCCCCCACAACAGAGCAGGCTCAGAACGACGCACCAGGGTATAAGAGGATTGGAAGGCATGAAAGGAAACCTTTCGAGACACATATTTCGGCTGCTAAAAACGCCCTGCCGGATGAAGCAGGCAGGCTGTAGGTTTCCGGGAGTTTTCGACCGCCGGAAACGCCCTCCGATACGGGACAGGGGCTTTAACCTCCCCGGAAATTCAAGGAAGGGTCAAATCGCAGGCAGTGAATTATTATATCATACCCTCTCCCGGTATTGTGCTGCTGCCGATTCTCTCAATCCGTCTGAATATCGGTGTTGGCGGCGCGAAGTAGTTCGGCAGGAGGCGTGGAATTGGGGGCGGCGGTGACAGAGCGCAGGAGTTCTGCTTGCGCCTGATAGGATTCGGCGGAAGCGGGACGGAGGAGCTGCGCCAGACGTTTCTCCGCGTCTACCCTCGCACCAATGGTCGCAAGACACGCTTTACGGCGTCTATTGGTGTCGGCATCGTGCAGGCCAAGATGCTGATAGCCAGGGTCTAGCAAGACGCGCAGGGCACGGGCATCTCCACAGCGCTCCAGCATCTCCAGAACCGCCCGACCTACCTCCTTGCTGCCGCTGGCGGTCATATTTGCGAAGTAGTTGATCTGCACAGAGGTGAATTCCGAAAACTGTTCCGGCGTCACTAACCGGCAAAATCGGGGGATTGCCTCCATAGTGGCCTGCCTTGCCGGGTTGCCAAGGGATAGGGGAACCATTTGAATGATATTTACCAGCAGGCCCAGCGTACGAACTTCCTGGCGTTCTTGCAGAGCCTCTATGATCTGTTTTACTCTCCGTAGCCGCCAGTTGCTCCATCTCATCCCGGCGGCCATCCCACCCACCAGAGGCAGAATTCCCAGGAAGACTCCCATAAAGAGATGCTCTGGGGCCAGAAAATTGACGATGTTGCCCATAGCAAAAATGCCAAGCAGAATAAGACTTATAAACGCAAACAGATTTCCCCGCATGGACTGCCGTAACTCGGCGAGCAGTTCCTCGTTGGTCTTCTCAGGGAAGAGGAGCCAGGAGGTCGCTTCTGCTTCGGTGTGTGATTCCAGGGCCGGGAAGACCGATACTGCGGACTCAGGTTGGACAAACTCTTGCAATGGGCTTCCTCGCTTCGTTTGGGCAGGCTAAACGATGCCAGCGGACAGGCGGACTCGCAGCGTTGCGCCTGCCGGAATGCGGATCGTTTCGGCGAAGCGCAGATGCAGATGTCTCTCTTCTACTACCGACTCTACGGGGAGGAGGGTTTCGCCGATGGTGGCCTGCGCGGTGGTAGCGGAGACTTCCGGGAGCGTTAAAGTGTTCAGTTCCAGCGACCCCCAGTCGGCGTGGAGGGAGAGCGTCGTCACGCCGTCCTGTGTCTGGAGGGACACGCTGCCCCAGGCGGTCGCGGTGAGGAAGAAGGCGCGGAAATTGTCGGGAGTGAGGCGCGGGGCGATGGTCAGTGCGGCGGAGGCCGCATCGTAGTGATAGCCGCAGGCGGCATCCAGCAGACCCCAACTGCTCAGGGCGCGGGCGTAGTGGTCTCCGCACTCGATGTCGTTCCAGGGGCTGCGGCGCGTCCCGTTGTAGCGGTGGCGGGTCGCCCGCAGCATCTCCAGCGCCTGCTCGATGTGGCCGGTGAAGAGGCAGAGGGCCGCGACCTCGTACTCAAGGCCCGTCCAGATTTCGTCGGAGTAGAGCGTCGGGACTTCCGGCCTGCCGCCTGCGGGCCATGAGCAGACCAGCAGACCCGCCTCATCGTCGGAGGCGAAGACGCGGGGTTTCTGGACATGGCCCACGAAGTTCTGCCGAAAGTTGTAGCGCACGATACTGCCGACTGCCGTCCGCACGTGGTCGGGCGGGAGCAGATCGCCGAGGCCGAGCAGAGAGGCCCACCACTGCCCGAAAAGCTGGTCGGAATGGCAACCCTGCCCCCAGTTCTGCTCCGGGTTCTTCTCCGCGTCGTAGACCTGAATATAGTTGTCGCCATTCCAGAGCAGCGTATCATAGCCACTGCGGCCCTGCTCGAAACGCTGTCGGTAAGCGGCAGCCTGCTCCGTCTCGCCGAAGCGCTTTGCCATCTCCTCCCCGGCCCGCAGCGCGGCCAGATAGAGCGTCCCGATAAAGGTGTTAGGGCCATAGATGCTGATGTCGTAGGTGTTGGGCTGCTCTCCCTTCAGGACGCCGTCGCCGTCGGTATCGTGAACAGTCATCACGCGCTCCAGCGCCTGCTTCACCTTCGGCCACGCCCGTTCGAGCCACGTCGGGTCGGCGCTGCGAAGATGCTCCCGATAGGTCTTCAGCACCATACTGAGCAGCCCGTCGAGCGCGGGAGTGTCGGGGCCGCCGAGAGTGCGCGCCCAGGGACGGCGGAGATAGAGTGGCAGCGTCACCCGGTGCGGCAGATAGCCCTCCGCATGAAGCTGATGAAACAGTTCCGTCTCACGCATCGTGCGCTCCAGGTCGGGGAAGAGCGCGGCGAGGCTCATCTCGTAGGCGAAGACGTGGGTGCAGTTCATCGGGCAGCAGCCCCCTGTGCCGTTCCAGCCGCCTGTACTCGCGCCGTTGCAGCCCTCGAAGGCGTGAAACCGTCCGTCCTCCGTCCAGAGGCAGGTCGGGGAGCGGACAATGGACATCTGCGCTGAGACGGTATCGAGCAGTTCCATCGGCAGGGTGCTGTCGAAAAAGGTCTGGCGGAAGCGGCGTGTGGTCGCGTCGAGACGCTCAAAGTTGTCGCGCACATATTCGGCGACAGCGGCGGCGCTGGCAAAACGAGTGTTGTAGGCGTTGCCTAGCCAGAGCAGGCTTTTCGGGTCTTCGATGCCGCTGAACCACTGGACCCAGTCCACATAGCGGTTCGGAAAGTGCCAGCAGAGCAGAAACGTGACGGTCTTGCTCTCTCCCGGCTCCAGTCGCAGCCCGACCGCCACCGCGCCGTTGACCGTCTCGCCCTGTGCCGACGGCCCCGCAACCCGGCTCTGCACGAACACGCCGTCCCGTGCGAAGTCAGCCCAGAACTCGTTCAGATCCGTCCAGATGGGCCGCACGTGCGCGTCCGGGTGGAGCGCGGCGAGGCAGAGTGAGCCGTTTTTGGGGTGATTGGCGGGGAGGTGCGTGTTCTGCATAGTGACTGCCGAGAGGCCGCGCAGCCGCAGGGTCTGGTTCTCGTTACCGCCATAGAGGGGGCAGGCCGTGCCGCGTATCTCCTGAACGCCGTCCCATCCGGTGAAGTTTTGCAGGGTGGCGGCGAACTGCACACTGGCGGCGTGAGCGGCGGGGTTGTGCGCGGTGAACTGAAACACGACGGCGGGCAGCCCGGAGTTCGCGGAATCCAGTGGACAGAAGGGCGAATAGGCCGTCAAATTCACCGTGATGGGCAGCGCGTCGTCCCGGTAGGCGATCTCCGCTATCGGGTACTCCCCGACAAACTCCGTCGCCTGTATCCCTGGCAGAGTCGCCAGCAGCCGTCTGCACTCGTCGGGAATCACATAGTCGTTGGCGCAGGGAATCGGCGCGAACTCCTCCGCGTAGAGTTCGCTGCTTTGCAGCACCCGCGCCACCGCCGCCTGACCGTCCTGCTGTGCCCGAACCGCGAAGAAACTGTGTGGCACAAATGCGAGATGGTTGACGCTGTTGTTGACCTGCCACTGCCGCAGACTGCCATCGCCGCACAGCGCGACCGTGCCTGTCCCGATGCCGCCCAGCGGCATCGCCACCGCCCGCAGGTTCTCCCCGGCATACCGCTTCGACCGCTCCGTCACCGCCTCCGAAAACATCGTCGTTCTCCCTTCGCCACCCTCTTCCGATTGGGCGTCCTTTCGACGACAGGGCCTGCTTCTCCTGCGGACAGAAGACGGCATACCGCGCCAAACACAGATGCAGGGGAAGAATCATTCTTCCCCTGCATCTGCGAGGTTGGCAACTTCTTTTTTCCCGTCCTATGACGGGGGTTGTCTGCGGGAGACCACAGAACAGCGTTAATTACTGTCTATGCCCGGCTCAAATTTGCCGTGCGCGGCTGCGCCGGTGCCGTAGCTGCACGTGACTTTGAACGTCGCCGTGCTGGAGCTGCTGCCGTTGGCAATCGCGTAGGTTCCCGCATTCGGGCAAACCGGAATCGCGGACAGGTCGGGAATAAGGGTCGTCGTCATCGTCACGCCATTATAGGCGGCGTAGTCGTTGGCTCCGGTCTTGATGCGGGCAGCCTGCACCGCATTGGCGATGGTCTGCATATTGGCGCGGCAGGTCTTGCGCTGGGAGTCCGATACGGCGCTAAGGTAAAGGGGCATCGCGACCGCCATCAGGATCGCGAGGATCAGGACGACGACGAGCAGTTCAATGAGGGTGAAACCTTTGCGGTTTCGGCGTGTCGGGAGCGTGGGAGTGCGGAACATACGTGTCTCCTTGACAGGGTCGGAAATTGAATAGATGGATCGTCGAACCTCGTCGGTTCTTACTCCCCTATTGTATCGGAACCGAAGAGAACAAACATCTGCGAAATGGCAGATTTTACTCCGTTTCCGCACTCTATTATCAAAGCAGTATCCGGCCGAATGAAGCGCTTGAGGAAACGCGAACGGTTCCAGAAAGTCTCGCCCATGAGCACGCGCTTCACACTGTCTCGGACACAGTCCGTCTAAAATATGTCGGGTTGTGAATCGCGTGGCAGGGTTTGCGCCTCTCCATGTCGAAAGTGCTTCCATGAACTTGTTTTCCGACAAAACCATTTCCGCACAGGATACCTTTTCAATCCAACATCCATTCGCTATGGTGAATGGGGAAACATTGGATATTTGTGCCAGCCTCCCAGAGAAGCAGTTCGCCCTGATAATGACTTCGCCGCCCTATAACATTGGGAAACAGTATGAAAAGCAGACGACGCTCACCGAGTATCTACAAGCCCAAAAAGAGATCATCGAACGGCTTGTCTTGCTGCTGAAACCGAATGGAAGCCTCTGCTGGCAGGTCGGGAACTATGTAGAGGATGGCGAGGTTTTCCCCCTCGACATCCATTTCTATCCGATTTTCAAATCGCTGGGAATGCGGCTGCGGAATCGCATCGTCTGGCATTTCGATCACGGTCTCCATGCGACCTATCGGTTCTCCGGCAGATATGAGACGCTGCTCTGGTTCACACGCTCCGACGACTATATTTTCAACCTTGACTCGGTGCGCGTACCCGCAAAATATCCTGGCAAACTGCATTTCAAGGGAGACAAGAAGGGTCTGCCAAGCGGCAATCCGCTCGGCAAAAATCCCTCTGACTTCTGGGAGTTTCTGGCGCAGGAGTGGGATGAGGGAATTTTCGAGATTCCTAACGTCAAATCCAATCACTGTGAAAAGACGGCGCATCCCTGTCAATTTCCGGTGGAACTGGTGGAACGCTGCGTCCTTGCCCTGACCAATCCCGGCGACTGGATACTGGATCCCTTTGCAGGCGTGGGAAGCGCCTTGATTGCTGCCGCGAAGCATGAACGCTGCGCTGTGGGCATAGATCGAGACATGGAGTACTGCCGAATCGCAAAACAGCGGCTCGCCGACTACTATGCCGGTAACTTGAAACTGCGCCCTATCGGCAAACCGATACATACGCCGTCCGGTCGCGAAAAAGTGACGCAGGTTCCGATGCAGTGGCTGGAAGCGAGCGAGGCCGAGTAGATGGTCATCGCAGCGCGATACTCCTTTCACGGTGGCATGGAAGCGGTTTCCGCAAAATACCCGCATCTTCTGGCAGAAATTGAAGCGGCGATTGCCTCCATTGATGCCGAACAGCATCGGAGCAAGCAGAGCAAAGAAAAAACGATGCTGGATCAGATGCTCTATAGCCCTTCGTCGTTAAATATGGCATTCAAGGACTGCCTTTATGCCCGTCATTGGAAAACAGAGCGGGTGCAGTGTCTCTACTCAGCGGAATACTATACAGAGAGCTACCGAACGACGGTAACCGAAAACGTCGGATTTCGCGAGATGGATTTTGTGAAGGAGAGATTGGGCGTCGAAGTGCAATTCGGGAAATATTCGTTCATGGTCTACAACGTCGCGGCGAAGATGACGATTTTCCGTAATCTGGGACATATCGAGATGGGTATCGAGGTCGTGCCGGTCAAGCGATTCGCATCGCAGATGAGTTCCGGCGTCTCCTATTTCGAGCAGTTCGCCTGGGATTTGGAGCAGCGGGGAGTGGCGGATATTGATGTTCCGGTACTGGTGCTGGGGATAGATGGCGATGCGAACGCTGACACGAAAAGACCTCGCTCACGTATCGTGAAAACAGTCGCTCTAGAAACGACTTCGGACGGCGACGCAGCACAGCAGGATTCGCGGCAGGCGGACGGGGAGTGAACGGTGCGGGTAGCGATTGATGGGCGGACGCTGACGGGACGGTTTACGGGCGACCGCACCTACTGGCGCGGTCTGCTGGGCAGCCTCCCACGCCTTGCGCCGGACGATACGTTTCTCGTCTACAGCCGTGAACCTATCCCTGCCGGGGAACTGCCGGAACTGCCGAATCTGGAATGCCGGGTGGTGGAGGCTCGGAATGAGCGCCTCTGGACACTGACCGCGCTGCCCGAAGCCGCCCGCCGCGACCAGGCCGACCTGATCCATGTGCAGTACACCATTCCGCCGCGCCGACTGTGTCCCTGCCCGGTCGTCACGACGGTGCATGACATCTCGTTTCGGCTCTATCCGCGCTGGTTTCCGCTCAAGCACCGCCTGCTGATGAACCTGACCGTGCCGCCCTCCATGCGTCAGGCCGACCAGGTCATCACCGACTCCGAAAGCTCGCGGGCCGATATTCTGCGCGTCTACAATCTCCCGGAGCAGCACGTTGTCGCCATTCCGCTCGGACTGCCGCAAGGGTTTGGAACAGAGATCGAACCGGAAGCGGCCCGCAAGTTCGTCGCGGAGAAGTACGGCCTGACCGAGCCGTTTCTGCTAGCCGTCGGGGTGCAGCAGCCGCGCAAGAACCTGCGAATGCTGGCGCGGGCCTTCGGAAGCGCTATCGTCAAATACGAACTTCAGCATAGACTCGCCTTTGTCGGCAAGGTCGGCTGGGAGACGGACAAGAACGCGCTCTGCGACGAGGCGGAGGCGACGGGAGCCGACCTGGCGGTGCTGGGTCTGCGCTTTCCAGGCTATGTGGAGGATGCCGACCTCCCCATGCTCTACCGCGCCTGCGCCGCGCTGGTGCATCCGGCCCTGTACGAAGGCTTCGGGTTTCCGCCGCTGGAGGCGATGGCCTGCGGAACGCCGGTCGTCGTCTCGGACAGGCCCGCGCTGCCGGAGCTTGTCGGGGAGGCCGCGTTAATCGTTCCCGCGACCGATACGGAAGCCTGGGCAAAGGCCCTGTTTCGCATTGTGGACGACAAGGCGCTGCGCCGGGAACTCACCGAGCGTGGCCCGGCCCGCGCCGCACGTTATACCTGGGAAAATACCGCACGCCGCACCCTGGAAGTCTACCGGGCCGCCGTGCAGAGGAAATAGAGACACCATGAGCACCCAAGAGAAGTCCGACCCGGCTTCCAGCGTCACCGCACCGCAGCCGCTCGACGCCTGGTTCCTTGATCTGCTGGCCTGTCCCGGCTGCCCTGAGCATCTGCCGCTAACCCTGAACGAGACGCAGGACGTGCTGCGCTGCGCCTGCGGACGCTACGCCTTCCCCATTCGCGACGGCATTCCCATCCTGCTGGTCGAAGAGGCGACTGTCCTGGACGCCGCCGCCAGCCCGAAATCGGAATGAGGAGACTACGACGATGCGTGTGACCCTGATACATGGGCCGAACTTGAATCTGCTGGGCAACCGCGAGACGGAGGTCTATGGACGCGACTCCTACGACGACATCAACAAAAAGATCAAATTGCGCGCGCAGGCGAACGACATGGAAGTGCGTATCTTCCAGTCCAACCACGAGGGCGAGATCATTGACGCCATTCAGGAAGCCAAAAGCGGCTCCGATGGCCTTATCATCAATCCCGGCGCCTACACGCACTACAGTTATGCGATTCGCGACGCGATTACGGCGGTGCGCCTGCCCACTATCGAGGTGCATCTGACGAATGTCCACGCTCGCGAGGAGTTCCGGCATCGTTCGGTCATTTCGCCGGTCGTGGCGGGGCAGATCGTCGGACTGGGAACGCTTGTCTATCTGCTCGCGCTGGACGCCATCAAACAGATCGTCGAGCAGAATCATCGGTAAGGGGCTTTCAGGATGAAATGGGTACTTCTCTCCGCACTGCTGCTGTCTCTAAACGCCTCCAGGCTGTTCGGGCAGCCGCCTGCCGCCCCAAAATCGTCCGTTGCCGTGTCTGCCAGCCAGACACCTTCTGCTGCTCCACTCCAGACCTCACCGATTCTCCTGCCTGCCAGTCCGACCCTGCCGGTCAGTCTGAACCTGCGCTCCTGGCGCGGCCTGCCGACCGCAGATATCCTCGTCAACGGCATTTTCGAGCGGTTCGGCCTCGATACCGGCCTCAATGCCAACACGATTACGCCCGCCGCCATGATGCGCCTTCAGATACCGGAAGGCAAGACGAAGGTGCGCGTCAACATCCTTGACCGGGAGACCGAACCGACCGAAACGGCGTGGAAAACCCTGCAAATCGGGCTGCTGAAACTGGAGAATGTTCCGGCGGCGCAGTTGGATGTGATCGCCCTGCTCAGTCGTACCCCGCACCCCGACGCTCCCATCGCCTGGCTCGGCACTCCGTTTCTGGCCGCATTTCAGGTGACGTTTGATCTTTCGCATCATGTCTGCACTCTGGAGAAGCCGGGAGCGAAACTGCCGGGCGGGGCGATGGTCGTGCCGATGACGCTGCGAAACGGCCAAATTTTCGTGTCGGTGACGCTGCCAAAATCGAAGCCCTTCCTCGCCCTTCTCGACACCTCAACCGTGCTGACGCTTATCCCTGCCGCTGTCGGAGAGAAACTCAAACTGCCTGCACTGGAGACCGCAAAACTGAGCGGGGCCGGAGGCAAAGAGGTCAAAGCGATGCTGATTCAGGTGCCGCAGATCAAGGTCGGGCAGGCCGAGGCGCAGGCGATGCGAGTCGCTTACCTCTCAGACGACGCCTCTCCCGGCTTCGACCGCACGACGGCAGTACTTGGCTTGGACTTTCTCAGCCGTTTCAAAATCGTCCTCAACTTCGCCGCCAAAAAAGTCGCTTTCGTTCCGCTGACCTCTCCCGAACCTGGTTCCGGGGGATAGGTTGGCGTTTACCAGGGGGTTGGTCAGGGGTTGAAAACCCCGGCAAAAAAGGAACGCTATGAATCTCTTCAAAACCGTCGCCGTTCTGTTGGCACTTGCGGCGCTGCCTGCTTCCCTCCCTGCCCAGACCATTTCCGACGAAGCTAGGGTGACGCCTTACGCCCTGCCCGACCCGCTCGTCTGTCAGGACGGAACGGCGGTGACCAGTGCACAACTGTGGCGGGAGAAGCGCCGCCCGGAACTGCTGCGGCTGTTTGCGCGGGAGGAGTATGGCAAGACGCTGGTCGGGCGACCAAAGAAGATGCGGTTTGTGGTGCGCGAGGAGAAGCGCGAGGCGCGGGGCGGCAAGGCGACGAGGCTGCGCGTCGGGATTCTGTTTGAGGGGCGCGAAGAGGGACGGCAGATGGAACTGCTGGTCTATCTGCCGAACCACGTTCCGGGGCGCGTTCCCGTCTTCCTCGGTCTCAACTTCGATGGCAACTACACGGTGACCGATGAGCCGGACATTCCCCTGCCGAAACACTGGGTCAACGGACTCGGCCCGAACCGCGTCACGAACCATAGCGCGGTGGAAGCCGGGCGCGGGACACTCCAGGGCCTCTGGCAGATTGACTACGCGCTCGAACATGGGTACGGCATTGCCACCGCCGGATACGGGGAGGTCGAGCCGGATGCGCCCGGTCATGCGAAGGAGGGGCCGCGTGGGCTGGGGCCGACGCCGGGCGCGAACGATTGGGGCAGTGTGGGTGCGTGGGCGTGGGCGATGAGCCAGGCAATGGACTATCTGCAAACGAATCCCCGCGTGGACGCAAAACGGGTGGCTGTGACCGGTTTCAGCCGTCTGGGGAAGGCGACGCTCTGGGCGGCAGCGCAGGACGAGCGGTTCGCGCTCATCGTCTCCAATGAGTCCGGGGCGGGAGGGGCCGCGCTCCACAAACGCATTTTCGGGGAGACGGCCGCCAACCTCACGCACAACTTCCCGCACTGGTTCTGCCCGAATTTCAGCCGTTACGCCGACAACGAAGCCGCCCTGCCCATAGACCAGCACGAGCTTCTGGCCCTGCTTGCCCCGCGCCCGGCGCTGATTATCAGCGCGACTGAAGACCTCTGGTCCGATCCGAAAGGCGAGTTTCTGAGCGGAGTCGCGGCCTCGCCCGTCTATCGTCTGCTGGGAGTGGAGGGAATCGGGCAGAACGAGTGGCCCGCTCCACAGCAGTTACTCTCCAGCCGTATCGGCTACTACCTCCGCCCTGGCAAGCACGATGTGACCCTCGAAGACTGGCAGGCGATGGTCACCTTCGCGGACATCTACCTGAAAAAATAGAGAGGGAAATGTTCGTAGGGGCGCTGCTTGCAGCGCCCCTACACGGAAAATTAGGCCAGAGCGAGGTCGTAGAGACTATCGGAGTAGTTGATGAGGAAACTGCTCTCTTTGAGGGCCATTAGCCAGCGGGAGGGAATCTGCGACATACCGTACCGCGCCCCTGCTAATGCGCCGACGACCGCTCCCACCGTATCGGCATCGGCTCCCCGGTTAACGGCTTCCAGAACCGCATCCTCAAAAGTGGTCGTGTGGAGGAAGGCCCAGACGGCGACTTCCAGGGTATCCAGCACATAGCCGGTCGGAGAGGTTTCGCACCGGGGCTGCATCGCGGAACCGATACGATCTTTCAGATTCTGAGAAGCGCCGTCGCAGGCTTCGTAAGCGCGTTCGATGGCCTCACTGCGGCGCATTCCGTTCAGCAGGCCGACAATGGCGACGTTGAGGAAAACGCAGGCCCATTCGCAGTCCGGGTGCGAATGCGTGATACGGGAGAGAACCGGCGAGAGTGAAGCGGCATAGTCGGGGTGACGGCAGAAGAAGAGGGCGAGCGGGGCGCAGCGCATAAGCGAGCCGTTCGGGGCGTTGTCGGGATCCAACGCCTGTGTCTCCCGGCTTGCCTCTGCCCAGGGGGCGCCGTGACTGATGGCTTCCAGCACACGCCGCGTGTGCAGGCCGATGTCCTTCGGGTTGGTTTTCATCCAGACCACGAAACGGCGGGCGATGTCATCGGGATCGAAGACGCGCTTCGTCAGCAGGCTCTCCACCACGCACAGGGCCATCTGCGTGTCGTCCGTCCACTCTCCCGGAGCCAGCTTCTGCCAGCCGCCGCCCACCATTTCCGTCAGATAGTTGCCGGGGGAACGGGCGGGCTGAAACTCCAGTGGCCCGCCGAGAGCATCTCCGGCAGCAAGTCCCAGCAGGACGCCACGAAACCGATCCTGGAGGCGTTCTGCCGGGTCTGGTGTCTGTGCGGGTTGAGTCATAGGGTAGCCTCCTGAACGCCCGTCATGCTGTCACCAGGCCGAGATACTCTTTCATTACTTCAATCAGTTTTTTGCGGTCATCCGGGTCTGCCATACTGAGGCCGTAGTGATTGATGAGCAGGTTCTGCTGCGTCAGCCACTCGGCATAACAGTTGGCGCAGACGCGCTCTTGCAGGGTCGTACCCAACTGCCCGCCCATCGGGGGCGCATCCAGAGCCTCGGCATTTTTGCCGCATCGCGCACAGACGATCGTCGCCAACTTCGCTTCTCCTCCCAAATCCAACCGCAGGCAGGGATAACGCCCCTCTCTGCGGCTCTCGTTGGGTTCCCCGTTCGGCTGCGTTTTTCCTGCGCTACTTTTTGAAATTGAAAACGAGGTAGAACATGACACAGACCGCAACGACCCCCGCAAACAGCAGGTAGCGGGTGTTCTCTTCGTGCAGCCAGGGCCGCCAGCCGCACTCGACACAGCGATCCGCGTAGCGCAGCATGGCGCTTTTGCACTGCGGGCAAACTTTAGACTTAGGCAGGCGTCTTTTTCGCATAGTCCTGTTTCTCCGAAGGATGACCAATACTATAGTATAGCCCAAAAGTCGGCTTCAGCGCAGGAATTGCCGGGCAGCAGCGCGAATCGGTACCCGGTGTGTGGTTTGAAAATCAATACGGGCGAGCAGTGGAGAGGTTCCCGCCGCCCGTTCGCAGGGAGCCGGAAACGTTATGAAAGATCCCCGTTATACTCAGCTCGCGATGCTGCTTGTGCGCCACTCCATCCGGCTTGCGGCCGGGGAGAAGGTCTTGATCGAAGCCTTTGATATTCCCACCGATTTCACGGCGGAACTGATCCGTGTCGTGGCGGACGCGGGAGGTCTGCCACTGGTCAGCACCTACCAACAGCCCGTTCTGCGTGCGCTCTATAACGCCGCGACGGAGGAGCAGATGCAGACCATCGGTGGCATCGAGCGGGCGCGGATGGAGTCGGTGCAGTGCTACATCGGGGTGCGCGGCTCGAATAACATCTCGGAGATGAGCGACGTGCCGACCGAGAAGATGAGCCTGTATGAGCAGCACTGGTGGCACGTCGTCCATTCGGAGGTGCGGGTCAAGGCGACGAAGTGGGTGGTTCTGCGCTGGCCCTCGGCGAGTATGGCGCAGGCGGCGGGTCTCAGCACAGAGGCGTTCGAGGATTTCTATTTTCAGGTCTGCGCCAGCGTGGACTACGGGAAGATGGCGGAGGCGATGAAGCCCCTGCACGAACTGATGGATCGGACGGATCGCGTCCACATCACCGGCCCCGGTACGGACCTGAACTTCTCCAAGAAAGGCATCGCGACGGTTCCCTGCGCGGGAGAGGCCAATGTGCCGGACGGCGAGATTTTTACCTGCCCGATTCGCGACTCGGTCAACGGCGTGATTCAGTTCAACTGCGAGACGCTCTATCGCGGCACGGTCTTCAATAATATCCGCCTGGTCTTCGCGAATGGCAAGATCGTCGAAGCGACTTCCGGCGGTGATACCGACCGCCTGAACGCCATTCTCGATGCCGACGAGGGCGCCCGCTATATCGGGGAGTGGTCGCTGGCCTTCAATCCTTTCATTCTCAAGCCCATGAAGGACATTCTGTTCGATGAGAAGATCGCGGGCAGTTTCCACCTGACGCCCGGACAGGCGTATGAGGAGGCCGACAACGGCAATCGCTCGCAAGTTCACTGGGATATGGTCTGCATTCAGCGGCCCGACTACGGCGGCGGCGAAATCTATTTCGACGATGTGCTGGTCCGCAAGGACGGGCTGTTCGTCCTACCGGAACTCTTGGCCCTCAATCCCGATAAGCTCGGCGCATAAGGTGCTGGCGGCGATCAAACAGAGGAGGCATGAGAATGCGTATCGTTGAGGACGGGTTTCTCTATGCAGAAGCGCCATATCCCTCCTGCCATGCCTCCACCATCGTCGAAACGCGGGGAAGCCTGGTGGCAGCCTGGTTCGGCGGAACGCATGAGAATCACCCGGATGTGGGAATCTGGGTGACCAGACGAGAAGGACAAAAGTGGACGCCGCCTGTTGAGGTCTGTAACGGAGTGCAGTCTGCGTCGTTGCGCTATGCCTGCTGGAACCCGGTGCTGTTTCAGCCACAAACGGGGTCGCTGCTGCTTTTCTACAAAGTGGGGCCGAACCCGCGAGACTGGTGGGGAATGCTGACACGTTCGGAGGACGGCGGCGCGACTTGGTCTACACCCGAACGTTTGCCGGACGGCATTCTCGGCCCGATCAAGAATAAGCCGATCCAACTGCAAAGCGGCGACATCCTCTGTCCGGGCAGTGACGAGCGGAACGGCTGGCGCGTCCATTTCGAGCGCACGAGCGATCTCGGCAAGACCTGGCAATCTACCCCTCCTCTCAACGACGGCAGAACCATCGGCGCGATTCAGCCCAGCCTGCTCGTTCACAAAGACGGCTCGCTTCAGGCCCTCGGACGCACACAGCAGGCCCGGCTTTTCACCACGATCTCAACCGACGCAGGCCACACCTGGAGTCCGCTGAGCCTGCTGAACCTGCCCAATCCCAACTCCGGCACCGACGCCGTCACACTCCACGACGGACGCCACCTGCTCGTCTACAACCACTCCACGCACGACCGTTCGCCCCTCAACGTCGCCCTCTCCGAGGATGGTTCTCACTGGGCGCCCGCTCTGACTCTGGAAAACACCCCCGGAGAGTTCTCCTACCCCGCCGTCATTCAGACCCACGACGGCCTTCTCCATATTACCTACACCTGGAACCGCTGTCGTATAAAACATTCGGTGTTAGGTCTGTCTCGATGACCGGCGGTTGAAAACCCCGGCAGTAAAAAGCAAACGTCTTCCAGACGGAAATGCCCCAAACTCTTGCTTCTCTCTTCGCCTGCCTGAGTTGCCGGGGGTTGAAAAACCTGGTAGGTTGGCCGGGGGTTGAAAACCCCCGTCATGAAAAAGCAAACGTCTTGCAGACGGAAATGCCTTGATGGTTGGCAGGTTTCGGAGTGCGTTGCCCGGCACAGGAACGTGCCGGGCTGGAAAAAGCGGTCGTCCTGCGGACGAAGCGTTCGGAAGGGCGTAGTCGTCGGGTTGCATTGGGACGAAGAGAGATAGGGTAAGGGATTGGTGCATTTCCGTCTGCAAGACGTTTGCACTTTAATGACGGGGGTTTTCAACCCCCGGCCAACCTACCAGGTTTTTCAAACTCCGGCAGTCCCCGACAGCCCGGATTCAGACAATTTTGCGGTAGAATAAGAGGGGCGTTCTTCGGGAACGCGCAAGTCACTAAGTTAGGGCTACCTGCTGTTATGGCGTTGAACGATCTGCCGCGCCTGCTTGATGCTCTGCCCGGTTTCCGGGAGATGATCGAGACGCTGAAAGGCGAAACCGGCGCGGTCGAAATAGAGGGGATGACCGCATCCGCGAAGGGCTTTGCCCTGGCGCGGGTTTTCGCACGTCTGGACAGACCGCTGTTCGTCATCACCCATTCGCAGGAGCAGGCGCAGCGGCTTTGGGACGATGTGATTCGATTCGGAGTATCCCCGCACAACGTCTGCACCCTGCCCTCCTCGCAGAGCCTGTTTCTCGATGGCGACATCACCGACTACCGGGTTATCGGGGAGCGCATCGGGGCGCTGCTGACGCTGGCGCAGCAGGAGCCGTGCATCGTCATCGGGACGCTGGAGGCGGCGCTACAGCGCACCTCGCCGCCCGACGATCTGGTTCCTGCGGTCTTCACGCTGGAAGCGGGCGGGACGGTGGAATTCGATACGGCGGTGGCGCGGTTGGTGGAGATGGGCTACGAGGCTTCCAACACCGTCACGCGCCCCGGCGAGTTCTCCCGGCGCGGTGGCATCCTCGATGTCTTCTCCAGCACGGCGGACGCGCCGGTACGCATCGAACTGTTTGGCGATGAGATCGAGACCATCCGCCCCTTCGATGTCGCCACACAGCGCAGCACGGGCCGCAATGCCCTGGTGGAACTCGCCCCGGTGCGTGAGGTGCGGCTCTCCGTGGAGCGCGTACTGCCTGCGCTGGATACCATCCGCACGGCATTTGTGAAGCGCAAGGCGGAACTGGCGGCGAAGGGCGGCACGGCGGCGCGGGAAGCCATCGAACGCCTGAGCGACCGGGTAGAGGGCATCCTTGTCTCCCTCGAACAGCAGGCATACTTCACCGGATTGGAGCAGTACCTTCCTTACCTCGTGCCGGAAACCGTCTGTGCCCTCGACTATCTGCCGAAAAACGGCGTTGTCGTGCTGGACGAGCCACATCTGATTCACGAGCACTGGGACCGTATCACCGGCGAAGTGCAGACCGCCCGCGAACGGCAGTGGGAGCGCGGCGAAATTCTGGATGTGTTCCCCCATGCGCTGGCCTATAAGAGCGGTATGACGCGGCTCGCCGCGCATCCCTCCCTACTGCTCTCGCTGCTCGGACGGCGTGTCGAGGGCTTCGAGGTCAAGCAGACCCTGCGTATCAACTCCACGCCTACCGAAAACTATCGCGGGCGTATGACCGCGCTCGCAGACGAAGTCGGAACCTGGCTCGCCAACGACTGCCGCGTCGTCTTTGTCAGCGATCAACCGGCGCGTGTGCGGGAGATATGCGCGGAACTGCATCTGCCCGTGCAGCCCGGGGGCAGCGGAATCGGCGGTCGGGCCGGGCTTCATGTGCAGGACGGGCGGCTTCGCGCCGGATTCAGCCTCGCCGACCTGCGCCTCTATGTGCTGACGGATGCCGAGCTTTTCGGCGCGGCCCGCACGGTCGCCCCCCGGCGCAAGGTGGCGGGTGGTGTCGCCATCTCCTCCGTTCTCGACCTGCGCGATGGGGATTTCGTCGTCCACATTCATCACGGCATCGGGCAGTATCGCGGGCTGGTGAAGCGGACGGTGGAGGGCACTCAGCGCGACTACATCCTCGTCCAGTACCAGGGCGGCGACCGCCTCTTCGTCCCCGCCGACCAGATAGACCGCATCCAGCGCTATCAGGGAACGGACGGCAATCCCCCGCAGATCAACAAACTCGGCGGCAACGACTGGCAGCGCACGACCCGCAAAGTACGTGAGCAGGCCCGCGAAATGGCCGGAGAACTCATTCGGCTCTACGCCGCCCGCCACGCCGCCACCCGCCCCAACTTCGGGCAGGATGGCCCCTGGCAGATCGAGATGGAAGAGTCGTTTCCCTACGAGGAGACGCGGGATCAGCTTCGCGCCATTCAGGACGTGAAGGCCGACCTCGAACGCGAACAGCCGATGGACCGCCTCATCTGCGGCGATGTCGGGTTCGGTAAGACGGAGGTCGCGCTGCGGGCCGCCTTCAAAGTCGTCACTGCCGGCAAGCAGGTCGCTGTTCTCTGCCCCACCACTGTTCTCGCCGCCCAGCACCTGACCACCTTTCGCGAACGGTTTGCCGCCTATCCCCTCAGCATCGAACTCCTTAGCCGCTTCCGCACCAAGCAGGAGCAGGCGAAGACGGTGCAGGGGCTGAAAGAGGGTACGGTAGACATCGTCATCGCCACCCACCGCCTCCTCAGCAAAGACATCGTTTTCAAGAACTTGGGCCTCGTCGTGGTAGATGAGGAGCAGCGGTTCGGCGTCGCGCACAAGGAACGCCTTAAACAACTCCGAACGCAGGTAGACGTGCTGACGCTCTCCGCGACCCCGATTCCCCGCACCCTGAGCATGGCCCTCTCCGGGCTGCGCGATATGAGCGTCATCGAAGACCCCCCGGAAGGCCGCATTCCCGTCCTCACCTATGTCCGCGAGTACGACGACGAACTGCTGCGGGATGCCGTGCTGCGCGAACTCGAACGCGACGGGCAGATCTACTATGTCCACAACCGCGTCGAGAGCATTCACCATGTCGCCGTCCATTTGCAGCGTCTGGTGCCGGATGCGCGTATTCTCGTGGGGCATGGTCAGATGTCGGAGGACGAACTCGAAAGAGTGATGGTCGCCTTCTACCACCACGAGGCCGATATTCTGCTCTGCACCACGATCATCGAGAACGGGCTGGATGTCTCCAACGCCAACACCATCCTCCTTGACAACGCCGACCACCTGGGCCTGTCGCAGTTGTATCAACTGCGCGGGCGCGTGGGGCGCTCCAGCCGTCAGGCGTATGCCTATCTCTTCTACCGCCGCGACAAACTCCTGACCGAAGTCGCGGAACAGCGCCTCGCCGCTATGAAAGAGTTTTCCGCGCTCGGCAGCGGCTACAAAGTCGCCATGCGCGACCTGGAGATACGCGGCGCGGGCAACTTGCTCGGAGCCGAGCAGCACGGGGCCATGATAAGCGTCGGCTTCGATCTCTACGCGCAGCTTCTGGCGCAGGCCGTGCAGGAACTCAAGGGCGAAGACATCACCGAGGATATTCTGCCGCCGATGGACATTCCCGTCACCGCACATATCCCCAACGAGTATATTCCCGGCGAGGCCGAGCGCATCTATTTCTACAAGCGAATGAGCGCGGTCCGCTCCGTCCCGGACATCGAAAACCTTCAGTCCGAACTCGAAGACCGCTTCGGCGACCCGCCCCGCCCGGTCTGGGACGCCCTCGCCATCCTGCGCCTGCGTCTGCGCTGCCAGGAGATCGGTATCGCCGCCGTCCGGGGCGAGGCCGCCAACATTCAGATACGGTTCACGCCCGGAGTCCGCCTGACGCCACAGGCTGTCCAACTCCTGACCGCCGCCTTCAAAAACTACCGATTCACCCCGGACGGCGTGGTCATTCCCCTGACCGGCCCCAAAGTCCTGCCGCAGGTCGAGGAGATGATCGCGACTCTGGAGCAGGCGTTCGCCTTCGGCTCCCCCGACAAGAACGGAGCGGGCAAAACGACAGCAGGCTCCGCACGAACCGCGCCCACGCCTGCCCGCCGCTGAAACCTGCCGCATCCCAGCAGAAGCATTTGCGCCCGTATGTTTTACGCCTTGAGTTTCGCCGGAGTGAACTCCTGCGCTGGAAAAAGCAAGTGGCCGCTTCGCGGGCACAGTGGTTTGAATGCGGATAGTGGTTTCGCTGCTACGGACGCTGGCTGTTTTCAGTGTCGAGTTAGCCCAGAGGGATGCCGTGATTGACTATATCCGCAATCAGAAATAGCGTCATTCCACTGGCAAACTCTGACCGCGTCTGGAAACCGTACCAACCGAGCCGGAACCCGCAGAGTCCTCTTCATCCGAGACGTCCGAATAGCCTGACCGTAACAGTCATACTCACAATCTAATGTGCCCGCGAAGCGGCCACTTGCTTTTTCAGCGCAGGAGTTCACTCCGGCGAAACTCAAGGCGTAAAACATACGGGCGCAGACCTGTCGGGCAATCCAAAGGACATACCAGGGCTTGTTCGCGCCAACAATTTTTTCTTGTATCGCGGCCGTACCAGGAGGACAACCGAAAATGAGTGAGACGCCATTGATCGTCGAGGCTATTGAGACCGTGCAGGTGCCGCCGCGCTGGGGTCTGCTGCGGGTGCGCGTGGCGGGCGGACTGGACGGCTACGGCGAGTACACGGTCGAGGGGCAGTTGGACGGGACGGAGGCGCTGGTACGCGAATTGTCGCGCCACTTCATCGGCAAAGATATGCGCGACCTGAAACGGCTGGTGCGTGGGGTCTACGATCAGTCGTTCTATCACGGCGGGGCGCACTTCATGAGCGCACTCGCTGGAATCGAGAGCGCGCTGTGGGACATTCTGGGCAAGGCGACCGGTCAGCCGATTCATCGTCTGTTAGGCGGCAAGGTTCGTGACCGGGTAAAAGTCTATCGGTGGGCAGGCGGCAACAACGAATCACCCGCTGTGGCGGCGGAAGAGGCGGCGCAGGTCGTGGCGGAGGGGGCAAAGGCTATCAAGATGAACGCTTGTCCTCCCCTGGCGGCGATAGACACTTACGGCGGGATACGCTCGGCGGTAGCGCGGGCAAAGGCCGTTCGAGAGGCGGTCGGCCCGGACGTGGAGATAGCGTTCGACTTTCACGGGCGCTGCAACGTGCCGATGGCGCGGCGGTTGGTGCGGGAACTGGAGTTTGCCGACCCGCTGTTCTACGAGGAGCCGGTGCGCCCGGACTACAACCGCTGGCTCCCGGAGATTGCCCGGCTGACTCATGTCCCCATCGCGACCGGAGAGCGGATGTTTACGGTGGCGGAGTTCTCGGATGTGGTGGCGAATCAGGGGGTGCATATCTTGCAGCCCGATCTCGTCCATGTCGGCGGTATCTCCAATGCGGCGGAGGTAGCGTCGCTCGCGGAAGCGAACGGCCTCGCCCTCGCGCCCCACTGTCCGCTGTCGCCTATCGCGTTCATGGCCTGCCTGCATGTCGTGGCGCAGTCTCGTGCGGGCTGGATTCTGGAGTGGGCCAAAGGCATCCACTACAACGCCAGCGGCGCGACCGGCGACGTAGACCCCTGGCTGCGCTATATCCCCGAAAGCGACTGGCCTCTCTTCGTCGTGGACGAATCCGGCCATCTCCCGATCACCGACCGCCCCGGCCTGGGCGTCCAGATTGACTGGGCCGAAGTCCAGCGTGCCGCCAAAATCGGCGTGACCTGGCGCGATGTAGAGATGGTTCTGCCAGACGGCACGAAGGCGAACTGGTAACGGCGTTTGCATGAAGGAGGAGAGACGATGTTTCAGGCACAACCCCCGGCGGCTCCAGTTTCCACTGTTCAGGCTCCTGCGACTCGGCCCATGCGCCTGCCCCGTGAGGTGGACTTGCGCCCGAAGTTCAGCGAGTTTCATCTTGAACCCCGTGCACAGGGCGGACGCGGAACCTGCTCCCTATTTGCGATGGCGGGCGTTCTGGAGTTCGAGTACGCGCAGAACAACCCGACGAAACCGGAGCGATTCTCGGTGGAGTTTCTGAACTGGGCTTCGCATCAGACCAACCACCGCAAGCAGGACGGCTCTTTCTTCTCGGATGCCATTAAGGGGGTGAAGCAGTTCGGAATCTGCGCGGAGGAGACCCTGCCTTATGCTTCAAACTTTGATACGGGGTTGCTGCCGCCTGCGGAGGCTATGGAAACAGCGAAGGTCCATACCAGCGTGACCGCCCACTGGATCAAAGAGTGGGATGTCAAGACAGGTCTGACCGCTGCACAACTGCTCGCCATTCGGCGTAGTCTGGCGGAAGGGCATCCCGTCGCGGTAGGATTACGCTGGCCGAAAAAAGAGACGTATGACCAGAGCTTTGTGCTGAACAAACCCGCGCCGGAAGAGGTCTTCGATGGACACAGTATCGTCTTTGTCGGCTATCAGCAGAATCAGGACGCACCGGGCGGAGGCTATCTCCTCTTCCGCAACTCCGCTGGGCCGGAGTGGGGACTGAAAGGCTATGCACAGATGTCCTATGCCTATGCGCTCGCCTATGCCAACGATGCCGTCTCCCTCGAAATGCCGAAAACGCCCTGACGACCGGGCCGTGAACGCCCCGTATGGGAGGCGTTGCGCCAACCGTCCTGCGGAATAAACCTGTTTTTCGGAGAGCGCCTTACAGAGAGAACTACCCCCAACGGTTGTGGGGGTAGTTCTCTTTTTTGTTTTTCATGGATGCAGAAGCAGTTAACTCGTCGCAACGAAGGTCACTGATACTGATCTATCAGGTCGGCCTGACGAGCGAAACACGGTTTTCGGCGGCCATACAATCACCTACTGCGGGGCGCGAAGGAGCGTTCCACCGCCGCGATTCGCGCCCCTGTGGTGGGCGCGGGATAGGGCGATTGGGGGCCTTTGATGGCCTGCCAGAGCAGCCGATTCAACACATCGGGCGGGCAGCGGTCGTAGGCGGAGAAGTCCAGACTCAGCGAGACTTTCGCCGCCTCACCCTTCTTCGGATTGGTGGCCGCGAGATCGGTGCGGGGCGCGAGGGCCGTGTAGGGCGCGGCGTTCGGACGGTCGGTAAAGGCGCGGAACAGCGGGGTCGCTCCGGCATCGTACTGAGTCATGGGCGGCAGACCGAGCGCGAGTTCCATCGTGCGAAGGAACGAGGCGGTGGTATACAGGGTATGGTCCACGCTGTGCCGCCGGACGTAGGGACTGATGACCAGGCCGGGCGTGCGGTGTGCGTCCACATGGTCCGGCCCGGCCTGCGCGTCGTCCTCAATGACGAAGATCGCGGTCGAACTCCAGAACTTCGAGTGGCTGACGCCGTCCACGATGCGCCCCAGCGCGTAGTCGTTGGAGCTGACCGCCGCCCAGGGCGTGGGGAAGCCGGGAACCAGTCCGGTCGTGTGGTCTTCGCCCAGGCTCATCACCATGTAGTTCGGCCAGTTGCCCGTCTTCTCTGCCGCCGTCAACTCTTCCAGAAAGGCGTCCGCCCGCTGATAGTCGCGGCGTTTGCCCTGCCGCGCCGCCAGTTCCCAGGCGAGGCTGACATGGCCGCGCAGGTTGGGGGAGCCGGAGGTCGCGATGGGAGGCGTGTCCTTGTCCGAGCGGAAAGAGGTGAACTCCCCGTAGGTGCGATAGGTCAGGCCGTGCTTCGCGCAGTTATCCCACAGATAGCCGCCGGTGGACGCGCTGACCGCCTCACTGCCCGGCGCATCGCCCCGCGACGGCGTGGCGTAGTTGCCGGGATAGACCTTCTGCGTCCAGTCCGTGCAAAAGGCGGCATTGCACCACTGATGCCCGTCCTCGGAGACTTCGCCATTGCAGTAGAGGTTATCGAGCAGGACGAACTCCCGTGCCAGCGCGTGGTGATTGGGCGTCACGCTCTCCCCGAATAGCGTCAGATTGGGATCGCCGTTGCCCTCCTTGATGTCGCCGAATATCTGGTCGTAGGTCCGGTTCTCCTTGATGATGTAGAGAACGTGCTGGATGGGCGAGGCGGGTTCGGTCTTCGCGTTCTGGCGGGCCGCCGTCGGAGTGGCTTTTGCGGACGGGGAGGTTTCGGCGCGGCGCGGGGCGCTAAGACAGGCGGGGCCACGCTCCGCCGTCTGGGTCAGCCACTCGTCGCGGTAGGGGCAGCCCGCAAGAACCTGCGCGGTGTAGCGGGCCAACTGCGCGTCGTCGGGCATATCTATGATTGAGATAGAGCCACTGAGCAGGGAGCAGATATAGTCGAAGGTGACGACCTGATCGTGCTGTGGGCCGTAGGACTGTCCGGGCTTGTTGTAGATGTTCAGGCCGACTCCGCCGCCGACTCGCGGAAAGCTCGGCTTGCTGCCCAGCCCTTTGCCGACGCCCACGAACAGCCGCTTGCCGTCCGGCGCGACGGCGACGGCGGTGGGATACCAGCCGGTGGGGATGAAGCCAACGACTTTACTCTCCGCACCGCTCACATCCACGACCGCGACATCGTTGTTGTCGGCGTTCGTGACGAAGAGGCGCTTGCCGTCCGGGGCGAGCGCGAGGGCGTTGGGAGTGCTACCGGTAGGGGATTTCGGGAAGAGGGAGGTGCGGATATTCTCCCGAACGGTGCGCGTCGCGGTCTCGATGACGCTGACGGTGTTGCTACCGGAGTTCGCCACATAGAGCCGACTGCCATCGGGCGCGAACAGCAGCGCGACCGGCTGCTGCCCGACCGCGACCTCCCCGACTTTCGCCAGCGAACCGGGGGTGTAGAGGGAGACGGACGCGCCGCCCTGATTCGTAACGGCGAGGAGTTTGTGATCGGGCGAAATCGCAATAGCGTTGGGATGGTCGCCTGTGTGTGCGGTCGCTTTCGCCTTGCCGGTCGCCGGGTCGAGCGCATAGAGGGTGGCGTGAGAGGTGTTGAGCGCGTAAAGTGTGCCGTCGGTCGGGTCGGTGGCGAGGCCGCCGATCCAGGCGTTGGCGTTGGCGGGCTGCTGCCGCACATAGGGCGGGTTGCGCCCGATGAGGTTCGCGACGGGCAGCGGCTCCCGGCGGATCAGGTCGCCGCCTCGCGTGTCGAACCCGAACCGCCAGAGCAGCCCGCGCCCGCCGCTGGAGACGAACAGCTCTTTGCCGTCTGCGCTGAACGTCAGGCCCTCCCAGGTCTGATCGAGCGTCTGGCTTGTCTGGAGCTGCTCGTCGTAGGCGCTGATCGCCAGGACACGGGCGGGCGCGTAGCCGCCTGTCGTGACCAGCAGATAGTCCCCGTCCGGCGACCAGACCATCGAGAGCGGCATATCGCCTGTCGGTATCTGCCGTCCCGCCGGATGCAGCACCCACCCGCTCGGCAGCAGCGTCCCATCCAGTGTGACGCGTGGCAGATCCGTCCGCGCCTTCGCCGTCGCCTCCAACAACCGCTGCTGAACCCCATAGCCCCCGACTGCTGCCATCGCCAGCAGCGCCCCCATCGCCAGAACCCGTCTCTTCACCGTGCCCTCCCTTCTTCTGCTGACAGTCGGTTCCTCAAAATTCCAGAGTTCGCATCCATCCCGTCAGCGCACTCTTGGACATCTGCCCCGACTCTACCGACAGCGTGACCCGTTCCAGCTCTGCCTGGTCAGGAAGTTTCGACTTCGGGACGCCGTTGAGATAGAGAAAAAGCACGGTTGAGAATGCCGCCGTGCGCTTATTTCCGTCCAGGAAAGCATGGTTCTGACAGAGATGATACAGAGTGGCGGCAGCCATTTCTGCCAGCCCGGCATGCAGGTATTCGCCGCCGAATCGGGATTGTGGCATCGCGACGGCGGATTCGAGCAAGCCTCTCTCCCGGACGCCGGGGGCGCCCCCTTCCTCCTGAATGGTATTGGCATGAATCTGGAGGACATTCTCAAGCGTCAGAAAACGGATGGATTCGGCGCTCATTTCGCCAGATTTTCGAGCATTGGCTTATACATCGGACGCAGTTCCGCAATCGCCTCGTCCAGTTCCCCTGCGGCGATACCGGGCTGCGTGGGAGCCACGACCATGACTCCTTCGGTAAACGTTATCTGAAGGGGAGAGTCCGGCGTAATGTTCAACGTCTCCAGCATCGTTTTATCGAAAACGAGCGCCATGCTATTTCCATGTTTTTGCAGCAAACGCACCATAGGACACCTCCCCTCGAGTTATAACAACGTTATAACGCACAGACACCGATTTTGTCAAGCCGGGAATCAGAACCTACCTCGGCGCTATGGGAAATTTCGCTGTGGTTAAAATGTATCTTTTTGGGGAGGTGAACCGGAGCGGTTCTGCCTTATAATAGAAGGGAGGCGAGGGGTTGTTTCAGGAACCAGCGTCGAAGGCGGGAACGGGAGCCGTGGAATTCCCCGATTTCCACTGACGGAGAGTCTGCTGTACCAGGGTCGCCATACGCGCAGAGTTTGGGTCCCCCTGCATCTCCCGGACCAACTGTTCCAGGGTGGAGATGGCCTCTGAGGAGCGCTTCGTCTTCTGGAAAACCGTAGCGAGAGCGAGATACGAAGGCACGAAATCGGGGCGGCTTGTCATAGACTTGCGATACTCGGCGATAGCTTCCGGCAGCGCGTTTTGCTCAACATAGGCCCGCGCCAGATTGTAACGAAAGGCGGGATTGTTGGCGTCCAGGGTGATGGCCTGCTGAAACTCCGCCACCGCGTCCTGCATCTGATGGCGCATCTGAAGCGCCAGACCCAGGTTGTTATGAACGATGGGGTAGTCCGGCTTGATCGCCAGCGCACGACGATACTCCTGGATTGCGCGGTCTACCTCTTGATGCACCATCAGATCGTTGGCGAGGTCGTTATGTGCGGAGGCTTCCGCAGGGTTTGCCCGAGTTTTTTCTTCCGCATTCTTCAGGACCGTATCTATATGAACGTCCTGATGCGTGATGGCCCAATCGTAGCCCGTGTTGATTTCGGAAGTGATGCGGTTGAGGCGGATCGCACGCAGATACTCGGCTGAGGCTTCTGTGTACTGCTGGCGTTCGGCAAGCGTATTCGCCTCATGCAGATGATAGGCGGCGGCAAAGGCCGGAATACTTAGCCCGAAAGCCGTCAGAGCAGCGGCAGCCCAGAGCAGGGAGAGCAGGGCCGATCTCCGGGTCAGTCTGCTGATCTCCCGGTGCAGGAGGATAAGGATAGGATCGTGCTGCACTCCGGGGTCTGTCTCCTGAGAGCGACCGGCAAGGGCGAGTTCCGCCTGAAGAGCCTGCTTTTCCTGACGGTACGAGCGGAACACCTTGAACAGCATGGTCAGTCCGGCGGCGCCCATGCACACGTCGTAACACACATAACTCCAGCCCGCTTCCAGAATCATGAAAGTGCGTGGTCCCTTTCGGCTTCGCTGCCCGCGTTGTCTACTGCCCTGAACGCCAGTCCCGGATCGTCTGCGCGACCTGATCCGCGAGTCGCTGCGCCTGTGGTTCCTTTTGAAGGCGTTTCCGCAGTTGTTCCAGCGTGGCAATGGCCTCCTGCCGCTGCCCCGTCTGATGCAGCAAAACCGCCAGCGGCAGATAAGAGGGAACGAACTCCGGGCCGCAATCCACGGCCTTACGATACTCGCGAAGCGCCTCCGGGATCGCGTTCTGCGCCGCATAGATGCGGGCCAGGCTGCAATGGTAGACGGGATTGTCCGCCTCCAGCGCAATCGCCTGCCGATACTCCCGGATGGCTTCTTCCCCCTGGTGGTGCGCCTTGAGCGCGTTGCCCAGATTGTTGTGAACGAGGGCATAGTCCGGCTTCAGGGAGAGGGCGAAGCGATACTCCTGAATGGCTCGCTCCACCTGATTGTGCTGCATAAGCACATTGCCCAGGTCGCTATGCGCGGCAGGGTCGCTGCCATGCAGACGCACCCGGCTTTCCGACGCATCCAGAACGGAGTCCGTATGCCTCTCTTCCTGCGCGATAGACCGCTGAAACCCGTTATAGAGTTGGGAGGCCATCGGATCGGCTCGACGCGCCCGCTGGAACTCCCGGACCGCCTGATCGTAATTATGGCCCTCTACGGAGGACTGTGCGCGATAGAGATAGTACGGGGAGACGCAGAGGGCAAAACTGACTCCGGCGAGCGCAGTCCAGAGCGCCGCGCCGCCCAGCACCTGCATCAGGACTCGCTGCCGCCCCTGCCGAACTGTAATGACAATCGGTTCCTCGGAGTCCTGCTCCCCGGCCTCGCTGCCTCTCAGGGCATCGGCCACATCGGAATGGAAGGTGTGATGGGTTGCCCGAAAGTAAGCACGCAGCGTAGAAGTGAGAGCGCCAAGACAAAGGAGACCGAGGAGGAAATACGTCAGCCCATAACGCCAGCCGAATTCCTGAATCCAGGGGGTCATACAGCCACCTCCCATGAACGAAAGAGGGGAGGATGCGCCGAACTCCAACGATTCGGAAACTTCCTCCCTTTCAATAAGGCAGCGCAAACAGAGGGCCGCCGAAAAAACTCATCAGGAGCGGCGAGACCCGGATCGCTTCCAGGAGACTTTGCGGCGGCGCAAAACCACCAACGTGCCGCTCATACTGAGGCAGGCGAAGGCTGCCCACGCTCCGGGTTCAGGCGTCCCGGCGACATTGTTAGTCGTGAAGTGGAGGGTCTTCGCCGACAGAATGCTGTCCGCGCCGGCGGGAACATAGCCGCTGACAAAGGTATCTGTCGTGGAGTTGAAACGCAGGACACAGTTTCCATTTTGCGCGGAGACATAGAGATCGCCGCCTGGCCCGATTTCCGTATCGAAAGCGTTCTGCAAAGCGCCCGCAGGCATACCCGTCAGATTGACCTGATCTATAAAGGTTCCATTCGCATTGTAGTGCTGGATAAAATCGTTGCTCGCATCGGCATTTGCACCATTCACCACATAGAACGTGCCATCGCTTTTGAAGGCGATCCCCGCCAGCCCGGTGATTTTGGAAGCATTGGTGTTTGTCCCGGCAATTTTCCCGGACGGGGTGGAGTTTATGGCGACCAGGGTGGTCGGGGAAGTAAGATCGGCATTGACGCGAACAACAGAGGCGGAAGTATCTCCTCCGCGCCAGCCGGTCGTGTAGTAGACCTGACCGGTGAGAGGATTGGTGGCAACTCCCCAGATACCGGCCGTGCTTATAACTCGTTGATGAGTCCTCGACCAGACCCCGCCTGTCTGGGTAAACGAGTCGACTACTCCACCGGTCGCATTATCACCGGCAGCATACATTATCGTGCCGTCGGGAGAGAAATTGATCCGAAGGCCGCCGTTGGTGAAGCCAGTTGTCGCAGCACTGATAATGCCCGTTGCTATTCCCGTTGAACCGGACGCATTGTAGATATGAATTGCGCCGTCGCTGCCTGCGATGAAGAGGGTATTGCCGATGCCGCCCATGCCTTCCGGGTTGTAAGAGCCGGAAAATGACGTCGTCAGGTTAGTATCAATATATTTTCCGGTGGGATTGCCATTGGGTGAGGTCGTGACATTGGCATTCGGGGCATCGAATCGCGCTATATCTTTTCCTGTATAGTCGCCCACATAGACAAACTGCGCGTATGCAGTCTGAACAGACAGCATACATGCGACCAGGGCGAGCGCTCGGAGCAGTGCCGGGAATGGAAATGTTTTGTTGCTTCTCAATACACATCCTCTTACCATCCCCCTGTACTCTGGGGAGATAGCTATTTCTTTTTCAGCTTGCCGTCTGCATTCGCTGAAGGAAACTATAGAAATAAGGCCGTCTTACCTGGCCGACGTACTATACAGACTGACTGATTTTGCGTGGCTGCGGTCGTGAGCGGCGATGCCGCGTAAAAAAGACACAGGAAACAGTGACGCCTACCAGAAGCGGGACAGCGCCTGGTTCTCCGCCGGTACTCAGACGCAGAACAACCGGAGGCACCCCTCGATTGACCATCTGGAAACGGTCGTAACTGTCAGCCAGAGCTATCCTGTTGCGCCCAGACTCTCTGTGAAGATTCTGCGCGGACACGCTCCCACTCAGGGCAGTCAGGCCGACAAGAACGATACAGAGGAGAGGTTGTCGTACATTCATTTTTTGATTACTTCTCTTGCGACTGAACGCCGCAGAACGCGAAAGGATACACTGAGTAAGCGAGCAAGAACACTGGTTTTCAGCGGGCTTCCCGTCGGACAATGGTTCTGAAGTCTGTCCCATACCGAAAACCATTCTGTCTTTTGCTCGGTATACAGTTAATATACCCTACATATCACTCCCAAAAAATACGTAGGTGTACGTATTTTACGTCAGGGTCACACTTAATTGCCTCTGTGCAGACCCTATGGCACCTTGCGCGTTCATGCCTAACCGTTCGCGAAAAGAGAAGATTACCGGAGCTGCATCGCAACACGTAACGCGCTGCCTGTACAATATAACAGCAGACAGGCAGTCTAGTCGTTAGTTTCACGAAGTTTTATCACTTTGGATAGGATAAAGTCGCTTAAGCTTGATCCGCGCGTCTTCTGCCCGAAACTGCCATTGGACGGTGTGAGGCCGCTGGTTGCGCTCCTCTTGCCAGGCGGCCACTTCC
>JBBRLP010000018.1:0-54349 GCA_038231295.1 Chthonomonadales bacterium
GCGGGGGAGGACGGTGAGGAGAGTGGTCTGCGTGACGCCGTCGAGGAGCGCCGAGAGAGTGACGGGAGTGGTCTGGGAGACGAGGGAGGTGGTGACGGTTGCCGTTGCGGTGGTGGCTCCTGCGGCGACGGTGACGGAGGCAGGGAGGGAGGCTGCGGCGGTGTTGGCGCTGCTGAGGGAGACGGTCAGTCCGGCGGAGGGTGCGGGCGCGTCGAGGGTGAGGGTGGCCGTGGCGGTCTGGAGGGCGAGGACGGTGGTGGGATTGACCGTCAGGCTGAGGAGAGCGGGTTTCTGGACGGTGAGGGTGGCGGTCTGGTTCTGGGCGTTGAAGGTGGCGGTCAGCGTCACGCTGGTGTCGGAGGAGACAGGCGTGGTGGTGACAGTGGCGGTGCCTGTTGTCTGGTTGGCAGCGACGGTGAGGGTTGCGGGAACGGTGGCTGCCGGGTTGTTACTGGAGAGAGCGACGACGAGTCCACCGGTGGGAGCGGGGTCGCTGATGGTGACGGTGGCGGTTGAGGTCTTGCCGCCTTTGACGCTTGTGGGACTGAGCGTCAGACTGTTCAGCGTCGGAGGCGTGAGCGTGAGCAGTGCAGTCGCCGACGTAGCGTTGAAACTTGCGGTAAAGGTGATTGAGACATTGGCGGCAACGACGTGACTGGTGATCGGGAAGGTCGCGGTCTTCGCACCCGCTGCCACTGTAACGGAACCCGGCCCGCTGGCAAGGGAAGCGTTGCTGCTGGCGAGCGTCACCACGATGCCGCCGTTCGGGGCGCTATCGCTGATGGTCACGGTTCCTGTGGCGTTCTGTCCGCCCTTGACGCTGTTCGGGCTGAGGCTCAGGCCAGTTACGGTCGGCGGCGTAACGGTCAGCGAGGCGGTTGCGGTGGCTCCCTGAATCGCCGAGAGCGTGACGACCGTGCTGGTGGCAACCACGCTGGTCGTCACCGTGAAGTTCACCGAAGTGGCTCCGGCAGGCACGAGGACACTGCCGGGAGGAGTGGCCGCGCCGGTATTGTTGCTGGTCAGCATGACAGGCATCCCGCCTGTCGGCGCAGGGCCGTTCAGCGTGACGGTTCCGGTCGCATTCTGCCCGCCTTTGACACTGATGGGGGTCACCGAGAGACTGAGCGCGGTAGGAGCCTGCACCAGCAGAACGCCGGACTTCGTCGTGCTGTTGAGGGTGCCGGTCAGCGTGACGGAGGTATCTGTCAATACGGCGCTGGTGGGGATCGTGAAGTTCACCGATTTGCTGCCTGCCGGGATAGTCACATTGACCGGCACGGAGGCGACGGCGCTGTTGTTGCTGCTCAGGGCGACGACCACGCCGCCTGTCGGGGCCGGGCCGGTGATGGTGACCGTTCCTGTCGCGGAGGTCGAACCCAGAACGGAACCCGGCAGAACCGTGACGCTCGCGACGGCCGGAACCCAGTAGGGATTCGAGATCAGCGTGAGCGCGGCATCGCCGCGCCCGTAGGCGATCACGCTGCCCTCGGGCGAGTAGTTCAGGCTGTCTACGCCCTGATTGAAGCCCAGGGTGTAGGTGCCGGTCTCCTGCGTGTAGTCCTGAAGCAGAGCGCCGTCCGAGATGCGCCATATCTTCAGGTGCTTGTCTTCGCCGCCGGTCGCGGCGGTCTTGCCATCCGGGGCAATCGCGGCGGAAACCACGTTGTCCGTGTGGCTGAAGTTCTGAATCTGACTGCCGTCCGCGACTTTCCAGATAACGCTGGTCTTGTCGTTGCTGGCGGAGATGAGCATCGTCCCATCCGCCGAGAACGCCACATCCCGCACCTTGTCGGTATGAGACAGTGTGCGGACGAGCGAGGAGTCGGAGAGCCGCCAGATGCGAATGGTCTTGTCGTCGCTGCCGGAGGCGAGCAGAGTGCCGTCCGGGGAGAGGGAAAGCGTGTTTATGGCGGCGGTATGGCCGGGGAGCGTTCCCAGGCTGACGCCGTCCGAAGCGCGGAAAATCTTGATGCTGTTGTCGCTGTTGCCGGCGATGATGTTGCCGCTTGCCGTCCAGACGATACCGAGAGCGGAAGTGGCATTGGAGATATTGCGAATGAGCGTTCCCGTGGAGACGCGCCAGATGCGGATTTTGGCGTCGTTGCTGCCCGTCGCGATCATCGTTCCGTCCGGCGAGTAGGCGACGCTGTAGATGGGCTGGTTGCCGTCCGACAGGTTCTGGAGCAGGACGCCGGTATTGAAATCGTAGATTTTGGTGCTGGCGTCGTAGCTCGCGGTGGCGACGGTGTCGCGGGTCGGGCTGATAGCGGCGTTATAGACCGTGCCGGTATGCTCGATGGGCAGCAGGCCGATGGGGGCCAGATCGGTGCCGCCGTAGACCTGGGTATTGCCATTATCGGGCGCAACGTAGACTTTCGTGCCGTCCGGCGAGAAGTTGCTGGTCGTAAACCAGACTTTCGTGTCTACCGTGTTGAGAAGCTGACCATCGGAGGTGCGCCACAGACGCAGTTTGCCATCGAAGCCGCCGCCTGCAATAAATCGGCTGTCGGGAGAGATGCAGACGGTATTGACGGGGCCAAAGTTGTCGGTGCGTGTGAAGAGCAGTGCGCCCGTGCTGGCATTCCAGATTCGCATGGTGGCGTCTTCGCTGCCGGAGCAGACGGTCTTGTTGTCGGCGGAGAAGGCCACGCTGTCCACGAAGTTGGTATGCCCGGTCAGCAGTTGAAGCTGTACGCCGTTGGCAACGCTCCAAACGCGGACGCTGTTATCCCAACTGCCGGAGACGAGTTTCGTGCTGTCCCCGGAGAAGGCGATGCTGGTGATTTTGCCGGTGTGTCCGGTCATCGTCGCGAGCTGTGCGCCACTGCTGGCATTGAAGATACGGATTGTATTATCGCCGAAGGTCGAGGCGATTTTGGTTCCGTCTGGCGACCAGGCGACCGAATCCACCCAGCCGTTGGCGAGGATGTTGCGAATCGGGGTGCCGTTCGCCAGGTTCCAGACCTTGATCGTCGAGTCGGTGCTGCCGGTGACGGCCTTAGTGCCGTCCGGGGAGAGGCCGACCGAGGTGACGTCCCCGGTATGCCCGGTGCCGGTCACCGTCACAACGCCGTCCGAAAGCCGGTGCAGTTTGAACGTGCCTTCCGCGCCGCAGGTCGCCATATAGTTGCCGTCGGTGGAGAAGACGAACTGATGCAGTTTCGTGTGTCCGCCGCGTATCCACTGGACAATCGGGCGAGACTGGGCCAGGACGCCTGTGGCGGCGAACGCCAGCAGGCCGAAAACGGCGAGCAGGAACAGAAAAGTGCGGGGATGAGAACGTCGGACGGAAGGAGGGCCGTGCGGACATTCCGGGCGCAATCGCGGGATCATTACTTACCTCCTGTGGCACCATCATGGTGCCTCTGCATTCGGAAAACGGCAGGGTTGAGTGTTACCTGGCAAGGGGTGATAAGGACGGTTTCGGGCGCAAAGGTTCGAGCGTTTGCAGCGCTCTACGCCACGAATCGTCTACTCATGTAGACATAGACGACAACGGTAGACAGAAAGTTTCAGCGGGGAGAAATTTTTTTCGCGACGATGACTTCGGCGTGTTTTCAGGCTTGCCCTGTCCAGTCGGCCTTTGCGATGGCGTTCCAGCGGGCGCGGATCGCCTCGTACTCGGCTGTGGGCAGGGGGCCGCGCCGCGCCAGTTCCGCGTTGCTCGTCCAGCGTTCGGGCTGGGCGGTGCCGACAATCGCAGTGTGGACTCCGGGCGCGGTCAGCGTAAAGCGCAGCGCGGTGGCGATGGACTCGTTCAGGTCGTCATTCTTCAAAAAGTCGTAGTCCAGGGCTTGCAGGCGATCCCAATAGGTGTGGACATAGCCGTTGTCGGGCTTGCTGCCTGTGCGCCAGACCGCATTGGCGATAGGCCGCTTGGCGATGACGCCGACATTGTGCTTGACGGCTTCCGGCAAAGTGAGGCCGAGGCACTCCTGATCGGCGATACTTACGGAGGTCTGGAGCGTGTCGAACGCGCCGCACTGGACGGCATAGAGCGCGGCTTTGCTGTCGCCGCTGTAGCCCAGGAAGCGAATCTTCCCGGCGTCCCGCGCCTTTTGCAGCACGGCGATCACGTCGCCCTGCCGCAGTTTCTCCTCGGAGCAGGTGTGCAGTTGCATCAGGTCAATACGGTCGGTCTGGAGGCGGCGCAGACTGCGCTCGATGCTCTGCTCCAGAAGCTGCGGGTCCCAGTCCGGCAGGTCTATCCCCGACGCATGGCCGCACTTGGAAAACAAATAAAAATTGTCCCGGCGAGCCGCGACCGCATTGCCGATCAGCTCCTCGCTCGCGCCATAGCACTCCGCGGTGTCAATCAGATTCAGCCCCGCATCCAGAGCGCGGTTCAGAAGCTGCGTCACGACGGCCTGATTGGCTTTCTGAAAGCCGACCTCCGCGCCGCCAAAGCCCAGCACCGTCACTTCCAGTCCCGTCCGCCCCAGTCTGCGCTTTTCCATAGTGGCCTCTTACCCCGCAATCGTTCTCGCCTGAACCCCGAAATTATAGCATCGGAAGCAGCAGGAGTCAATATGGCAAGCCAGAGTTTCCCCCACCGTTTCCGCCGCAAAACTTGACTTTATGCCGCTGGCTTCGTTAAAATGAACCTAACTTCATGGTCAGGTAAATCCGATGCCACAACGAGATCGCTATCACCACATAGTACGCAACGCGTTGATTAAAGACGGTTGGACGATAACGCATGACCCATTCGTTTTGCCATTTGGCACTCGGGATGTCTTCATTGACCTGGGCGCTGAAGCCCAACTGGGAGCAGAAAAAGAGGGGAGAAAAATCGCTGTCGAGATAAAAACGTTTCTCGGCCTTTCTGAAGTGACGGATCTGGAACGTGCGCTCGGCCAGTTCACTCTCTACCGGTATCTGCTTACGCGGGAAGACCCCGCACGCGTCTGTTATGTCGCTCTACCGGAGGAGGCGTATAACAGCCTGTTTACGGAGGCGGTGGGACGTGAGATGATACCCGCCGTTAGGCTGAAGTTGATTGTGTTCATCCCGGCTACGGAGGTGATAAAACAGTGGATAGAATAGAAGAGTATCGTGACCTCATCAAGCGTTATATGACGGAATACTCTGCGTACAAACCTGCCTACGGTGATGTGGAAGTCGAGACGGACTTCAACGACGCGACAGGGCATTACCAGGTTCTTTATAATGGATGGAACGGAACACGGCGCATCCATAGCTGCCTTATCCATGTGGATATTCGCGACGGCAAGATATGGATACAGCATGACGGCACGAAGGAAGGCATCGCCGTCGAACTGCTTGCCGCCGGAGTGCCGCACGATCACATTGTGCTGGCGTTTTACTCGCCGGAACGCCGCCGCGACACCGACTTCGCCGTAGCCTGACGAGATGTAAGCGAGAGGGCCGTCTGCCTTCGGCTTGACAATGAGGGCTAACGGGCCATATAATAGAGGGAGTCGTCCTGCGCGGAGCCAACGGGGGTTCCGCGCCTTCAGCCTGTCTGCCGACCCGCTGCCCCGTCCCCGAGTTTTTCGGTTCCGAGGAATACCCGACTCACAACCCCGCAATCCTTAATAAATAACGCCCGTGTCGTTCTCCTGGGAGGTCTGTTTTGACTGGTAATCAGAATAGGATATTGCTGGCCGTCATCCTGGTCTTGACCGTTTGCGCCGCCGCTATCACATTTCGCAACAACGTCTTCGGCCTGGATACCTCGCCAAAGTTCGGTCTCGACATCAAAGGCGGCGTCCGCGTCATCCTGCGTGCCAAACTCGACATCAAAGGCGGCGTCCGCGTCATCCTGCGTGCCAAAACTGAGCAGTATAAAGGCGGTAAGTGGACGCCCGAAAAGCTGGAAACCATCCGCAATATCCTGGACAGGCGTGTCAACTCTACGGGAGTCGCCGAACCGTTGCTGATTACCAAACAGCCCGACCAGATCATCGTCGAATTGCCGGGGCTGAAGGATGAAAAAGATGCTATCAAGCGGTTTCAATCTACCGCCAATCTCCAGTTCTATTGGCTGCCTCAGCTTGGCAACAAGAACGGCACGCACCCCAGCATCTGGAGCGTGAAGACAATCACCGACCCCGTGACCAAAGGCGAAAAAGATATCCTTGTGGACGCTGCCACCGGCCAGCCGATCTCGAAAGAGATGCTGGACGCGCAGGTCTTCTCGAAAGATCCCCTGGTCAGCGGCAAAGACCTCCTGCCGAACAGCGAGGCCATTATTCAGGGAACCGGTAACCCCGTTATTCAGTTTGAATTCAACTCTGACGGCGGGCGCGTTTTTGAAGAGTTCACCCGCGTTCCCTCTCATCTCGGCGACTTTCTCGCGGTCTTTCTCGATGGCGACTTGCTGACCGCACCCTCGATCAACGGTGTGATTCCCGGCAAAGGCATCATTGAAGGCAAATTCACGCTTGAAAGCGCGAAGGCGCTCTCCGAACAGTTGAACGCCGGTGCGCTGCCTGTGCCGCTCGAAGTGCTGGAGACCCGCAAACTCGAAGCCACCCTCGGAGCCGAAGCGGTCAAGGCGACTACCGTGGCCGGAGCCGTCGGACTGGGGCTTGTACTGCTGTTCATGCTCGTCTACTACCGACTGCCCGGAGCGCTCGCCGATGTCGCGCTGGTTCTCTATACCCTCTTCTCCATCGCACTGTTTAAACTCTGGCCCGTCACGCTCACCCTGCCGGGGATCGCAGGCTTCATCCTCTCCATCGGTATGGCCGTAGACGCCAATATTCTGATCTTTGAGCGCGTGAAAGAGGAACTGCGGAGCGGTAAGAGCCTGCGGGTCGCCATTGACGCCGGATTCAAACGCGCCTTTACCGCCATCTTCGACTCCAACGTCTGTACGCTCATCACCTGTTCCGTTCTCTACTACTTCGGAACCGGCCCCATCAAAGGCTTTGCCCTCACACTCGGCCTCGGCGTTGCGGTCAGTATGTTCACGGCAATCACCGTCACACGCACCTTCCTGTTCACGCTGGTCAGCCTCGGTTTCGCGCAAAATCCCGCCGCCTACGGCCTCAGCAACCAGTGGAATCCGAAGATGCGCGTCATGAGCCGCAAGATGTTCTGGCTGGGCATCTCCGGTATCATCATTATTCCGGGGCTGATCTTCTGGGGAATGGGTGGCATCAAGAAGAGCATTGACTTCCAGGGCGGCACCGAACTCAACCTGCCCTATGCCACACGTCACACTTCTGACCAGATTCAGCAGGCGCTCGTCAGCATAGACCCGCGCTACAAAGACAGCCGCGTGGTCGTCAGCGACGATCTCAACTCCAAGCCTGCCTTCGTCACCACCATTCGGCTCACCCCGGAAGAGCGAGCGAACGTCATTGCAAAGCTCATTGAGAAGGTGGGGCCGCTGGCGCAGGGCCGAGGTGCGCCGGATGTCGCCTACTCCGATGTCAGCGGAACCATCAGTCAGGAACTGACGCAGGATGCTATCAAGGCGGTTCTGGTCGCCTCGCTGCTGATCGTTCTCTATCTGGCGTTCCGCTTCAATAGCGGAGGCTTCAAGGAAGGGCTGAAGTACGGCCTGTGCGCGGTTGCCGCACTGCTGCACGATGTCCTCGTTGTGTGGGGGTCGTTTGCCATTCTCGGCTACATTTTCAAGTGGCAGGTTGACAGCCTGTTCGTCACGGCCATGCTAACGGTTATCGGTTTTTCCGTCCACGACACGATTATCATCTTCGACCGGATGCGCGAAAATCTGGAACATCGGCTCAAAGGTGAGAATTTCAGCGCTCTGGCAGATCGCAGCATAGATCAGACCATCGCCCGGTCGCTCAATACCTCCTTTACGGTCGTCCTGACTCTGCTCGCGCTCTTCTTCTTCGGCGGCGCAATCATCCATCAGTTCGTCGGGGCGCTGCTGATCGGAATTATCAGTGGAACCTACTCCTCCATCTTCAACGCCAGTGTGCTGTTGGTGCTGTGGAAGGAGAAGGACGGCAGCGGCGTGATGACCACAGCGGGCTCGCTGACCGGCCCGAAGAGCGGCCTCACGCCCCGCCCCACTGCTACTCTGCCGGGAGACCGCCCGCTCGTGACGCCCACGCCCCGCACCCCCTCGGCGGCCACGGCCTTCAAAGAGGATACAGGCGATTCGGCGCAGACCTCCGATGGCAAGCCCGGTTCGGTGCGCCGCCAGCCGGTGCGCCGACGGCGAATGTAGTCAGAGCGGTAAGGACAAACGCGCATGGCGGGTTGGATAAATCGCTCGGACGGCCTTTTGAACGGGGTATGGCGGCTGCTGTGGCGACTGGCGCTGGTGGGTCTCCTGCTGTATGCCTGCTATCGCCTCCGCAATATCTTCACTACCCTGCTGGTCGCGGCGATCATCGCCTATGTCCTCGATCCTCTGGTAGAGGCGCTGGTGCGCCAGCCGCTCTTCGTGCGAATTCATACAGCCTTCGCCGGAGCCGTTTTCGGCATACGGGCTGCCCTCACCCGGCAGCCCGCTTCCCCCGTCAAGCCTCCCAAAAAACATACCCTCCGCACCTATGCCACGCTCTATGTCTTCGTGCTGACGGTCTTTATCGTCTGGCAGGGGACCAAACTGGTCATCGCGCCCTTCGTCGAAGAGTTCAAGAGCGTCATGTCGAAAGATGTGCGGACTGGCAAGACCCAACTTCAGACCCTGACCGAGGACGCGTTGCGCCGCTACGATCTCTCCGCCCCGGAAAGCATGAAGTCGGACAAACTGCTGGGCAAAATCCAGAAGAGCAGCCTCGGCGAACGCATGGTCGAGCCGGGCCAGGAAGTGCTGCGCCGGGTGGCCGAGAGCCTCAAGAGCGTTGTCGAGATCGTGCTGCTGCCAGTGCTGGCGTTCTATTTTTTGATTGACGGGCGCACGCTCAAGCATGAGTTCGTCGCGCTCGTGCCGCGCCGCTATCTGCCGGATACCCTGCGTCTGCTGCGGCAGTTCAACCGAATCATGCGTGATTTTGTCTACGGGCAGTTCATCCTCTGTCTGCTGGCGGGCGTTGTTGTGTGGCTTGGCCTGGCCGCGCTGGGCGTCAAATACCCCGTTACGATGGGCGTCCTCGCCGGGATCACTCGCGCTATTCCGATTATCGGCCCCATCCTCGGCGGGATTCCGATTATTCTTCTGACGTGGGTCACGAAGGGAACGACTACCGCGCTCGCCGTGCTGGGCTTCTTCACACTGCTGCATCTGATAGAGAGCAAATTCATTATGCCGATGCTCATCGGTGACCGTATGGAACTGCATCCGATCCTTATTATCCTGGTGCTGCTGGTCGGGGGCGAGGCGGGCGGCATTGTGATCGGGGGGCAGTTGGGCGCCCTGCTCGGGATGTTCTTCGCCGCACCCGTCGCTTCTCTGGTCCGCATCATCGTCCGTCGCTACTGGCTGAAACTGCCCAATCATCCTTCTGCTCGTCCGCCTGCCACCGTTTCCGCTCCCGTGGAACAGAGCGGGATCGTGACGGTAAAAGCGGCGGAATAGCCCTTAGAGCGAAGAAGCGAACAAAAAGTGGGAGCGTACAGCCCCGCTTTTTTAGAGATACGAAGAACATTCTGCCCTGAATCCGGCGGATTCGAGTCTCAATGCCCTGGAATCGTGCTATAATAGCAGGGGCATTCGTGGGGCGCCGCCTCTACACAGCAGAGCGAAACGGTTTTTCCACCTCGATTTCCTCGAAAAGAAGGATTTCCGTCCCTCAAAAGAAGGATTCCATCGGAGTACGTTGAATTGTCTTCATCGGTATCGCCATCGTTTCCCTGCATGCCTATCATTCGGGCCGGGTTTTCCCTGCCCACTATTGTCAACCCGCCGCGGACGCCGACCGGCAAGGAGACCGGCGCCTGTGCCGCGCTGAGAGGAGTGGATCGTAATTATGTCTGACGAGATGGTTCTGGAAGTGACGGAGACGGCATCCGCGTCGCCGAATGAGGATGGTCACCTCGGCCATTCCGGCGAAACGGTAACCGCCGCGCCCGAGACAACCGAAGAACCGGCTCCGGCGCCACCCGCCGCACCTGCGAACGAAACGCCCGCGCCGTCTGTCGCGGAAGAAGTCGCCACCCCGGAAGAGGACGATGAGCGGTACAGTATGGCCGCTTTTGGTCAGCTTCAGCAGCTGCAGCGGGATACCGTTGTAGACGGAATGGTGATGCGCGTTGATCGCGAAGGAGTGCTGGTAGATGTGGGCGCGAAGTCCGAAGGCATCATCCGACTCAACGAACTCTCACGCGACGCCGGGGCCAATATCAACCCGGAAAGTATCGTGCAGGTCGGTGACAAGATACGTGTCTACGTGCTGGAACCGGAAAATCAAGACGGCATCCCCATCCTTTCCAAAAAGCGGGCCGATTTCGAGCAGGCCTGGGTCAAGGTGCAGGCCGCCAAAGAGTCTGGCGAAACTATCACCGCGATGGTGCAAGAGCGTGTCAAAGGCGGACTGGTCGTAGACCTCGGCATTCGCGGGTTCGTTCCGGCCTCCCATGTCGGCAACGGCAGCCTCAAGACCAATCTCGACAAGTACGTCGGACAGTCTATTCCGCTCAAGGTCATCGAAGTGGACAAAGAACGCCGCAAGGTCGTGCTGTCCAACAAACTGGCCGTCGTGGAAGAGCGCGAGAGCCGCAGCCAGGAGACGAAACTCTCGCTGGAACCCAATCAGATTCGACGCGGCACCGTTCGCCGTCTGACCAACTACGGGGCCTTCATAGATCTGGGCGGCATTGATGGCCTGCTCCATATCTCTGAAATGTCCTGGACGCGCATCAACGATCCGAAAGAGATTCTGCGCGAAGGGCAGGAACTCGATGTCCTCGTCCTGAAGATGGACCTGGAGAACAATCGCGTCTCCCTGGGCCTGCGGCAGATACTTCCCGATCCCTGGGTAGACATCAGCAACAAGTACAAGGAAGGCGATACCATCGTCGGAACCATCACGCGCATCGTGCCTTTCGGGGCCTTTGTGCAGGTGGATGGCGTGGAAGGCATCATTCCGCAGTCGGAACTGCCCCGCAGCCGGCCCGGTAAGGGCGTTCCCCCGCTGAATGCCAATGACGAGGTCACCGTCAAACTCATCTCGCTGCGCTCGGAAGAGCGCAAAATGACCCTCTCCCTGCGGGCGCTTCAGCCGCCGGAAGAGCGGGAAGCGCCCCAGCAGCCCCGTGAGCCTGCGGGCGCGAACGCCCCGGCAGGACAGGCTCCTGCGGCGGGTGGACGAGAGCGGGAGAACAAACGGGGACGCGGCGGAAACGACCGAGGCGACGAGCGCGAAGACTACAACCGCTTTATGGGCGGCGGGCAGGATATGCGCTTCAACCAGGTCGGGGAAGCCTTCGCGGCGGCCAAGCGCAACGAGCGCAAGAAGCATCGGCGCGACAATGTAGAAGAGGAAGAGGGATTCGAGGACATCGGCGACATCGAGGAGATCGAAGAGACCGAGGAGACCGTCGAAACCACAGAGACCCCGGAGACTGGCGACCACACTCCCGAAGAGCCTACCGAGGCTTAGAAGAGAGACGCTTACTGAGAGAGGAGACGACCGGCGCAAGCCGCCGTCTCCTTTTTTGCGTAGGTCGTCTCTGGAAACTGCGATATGCTTCTCATCGGCATCACTGGCGGCATCGCCACCGGGAAGAGCGAGGTGACTCGGCTGCTGGCCACACAGGGAGCCGTCACCTTCAGCGCGGATGAGGCCGCTCGTGCCGTTCTGGTTCCCGGCGGCGTGGCCCTGCGTCAGATCACCGCACAGTTCGGCCCCGAAATGCGGACCCCGAATGGGCAGTTGGACCGCGCCCGTCTGGGCCGCGCCGTCTTCGCCGACAGCACGGCCCGCATCCGTCTCGAAGCGATTCTCCATCCCCTCATTCGCAGCCTCCTTCTGGCGCAGATCGAAGCCGTGCAGCCCGATTTCCCCCCGGACACGATTATCGCGGTCGAGATTCCCCTGCTCTATGAGGGCGGCCTCCAGACCTGGTTCGATGCCGTCGTCGTCGTCGCGGCCTCCGAAGAGGTGCAGTTGCGCCGTCTGCGCGAGCGCAATGGACTGGATGCGACCGAAGCCCGTCGCCGTCTTGTCGCGCAGTGGCCTCTGGCCGACAAAATCGCCCGTGCGGATAAAATTATCGTCAATGACGGAACTATGCAGGAATTGACCGTCGCCGTGCAGAAACTGTGGCAGGAACTGACAAACACGCAGACGGTTCCCGGCAGAAAATAGTGCGGGCCGTTCCGACCTAATGCCCGTCTTCGGCACGTCAGAATGTGTGGAATGCACAGGAAACCCCGTCTGTTTCGGTGCGGATTCAACGTACGCAGCGATTTCTGAAAAAAATGCTTGCGTTGTATTCGGCAATGTGCTATAATCCGAACCTGACAGGGGTCAGACCCAAAACGCCTTCTATTCGTCGCTGATCCACCCCCCGTGAACTACACTGTCGTCCTGCAAGGGCCGACACTGGACACCTGAGTGAACCTGTGTTCGCTCGACTGAACAGGAACTTGTGGAAACAACGACACTGGCAGACCAGCCGTCCTTCTCGAAACAAGCTGTAGTTCGCCGCTCCCTGACGGCCCACATCCCCCAGAGGGGCGACAGGGAAGGTGGCGTTTTCCAGGCACTATGGAACGTTCTTATATCTCATGCCGGTAATCCCCCCCACCATCGGCAGTGCAGGCTTTCCCCCTTGAGCGTGCCAGCGTCATTGATGCGTATCACTAGGAGGTAGGACTCGCCTTGAACAGAGCCAAACCAAACACTATCGTCCTGCTCGCGCTCCTCTCCGCCCTTCTGTCGTCGGTAACCCCGAACGGCGTGCTGGCTCAGGCCCGCAACGCCACCGGAACCGTCAACGGACTGCCTAACGGAGTGCCGCTCGCAGCGCCGATCAACACCACCGGTAAACACTTCTACGCCGGTGGCAAAAACGACGTCATCCCCTCGTGGATGCTGCGCCGTAAACTTCCTCAACGCCTCCTGAATTCGGGCAAGGTCACGCGCGCTCCCGGAGACAACGCGATCCTGCGCCAGACTGTCCTGATAACCAAGAAGGACCCAACGCAGCAGTTTTCCAGCGTCCCTGCGCCGTCGCAGGACGAACATCCGAACTTCAGCCCGGACGAGAAATACGTCTACTTCGACAGTGATCGCGTCAGCGACACGGATCCGACTGAGAACGCCACCAAGACATTCAACCTCTACCGAATGTTTCCGGATGGCTCCGGGCTGGTACAGCTCCTCGCCGCTGGCTTCAATCAGCTCGAGCCGAACATCGGAGTGGACGGAACCCGTGTCGCCTACGTCGGCGGAGGAAACATCAGTTTCACCACCGGCCTGGATACCCCGGTCACTTCCGGCTTCAATCTGTTTGTCTATGACATAAGCAAAGGCCCCGGCCAGAGCAACCCGCTTGGTCTGACGAAGAACAACCCGTCCGGCTTTACATTCTCGGATGTCCGTCATCCCAGTTGGTCTCCCGGTCAGGGCGAAATCGTCTTTGCCGGTCAGCTCGGCGCGGCCCAGCCCTACCATATCTTCAAAGTCAATGTGCAGACCGGCATCATCGCACAGTTGACCAACGGCATCAGCAGCGACACGGCTCCGGCCTGGTCGCCCGATAGCCGCGTCATCGCCTTCACCTCGAATGCCAACGCCTTCAATAACGCTGGCCCCGCCTCGGCGACCAGTCTGAATGCCAACATCAACCAGACCGACATCTGGGTCATCACCCCGACACAGGTTTCGCTGGACCCCAACCGGGTCACTAACTCTTCCTCGATTGTTGGCGGCGCGATCAGCAGCAACAAGAACGCGGCCTGGAGCACCCTGCGCCCGGACCCGAACGCCAATATCCCGGACGAAACCGATCCCTTCGGCAACGATACCGGCGTCTCCCAGAATCTTCTGGCTTTCGCCAGTAACCGGGCCGATGACAATGGCGACGGCATTGCGAACGATGTCAAGAACACCTTCGACATCTACTTTATGCACGCCAGCGTCATGCTCGATCCCACCAATCGCGGCACCTACACGGTCATCACCCCGGAGGCCGTCGGAAATCCGGCGATCAAACTCCGCACCAGTACGCCCGACCAGGCGATTGACCCCAATGATCCCGCTTCACGCTTCGACCCGAACTTCGTGTCGAATGAAGACTGTCCGACCTGGCCCCAGTACATCAACAGCTACCGGATCGTCTATCAGAGCGACCGGGGCTTCAGCGCCGGTGCGCCCGGTACCGAACTCAACCTCTGGGCCTCGACGATCTTCGACATAAACGCGCCCGCGCTGCTGAAATACAGCATCCCGGACAACGAGATCGTTCATGTCGCTCGCGACTCCGCTCCCGATGTCTCCGTTCGCGAAGTCTCGGCGGGCGAGAAACTCCGCTTCCGCGTTCGTGCGGTGGACTATGAGTCCGGCATCGAGTCGGTCTTCATTCAGATCAAGAGTCCGGAAAGCGCCCAGAAGAGCGCGGACTCCCGTGAGCATAAGATCTTCGCCCCCGGCCCCGGTGTACTGGATGCGACGACGACCGTCATCAACGCGCCCTACGAAGTAGAGGCGCAGGCGATCAAGCCCTACGACAACAACCCGTCCGGCTCGTTCCGCCCCGTCACCGACCCTACCTCGACGAATCCGGGTATCAAAGCCGGGATGTCGCCGTTCTATTCTCAGCGGTTGGGCGGACTGCCCGCCGGATGGCCGAGCTTCAATCAGTATCTGGCCGGTATTGATGACCTGGAAGCGTTCAGTGGCATCAACAACAAGCCCGACTACGTGGAAGAGGGAACGGCCTTCGGTCAGGACTACTCCAACAGCGGCAGCTTCTGGATGCGCCTCTGGGACGACGGCCCGATTTCGCTGGGCGGTCACGAGCCGGAAGGCGAGAAGGCAGGCGACGGTCTCTATACCAACGCCTGGACAACTCCCTCGGCCTTCCCGAGCGACTGGATCCTCGATGTCATTGTGCGCGACAACGCCATTGATCCCTTCGCCTCACAGTCGGCCAGCAACTGGAAAATCTACGACAACGTCTGGGGTTTCACCAGCCAGCCCTTCCAGGGTAAAGGCGGTATTCTCTACGTCAACGACTACGACTGCGGACAGCGGTTCTTTCAGACGCACTTCGGCGTCGGAACCACCTTCTCCGGCAGCTTCTTCAGCCTCAGCAAAGACTACGCCGGATGGCCGACCGAAAGCTGGATGACGGAGTTCGACTCCTCCATCGTGCCGACAACGGTCGTGCAGGGAGTCACCGTCTTCCCGCTCATCAACTTCCTGACGCCGCTCGGCTTCAACGCCTACTCCGACGCTCTGACGCAGGACACACCGGGCGCGACCGGTAACCCGGTCACGGGCCGCTACGATCAGTGGCGTATCCTGTGCCGTGGCCCGGTTCCCGATTCCGTCCTCAATGCCTATAAGGGCCATATCGAAATCCAGCCCGCCGACGTTCTCGCCGGTGGTACGGGGCCGCGCTCGGTCTTCGTGGCCGAACGCTGTGTCATCTGGCACAGCCCCTTCTCAGGAGATCTGTTCGTCGGACCCGGCACGATTGTGGACAACGATACGCAGGTGCGTCTCGCCAACTATGTCAAGACTGGTGGGCGGCTCTTCCTGAACGGTCAGGACATCGCCTGGGCGCTCTCTCTGGGGCAGGCGGGCAACACCAATGCCTTCCTGAACAACACCTTCAAAGTCAGCTTCCTCGCCGACAACATTCCCGGTGGTCCCGGCAGCAACACCCTGGTTCCGCATAACCCTCCGGGGCGTGGCGCTCAGCCCATTGTTGCAGAGACCTGGTACGACGCGCTTCATGCGTACCCCGGCCCGACCATCCCGAATGATCCGCCCTCAACGGCCAATATCTTCGTTGGCTCGGACAACGGAACCGTTCGCAGCTACATGGCCCTCAGCAATGGCTCTGTGGACAAGATCATGTTCACGGCTCCCACCAAAGCAGACGTGTCGGACTTCGACGCGACCTGGATGGTGGATATGTCGCCCGCCATTGTCTGGGTCACGGACTCGTCCGCCGCACCGATCATCTCCAAAGTGGTCTTCGGTACGGTCGGCTGGGAATCCATCAACCCGGAGTACTTCGCGCCGCCGTCCATCGAACTGAAGAACCGCCGTGCGGAGATGATGCATAACGTCGGGGACTACCTGCGGACGGGACGCATTGTGGGCAGCATCCGCTCCATCAACGGTGGCAGCGGTGTCACTCAGCCGGTCAAGGGCGTCTTCGTTCGGGCGACCTCCAACCATACCGGAAAGGTCGTGGCGACAGCGCTGACTCAGTCGGATGGAACCTTCACCCTCTCCGGACTGGAGACCACCGGTGGCTATACCATTGACGCCATCAAGGCCGGGTTCATCACCCAGCACGCCAACGGCAACGTCTTCCACGGCGGCTACCAGAGCCGTGTAGATATCTTCCTGACGGAAGCGCAGCCCGGTAATATCTCCGGCACGATTACGCTCCAGACCAGCGGTGGGCCGGTCGCGGGGATCATCGTGCAGGCGCAGGACGTTCTCTCCGGTACCATCTTCACGGCGGTCTCGCAGGCGGACGGCACCTACACCATCATCAATGTTCCCGCAGGAACCTACAACGTCACCACGCCGCTCGCGCCCACCGGTAACCTCGATACCCTCGGATACGGGTCAAGCGTCCCGGCGAGTTACCCGGCGGTCGTGGTTCCACCCAGCGGAACGGCTGCCAACATCAACTTCGCGCTGACCCAGGCTCCCGGCTCCATCAGTGGAACCGTGCGCCGCAGCGACAAACCCGGAACCGATCCGAGTTCGCTGGTTGGCGGCGCGACCATTACGGCCACCGCAGTCGTCGGGATGAAAGTCTATACGGCTGTTACTGCCAACGATGGCACCTACTCGATACCAAGCGTAGACCCCGGCACCTATAAAGTGACGGCCTCCGCCCCCGGCTTCGCAACCGCCGGGCCGAAGACCGCGAACGTGGTCAGCAAGAAGAACACGGTGGTGGATTTCACCAACGATCCGATCACGGGTAACTTCGCGCTCGTACCCATTCCGCCGGGCAGTCTGTCCGGTCTCGTCCATACCACAACGGGCGTTCCGATTGCCGGAGCCACCGTCGCGGTCGTGGATGCGGCGGGCAATGTCCTCGGAACGACGACTACCGGAGCCACCCAGACCACGACCATCACCCTTCCCGGTGGCGGCAGTGGAAGCTACACGTTCAACTATCAAATCGACAATGTGCCTGCTGGCGGAAGCGTCATCGTCGGAGCGCGGAAGGACGGCTACCTGCCGGACCCGACGCCCACTCAGACGGTACTCATCAATACAGGTCAAATAACGCGGAACGTCAACTTCATCATTGACCCGCTGAACACATTCGATAGTGGCGTCTATACTGACGGTACGCCGAAACTCTCTCTGGTCTCGGCTCCCTACGAGTACGGCCCCTTTGCCAACAGCAACGTCGCCACACTCTTCGGGGTGCCTGCGGCGGACCTGAGCAGCGGTGCGTTCTCGTTCATCACCTGGATCACGGAGACGGCAAGCTACCTGTTCTACCCGACGCCTCCGGCAGACACGTTCCATCTGGGACGTGGCTACTTCCTGGCCGACTCGAACGGCGCTACCACGCTGTCCATCACGATCAAGGGAACGCCCGCGCAGAACACCGTCGCGCCCGACCCGACCCATGCGGGCTACAATACGCAGGATGGTTCGTTCCGCATCGCGCTCAAGCCGGGCTGGAACCTGATCGGGGAGCCGTTCCCCTATCCCGTCAACTTCCTTAACCTTCGGGTGGTGGGGGCAGACGGCACGGTCACCGATGTCCTGACAGCGCAGAGCGGTCAGAACCCGTCCCTGGGAGCGGCTCTCTGGACATTCCAGAGCGGTCTGTATCAGGTGGCCTACACGCTCGACCCGTGGCGCGGCTACTGGATACGCGCGTTCGACAACCGGGGTGTGGGACAGCGCGGTACGCCTGCGATCATTACGCTGGTCGTCAGCCCGTCCGCACGGCAGGATCGCTCGGTACACGATACACGGGGAGTTCTGCTCGCCGGGAACCGTGAGACCGATGGCTGGGCGCTCAGCCTTGTCGCCTCCGTTGGCAGTCGCAAATCCGCGCCTGCTACCGTCGGACAGACACGGGCCGCTCTCGACACCTACGACCGGTTCAAGCTGGAAACCCCGCCTGTCGTCTCTAACAAGAACGTCACGCTGGCATTCAGTCATCCTGAGTGGGCAGACAAGGCCGGAAACTACAGCGCGGATGTCCGCTCGGCGGCTTCCCTGACGCAGAAATGGGACTTCACCGTCACCTCGACCATCGCCAACGAACCGGTGACGCTGAACTGGCCCAACCTGGCGCAGGTATCACGCCGCAAAGACCTGATCCTCACGGACGTAGACAACAAGACGACCGTAGACCTGCGTGGACGCAGCAGTTACACCATCGCGGCGACTCCGACCGGCGTGGTGCGACATCTGCGACTGGAGACGCGGGCCGCGCAGAAGCGCAAACTGGAACTGACAACGGTCATCGCCGATGTGCATCCCTCCAGAGCCAGCGGCCTGCCCGGATCGGTCAATATCTCCTACAACACGACCGCAGACGCAACCGTTCAGGTCGGTATCCTGAAGAACGGTCGTCTGATCCGCAGCGTCGACTCGACCACTCGAGCCGCAGGCGCTTCGGCAGTCGTGTGGGATATGCGCGACAATACAGGCCATACTGTGCCGGGCGACACCTACTCGGTGGAAGTCCGCGCTCAGGATAGCGAAGGCCATACGGTCCGTCAGATCGTTCCGGTCACGATCGCTCGCTGATCCTGAACCGAAGTGGCGGGACTGTGAGAACAGTTCCGCCGCTTCTCCGGGGTAAGGGAAAAGGAAGCAGGGAATTGTGTTCAACGCAGAGAATCTTAACGATAATCCTGCGATGCGGGACATATACGTACCGGCAAGAGCCTGTACGCAGAAGGGAGCAGACGAAGAGAGTGAAAACTATTCGTAGGAGTCCGATAACCCGCGCCACCGCCTGGGTTGTTACCGCGGCGATGGTCGCGTCCGCCCTCATCGGGGGGCGCACGGCCAGAGCGCAGTCGCAGCAGGCCACCCGGGTGATTATCGCTGACATTGTCAACAAATCACCAGGAGCCAGCCCGACGCTTGGCGTCACCGCAACAGCCGCTATCTATAATGAGATGGTCAACTCCGGGCAGGGACGGTTCACCGTCATCCAGAGTTCCGACGTTCTCAAAGAGGCGCAGGCCCTGGGTTTGAAGGTTCCGAGCAACCCGAACCAGCCCGCCAACTTTACCAAGTCTGATCTGCTTCGCATTGCCAAGAACCTGAATGCGGAAGCCATCGTTGAGGGACAGGTCGCTGCAGGGGCCGCCAAAAACAAGACCGTTCAGGTCGCGCTGCTGGCGAACATTCGCGAGGTCGCTTCCGATCATTTTATCAATGGCGGTTTCTCCCGCATGACAGTCACGCCCCGCCCGGGCGACACCAGCGATGCCGAGGAACTGATCAACAAGGGCGTCTCCGACGCCGCGCAGGAGCTGGTGCGTCAGGTGCTGGGACGGCAATTGCCCTCTGCCACCGTTATCGGGATCGAAACGAACACAGTCATCCTCAACAAGGGCATCCGTGATAGTGTCCACGTCGGAGATAATGTCGTTATCCTGCGCGAAGGGCTGAACGGCGTCAAGACTCAAGTCGGTGAGGTAAAGGTGGCGCGTGCCTATCCAACCGATTCCGAAGCGGAAATCATTTCCAACCCTGGCGGTATCCGTCCCGAAGATGGCGCTCGCGTCGTCTATCAGCCCGCATATACCATTGCCGCGATCAATGACATTCGTGACACCAGTCATGGTCCGAACTTCAACCTGACGGCTATCGGCAGCACTCTAGCAGTCATTGGTCTTGGCGTAATCGTCGCCTCCGCTTCGCGTGGCGGGCAGACCTCGACCACAGGCGTCACTGCGGAACCCGGCGTCCTGAACAACGCGCCGATAGTTCGCGTCCGCTGGAGCGACAACATCTTCGGTCAGGGCAACGTACAACAATATAAGATCTACCGTGAACCGGACTTCCCCTTTGGTCAGACGACCAGCGGCGGTAATAATGGTGGCGGTAACACCGGCGGCGCACCGCCCATCGGTGTGCAGACGGCGACAGTCCATGAGTTCTTCGATCATGGATCCCCCTTCTTCCCGTATGCCAGCGGCCTTCAGCCTCTCGTCGGCAACGGCAACGGCAACCCTCCCGGCGGTGGCGGCAACAATGGCGGCGGCGGTAACAACGGCGGCGGTGGCTGCGGTTCCCAGACAATTGCCGTGACGCTTGATACCGGCTTCAAGCCCGGCTCCAGCTACCACTACCTCGTGACGGCCATCATTCTGCGGCAGACCCCGCAGAGCGGCAGCACCGGTAACGGCGGCGGCGGTGGCAACAACGGCGGCGGCAACAACGGCGGTGGCAACAATGGCGGCGGCAACAACGGCGGTGGCAACAATGGCGGCGGCAACAACAATGGTGGCGGCGGTTCGGAGTGTATCGAGACTGATCCTTCCCGCTCCGGCCAGTCCACTCCGATCAACCCGGTGCTGCTGACCTCGCCGACCAACAACACGGCGTCCGTCAATGTGCGCCAGTTCAGCCCGCAGTTCACCAGCCGCAATGGAGCCGACGTGTTCCAGGTGGAAGTCTCGCCGGATCGTACCTTTACGAACCCGAGCCTGATCTTCCGCCAGCAGCTCATCTCGTCTGCGCCCAATGCGGACGGAGTGGCTCAGACGACCCAGAACCCGATTGACCTGACTCAGGCAGCCGAACTGATGCGTGACTCGACCTTCAAGGCGTTCGTCGCGGCCAGTCAGTGCAGCACTCCTTCGACAACGACGGTCAATCCGCCGACGCTCTACTGGCGCGTAGGCGCACGGCATGATGGCGATTCCCCCGGGCCGGTTCACTCTATTACGATGAATAGCTCCGACCCGGATCAGACGTTCCGTTATGTCTACAGCCAGGTGTTTGCGTTTGTTCCGGCTCCACTGCCTCCCTGCCCCCCAGGCAACCCGAGCCGGACAGCAGCGCTGCTCAATACGGTCTACACCGCTGGAACCCGTGCTGCGCTGCCGCTGCGCCCCGGTCAGTCATCGCGTGGTGCGGCCTCCCTGCACACCACCGTTCAAAGCCCGCAGGACATCCTGCTCGGCGGACGACGCAAACGTAACTAATCGGAGGCGATTCCGATAGTTGGGAGCCATACGCCTGCGTGTGGCTCCTGCATCCCTAATATCTATTCATTCTTCCGGTCTCGCTCCCTCCGCGCAGACACAAGACGTATGGCGGACTTACTCCGTGCCGCCCCGGATCAGGAGTCAACTAATGAACAAACGACCCAAGTACAAGAAACTGCCCCGGATACTACTCGCCTCGGTCGGTATCTGGATGGGGGGAGCCGTGTCTGTATCTGCACAGGCACCACTTGCTAAATTCAAGAGCGGGGATATTCTGGTAGTCGTCCAGCCTGGCACACAGCCAGCCGGATTGGATGCGCTGAAAACAAAAGTAGGCGCGGATACAGTCCAGTATGTCGGCTTTACCGATATCTATTTGCTGACCCTGCCCGGCGTCCGCAAGACCGATCCCGAAACCCTGAATGCGGTTGCGGCATTGAAAAATGATCCGAACGTGCGCTGGGTGGGAACGAACGACTACCCAGTCAAGAAGCAGGCTCCCAAAACGAACCCGAACGACCCACGCTTTACCAACGGCGACCAGTGGGGACCGAGAATTATCCGCCTGCCGGAAGCCTGGACGCTCTGGAAGGGCGCTATCGGCGTCAATGTCGCTGATATTGACGACGGCTTTTCGCCAGGCCACGAGGATATGGTGGGGCGCTACGATAAAGGGAGTATGAATTTCGAGGTTACTCCACCCGATGGAAACTTGCTTGCGGGTAATCATGGTTCTCATACCAGCAGTATTATGGTGGCGAATACGAATAATAGCATCGGTATGGCGGGCGTCCTATGGCAGGGCAACTGTATCGCCCTCAAGACCCTCAACGGCCCTGAGTCCGCTACCCTCGCTGCGTATGACTATCTTCACCAAGATAAAATCGGCATGAACAAGCTGAAGGTCGTGGCGGTGAACATGAGTTACGGATTTCCCCGTGACTCGACCGTTACGAGCGATCCTGAATTCATCGCCACCAAGATGCTCGATACGGATGGGATAATCTGTATGGGAGCAGGCGCGGAACAGGGCGGCCCGGCGCAGATGTCCAACGTTCCCAACGGCTACCCGCACGTCATCAATACGATTGCAGGGGACCGCAACGGCGGACTGTCGAGCTTTAACCTGATCGGCGTAGACCCCTACGGTACCAAGCCACGTGTTGATCTGGTCGGCCCCGGCGGCGATGGAAGCGGTACGAGTGGGGATGTTCTGGGTGTTTCCGACAATGCAAGTGCCTACGACTTCGAAGCGGGAACCTCCTTTGCCTGCCCCTATGCCTGCGGCGTCGTGACGCTGCTGCGTTCTGTGCCGGGAGTGACCAAAGCGCAGGCAGTGAATGCTCTGCTGAAGGGGGCCAACAAGACGGGACTTACCACTGTCCCGGATCCCAGCTTCGGCTATGGCTATCTCGATGCCTATGGATCGCTTGCCATGGTGACCGTAAGCGCGACGATTGTAGACCCGGTGGGCCTGGATGCGAACAACAATAGCACGGATCCCTCCGGTCTGACACCGCCTCCCATCGAGACCCTGAAACCAACACTGCGTTTCCGAATCACGAACGTGTCTCCAGATAATGTGAGCATTACCATTGATCCGGGTACTGCGGACGCGATGACGTTCGATAACAGCAATGGCTTCATCACCGCACATATCGAATCAGGCAATGTGACGGGCAGCAACCCACAGTATGTGATTGCATTCCGTGTTCAGTTCAAGAATATGCCGCCCTTCATGCACCGGGTGGTGCTGACGGCGACGAACCCGGTCTTCAATACCTCGACGACAGACATACGCACGTTCTCGATTCAGCCGCATACTCTGCCCAGTTCGCAGACGGACCTGAATATGATCTCGATTCCGTATTTCGAGGATTCAGTGGATGCGGGTTTGCCCGCCGGCAAGACACGTGATGTGGGGGATCTGCTGGGAACGAGTGTGGTTCTCTACCGCTGGCTGAATGGCCCGGTCAAAGCGGCAGATGGCACGACAGTAAACCAGGGCGGATATGCCGCGTTCGGAGCCGGTGCTACCGACCCGGATGCTTCCCTGCATCCCATAAACTTCAAGCCTACGCCGGATAACTCGACCCTGCCCGCAGATACTACTCCGCTGGGTGTCGGCTACTTCTTGAAATCGAATGGCCCGATTCAGGTCGTTACCAATGGACAGTCCTTCGACACCAGTTCATTCCGCATTCCTCTGCATGAGGGTTGGAATATGGTGGGCAATCCCTACCGGTTTGCCATCCCATTCGAGGGTCTGGAGTTCCAGGACCTGAGCGGAACACGTCTGACGGCCGAACAGGCAGCGGATAAAAAACTGATCCTACCCTTCCTGTATCGCCGTGTCGGTGGTCAGTACCAGTTCGAGCGGCTGCCTGCTGGAAATATGCAGGCATGGGAAGCGCAGTGGATGTACGTGATTCCGCAGAATGCGGCCAGCCTGCGGACAGACACGGTTCTGACAATGATTACCACTCCTGTGCCTGTGTCCGGGTTCAGCGGACGGAGTGCGAAAGCGCTACGCAGCGCAGCGGCCAGGACGGGAACCGCTTCCCTGATAAGAGCGCCGAAGGTTTCGGGAGACGGCAACTGGGCGGTTCAACTGGAAGCCAGCAGCAGAAACCTGCACGACGGCTACAACTTCGTCGGGGTGACACGCTCTGCGGTCGAAAGCAGCAACTCGCTAGTTCCCAAGCCGCCGCAGCCCTCTCCCTACGTTTCACTGGGCATTACCCATAAGGATGGCAACGGGGCGGTCTACGCTCAGTACCTTCAGCAGGCGGGTGGTGTGAAAACCTGGGATGTCGTCGTAACGACCGATCAGGCGAATACGGACATCACGCTGCGCTGGCCCAATATCAGCACCCTGCCGAAGAACTACCGCCTGACCCTTCAGGACAAGACAACAGGGCAGGAAGTAGATCTGCGTCATCAGGCATCCTACCTGTTCAACTCCGGGCATGAGGCCGGAACCCGCGCCTTCGTTCTGACCGCGCATCCCACCAATTCGGGTGGACGCGCCGTGCTGACGAACATCTTCGTGAACCCCCCGCGCACGGTGGGTGGACGGGCGGCAGGAGCCTACGAAATCGGGTATACTGTCTCGCAGGATGTGCGCGTGGAAGTGGCGGTCATGGGCTACAATGGACAGACGCTCTCACAGGTTGGAGCCACCCGTGCCATCAGCAGTGGTGACAATCACCTGACATGGAATGGTCGCGACGCCAAAGGAGCGGTAGTGCCGGCCGGTACCTATCTGCTTCAGTTGAAAGCCATCACCACGGACGGTGCGGTAACACGAGAGATACGTCCTCTGACAATCACGGGACGATAGCAGTAAGCAGAGCCTGAAATACCCGGTCGGGTATTTCAGGCTCCAGTTATCCTGCATTCCTAGCTGAGTGGCGCTGACTTGCGAATGGGAGAGCGGTTCCGAGTCGAACTTCTCAGTCAGATTATAAGAGGCGATAAAGGCAGTCCCCTCGGCTTCCCCCGCCGTGTTATTCCGATCCGTCCGGGTAGGAAGGCCAATTTCAGGCGCCTTTCAAGCCGGACAGACGGCTCATACGCTCCGGTATGGTGGCTCCCCCGGCCATACCTACAAAGAACCAAGTTCACAGGGAGGACTTCCTCATGGGGTGGAATTCTGAAATCATACGCCGTGTCAAAAGCTTCGGCTGTCTTGCTCTAATGAGCGCGGCCCTGGCTTTTACCGGCATCCAGGCGCAGGCCCAGGGCGGCGGGTTTCCTGGCAACGACTGCGCCACTGTGCCGGACGACTGTTTCGCAGGTCTGTGCAATAACTATCTGTGTCTGGAACTAGGCTTCGGCAAAAATGTCGCCGGTTCCTTTGGTCTGATCAGTGCAGCCGGCAGCCCGGTGGATCCAGGCGGAGCCGGTTTTGGCAACCTTCTGCTCTGGCCCGCGCCGCTGGTTCCCAAAGACGATCCGCCCTTCTTCGGGGTTTTCTACGGATCCTGGCTGTTTGTACGGATAGATGGAGGTGCGGGTGGCCTGGCAGGACTGACCGGAACAGGTACCTCGGGAACGGGAACGACCGGAGGAGACTATATCTTTGGCGATCAGCGCACAGGAATCTGGCTGACCTCCCCGCGAGTCGTCGGCAATCATCTGGAAGCGCGATGGCAGACTATCGCGCATAAAGTGGATGCAGCCGGAGGCGGCTTCAATGCCACCTATGACCCGCAGGTCGAAATTGATCTCGTCGCTACGTTCGTCCATGACACCGTGCGCTTCCAGTTCGATATCGTCAACAACAGTGTCGGTCAGACGCATACGGTCGGCCTCGCCTTTGTGCAGGACATCAACGTACAGCCGACCATCAAATTTGGCGCGGAGATAGATGGCCCGCTTCGCCTGCCGAATCAGCCCTACCTGCACCATGAGACGCTACTGACCGGTGGTCAGGTGCCGGATCGGTGGGAGACTGGCGTACAGATCACTCCGTCTACCCTCACCTCACCGGCGCAGATTCACACGCTTCGCGGCACCTTGAAAGCCTCATCGAGTTCTCAGACCGAGCCGACGACGCCTTCGCGTTTTGCCTACGGCCGAACTCGCATTCTCGATGCGTTCCTCGTGCTGAACGGTGCCAAAGTACGCAACTTCGATCAGGTCTGGAACTTCAAGCCCGATCCGAAGATTGTCCTCGACAGCAACGTTTCCGCGCAGTCCACAGATGCCTCCGTCGTCGTCTTCTGGGATGAGCAGGCGGTTGCACCTGGACAGGATCTGCCGCGCATTACCTATGTAGGTCATGCGGACTCGGAGAACAACTTCGGTCAGCCGCTCTCACTCAGCGTCAGCGGCCCGGCGGCTTTGAGCTTTACCACCAACCATACGGGCGGGGTCACGTCGGCGGCAACTGCCACTCCCGATCCCTTCACGATCTCCGCGTTTGTGCAGAACCTGACCGACCTGTCGCAGTCGGGAGGACTGGCAATCGGGCCGATCAACCTGTTCCTCGATCTGCCGAAAGGTCTGGTCCTCGCGTCTGGTGAATCCGCTACTAAGACGATCACCAGCGTTGGCGCAGGCATGGAAGGCAGCACGAGCTGGAGCGTCCGGCCCGACCCGACGGCGAAGATCAATGGCCCACTGCGCTATACGGTCACGGCCTCTCCGAACCTCGGTAACGGCAAGAGCGTACAGAAGACCATCGAAATCCCGGCTCCCTCGGCGATCACGCTGAAAAGCAACGCGACGACGCAGGGTCTCTTTACCATGATGTCGTTCCCGCTGCTGTTCGGAAGCGCTATTCCTTCGGACATTCTGAGTACGCCGACCAACCCGCCGGTCATTGATACCGTGCGCTACAATCCGATCACCGCGCACTATGAGTCGGTGAACAACTTCGTGATTGGCCAGTCCTACTGGATTCGACGCACCGACAACAACAATGCCGATGTCTCCATCGCTATTGACAGCGCCAAGTACCCGCCACTCGATAATCAGGTGCTTCCGACGGCGGCGACCCTGAAGGTCAACTATCCGCAGGGCTGGAATCAGATCGGCGATCCCTATGTCTATGGCTTCAAGTTCTCCGAGATGCGAGTCTTCGATACGGACAGCCTGCAGCTGATAGATGTGGAGAGCGCTGCCGACTCCCTGCATCAGTGGATTCTCCCGGCCATTTACCAGTACGATACCAGTGATCCCAACCCGGCGAATTGGCACTATCAACTGGAAGATAACTTCGGCTTCGTGATGATGCCCTACGAAGGTTACTGGATGCTGGTTAAGAAACCCAATCTCCAGTTTATCTTCCCCGGCGTGGATACTCCGGGCGGACAGGTCACTCGCGCCGCGCTGCTGGGAGCCGGCATCGGCAACCGTCTGGCGAAAGGGGCAACCGATAACTGGAAACTTCAACTGACCGCACACAATGCGAGCAGCACGGATGTCGCCAGTATCGGTGTGGCGCCGAAGGCGACAAACAACGAAGACAACTTCAAGTACGGCAAGCCGCCCTCTGTGGGCAACACGGTCGAACTGAACATTGTTCATAGCGACTGGAAAGCCAGCAGCCTGATGCAGGACCTGCGAGCACCCGGCAATACGACCAAGACCTGGGATGTCGTCGTCAAGTCACCCAAAGCGAACGACAATGTCATTCTGACCTGGAACGATATCGCGAACAGTGTGCCGCGCAACTACCGCCTGTCGCTCGTGGATACGGACAGCAACACCCGTCGCAGCCTGAAGAGCAGCGCTTCCTACAGCGTGAATACGGGCAGCACAGGCACCCGTCGCCTCCAGATCGTGGCAGAACCGATCAACCGAACGGGCAGCGTTCTGATTACCAACTTCAATGTGGCTCAGTCCGGTACTCGTGCCGCCGGAAATCAGACGGTCTCCATCCACTACGCCATCTCACAGGATGCGGAGACGCAGGTCATCATTCGCGATGGGGCAGGACACTCCATCCGTACGCTGTCCCCGACTCGCGCCGCAGGCAATGCGGCGGGAACGGGAGATGCCGTATGGGATATGCGCGATCAGAAGGGTATCAAAATCTCTGCCGGTAACTACAACGTGGAACTGAACGCTCTGGGAACGGATGGGCAGCGTGCCCGCCAGATCAAGCCGTTCATCATCACACGCTAACTACGAACCCTCGCAGAGCAGGCCGGTTTCCGGCCTGCTCTGTGACTCTATTATCCAGTGCCGCCGCCTCGCCTGGCAGGGCGCAGAACTCTGCCGACTAGGGCGAGCGTCGGGGAGACTCGCAATGCGTCAGAAAACCCACTTTACCTCCTATCCCTCCCCCCTCTCCGTCTCTCCAGGTGTCCGCCGGCTTGTGCAGGGTCTGGCCTGTGTGGTCGTGCTTGCCGCGACCTCCCTGCCTAGTACGCCTGTGCAGGCTCAGGGAACGACACCGGGAACGATGACTCAGGGCAAAAAGGGCAAGACCAAAAAAAATATGACCCCCACGCCGCCCAAGATGACTGAGAAGAAGACGACGATGATGGCGGCTCCTGCGCGTCTGGTTGTCGTATTCCCGCCCGAAACGAAGGGTGGAGTCAGCGATCAGATCGCCGATGTCATCACCGATGTCGTGCAGAGCCGCCTTAACCTCTCCGGCAAGTATCGAACGGTCTACTTCCTCGGCTCTTCCCCGATCATTCGGCGTGGGCTGACGGAAGGTACCCTGACGAAAGAAGACGTGGATAAGCCGACGGCAACCGACGGCCGCATGAAGAAGCTCACGGAACTGCTGGGACACGAAATGGCTATCGCTGTCTCGATCATTGACTACCAGTATGATAAGGCGACGAACAAGGTCAGCCTCGTAATGAGCGCGAAGATACTCGACTATACCGGCCCTGCCCCGCGTGGAACCGGCAACAATGGCGACAGTCCGGACAAGCCTTCCGCTAAAGCGACGGAATACGATCTGGCCGCCGCCCTGGCCCGCGACCTGACTGAGAAAATGATGAACGATCTGCTGGCTCCCCCGAAAAAAGCCATGACGGAGAGTACCGAGAAGAAGTAGGCGGTTTGCAATTTTGGCAGGTGGGGACGCAAGCGCATGGCAGCCTGTCCCCTGCCGGCAGGGAGTGAAACAACGCGATGGCTTTCAGAAAAATGATGTGGTTGGCAGTCCTGACGCTCCTGTCAATGACCGTCGGCGAAATCGGCGCCCGGGCGCTTGGCACGATTAATCTGACCGCAACGCGCACCACTTTGCTGGCGGACGGCAAGCATACCACCGTGCTGCGGGCCGAAGTACACGACACCAATGGCCGTCCGGTTGGGAACAATGTTGTTGTTCAGTTCCAGACGACTGCCGGAACTCTCTCGCAGAATCAGGCCACAACGGTCGGCGGTATCGCGCAGGTCAACCTGACGAGCGCTCCTGTAGCGGGAGTAGCCAACGTCACTGCCACGGTCGCAGGGCAGTCTATCGCTACGCTCGAAGTGCTGTTTACCGACGACCCGGAGGCCACCTTCGCGGGCAACAACTATATGCTGTTCGCCGCTACCAGTTATCTCGCGTATGGCGCGACCGACCGTGTTATCGAGGGCAATGGCAGGAACGGCGGCGCACGTCTGGTCTATCGTAATTTCGAGGTGAGCGCCGACCGGCTTCAGCTTCACTGTGACGACCAGACGCTCCGGGCGCATGGCAACGTTGTTTTGAAACGCGGCAAGGATGTTCTTCATGCCACCGTCCTCTACTACAGCATTCCCACCTCTCAGGGCTACGCTATCGCGCAGGATGAGCATGGAAATCTCTCGACGGTCACGGTGAACGGCGAACATCTGCGCCTGGAACCGACGAAGAATCAGATTCCCTACTCCTATATCAACATCCCGGACCTACAGATAAAGCTGGTGGTCGTGGCGAAGGGGATCACCTATTTCCCCGGAGATCGCCTCCAGTTCCGCAATCCCAAGTTCTATCAGGATCAGGTGAAAATTCTGACGCTCCCCTACTACGAACTGCCGCTCGGTTCGCAGGAGCTTTTCTCCGATCAGTTCATCAGCGTCGGCACAAGCGGTTTTGGCCTCGATCTGCCGATCTACTTTGAGCTTTCCCCCCACTCCTCCGGCATTGCTTACCTGCGGCACCAGCAGCCGATTGGCCGAGGCTACTATGCCACCGCACCAGGATGGTCGCTCGATCTGCTGAAGGGGTACAATGGGCAGGGGCATCAGCGATTCGATGGAGCCTATGGCTTTACGGGCCTGACACGTAGCGACTGGGGCTTCCGCTGGACACATAGTCAGGAGTTCAACGCGGCAACACAGGGGTCGTTCTACCTCGAATTCCCCCATCACGACAGCGTCTTCAGCACTGCCAACTTTACGCAGCAGTTCAAGGCCGTGCGCTGGGGCGCGAACCTGTCGGGCGGGGAGACGTTCACGAACGGAGCGCAGAACACCCAGAGCAACTTCTATGTCGAGTCGCAACCGCATCGTCTGCTGGGTGCGAAGGCTATTCAGTTCACTATTGGTTCCACACTGGCAACCAACAAAACGCTCAGTCGCGATGCGACCATCGGCTCCTTTGACGAGACGACTGAAGGGGTCAATATGCGGGCCTTTACGCGCCCGCTGAACCTGGATCGACGGACATCGCTCATCAACTCCCTGACTGTCGGACATCAGTGGTCGAATCAGGGCCATACCGGCGCGACGACGCAGGCCACGATGTCGCTGGATCATACGCTCGCAGGGGGTGGCTCTGTGAACCTGACCTACGACTATCTGACACAGCCAACGGGTTTCCTCGTCTCAGATGGCAAACATCGTCTGAGCGCGACCTATTCGATGCTGGTGCAGAAACGTCTCCAGCTTCGTGTTTCCGGCAGTACCTACCTGGACGTGCAGGATGCGGGTGTCCTCGCAGATCTTTCCTACCGGCTCGATAACCACTGGCGACTGCTCTCCTCCGCTACCTTGGAGCGGTTCGGCGAATCGAGTTTTCAGGACCTGGAATTCACCCTGGGCCGCCGCATCGGCGCTCGCGAACTCCAACTGACCTACTCTACCTTCAGCCACCGTATCTCCTTTGATCTCACTGCCACCCGCTTCTAATCCTTGTCCATTCCTCTCCCCCTAGGGGCGCAACAAGCAGCGCCCCTAGGGGGAGAGTGGGCTTTGATCCTCACCATTTCTCCCGTATTCGTGATCGTTCGGTCACTGCCCTGGGGTGAGGGCCACCCCCAGTCTATCCTCCAAGCGTTCTGAGTAACTCACCTTACGCAGGCGACCATACAGTTGGCTCCTCACAGGAGCGCGACGGACTGAAGTCCCCGCTATGTGACCTGCGGCCCAGTTTCCTTCGGAAACGTCCAGGGTGTGAGGTCAATTCGTTGCCTTCAACAAACTTATCGCATTGGGTTTCGTCCGAAGGACGATCCGGCGAAGCCGCGTAGCGAGGGGTGTCAACCCTTTGCCGCTACTCCCTCGTTCGAGGCAAATTGTATGTTCGCCTGCGTAAGGTGAGTGAGTAATGGGACGGATAGAAGAGTAATAGCCCCCTTCTACCAGGAAGCCTAAGCGAGCGACCGGGAGAACGGGGGTTGCGGGATGAGGTCTTCACTAGGACAGTGGAGACGTGAGGAGGGCCGGAGATTTTGTCTCCGGCCCGAAATGAAGTTGAGGAGTGCGTAGCAAAGATGGGGAGCGACCAACGGAGCAGTAATTCCGAGGGCCGCTTCCGCCGGGGAGGAACAGCTAGCCGCCGCCGCCTCCCACGTTGGGAGGCAGATGGGCTTTGAACCGGTTGTCGGTATCTGCGGGCAGTTTCACGATGGTCTGATTGCTGTCGCCACTATCTCCCTTGCCCTTGAAGATGGAGTAGCCAACCGCGCCAATCACACCCAGCAGTACCAGGACGATGACGGCAACCATGACAGGACTGACTTTCTGTTTCATGGCTGACTCCTACGGATCGGGAATGCAGGTGTCGCTGATGTTAAACTTCAGATGGGCCGCATTGACATCCATCCACCAGTTGCCGCTATAGAAGGAGTAGTCCACACACTGAAAGGCACCCGCAGGATTGCCGAGCAGCGTGGAGGACTTGTACCATTTGGCATGACCGTCGAAGAACCCGAGATTGGTCCCGTCTTGGTGGCGAGAACCGAGGCTGCCGGCAGTCGTCGAGTTATAAGCGACATTAAGCCCGGTGTTGCCGAACAGGTAGCCGCGATAGCCACTGGCGAGCGGACCCGGAACAGAATCCGCGAACATGACGTTCTTGGCAGGAGAGACGATCCCGGCAAGGCGGGGCAGGATCATATCTCCGCAGGCGCTGGTGGTATAGTACCAGCCACTGATCGTCTGGTTGTAACCGATGGAGAGCGCGTTACGGGTATTCCAGGTGTCGCCATAGACAGCGCCAGACGCAGAGGGGCAGATGTATATCTGCTTGTTTTTGATGTAGGGCTGGAGCGTATTCGTCCAGAGCGTGGGAACATCCGGGGTGGCCGCAGGGCCGGTGCTGGGGCAGGCCTGATAGCGAGGAAGAACGACCTCATCATAGTCCTGCAGGTACATGGTGAAAGCTGTTCCCATCTGCTTCACATTGGAAAGACAGGAGGTGGAGCGTGCCTTTTCGCGAGCCTGGGCGAAGACCGGGAACAGAATGGCCGCCAGTATGGCAATAATGGCGATGACGACGAGCAGTTCAATGAGAGTGAACCCGCTCTGCTTGCGTGGTGACATAGAATGATCCTCCCGAAAAAAGAAATGAACCGAGCGGTCACCGACAGGGCCAAGAAGCCCCATAACGGTGAACTGGTGGCAGAGAACGGAAGGAAGAGGGAAAACAGGTCGGTGAAAAGACGCCGAAAGAGAGGAAGTATACCGGCTTCCACTCAGCCTGAGAACCCGTCTAGCGTTCAGTTCGTCCTCTGGATGCCCGCCATCGGGCAACATCGAGCGCATATAAAAAAAGTCAGCGAGAAAACTCATTGACTCTATGCGTATCTGGATCGAAACAGATTACAAGGGGCCGCAGGCATCGCGGCGGTATGTTACGACAGTGTAGCGAAAGAAAAACTTGAGAACAAGCGTTCCCATAGTTCAGATAGGCTATTATACCACAATAATCGTGATTTCAATCATCTATGCAAGGTTGCTCAGAATTTTTTTTGTTGCCTTGATGAGGCGATGTTGCGACAGGATGGGGGTGGCGGGATTTAGCGAATTTTAGGGTATTATAATCGCATTGCTAACCGAAGAACGGCAGAGTTTCGCCTTTGTGGGTTCCCGCAGTGAGGAGGTCGCAGAGGTTTTGTTGTTCGCCCTGCGGTGCGGACGCGGCACTTGCCCCGGGAACCAACGCGATGCAAAACTTCGTGCGCTTTCTTCACGAGATACGCAGTTACTGGCGTCTCATTATACTGATCACTCTCCTCACCCTTATCAACTCCGGGCTGAGTCTGCCTCCCCCCCTGATCCTGCGCTACCTTACCGACCATATTCAGCAGCATAGACCCGTCAACCTGCCGGGGGTCTTTCTCATTGTCGTGGGGATCGCGGTCGGCAGCGCGTTTATCGGCTACTGGCTGACCTACGCCATCACGCTGCTCGGCCAGAGATTCAAGTATGAGATGCGCCGTCAGCTCTATGCGCATATGCAGACTCTCTCCCTTGGATTCTTTGAGAAGAGCCAGACCGGCAAGCTAATGTCGAATATCACCAACGATGTCGCTTCGCTCGACCAGTTGATCGGCGGCGGCTTCGTTAATGTCCTCAGCGACACGGTGACTCTGCTCGGAGCGATGTTTATTATTTTCGGCATCAACTGGCATCTCGCCCTCGTCGCGCTGCTGGTCTATCCGATCTATGTCCTCAACTACCTGACCTTCATTGGGCGCATCAAATTCACCAGCAACGAGGTGCGGGAGCAGCGCGAAGTCATCTATGGCGACCTTCAGGAAAAGCTGGCCGGGGTGCAGATCGTCAAATCCTACGCCAAAGAGCGCTACGAGGTGCGGCAGTTCGTTGGGGAGACACGCAATCTGCTCGGTCTCAATGTCCGCATGACCATGCTGAGTACCGCTCTCTGGACGATTGCGGAGTTTATCGGCAGCGGTGTCGGGACGGGCCTGCTGCTCTGGTATGGCGGGCGGCTCGTGATGCAGGGACAGTTGACGGCCGGTTCGCTTATGGCCTTCTACGGCTATATCGGCGGCTATCTCTACGCGCCGACGGTGCGCCTGATCCAGTTGAACGATCAGATCGCCAGAACCAATACCGCGCTGGGCCGCATTTTTCAGACGCTTGACACCAAACCGATTGTCAACGACAAACCGAATTCGCTCAATCTCCCCACCGTGCGCGGAGACGTGCAGTATGAGAATGTCTGGTTTGAGTATGAGCCAGGGCAGCCGGTCATCAAGGGAGTTAATCTGGAGGTGAAAGCCGGGCAGATGATCGCGTTTGTCGGGCAGTCCGGCTCCGGGAAAACGACAATGGTCAACTTGCTTCAGCGCCACTACGACGTGACTTCGGGCCGCATTCTCATAGATGGACACGATCTGCGTGACATGAAACTCCAGAGCGTGCGGCGGCAGGTCGGCGTCGTGATTCAGGAGACGGTGCTGTTCAACACCACTATCCGCGAGAATATCCGCTACGGCAAACTGGAGGCCACAGACGAAATGGTTGAGGAGGCCGCCCGTGCCGCCAACATCGCCCACGTCATCGAAGCGCTGCCACGCGGCTATGACACGCGCATAGGAGAGCAGGGCGTCAAACTCTCCGGGGGCGAAAAACAGCGCATCGCCATCGCCCGCGCCATTCTCTCCGATCCGCGCATCCTGATTCTGGACGAGGCCACCTCCTCCCTCGACTCCGAGACCGAGAGCCTGATTCAGGACGCCCTCGACCGGCTGATGGCGGGCCGCACCAGTTTCGTCGTCGCGCACCGCCTCTCGACCATCGTCAAAGCGAACAAGATCGTGGTCATGGGCAAGGGCGTCATTCAGGAGATGGGCAGCCACGAAGAGCTTCTGGAGCAGAATGGCATCTACGCGGGCCTCTACAATCAGCAGTTCAAAGTCGCGCTCGAAGGCCACGCTGCGCCTCCGCTCGCAATACCCGGTTAACGAAAGTGACGATGATCTCGATAAAACGGAAAATCTGGCTCTGTCCGGGTATGGTGGTTCTGCTCGCCCTCGCGCACAGCGGTGTACAGGGGCAGGTGAAACCGACGGTTCCCGACGTTCACCTGGAGACAACTCCGGCGCAGCACATTCGGGCGACCTATACGTTTGCGGTTAACGCGCCGAATATAGCGGCGCAGGAGTGGCTGCTGTTTGCCGCGATGCCGCCGACGCTGTCATCCCAGCGAGAGGTGCGGGCGACCATGAATCATGACGCGCATCTCGACGCGGAAAAAAGCCCGTTCGGGCGGCCCCTCCTGACCGCACGGGTTCCGGCGCAGGAGGCCGGGGATCGCCAGAATTTGAGCGTACAGATGACCCTGGAGGCGACTCTTTATAAGCGCAAACTGGTGAAGGGCGCACCTACGGAGGCAGTGCCGCCGCTCGATGCGGAGGAACGCCGCTTCTCTCTCGCCAAAACTCCGACCGAGGACTTTACCGCTCAGGCCTTTCTGGATTGGCTCGACCGGACGGGACTGCGGCGCAAGGCGGGAGAGACCGACCTGAATTTTGCGGCGCGGGTGTTTCAGACGCTCAAACACGGGGCGAATTACCTCTACAGCGGCCCGTTTCAGACCCGGCAAGCCTCCAAAATCTGTGATTCCCTCAAGACGGACTGCGGTGGGCTGTCGGTGGTGTTTGTCTCGGCGCTGCGGGCCGGACGGGTTCCGGCGCGAACACTGTGCGGACGCTGGGCGCGGACGGCTCCGGCAGGGGATCCTCTGGTGGCGATGCACGTCAAATCGGAGTTTTACGCGGAGGGCGTCGGCTGGGTGCCGTGTGACCTCTCAAGCGCGGTGCAGTTCGATCACGACGGCACGACTCTGCGCTATTTCGGCGACGATCCCGGCGATCATCTCGTCCAGCACACCGATACCGATCTGCGCTTCGATACCGTCTATTTCGGCGAACAGGCGCAGGCGTTCGTGCAGCGGGTCGCCTACTGGGTGCGCGGCCTGGGAAGTTTGAAGGGCAGTATCGAGCGCGAGACCTGGCAGGTCGAGACGCTGCCGCTCTCCGCGACAGACAAGCCGGCGGAGTCTGCTCGACCTGCTGCGGGCGGACGGGCGGAGAAACCGTTACCGACTCCAGCGGGCAAGGGAGGGTAGGACGTGGGAAACTTCGGCAGACTGCTGGGCTATCTGAAACCCTATCGCAAGCGCGTCGCGCTGGCAGTCTTTCTGCTGCTCATCAACTCGCTGACACCGATTGCCATGCCGAAGATCGTTCAGTTCGTTATTGACGACGTTCTGCCACACAAGCGATGGGGGGCGCTGAACCTGGTTTTCGCCGCCATCGTCGTACTGTATGCGGTGCGCGGCATCCTCTCCTTCACCCTCAACTTCATCATCGGCTGGCTGGGGCAGCGCATCGTCTTCGATCTGCGCTTTCAATCGTATCGGCATCTGAACCGCCTCTCCCTCGCCTACTACGACACCCGGCAGACGGGCAAGATCATGGCGCGGCTGATGGGCGATATTGACTTCATCCAGCAGATGGTCTCCGGCGGGTTCGTGACGTTTCTGGCGGATGTTTTCAGCGTCTTCGCGGTGCTGTTCGTACTGTTTCGGATGGAGTGGCGGCTGGCCCTCCTGACCCTATGCGTCGTGCCGCTTTATGTGCTGAACTACAAGCTATTTATCCGCCATATCCGTCCCCTAAGCGAGGAGCTGCGTGACCGCTGGGATGCCATGCTCGGCGTCCTGCAGGAGAAGCTGACGGGTATCACGGTGGTCAAGGCGTTTGTGCGGGAGGAGTACGAGACCGAACAGTTTCTGAAAACGGTCAAGGATAACTTCTCGATCAGTATGCAGCAGATGCGGATGAACCGCAAACTGGGCGCGTTCGCGCAGATCATTCGTGCGCTCGGAACGGGGATGGTCTTGTGGTACGGCGGGGTGCTGATCCTGCACGGGCATCTGCGGGTCGGGGAGCTGCTGGCCTTCAACGGACTCATCGCCTCGCTATACGATCCGGCGGTGCGCGTCGTGGATTTCAACGTGACCCTGCAATGGACGGGGGCGGCGATGGAGCGTGTTTTCGAGACGCTGGACACGCGCCCGGAGATTTCGGATGCGCCGGATGCCGTGCAGTTGCGCCCGGTCTACGGCGGCATGGAGCTTCAGAACGTCACGTTTGGCTACGACTCCGATCATCCGGTGCTGCACGACATCTCGCTGAAGGTCGCGCCCGGAGAGGTCATCGCCATTGTCGGGCCGTCGGGTTCCGGCAAGACGACGCTGGTCAATCTGATTGCGCGGTTCTACGATGTGAACGCGGGCCGCATTCTGCTGGACGGCGTGGACCTGCGGCAGGTGCGCCTCTCCACCCTGCGCGGTTCGCTCGGCTACGTCAGTCAGGAGAGTCTGCTCTTCTCGGTCACCCTGCGCGAGAACATCAAATACGGCTTCCACGACGCGAGCGACGATCAGATACTGAGAGCCGCGAAGTATGCCGACCTGCACGAGTTCATCCTGAACCTGCCGCAAGGCTACGACACCAAGATCGGCGAGGATGGCATCAAGCTCTCTGTCGGGCAGAAGCAGCGCATGAGCATCGCCCGCGCCGCCCTCACAGACCCCAAAATCCTCATCCTCGACGACGCCACCTCTGCCCTCGACAGCAAGACGGAGGCCAACGTGCAGGCGGCTCTCGAACGCCTGATGCGGGGCCGCACCAGTTTCGTCATCGCCCACCGCCTCTCCACCATCATGAACGCCGACCGCATCGTCGTCCTCGACGCAGGCCGTATCGTAGATGTCGGCACCCATTCCGAACTCGTCGCCCGCCCCGGCGTCTACCAGAATCTCTATAACGAGCAGTACAAATCTGCCCAAACGCACGCCCTCGAAGCCCTCTTCGCCTGACAGGCCCCTGATCGAACGTTGTACAGGAGAGATCACATCTCTTCTGTCCACTCGTAGAGTATATCCGGGCAGCCCTCTTCATTACCGGAGCCGTCACCGAACTCGATTGCCCGGAAGCCGTGCCGCTCATAGAAGCGACGTGCGCCTTCATTGGCCTGAAATGTGTAGAGCCGAATGGGTGGTCCCAACTCCTCTTTCGCACGCTGTACGAGTCGTGTACCGATTCCCTGCCCCACTGCGGAGGGCAGCAGGTACAACTGCTCTATCCACCCTATTTCCTCCTCGCGTGTAAGCGCCATCATGCCGATCACCGCGCCGCCTGACTCTGCCACAGTGACACCACCGGACGGGAGCAGATGGTCTGCCACCCAATGCCGCACCTCGTCGTCCGAGTGGGCTATGGGGGCGAACGCGACGAACGCCTTGCGTGACGCCAGATACACCTCTGCGACCTGTTCGGCGTCCGTTGGATTGGCCGGGCGAAAAGTTATGTTGCTCAAACTCCTGCTCCTCTGTTCGTCTCCATGGATGAATAACTCCTGTTGTGCAGTCGAGATTTTCTCTGACCCGACAAACATATTCGCAGGGGGCTTTTTGAGACGCTGAATTGTATGGTACCTGTTCACCGCATTTTTTCGGACCTCGGAGGGAGGGGCAAAGACGGGTTGCTTTCAGGGAGGGTTTCCGGCCCGGGGCGTCGAAAGAGGCTGGCAATCATGCTCTTCTGGCAGTACGATTGCCAGAGATGGAGACGGAGGAGGATTCAATTGGCAAACAGACTTTCCCGGCGTGAACTGGTCGCGGGGGCGGCGGCAATGGCGGCGGCTCCGATGGTGGTTCCCGCCTCCGCGCTCGGCAGGCAGGGGACAACCGCACCGAGCGCAAAGATCACGATGGGCTTTATCGGAGTCGGGTTTCAGGCACGCGGGCATCTGAATGCGTTTGTCCGCAATGACGATGTGAAGGTGCTGGCCGTCTGCGATGTGGATACGACCCGCCGCCTGGACGCCAAAAGGATCGTTGAGGACTGGTACTCGCCGGACAAGACCTACAAAGGCTGCGACGCCTATGCGGACTTTCGCGAACTGGTCGCCCGCAAAGACATTGACGCAATTCTTATCGGTACTCCCGACCACTGGCACTGTGCGACCGCCGTCGCCGCGATTCAGGCAGGCAAAGATGTCTACTGCGAAAAGCCCCTGACCCTGACCATTGCCGAGGCCAAAGTCCTCATTGAGTCTGTCCGCAAGCACAAGCGCGTCTTTCAGACGGGCAGCCAGCAGCGCTCTTCTAAAGAGTTCCGGGTCGCCTGCGAGGCCGTCCGCAACGGACGTATCGGCAAGGTGAAGCAGGTGTTCGTCTCGGTCGGGGGGCCGAGCCGCCCTTGCGATCTGCCCGCCGAGCCGCTGGAGCCGGGCCTGGACTGGAATATGTGGCTCGGTCAGGCCCCCGACCGCCCTTACAACTCTATCCTCAGTCCGCGTGGAATTCATAACCACTTCCCCGACTGGCGCAGTTATCGTGAGTTCTCCGGCGGGCAGATGACCGACTGGGGCGCACACCACTTCGACATCGCGCAGTGGGGGCTGGGCATGGACGAGAGCGGCCCGGTCGAGATCATCCCGCCCGCTGACCCCAAAGCCGAAATCGGTCTGCGCTATCTCTATGCCAACGGTGTCGAGATGATTCACGGCGGCCACAAAGACCCGGACGGCATGGAGCGCGGCGGGGTGCATTTTGTCGGCGAGAACGGCATCGTCTATGTGGATCGCGGGCAGTTGAAAAGCTGGCCGGAGAATATCGTTACCGACCCGCTCGGCGCAACGGAAAAGCCCCTCTACAAGTCTCCCGGCCACCATCAGGACTGGATCGAGTGCATCAAGAATCGCAAGCGGCCCATCTGCGATGTCGAGATCGGCGCACGCTCCGTCACCGTCTGTCACCTCGGCAACCTCGCCTACTGGCATGGGCGCACGCTCAAATGGGACCCGGCGAAGTGGCAGTTCGTCAAAGACCACGAAGCGGACACCTGGCGTGACCGCGAACGCCGCTCCCCCTGGAAACTCCCGAAGGCGTAACGCCCTCGGCTGTTTTGGGAGAACGGGGGTTGGGTAAGGGCGCTGCTTGCTGCGCCCCTACCCCAGGTCATCCTCCGAGCGCTCTATGTCAAGGGGATATGCGGAGAGTACCTGGACTTCCTAAATTGCGCTGCGCCACTCTAAAACACCTATATCCGATCGAAAACGGAGGTGGTGTTTACGACGGAGCAGGTGGAAAGTATCTTGCAGACCCTCCAGTCCGCCCGTTTAGCGCCGACACTTGCCACGCAGAGGGAACATATTCAGAATATACAGGCGAAGCGCAGTGCGGCTCCGTCGCGGCTCTGCCCGAAATGCAGCAGTCCGATGGTTTTGCGTACTGCGAAGCAGGGAGAGAAGGCTGGCTCGCAATTCTGGGGCTGTTCCCGCTATCCGCAGTGCCGCGCCACACAGCAGGTGTCTTGACGGTCAGTAGGAGAAGGTGTTGCAGATGTTGGCGGGGCTGGTGTTGGTGCAGCCGGGTGTGGTTTGGTCGCAGACGTTCGGCAGCACGGGGTAGGTGTGGATGAGCGTACAGCCGGTGAGGGTTTTGCTGGAGTCGATGGCGCCGGGTTTGAGCCAGCGGGCATGACCGTCGAAAAACGAGCCGTTGAGTCCGCCCTGATGTCGGTTGCCGGCAAGGGCCATGCGGTCGGTTGAAGCGGTATAGTTGAAGTCGCCGTTGAAGGGTTCAATCCAACTGTCGGTGATGGGCGTACCGGCGAGGTCATGGCCCCACTTCTCCGTGATGACGAGGGTATCCACCGGAAACTCGACCTGAGACTGCGCCAGACTCTCGGCACAGCGCAGCGCGATATAGGAGCGGCGCACAGTCAGATTGCCGTTTGCGTCCGGGCTTGCGGTGGGCAGGTCATCGCTCGGGCAGACGAACACCTGGGTGTTTTTGAGGTACGGCGCAAGGACGTTCCACCATCGGGCGGCGTTGAGGCTGGGAGTGTCGGGGAGGATGGCCCCGGTGCGTGACCCGGAAGGAACGGACTTGCTGGCATAGAAGAACAGCCGCTCGTCGTAGTCCTGCGTATACATCTGGATGGCTGTGCCGATCTGTTTCTGGTTGGAGAGGCAGGAGATACTGCGGGCCTTCTCGCGAGCCTGGGCGAAGACCGGGAACAGGATGGCGGCCAGGATCGCGATAATCGCGATGACGACAAGCAACTCGATAAGCGTAAAGCCGGTTCGGGATGGGCGCATGGGGTTTCTCCTCCACAGTATAGTTCCATTATACCCTGCCTGTGTGAAACGAAGATTAAGCGCGGGTTAACGTTGTGTTAAGGAGCATTCGGGCGCTGCGGGCGAAGGGAGAATTTGCGAAAGCGCGGGAAATAGAGTACAATTCTCCTATTGGCGGTGGGGCAGGCCGCGCACGTCGCAGCCCCGCCGCCTCACTTTGTCGGAAGGTGGTGAGGTTCCGTTGTCTCTGGATCAGGCGAAAACCAAACTGGAAGAAATCGAAAGCCGATACGAAGAGATCGAGGCGCAGATTAACGATCCCGCGCTCAGCAGCGACTATCAGTGGTATATGCAGGCGGCGAAATCGAAGAACGAAATCGAGCCGGTCGTGCTGAAATACAAGCAGTACAAACAGGTCGAAAACGACATTCCCGAAGCGGAAGAGATGCTGAGTATGTCGGAGGGCGTGGACAGGGAGACAGCACACGAGATGCTGGACACCCTGAAAGCGCAGCGTGACACTCTGGACGAGGAGATTCGGCTGCTCTTGATGCCGAAAGACCCCAAAGACGACCGCAACGTGATTGTGGAGATACGGGCGGCGGCAGGCGGGGAAGAGGCCAAACTCTTCGCCGGAGAGCTGTTCCGTATGTACACGCGCTACGCCGAACGCCGCAAGTGGAAGACCGAACTGATTGACGTGCAGGAGACGGGGATCGGCGGCATTCAGGAGGTCACGTTTGAGATTGACGGGCAGGGTGCATACAGCCAGCTAAAATTCGAGGGCGGGGTGCATCGGGTGCAGCGCGTTCCGGTCACCGAGTCGAGCGGGCGCATTCAGACTTCGACGGCCACCGTTGCGGTATTGCCGGAAGTGGAAGAGGTCGAGGTCGAACTGGATGAGAAGGAGATCAAGGAGGACATCTACCACTCGTCGAGTGCAGGCGGGCAGAACGTCCAGAAGGTCGCGACCGCCATCCGCCTGACCCACATCCCGACCGGGATCGTGGTGCAGTGTCAGGACGAGCGCAGTCAGTTGCAGAACAAGATCAAAGCCCGTAACGTCCTGCGGTCGCGTCTCTACGAACTCCAACTCCAGCAGGCGAGCGATGCGGTCGCGGGGGCGCGGAAGTCGCAGGTCGGCAGCGGCGAACGCAGCGAAAAGATTCGGACGTATAACTTCCCGGACGGGCGCGTCACCGATCACCGAATCAACAAGACCATCTTCAACGTTCCCGGAGTGATGGACGGCGATATTCAGGCTTTCATAGACGACCTGATCGCCTACGACCAGGCAGAGAAGATGCGCGAGAGCGCGGAAGAGTAATCTCTGTCGGCAGACGGCAGGGTATTCGGCAGACATTTTGAGAGGCGGCAGGCTGAACCCTGCCGCTCGGGGGCCTTCGGCCAGGTACCCGCCTGCGCGGGCACAGTTTGTTCAAACTGGTTGGTTTCGGCATTGCCGGAAGGGCGATGGTTGGTATGGAGAGGGAGAGATTGCTCTCTAGTGCGATGGCGCGGCTTCAGGCGGCGGGAGTGGAAAGTCCGCGTCTTGAGGCGCAGTTGCTTCTCGCGCAAGTGATGGGCGTGTCGCGCACAGCGATTGTCGCGGGAACGTATCCTGCGCTGGACAGCGGGCAGAGGGGGGAGTATGCGCGGCTTGTCGGTGAGCGGGAACGGCGGGTTCCGCTGGCCTATCTGCGCGGAACACAGGAGTTTTACGGGCTGGAGTTCGCCGTCGGGCCGGGGGTGTTGATCCCGCGCCCGGAGACGGAACTGCTGGTGGAGATCGCGCTGGCGAAAACAAGCGCGGGGACTATCGCGGATGTGGGGACGGGCAGCGGGTGCATCCTGACGGCGATCCTGGCGAATGCTGACGCGATTCGCGGCGTTGGTTTTGATCTTTCTGCGGTGGCCGTGGCGATAGCGCGAAGCAATGCGGCGTGTAACGGCGTGACGGCGCGGGCGCGGTTTGTGCGGGGCGATCTGCTTTCCGGGGGCGGGGAGGAACGCTTTGATGTCGTGGTGTCGAATCCGCCTTACATTCCCTCGGCGGAGATTGCAGCCTTGCAGCCGGAGGTACGGGAGCAGGAGCCGCGTCTGGCGCTGGACGGCGGAGCGGACGGGTTGACGCTCTACCGCCGACTTACCGGGCAGGCGCTGCGGGCACTGCATCCGGGCGGCTGGCTGGCGGTGGAAGTGGGGCGTGGGCAGGCTCCCGACGTGGCGGCGCTGTTCACGGCGACCGGACTGCGGGATATCACGGTACAGCAGGATTTAGCGGGCATCGAACGTATGGTTTGCGGACAAAAGGGAACGGTATGATCGTCTGCCAGAATCTGACCAAACAGTTTGGCGAACTGACGGCGGTGGACAACATGAGCTTTGTAGTGGCGGAGGGCGAGCTTTTCGGCTTCCTCGGCCCTAATGGAGCCGGGAAGACCACGACGATCAAGATGATTACCGGCCTGCTGCGTCCCACGTCCGGCGCGGCCATTATAGGCGGTTTCGATGTCGAGCAGGAGCCATTGCAGGCCAAGCGGTTGTTCGGCTACATTCCCGATAATCCGTTCCTGTATGAGAAACTGACCGGGCGCGAGTATCTGCATTTCATGGCAGACCTCTATTCGACCCCGCTGCCCGACCCCTCACAGCGCATTGACGAACTGCTGCACCTCTTCGATCTCTACGACAAGGGCCATGACATGGTGCAGGGCTACTCGCGGGGGATGCGGCAGAAAATCGCGCTGGCGGGAGCCTTGATTCATACGCCGAAGATCATTCTGATGGACGAGCCGACCGTCGGCCTCGACCCGCAGAGCGCCCAGGCGATGCAGGATATTCTGCGCGAACTGTGTCGGCGCGGCACGACGGTCTTTATCTCTACCCACAACCTGGCGATTGCCGAGAAGTTGTGCGACCGTGTCGCCATTGTGAATAAGGGCCGCCTTATCGCGCAGGGAACGGTGGCGGAACTGCGGGCGAGCGTGGAGACTTCCGAAGAGGCCGTCGAAACGCCGCGCAGCCTGGAAGACATTTTCTTTTTGCTGACGGGCAGCGCCGCCCGCGAGGAGCTGATACGTTACCTTGGATAGTCCTGAATCTCCCCTTTCGACATCGCCTCTGCCGCGTTCGTCCCGTCACCAACTGGTGACGGCGCTGCTGCTGTGCGGACTGCTGGCCTATTTTGTCTGGTTCCTGCGGACACGTATGCAGAGCGTCCAGGCGCAGACGCGGATACAGTCCGAAGTGCAGGCTCTGAACGCAAAAGACACAAAACGCGCCCGTGATCTGTTCGAGATGTCGGTGCGCGAGAACCGCGCTGTGCCTGCCGTCTACGCGGATATCTGTCAGGTCTGTCTGGCATTCGATCAGCCTGCTCTCACGCTCGAATACGCGCAGCGCGGACTGGAGGCTTGCAAAGACGCGGCCCCGGAGAAGCGCAGCGGCCTGTATCTTTTTGTGGCGCAGGCGGACTCTATGCTGGAACCGGCCCATCCGCAGACCAAAGCCATCGCCGCTGCCCGTCAGGCTCTCAGCCTCGAGCCGCAAAACCCTTCCCTGCAAAACGCGCTGGGCTATATGCTCCTGGACAACGATCAGAATCTCGACGAGGCCGAGAAACTGGTGCGCCAATCCCTGGCCGCGCTAAAATCTCCGGGAGACGATCCGCTTTCCGATGATCTGCGCCCCGCAGTGCAGGACAGTTTCGGCTGGCTGCTCTATAAAAAAGGAGACTATGCCGGAGCCGTCGCCGCGCTTACGGAGGTTCTCCACACCATGCCTGCCGGACTGCCGGGGTATATCGCGAAATACTACTACTATCACCTCGGCGCGGCGTATCGTAAGGCGGGAAATATAGAGCAGGCCCGCCGCACCCTGGCGATCGCCCTTCAGTACGATCCTGTTTTCCCCGAAGCGAAAGCGGAAGTCGCCCTCTTGCCTCCCGTCAACCCCCCCGCCGCCTCTCCTTCCGGCTTCCCCCAGAAGGCTCCCTCTTCCACCCCCGGCCTCAAACTGTAGACGCAGGACGCAGTCCGCCATGATAGCATCCCGTTGTTTGTGAGTTTTCCGGAGTTGAAAACCCCAGAAACCTCCCAGGGTTTTCAACCTCCGGCCTGTCCGCTTTTTCCAGCCCGGCCCGGCTGGCTATAGGCCCGAAAAATCTTCGTCCTCGCCCCTATCTAGTTCTCTCCTGGGAGTCTCCTATTCAATGAATCTCATGTGCGCCTTAGAAAAATCAAGGAAATCGCTGAAACGGTTGACTTTTTCGTAACGTAGGCGTAGTAGGTACGACAGGAGGAATGCTATGGCGAAAACTTTGACTCGCTGCCCGGTGTGCGAGTCGGCGCTGCACGTTTCGGAACTGACCTGCGGACATTGCCGAACACGTGTGGCCGGACAGTTCGAGACGTGCCGTTTTTGCAGTCTGCCCGCCGAGCCGCTGGCCTTTCTGGAGACGTTTCTGCGGTGCGAGGGCAACCTGAGTCGTGTCGAGAAAGAGCTGGGTCTTTCGTATCCCACCGTGCGGAACCGCTTTACCGCCATGCTTGCCACGCTGGGGTACGGCGAAGGGGCTGCGCCCCCGGAACGCAAGGCGGACAATGCCTTCGCGTTTGCGTTTTCCACGGCGTCTCCGGTAAACCCGCCTGCGCCTGCTGCGCCCCCGCCGCCGCCTGATCCCCATGTCGCGGCGCGGCGGCTGGAAGTGCTGGACGCGCTGGCGAAGGGCGAAATCGGCGCGGAAGAGGCGGCTGCCGCCCTGCGCGACCTTTAAACAAGACTATCAGCCTCGCTTCCTGACGGAAGGAGAGGTACGCGACGAAAGGGAAATTACTCCAATGGACGATAATGTGCTGCGTGTCTTGCAGATGCTGCAAGAGGGGAAAATTACCGCAAAAGAGGCCGAGAGTCTGATCGCTGCTTTGCGCGGGGAGACGAGCGCCCCGGAGCCTCCGATCTCATCGGAGCCGCCCACTCCCCCGGAACCGCCGAAGAATTTCCCCGGTTTCGAGTTCTTCCCGAACCTGAAGCCGCCGAAGATAGACATGAGCGATCTGGGGGACCGTATCTCGAAGGCCGTCGCGAAGGTGCAACCGGAAAAGATCGTCCGCAAGATACAGGCGGAACTGCGTACCGCGTCGCAGGCGGGAGCGCAGTGGGGAGCCACCTTCAGCGCGAAGGTACGGACGTGGACAGAGGGCAGCGAGGCCCGCCCCACCAATGTCGGGGGGTTGCCGGAACACGCGGAGACCCATGAGCAGGAGGTGCATCTCGACACCGGCGCGGGCGTGTTTGTAGAGAATCCGCTGGGCAATGTCCTTATCACCGGCATCGCCGAAGGTCCGGCCTCCGTACACGTTCGCAAGAACGTCTGGGGAGCGCGGCAGGAGGATCTGAAAGCGGCTGCCGATCAGATGGAAGTGGATTTGCAGGGGACGGATGGCAAACTGGAGATCAAGGTGAGTGCGCCCGACGCCTTCCATGACGGGACGGTGGACATTGAACTGAAGGTGCCGCGTTCCGCCCTGGTGCGGGTCAGCACGACTTTCGGCGATCTGGAAGTGACGGCGGTCGAGGGCCGCGTTGAGGCGGTGACGCGCTCCGGGGCGCTGCGCCTGCACGACCTCGGCGGGGATGTACGCGGCGAGACGGTCTCCGGCGAACTGAATCTGGAGCGGATTCTCGGCTCGGTGAGCGTCGCCACGCAGAGCGGCAGCATCTCTGCGGAGAGCATTCAGCGCGGCCTGACGGCGAACACGGCAAGCGGCGACGTGTCGGCGGTCGGAATCGAGGGCGGGCGCGTGGAGTGCAAGTCGGTTTCCGGGGATGTCCGGGCCGAACGTATCGGCCTGGAGGCTCCGCTCGACATCACCGTCGAGTCGGTCAGCGGGGATGTCTCTCTGACTTCGGCGAGCGGCAACATCGGATTGAAGGCGGTCTCCGGCGATGTCAAGACCTCTGGCCTCAAGACCACGCGCTTGCAGGCGCAGACGGTCAGTGGCGATGTGGGACTGCATCTAATCGAGGCGTTCTCCGGGACGATGCAGGTCAACACCGTCTCCGGTGATGTCGAGATCGCTCTGACGGAGGGCAGCAATGTACGGACCTCCCTCAGCACGACCTCCGGGGAACTGCGCTGCGACCACGATGCCCACGAAGTCGTCGCAACGGATCGGCTCTGGACGGGGCAGATCGGAACCGGGGCCGGTACGCTCAATGTGCAGACCATCTCCGGCGATGCACACATCCACCGCGCCTGAGACCGTGTCCAGACGCTGTGTGCCAAGGAACGAGGAGTCCGCATGAACGAGATCGAGAAAGAGCGTATCCTGCAACTGGTGGCGCAGGGTATCATCAAGCCTGCGGAGGGGGCGAGTCTGCTGGCGGCGCTATCGGAGCCGCCACCCTCGGCCCCTGTCGCCCGCAAAACCGCGCCGGGCAGGACGCAGGAAGCGCCTGCTCCCAAGCCGACCGTGATGGAAGTGGATATGAAGCGGCCCGACGGTTCGCACCACCGCATTGAGGTTCCCGCGAACCTGTTTCCGATGTTCTGGGCGATTGCGAAGGAGTCCATCAAAGAGTCCACGAAAGTCGCCGCGCAGGAGAGCTGGCAGGGCTTCAAGAACATCGTTCGCAACAAAACGAACGAAGTCAAAGACGGCGTGAAGACGCGCATCGCCAACGTGGGTGCGGCTAAAAAAGGAGAGGAGCTTCCCGCTGGCCCCTCTCCTTCCGAGGAACTGCGATTCGAAGCGCGACGGCAGATACTGCAAATGGTGCAGAATGGTCGTCTCACCGCCGACGATGCGAGCGGCCTGATTCAGCAGTTGGATGCACTTCATACTTATGAACTGCAAACTTACGCGTCTGCTGAGAACGTCAAGTAAGTCAGGGATGCAACCGTTCGTGACAGGGGCGCCGTCAGAAGCGCCCCAGTAAATTTTCGCCACAGCAGGGAGACAGGCGTGGAACTCAATCCGGTGTTCGTCAATGAACTGCGGCAAAGCCCGTTTCGGCGGCGGCCTGTACACAGTATCGTGATCTGGGGAGCCGCAGCCTTTCTGTTGATGTGGATGGCACATTCGGTGGACGCTCCCACGCCACTCTTCTGGATTCCCATTCTGGCGCTGCCGTTTCTTGTGCCGAGTTTCGCGGCAGGGGCGTTTGCCAAAGAGTACGATCAGCAGACCTGGCAGGACCTCTACCTGACCAATCTGACGAACTTCCAGGTCGTCATGGGCAAGTTCTGGGCCGCCATGCTCCAGACAGCGTTTCCGCTTCTGGCGCTATTACCTGCGCTTGGCCTCATCTTTGCCCGTGCCGCGCTGAAACTGCCCGTCCAGAGCTACTCCCCCGATACTGACTTTACTTTCGACAGTCTGCCCCTGGTCGTGCTGTTCATGCTGCTTTTCGCCGTGAAGTTGGTTTTCCTCACGGGCCTCTACGTTCTGATCGGGATGGTCTGTTCGCGCTATAGCCGCAGCCGACGCACCGCGCTGATTGGCAACTATGTGGTGATGCTGGCCTTTACGGTGCTCGGTACGATGGTCTGGCAACTTATGGCAAGCGGCTATAACTCCACAATGGTGACGCCCGGCCGAATGTTAAGCGGAAGTTTCCTGCCTGTCGGTTTCATGGAAGGCCCGCATCTGCTTTTTTGCAGTGTGGCGGGTATCGGCAGTTGTTTCCTGCTCTGGGTCAGCCTGAGCGAACAGCGTGGCTATCGCGAGCGACAGGAAGGCAACACCGCTCGTGGCTGGCAGACCGCCGCCCCACGCCCCTCCGATACTTCTCTCTAACCCCCGGCAGATTGGTAAGGATTCTCCCGGGAGTGGCCGGAGGTTGAACCCCCCCGTCATTAAAGTGCAAACGTCTTGCAGACGGAAATGCCAGAGCCCCTGACCCGGAAGGGAAAGCAAAGGGTTGACACCCCTCGCTACGCGGCTTCGCCGGAGCGTCCTTCGGACGAGACACGGTGCGACAAGGCTGTTGAGCGCAAATGATGGCCCTTACAATATAGACGTTTCCGAAGGAAACTGGGCCGAAGGTCATATAGCGGGGAGTTCAGTCCGTCGCGACCTGAACGTACAAACGGTGTTTGCAGCCCACCCTCCACCTGCTAATTTCCGGTGCCTGCGAAGCAGCCACTTGCTTTTTCCAGCGCAGCAGTTCACTCCGGTGCAACCCAACGAACAACGCGAGAACTTTTCGCACTCCGACCGCTTCGTCCGGAGGACGACCGCTTTTTACAGCCCGGCACGTTCCTGTGCCGGGTAACGCTTTTTCCTTCCGGGGATTTTCAACCCCGCTTCCCCAATCTCCCGAAAATCGCAACTCTCCCTTGACATGGCACGTAGAAACGAGTATAATCAGGAAAGATTACTAATTCGACCAATTTGGTCAACTTTAAGCCGAGGCGGACCTGGGGGCATTGCGAAGGGTAAGACATTGCTTCTGAAAAAGCGTAGGATGGGACTGGCGGCGCTGGTGGGTATCGGCCTGCTGGCGGGCTGTGGTTCGAGGACCGAGAGCGACAGTACAGGGAATGGCAGTGCGGGCAGGCCGGTGACCGTGCATCTGGCGTTCTTTCCGAATCTGACGCATGCGGTTGCGCTTGTCGGGACAGGAGACGGTGCCTTTGCGAAAGCGCTGGGGCCGCAGGTCAAGATCGAAGAGCAACTGTTTACGGCGGGGCCGCTGGAGATCGAGGCGGTCTTTGGGAATCAGGTGGATATCGGCTACATCGGGCCGGGACCGGCGATAAATGGATTTCTGGTCTCGAAGGGCAAAGCGCTCCGAATCGTGGCGGGAGCGTGTTCCGGTGGGGCGGCTCTGGTCGTTCGCAAAGACGCGAACATTGCGGACATTAAGGGGCTGGCGGGCCGGAAAGTCGGTGTGCCGCAGACCGGCGGAACACAGGACATCTCCCTGCGCCATACGCTTCAGCAGGCACAGTTGACCTCCACCGATAAGGGCGGCACGGTCAACATCCTTCCGAATACGCCTGCGGACACGCTGACGCTGTTCGTGAAGAAAGACCTGGATGCGGCCTGGGTTCCCGAACCCTGGGTGTCGCGTCTGGTGAAAGAGGGCAATGGCTCGATTCTTGCGGACGAGCGCGACCTCTGGCCGAATAAGCAGTTTGCGACGGCGGTCGTGATTGTCCGCACCAGGTTTCTGGAAGCGCATCCCGATCTCGTGCAGAAGTTCCTGGCCGCGCACACGGAGACCGTTGCCTTTATTAAAGCACATCCCGAGGACGCCCGGAAAATCGTTGCAGGCCGTATGAAGACGCTGACCGGGAAGACCCTGCCGGATGACATTCTGGCGCAGGCCCTCTCCCACACGGATTTTACCTATGATCCGCTGAAAGAGACCGTGTTAACCTTCGCAGACTGGGCAAAGGCTCTGGGATATGGCAAGGAAGACCGCACCGGCCTGACCAATCTGTTCGACCTGAAACCGCTCAATACCGTTCTGACCGGTAGCGGCAAACCGGCCATCCCGTAAGGAAAGACAAACGCTGTGGGCCTTTTCCTGACAAAACCGAAGAGTGAGGAGATACCAGCGCAGAGCCGCTATCTGTCTGGGCCTGCGGACGCTCCCTGCAAGATTCGTCTGGAAAACGTCAGCGTCCGGTTCGACACGCGGCAGGGCAAAACTACTGCCCTCGAAAATGTAAGCCTGTCTATTCGAGCAGGAGAGTTCGTCTGTCTGGTTGGGCCGTCGGGATGCGGTAAGAGTACCCTGCTCAATATCATTGCGGGCCTGCTTCCGGCGGATGAGGGACAGGTCTTTAAAGACGGCGTGGCGATTACGAAGGCGGGGCCGGACCGGGCGGTGATTTTTCAGGAGGCCGCGCTATTCCCCTGGCTGACAGCCGTGCAGAATGTGGAGTTCGCGCTGAAATCGGTGCGCGACAAGAAGGCACGGCGACAGCGGGCGCTTGATCATCTGCAGATGGTGCATCTCAGCCGTTTCGCGCGCTCCTACCCGCACGAACTCTCCGGGGGAATGCGGCAGCGGGTGGCGATAGCGCGGGCGCTGGCCCTTGACCCGGATGTGCTGCTGATGGACGAGCCTTTCGCCGCCCTGGACGCGCAGACCCGCGACCTGCTCATCGAAGAGGTGCAGCGTATCTGGCTGGAAACCCGCAAAACGGTCGTGTTCGTGACCCATAACGTCATGGAAGCGGTCACGCTCGGTGACCGCGTGGTCTGTATGGGGGCGCGTCCGGGCTGCATTAAGCAGGAACTGGACATCACGCTGGAGCGGCCCCGGGCGGTGGAGCATCCCGATACGGCGCGGTTCGCGCAGCGTATCCTGGCGAATTTGCAGGACGAGATCGCCAAGATCGTCCGTGAGGAGAGCGACTATGTCGAAGCGGAACGGGCGCGTGGTCGAGATGGTGACCCCGATCGCGTTCTTTATCCTCATACTGGCACTATGGGAGACGGGATATAGGCGGGAGTGGTGGAACGGCTATCTGTTCCCCGGCCCCTCCGAAGTCTGGGCGGCGCTGGTGGCTGGGGTGCGGAACGGTTCGCTTCTCCTCGCGACGCGAATCAGTCTGGTACGCCTGGTGGGGGCGTTCAGTATCGCGCTTCTGCTCGGAACTTTACTCGGCATTTTGAACGGCACGGTTCCGGTGGTGCGGTGGGCCATCGGGCCTCTCATGCTGGGATTGCAGACGCTGCCCTCGATCTGCTGGCTGCCGCTGGCAATCATCTGGTTTGGGGCGAGTGAGCAGGCCATTTTGTTCGTGACGCTCATGGGCGCTCTGATGGCAGTGACGATTGCGGTCAGCGACGGCATTCGCAACATTCCACCGCTCTACCTGCGGGCCGCGAAGATGATGGGCGCTCGCGGGCCGCGCCTCTACCGGGAGGTGCTGCTTCCGGCGGCGTTCCCGGCGATCATCAGCGGCGCGAAACAGGGCTGGGCCTTCGCCTGGCGCTCCCTCATGGCGGGAGAACTGCTTTCCGTCTCGACAGGTGCGTTAGGGTTGGGGCAGACCCTGATGCGCGGACGTGACCTGAACGACATGAGTCAGGTGCTGGCCGTGATGTTTATTTTGATTGTTATCGGTGTGGTCGCAGACCGGTTGATTTTTACGCAACTGGAAAACCGCGTCCGTCGCCGCTGGGGATTGGCGAACCCCTGACCCATTCAGGGGAAGGATGTTTGCGGGTACGATATAGGCACCACGTTGTGTGAGGACGAGTGAAGGAAGCGAAGGAGCAAGAGGTCATGGCGAAAGCCGATGTAGAGGCGATCAAGAAAGCGAAGGACGGGCTGGACGTATGGCCCGACATTCTGCGCTATGCGGCCGAGGGCTATTCCAGTATAGACCCGGAAGATTTTGTGCGTATGCGCTGGTATGGTATCTATCAGCAGCAGCCGAACGAAGGCCACTTCATGATGCGGGTGCGAATTCCGAGCGGCGATATGTCGTCGGTGCAGTTGCGGGCGGTGGCGAAAGTGGCGAGGGAGAAGGGCAACAACATTGCCGACATCACCACGCGCCAGAACTTCCAGTACCACTGGCTGACGATTGATATGTTCCCGGAAATCATCGCACAGCTCAACGCGGTCGGGCTTTCCACAGCTGGCGCGTGCGGCGACATTACCCGCAACGTCTGCGGCTGCCCGGTGGCGGGAATTGACCCGGAAGAGATTTACGACACCCGCGCTATTGTCGAGGAGGTGACAAAGTATTTTGTGGGCAACAAGGAGTTCTCCGATCTGCCGCGCAAATACAAAATCTCCATCTCCGGCTGCGCCATCCACTGCAATCAGCCGGAGATCAACGACCTCGGCATTCAGGCGGTGCGGCGGCGCGTGAACGGCGAATGGGAGGTCGGGTTCCAGGTGCGTGTGGGCGGCGGTCTCAGCACCCAGCCCCACTTCGCGCAGACGCTCAATGTCTTCATCAAGCCGGAACAGGTGCTGGATGTCTGCCGGGCCGTCACGGAGATTTTCCGCGATCACGGCTACCGGGCGCGGCGCAACCATGCCCGTCTCAAGTTCCTGGTGGCGGATTGGGGCGCGGAGAAGTTCCTTCAGGTGATGACGGAGAAACTCGGCTGGACGCCGGAGCCTGCGCTGGCCTGGCCGGAGCCGGTGGGCCATGTGCAGCAGGATCACCTGGGTATCCACAAGCAGAAACAGGATGGCAAATACTGGATTGGCGTTTCGGTCATTACGGGGCGCGTGACGGGGGATCAGTTGTTCGCGGTCGCGGAGATTGCCGATACGTTCTGTGCGGGCAACGTCCGCACCACCAATCAGCAGAACTTCCTGTTCCCGCACATTGACGCGGCGCATCTGGAGGAGGCCAAGCAGGCCATTCTCGCTGCCGGAATGCACTGGGAGGTCTCCGAGTTCCACAAGGGCGCGGTCTCCTGCACGGGCAACGAGTTCTGCAACCTCGCCATTACGGAGACAAAAGCGCGTCTGCGCGACATCGTCGCCTACCTGGAGAGCGAGATGCTCTGGGACGAGCCAATCCGTATCCACCTGAACGGCTGCCCCAATTCCTGCGGTCAGCATCACATCGGCGACATCGGTTTGCAGGGTTGTCTGGCGCGTCTGAATACTGGCGAGCAGGTGGAGGCGTACGATGTCTGTCTCGGTGGGCGGCTTGGCGCGGACGCGAAATTCGTGCGGTCCATCTCGCGCAAAGTGCCTGCGGACAAGGTGAAGTACGCGCTCGAAAACGTACTGCAGGCCTACCGCCTCCACCGCACCGAGGGCGAGACGTTCGGCAAGTTCGTAGATCGCCACACCAACGACGCACTCGCGGAGTTCCTCGGGCTGCACCTGCTCGCGCAGGACGACCCGACCTGGACCCCCCCGCCCCCTCGCGCCCCCGCTCCCGTCGGCGCAGAATAAGCGCCTTCTCTTCCTTGTCAAGCGGGCTTCCGACATCTGTTGGAGGCCCGCTTTGTCGTTAGTCTCTCAAAATATGCCATTCCGCAGAGGCGGTTTGTGTCTGCCCCGTGTAAGAATGGACTATCGCTTCGCGGAACCCGACCAATTTGCATCGTACCCGGTTGCTATAGTGAGGTCCATCGTCCGATCTGCATCTTGTTTGGTCCTTCTGCCTGAGTTCCGTCGCCTTGCCAGCAAATGATATCTTTCCGACAGGGGTGAATTATGAAGAAAGTTGTAATTGTATAGGAGTTACGCGGATGTTGCTCAGGGTCAACTGCTCTTGACAAAGCTTTGAGTGGTTGGCGATAATTTGGCATGGCAACTTTACCCAAAGTCGAAGACCTCGACTACATTCAATTTCTCGTGGCGGCCCAGACCGCC
>JBBRLP010000019.1:0-52404 GCA_038231295.1 Chthonomonadales bacterium
ATCATGAGATTGCGGTACGCAGTCACCAGAAAGTGAAGGCTCTCAAAAGTGCGGTGGACACGGCGCTGATCAAGAAAGCGAACGCTCTCTTGGCCGCCCAGATAGAAACTACGAACGAACTATGTCCGGCTACTTAGAGGCGATCCAGTCGCTGGAGGTTTTGGACGAACTGGTTCTGCGCGTAGTGAAAGCAAAGTCGTGGGACGAAGTGCTGCATGATCTGTAGTTCCCGTGGACGCCCGAAGCCTTCGGGTACGAGTGCATCACTATTTCAGTTCGGCGGGCGAACAAACAAGGAAATTTCCATACGAATGGCACACCTTATCTCCTCTTTCTGGAAATGCTTTGTCATCTGCCAACTAGTTTCAAGCGTTCCTGCCGTAGCGCAGAAGCAGCCTGCCAATATTGGGACACCTACTGCCTATGGGCGTCATTTTCCAAGCGGGTATGCGGCAGTCGAATATATCACGGGGCAGGATGGTCTTTGGAAACATATGACCAACCTGGAGTACGTATGGAATTACTACAGCGAACTACCCTATTCTCACTTTCCCGTACCTGAAAAGCATCCGGGCAATATCGCAGCCCTGATTGCGGCGGCAGACGGGACGCGCAACTTCACTTGCCTGGCGGTAAATAGCAGCCTGATGGCGGATTTCAAACAGAGTGGCGAACTGGACAGCCGCTTCGACTACAATCACGACGGCTATCCTGATATTCCCGATGCGGGATGGGGCTTTTGCGAACATAATGGGAAGGGCGTTGGCGGCGTAACAAAAGGGAAACCCTTCACCGTGTTTTGGTACGACGATAAGTGGCTGGCTCGCTATATGACGCAAGCTTACGGCAAGCGCAATCCCGATAGCGTGGGAACGTATGCCAATCATCACAATCACTGGCAGCCCATCGGGCGCAGTGTCGGCCCGACGAACTATAGTCCCTATAATATTGACGCCGTCAACACACAGGGCTTGGACGGATTGTACTATCTGTGGAGCGGGAATGTGAAACGTGCGCGGGAACTCTGGGATCATGTACGCGACCTGTGTCATCCGGTCTGGGACCCGACCATGCGTCGCTATGCTTACAGTGTAGACAGTGACGGCACCTATATTCTGGGCGAGTTCAAAATCTTTACCGATAGCCTGCTCGATAAGGGGAACCTTCCCCGTGAGAAAGCCAACGAGCTTATACAGCATTCCATTTCGTTGCGGTCGTTTCTGCTGAGCCTCCAAGAGCGTGACAGTAAAGGGGTTCTGCTGGGATGGAACGGGGCCATCGGGCATTCCGAAGGATTGATCAATACGGAAGGAACGTTTTTGAGCGTACTGGCTCTCAATGCGCTGCCGGGTGGGGAAGTGTATGAGGCCGGACTGCCGCCCCTCGTTTCCGAGTACAAGTCCTATTACTTTCGCCCCCATAACGTCTATTCTGCGGTTTGCGGCCTCTCCCAACCGGGCTATATGACCTCTGGCCCTGACTATCAGTACCCCGCAGGCTCCTATCAAGCCGACTTTTATTTGCGCTGCCCGAACCCGCCCGACAAAGCAGAAATTGCAATCTTGAGTGTCCAGGCTTCAACGCAGCCCTCAAAGCCGCTTATCTCGCAAGAGGCTCATTCAGAAGCGTTTCATGGCGATACGTGGACACGAGTATCCCTTGCTTTCACGCTGGGAACGTCTGCGAGGCTGTCTCTACGAACCTATTGGACAGGCAAAGCAGATTTGGACGTCGCCTGCATTCACGTTCGGCGACGTTAAACACATTCCGATTCCTGAAGCTCACAAAGGACAACAACCCATGAGCCATATTCTCACTCAAAACTGGCTGCTTTCGCGCCGTCACTTCCTGCGGGGGTGCGGCACGGTGATGGCTCTGCCGCTACTGGATGCGATGACACCGCTGTTTGCGGCGGCAAGTGCCGCCCCGAAGCCGCGTCGTAGTGTCTTTGTCTATATCCCCAATGGCGTCAACGGCATGACCTGGCAGGTGACGAAATCCGGGCGCGGGTACGATCTCTCGCCGTCCCTGAAACCGCTGGAGAAGCACCGCGACGACTTCACCCTCTTTAGCGGCCTCTACCACCCGAACGGGCTGGGGCAGGCCCATGTCTGCGCGGATACCTGGCTCACGGGCGCGAAGATAGACGCGCAGAGCGCACGGCAGTACCACAACACCATCTCCGTAGATCAGCTCATGGCGGAAGTCACGTCGAAGCATACGCGCTTCGCCTCGCTGGAACTCTCCATCAGCTCGGGAACGGGCCAGCCCAACAACTCGAACACCCTGGCCTTCTCCCGCGACGGAGTGCCGCTTCCGGCAGAGGACAATCCCCGCAATATCTTCAACCGTCTTTTCGGAGAGGAGTCGGGCGGCGTGGCGGCGCAACGGCTGCGGCTGAACAAACGCCGCTCCGTGCTAGATGAGGTGCTGGACGACGCCTCCTCTTTGCGGCGCGGCCTCGGCGCGAACGATCGCACCAAGCTCGACGAATACCTGCACTCGGTGCGCGACATCGAACAGCGCACGGAACGCCTCGACGCCTGGCTCGATGTGCCGAAGCCGAAGGTGGACGGCGGGCCGTTCCTGCGCGAAGTCTCGAAGGCGCAGGCGGGCGAGTACTGGCGCACCATGTTCGACCTCATCGTCCTCGCGCTCCGCACCGACATGACTCGCGTCGTCACCTACATGAACGGCAGCGAGGGCAACGGCCTGGCGATCCCGGAGATCGGCATCACGCAGTCCCGCCACAACCTCTCGCACCACAACGGCGACCCGGATATTCTGGGGCGGCTCGCCCGCAGCGATGCCTTCATCATGCAGCAGTTCGCCCATTTTCTCGACCGCCTCCAAAGCGAAAAAGAGGAAGGGGAGACGCTGCTCGACCGCACGATGGTACTGTTCGGCAGCGGGATGAGCTACGGACACAGCCATTCCAATAGCAACCTGCCGATCCTGCTCGCCGGGGGGCGTGGCCTCGGTCTGAAGCACGGTCAGCATATAGACTACAACAAACCTCACGTCTCCGGCGACTACAACCTCAGCTACGGGGAGTGGCAGGGCCTGTGCGGCAAGCCGAAAGACGAAAAAGCGCATTTGAGCAATGTCATGCTGACGATGCTGCAACGGATGGATGTCAACGCAACGCAGTTCGTGGACAGCCTGGGGCCGGTGTCGGAGATACTCGCATGAGAGGGCTGTTCGCGCTGCTCCTTCTGCTGGTCACGCAGGCAGGCCGTCCCGCCTCACCCCCTCAGACAGACAGCAAAATCTCTCCGCTGGCGGACGCCAAGGTTCCGGTTCGCAGCATCGGCGCGAACCGGAACCTGCCCGGAGTTCGACTCCAGCCCGGCGAATTCCCGATGCGTGGCTCCGAACACCGCGTCCGGGGCGAACTGGTGGAGACGGATGTCATCCATCGGGCAGGCGTCTTCCGCAGAGAAGGCGACGGCGAACTAGTAAACTTCACGCTGCCGCCGTTTGGCTCCGTCTCCTACCTCGGCACGGAGGCAGATATGCGCGATGTGCCAATGGGAACGCCGCTCATGTTCAGTCTCTACCAGGACGACAAAGGGACTTTCAGCCTGGCCGCCGACATACAGGCCGACGCTTCCCCGCCCCCGGCAGCCGTTACCGAGGCACAGCGCAAAAAGCGTTTCGCCTTCCTCAAAGCGCGTGGCCTGCCTGCCTGGATAGATAGGGTAGACGGGGATCGGTTCACTGTCACCCTTTTCAGCCGCGATGCCGCCTCGCTGCAAGCGCTGTTCAAAGCGGAGGGGATTGACCCCGCGCAGTTGGCGAAGGAGCATCGACGCATCACTGTTGGGGTCGCCAACGAACATCTGCGGTCTTACCTCCCGAACGTGACGGGTCGGGGCGCGACGGTAGAGGAGTTTCAGAGTGTCCCGACCAACGGTTTTGGATGCAGCGGAGTGCGCCTCGTTCTCCAGCCCGAACTGCTGCTCGAAGGCTTCCGCAAAGGCCATATCGTCCGGCTCTTCGCGCCCGCCTGGCCCATAGACGCTATGCCGTTCGGCGAGGGACTCTATGCGGGCGGACACGACGAGGAGCCTGCCGACTCGAAGGAACTCCAGCCCGCCGACTTCCCCTATCGCACCGATTTCGGCAACGAGAATCTGTCCTGGTATCAGATTCAGCCCGGCAAGACGCCCCCGGACCACTCGGAACACCGCGTCGGCGGCGAACTGGTGAAGGTGGACGCCGCGCACCGCTCCGGTCAGTTTCGCATAGACCGCACCGGGGAGTTGGTTAATTTCATACTGCTGACCTCTGGTTCCGTCCGATATCTCAATGCGGAAGCCACTCTGGACGACCTGCCTCCGGGAATGCGCTGTCTCTTCTCTCTCTATCAGGACGAACACGGCGCATTCACCAGGGCCAACGTTGTCACGGACGAATACTCCTCTCTCGCCGGTAATACCGTGACCTACCGCCTGGAGGCTGCCCTTCTCGACGCAGGCAAGCTGATTGTGACCCGCCATGCTGCGCCCGTGCAGACGGACTACGTGCTGGAGCCGCGTGTCCCGCTGGATTTCGGGCAGATGGAACTCACGGTGGACGACAAAACGCGGGTCTGGAAAGGCGACCGGCAGGTCAAACTCACAGACCTGACAGTTGGCGACGAACTGCTCGTCAATCGCACCGCCCGCACAAAGACAAGTCAGGGCCGCTGCACCGACATCTGGGCAGGCGCGGAAACCTTTCGCCTCGCAACCGAGCAACAACGCAAGAGACACGCGCCGCCCGGCAAATAGGAGCGCAGATATTTCCAGTTCGTTCGTTGCGCCTTGCTGATAAAGGACGATTGCCTGCGTATCAGAGGGCATGAGCCTCTATATAGGGACATCTGGATGGAGTTATGACCACTGGGAAGGCGTTCTGTATCCGCCGGGCCTCCCGGCGGTAGAGCGCCTGGCCCACTATCTGCCACGCTTTTCTACTGTCGAGGTCAACAGCACCTTCTATCGCTGGCCGCCCGATGCCCGGTTTGCAGGTTGGCGTCAGCGCCTTCCACCCGGCTTCCTCATGACCGTCAAAGCCCCGCGTGGCCTCACGCACAGCAAATGCCTCTATGCCCCGGAAAAATGGCTGCAAACCGTTCGGGAGGGGATGCGCCAACTTGGAGACCACTGCGGCGTCCTGCTGGTGCAGCTTGCCCCCACGTTTGCCTATGACTACGCCCGCCTCGCCTACTTCCTGGAATGCATCCCGCCTGAGATCAGAGTCGCGGTAGAGCTGCGCCACCCAAGTTGGCAGCGTGAAGACGTCTGGAACCTGCTGGAGCGAACGGGCGCAGCCTACTGCGTGATGAGCGGGGCGCATCTGCCCTGCGTCCTGCGGGCGACCACCTCTTTTGTCTATGTGCGTCTGCATGGCCCGGACCGAGACCATCTCTACGGCGGCTCCTATTCCGAAGCGGAACTTCTCTGGTGGAGAGACCGAATTCTCGAATGGCAGAATGCCGGGAAGGATGTCTTTGCCTACTTCAATAACGATGGGAACGGCCATGCCGTGCGGAACGCTGAGAGGCTCCAATCGCTGCTATGTCCCCAGGCAGTCCGCTCCGCATTCTGTTTTTGAGCGAGTTTTTCGGCGCGACAGGCAGGTATTTTGCCCTTAAATAAGGAAAGAGTTCTTCTATCCCGTGACTGCCTTGATGCAGGCAGCATTCTCTGTGTGCAGAAGGTCTGATGACGATCCATGATGAGAGCCAGCAGCGACAATTCGGAACTGGAGCGCCTACGTGCGGAAAACCGCGCCCTGCGGGATCTGCTTGCGGAGCGGGAAGCTTTGCAGAAGGCAAACGCGGTTTCCGGGCCAGAGGCGGAACAGGCAAGGAGCCTGTTTGACCGTCATATGGAGGCGCTGGAACAGCAGGTTCGGCTCTTCGATACCGCCCTCTCCTGGATCGCCGACTACGTCTTCGTCTGCGATCTTCAGGGCCGCATCACCTATGCCAACCACGCCCGGCTTCACTTCTGGCATCGGGAACTGAGCGAGGTTCTCGGTAAGAACTTCTTCGATCTGGGATACCCGGAGGAACTTGCGGCGCGGATTCATGCCCAGATAGACACGGTGATCGCGACGAAAGCGCCGCTGCGGGCCGAAGCGGAATATCAAAGTCCGGCGGGCAGGCAAGGCTACTACGACTATATCCTCGTGCCTGTTTTCGGCAAAGACGGCAAGGTGGAAGCCGTCGCCGGTTCCACGCGGGATATCAGCGACCGACATCGCGAACAGACGGAAAAAGAGGCGCTGCTGCGTTCGCTTCAGGTCGAGCGGGAACGCCTCACCAGTCTGTTTGTGCAGGCTCCCGCATTTATTTCCGTGACACACGGCCCAGAACATATCTTCGAAATGGTGAACCCGCCTTACTATCAGCTTGTCGGCCATAGGGACTTGATTGGGAAACCGGCGAGGGAAGCGTTCCCGGAGATTGAGGGGCAGGGCTTTTTCGAGATTTTGGACGAAGTATACCGAACCGGACAGCCCTTCGTCGGCAAGCAGATGCGAATATTCTTCCAGGAGGAACCAGGCGCAACGTTTCGGGAGCGGTATCTGGATTTTGTCTATCAGCCGCTCTTAGAAGCGGACGGTTCCGTGTCCGGCATTTTCGCGCATGGCGTGGATTTGACCGAGCATCAGCGCACCGAAGAGGCGCTGCGGGCGAGCAAAGAGCTGTTCCGCATCACCCTTCATAGCATCGGGGACGCGGTCATCGCCACCGATATTCATGGCGACATAACCTTCATGAATAGCGTGGCAGAGCGGCTGACAGGATGGAACACGGCGGCGGCCGTTGGAAGGAATGCCAAACAGGTCTTTCGCATTATCAATGAGCAGACTCGCGAAGAGATGTCCAGCCCAATTACGCACGTTCTGCGCGAAAATAGGGTGGTCGAACTGGCGAAGAACACGGTGCTTCTGACCAGACAGGGACACGAATATCCCATTGAGGACAGCGGCGCACCGATTCAGGATCCGGAGGGGAACCTGCTCGGCGTCGTGCTGGTCTTTCGGGATGTGACGGAGAACCGGCGCAGGGAGCAGGCCGTTCAGCAGAGTCAGGCACGCACACAGATGGTCATTGAGACGGCTCTGGACGCGGTGGTGGAAATCAGCGAGGACGACCGTATCACGGGATGGAACGCACAGGCGGAACAGATATTCGGTTGGTCCCGAGCGGAAGCTATCGGGCAGTTACTGGCGGAAACGATTCTGCCTGTGACGTATCGTCAGGCGCATCTTCAGGGAATGCAGCGCTATCTGGAGACAGGCGTGGGCCCCGTCCTGAACCAGCGCATTGAGATTGCCGCGCTGCATCGGGACGGCCGTGAATTTCCTGTCGAACTGGCTATCTCCCCCATTCGGACGGCGGGAAAGACCACGTTCAGCGCGTTTATCCGCGACCTGACACGTCAGAAGCAGTCCGAAGAAGCCCGCGCCCATCTGGCCGCTATCATTCACTCTTCGGACGACGCGATCATCAGTAAAGACCTGACCGGGATCATTACCTCCTGGAACCCGGCAGCCGAACGCATTTACGGCTACCCGGCGGAGGAGATACTGGGCAAGTCCAAGTCGGTGCTGATTCCTGCCGATATGCCCGAAGAGCTGCCGACCATTCTGCGCCGAATACGGTCAGGTGAGCGTATCGAGCATTACGAAACAGTGCGTGTCCGCAAGGATGGGAAACGTATCCACCTCTCCATCAGCGTCTCGCCAGTGCACGACGCCAGCGGGCAGATTATCGGCGCAGCCACCATCGCGCACGATATTTCGGAACGTCTCCAGCATCTTCAGGAGATCGAAGCCCTCAATGAACGCCTGAAACGTTCCATCCAGGAGACACATCACCGCGTCAAGAACAACCTGCAAGTGATCTCCGCTCTGGCCGAGATACAGATCGAGGACAATCAGACGGTGGTTCCGGTGACGGCGCTGACCCGCATCGGGCAGCACGCCCGCAGTCTGGCAGCCGTGCATGATCTGTTGACGCAGGAAGCAAAAGCAGGAGCGCAGACAGACACGATCTCCACCTGCGTCACTCTGGGCAAGCTGATCCCGCTTTTGCAGGCGACGACCGGCGGCTGTCATATTGCCTACACAGTGGATGATTTCCGAATGCCCATCCAGGAAGGGGCCTCGCTCGCGTTGCTGATTTCGGAACTCGTCAGCAACGCGGTCAAGCATGGCCGCACAGACATTCAGCTTTCCCTCCACCGACAGGAAGAGAAGGCGGTGCTGGAAGTCAGTGACAATGGCGAGGGCTTCCCCCCGGATTTCGACTGGCAGACTGCGGCGAATACGGGCATGGCGCTGATAGACAGCACAGGCCGCTACGACCTGCACGGAACAATCTCCTACCAGAACCGTCCCGAGGGCGGAGCACGTGTCGTCGTAACATTCCCTGTACCGTCCAGTGGTGAAAACGGGTGAGGAGAGAACGTATAGAAGGAGTAAGGCGAGGCTTCACCGTTCCACGTATCTAGGGAGGGAAAACACGATGAAAACCTGGGTTCGATTCGCGAGGGTCTGGGTTGCTGTCATGATCTGCCTGTGCGTGAGCAGTCTCGCCAGCAGAGCGGATACCGAGTTCGGTGTCTGGATGAACACGTTTGAGCAGGCCAAACGGAAGCTCGATTTTCCTGCCTGCGAGGCGGCTCTGCTGCAAGCGCTGAAATACGACGCTTCGGAGTATGCCGTCGGCTCTCTGGTGTGGGCGCAGATTAACGAGGGCAAGACCGAAATCGCCCTGCAAAACGCGCAGCGCATGGTCGGGCTGTATGGGGAGACCCCCTACGCGGTCGGTTCGGTGATGGACGCCAGCCTGCGCGACGGGGATTTCGACGCCATGACAAAGGCCGCTGCCACCGCGAAGCGACTCAACCTCGCCTACGGGCAGGACTGGACCAACCGCATGGTCAAAGACCTGCTCATCAAGGTCGAAACGCTGACAAACCCCGCCGTGTACCACTTGAAGTGGACGATCCCCGGTCGTGAGTTCACCCGCAACCGCCCCACCCGCAAATTCGGCTTCCCCATCCTGAAGACATCCCGGCAGACCTTCAAATACCGTCTGGAGGGAGCCATCGCGTCGAAAGTTCTTGAGGCCGGGGAGAAACATACGGTCGTTGAAATTACCGGGACGCCAGGGCAGGACATCGTGGTGACGGGTGATGCGACGATTCGGTCGGAGGCCGTCGGCGCACGAACGCTGCGGCGACTGGCAAAACTGCCCCTGAGCGCGGCCCCACCGAGTGAAACCGGGGTCTTCTACTACTGGACAGAAGCCTTCGAGCCGACCACCCCTGCCATCGCGGAGATCTCCAAAGAGGTGCGCCGCCCGAGCGCGGCAGAGACCTTGCAGGCGATATTGGACTGGCGCGACAAGAAGATGCCCTATCGCAAACTCGAACCCAGCCCCGGAACGACGCTGGAGCGGATCGTGGCGCAGCATTGCGGCGTCTGCCATGATGCCAGCTACATGACGGCCAGCCTAGCCCGGGCGAACGGTATCCCTGCGGTCGTCATCGGCGTGGACAGTCTGCCGGAGTCGGGTACGTTCACCAACGCGGATACCTCGCACGGGCACATTCGTGTGAAACTTCCCGAAATCGGATGGACGGATGTGGAGCCGCTGAATCGGGGGTCGCTGCTGACCTTCGGAGGTTCGCACTACCTGCAATTCACCATCGAAGCCGATAAAGAGGAGCCGGATCGCATCTCGCTTCAGAGTTATCTTGTTTCCGGGCAGAGGGTTCAACCAGATGAACAGACAACTCGCTGAAATCACCAGACGCCAACTGATGCGCTCTGCCGGAGCCACCGCACTTGGAACTGCCCTCTCCGCGCTGCCGGGCGCGGCGTTCGGGCAGGAGAACGCCACACAGGCCCTCCTAGATCAGGCGTTCAAAGCGCAGGGACAGGGCGATTTTGCCGCCGCCGCCTCGCTCTTCCGGCAGGTTTACGAGACCGGGCGCACCGACGAGTTTGTGCTGCGGGGGCTGGCCTGGAATCTCAGTCGCCTCTGGAAACATCCCGAAGCCATTCGCCTCTCTCTGGAGAATAATCGCCGCAATCCATGCGCCTGGAGTGTGGCCCAGATTTGCGACGCCTATATCAGTGCAGGCGACTACGACGAGGGCCGCAAATGGCTTCAGTACGCCTCCAAAAACGAGGGTCAGTGGGGCAATGTGCGTCCGGTATTTGAGAGCGCCATCGAACAGATCGCTGTCAAGACCTATGTGCTGGAATACACCCTTGATCCGAACGTCCTGGCGCGGGTTCCCTTCCTGCGCCATCAGGACTTTCTCTGCCCGGTGCCTATCCCCGACCTCCCCTACCAGAAATCGCAATATGAAGTGGTGGGCGCTCAGTCCTTCAAGGAGGAGATACGCGCCCAGAATCGCTGCCTGCGCGTGACGCCGGAGGGGAGCAAGCCCGCCATCGTCCGCTCGACCGTGACGATCACCCCGACGAACTACCGGTCTAAAGTCCGCGACTTCACGGCGAACGCTCTGCCGAAGGAAGCACAGGCGCTTCTGAAGTCCACCCGCAATGTGGAGATCGAAAACAGTCTGGTGCAGGCTATTGTCGTGAAGCAGAAAGGCAAGACCAGCACCGAAACGATTGACAACATCTGCCAGTGGGATCACTTCCACCTGAAATATGAAGGTAGTGGCAAGCAGGGCGGAGGAACCGTTGCGGTACTACAGCGCATGACGGGACACTGCGAAGGACTGACTTCCGGGGTTGTCGGGGTGCTGCGGGCCGCTGGAATCCCGGCCCGTTTCGTGCGCGGCTATGGGGCGATAGTGGGTAAGTCCGGCGTCCCGACCATGCACTCCTGGACCGAGTTCTACATTCCGAGTGTCGGCTGGATTCAGTGGGATGGAGAGAATGCCCCCTTCACTGTTCCGGCAAAAATCTGCATCGGAACCTTCCGCTACACAAGCCCCTACGATGCGCCGGGTGCCGGTGACCCGGAAACCCTGGACCTGTGGAACTTTGAGGCCGTCCTCTTCCCGGAAGGCTCCGTCGTTGGACAGAGCGGTAATGTCCACTTCAAACGGATCAAGCAGGAACTATAAGGCTCAGTTGTGAGGAAGCAGGAGAGGTATCGTGGAACAGCCCCGTCATCGGGGCTGTTCTTCTGCGACTCTCCAGAAACCGGGGCCGATCCCAAACCGTCTTTGTCGTCGCCTCCCCCTTACCGGAGTGCGTTTACTTCCCTTTAAGGTTTTTGGCGAAGAATTCGAGAGTGCGCTTCCAGGCGAGTTTGGCGGCGGTGGCATCGTAGCGGGGCGTGGTGTCGTTGTGGAAACCGTGGTTCACGCCTTCGTAGATGAACGCCTCGTACTTGACGTGGTTGGCCTTCAGCGCCTCTTCGTAGGCGGGCCATCCGGCGTCAATGCGGGTATCGAGACCGGCGTATTGCAGCATCAGCGGGGCCTTGATCTTCGGCACATCTTCGGCTTTGGGCTGTGAACCGTAGAAAGGAACGCCTGCGGACAGGTCCGAACCAAGCTGCACCGCCAGCATATTGACCACGCCGCCCCCAAAACAGAAGCCGACCGCCCCGATCTTGCCCGTGCAGTCGGGCCGCGCTTTGAGCCACTTCGCCGCCGCGATGAAGTCCTCGTTCATCTTCGGTTTGTCCACCTTCTGGAAGAGAGTCGCGCCATGCTCGTCGTCGCCGGGGTAGCCGCCGACGGAGGTGAGGCCGTCCGGCGCGAACGCCATGTAGCCCTCCGTGCCGAGCCGCCGTGCCACGTCTTCGATATAGGGGTTCAGACCGCGATTCTCGTGGATGACCAGGACGCCGGGAACCTTATGCTCCGTCTTCTGAACCGGATGGACGAGATAGCCTTTGATCTCGGTGTTGCCCTTCGGGGAGGGAACGGTGACGGTCTCGGTCTTGATGCGGCTGTCGTCTTTCGGAACCTGCTGCGCCCAGGCGTAGTTGGGGCGAAGGCTCTCCCAGATCGCCATCGCGGTCACCCCGCCGACCGCGAACTTCTGGGCGCGTTCGAGGAATTCGCGCCGATCCATCCCTCCATGCACGTAGGTGTCGAAGAGGTTGAGAAGTTCCTGCGGATACTCGTCTGCGGTTTTGCGTTCCATAGTCTTTCGTCTCCCTGAACTTGTTGATTGGCTGTCTTGTAGAGTGGTATGCGGGCGCGAAGTCGTTCGCCCTGTTCTTCTTCATAGTCTACCGCATAAATCTCCTGTGGAAACAGAAGAGGCTTCTACCAACCATGTTTCTCGTGCATGATTCGCCAGTCTGTTTGGAGAACTAATGCCATCAGACAGTCACTTCCACAGGAGGACGGAGAGGAGAGGCTATGAGCAACTTATTGACAGAACCGACAAAGAACGACGCGCCAATGCCACAGGAGGGCGGAATATACACCCTGCTCTTCTCCGATATGGAAGGCTCTTCCGACTACGCGTTGAAATTGGGTACAGGCTTTGCACCTGTCCACCACAGGCATAATGAGATCATGGATGCCGTCGCAGAGAAGTGGGAAGGGCATATCCTCAGCAGGCAGGGTGACAGTTATTTCGTTGCGTTTGACCGGGCCTTCAAGGCCGCTTCCTTTGCACTGGAGGCACAGCGGGAACTGGAGCAGACTGACTGGACTGCGCTCCACCCGGAAGTGCCGAAACTGCGTGTGCGTATCGGGATGCACACCGGCCCGCTGGAGAAGCGACCGGAGCAGGTAACGGACCACGACCTGCTGGGAAATACCGCGAACAAAGCGCATCGGGTGATGGAGGCGGCGCACGGCGGGCAGATTCTGTGCAGCGAGCCAAGCTGGCGCGAGATACTGGACATGGGCCAGAAACCTGCGGCGGCGGAAATGATTTCACAGGGCTATTTCCGATTGAAGGGCGTCGGGGTCACAGAACTGGTGCAGATCAGCGGCGAAGGCTTGCAGAAAAGTTTCTCGCCTTCGGTACGAGCCGACCGGTTTGGGGACGCGCCACCAAGCCCCGAAGAGGAGAAGGAGTACCGCACCGCCGTCCGCATTAAGTTGGACACGATGGAGCTTTTCGGGGCGGACTTGAACGAGGAGGAGCGCTATCCGCTGGATATGGCCTATATCTCGCTCCGGTTTCAGGAGCAGTCCGCCGACGCCGAAACGTTTTTCGACCGCCTGGAGACGGGACGCAATCTCATTCATGTCGAGGGAAATGCTGGCAGCGGAAAGTCCACGCTGCTGAAATGGCTGGCAGTCAAGGCGGCATCTCGGGAGGAACAGGGCTTCGCACAGTGGCGTGAGAGCGTCTTCGGAGGCAGAAAATCCCAGAAAAACCCGGACTTTTTGGGCCGCGACATTCCCACGGACGCGGAGATGGAGCGCTATGCAAAGTTATGGCGGTTCCGGCTTCCATTCTTTATTCGGCTGCGTGACGTGACGACTTCAAAAGCCTCCCTGCCGCCTCTGCCGAAATTTCTTGCGGAGACGTGCGGGCTTGATCTGAGAATAGTCACGGAAAGGCTGCGAGAGGGCCGATGCCTGCTGCTGATAGACGGTGCGGATGAAGTCCCGACGGACAAACGGCCTGACCTCTGGGCGGAGATAAAGACAGTCATCGAGACTTACGGGCAGAACAATCTTATTGTTCTCAGCAGTCGTCCCATGCCCGGAGAGTTGGAATGGCTGACGGCAAAGGGAGCTGTACGCTGCACGATTTCCGACCTGGCTGACCCGGAGAAGCTGAGTCTGGTGCGCTACTGGTACAGGGCGATGGCAGAGAAGTTTCGGCTTCGCAACAGTCTGTATCACGGAATGGATGGAGAGATGTTGCGAGAGCGCGGCGAACGGCTGCAACGAGAACTGCCGCATAACGAGGCGGCCCATGAGTTGGCGAAGGTTCCGCTGCTCTGTGCGCTCATCTGTGCGCTCTATGCGCTGCGGGAGGACAACCCACATCTGCCGGAAACCCTGCCAGACCTCTGCGAACGCGCTTGCAAAATGCTGCTGGAGAAGCGATATAACGAGTCCGGTGTTCCTGTTGCGGCGTTCGGCGAAATCTATAAAAATCTGGATTACAACCACAAACGCAGGATCGCACAAAAACTTGCAGTCAACATGACCGATAGAGGGCTGTCGGAACTGGATTTCAAAAACGCCGCCGGAATCGTTCGGGACGAACTCGGCCCCGATCGCTGTCCGCAGGCGCGTGATGGCGAGAGGTTTATGCAGAGTTTCGTTGTCCTCTCTGGCGTTCTTCGCTTCGGTCAAGGCAACTCAGTGGAGTTTCTGCACAACACGTTGAAGGAGTATCTGGCGGCGCAGTTCTATCTGCGTACAAGCTCGGAAGAGAGAATCTTGTATCACCCCCTGAGTCACAAAGTGTCGAATCTCCTGCTGTTTATCGCAGACGACTCTTATGCAAGCAATCATCTGCTTGAACAGCTCTTGAAGCCTGAGAAAGCCTATACTACAGAGCAACGGAGAGCTGCCGAACTGCTGTTTCTGCCCTGCAAATACTTTTCCTCAGAAGTACGCAGGTGAGTGAAAAGGAGAAGGAGGCGTTTCGGAAGAGCAGAGATGGTAAGGTGACTGTTTATTGATTCCTCTCTCCTTTTCTGCTTTGTTTATTCGTTGCGTGAAAAGGGTTGCGCTCCTCTGCTCTGCATGGAGGGACGAATGGGGTTAGCGCTTCCCGGAAGTGAGAAGCTGTAGGGCAGCGGAGATGAGGGCAGCGGCATCGGTCTTGTCGGTGGCTTTGGCGAAGACCTGATCGGCGGCGCGACGGGCGTCCGGTCGGCTGTAGCCGAGGCCGACCAGAGCGTCCAGAATGTCCTCGTGGACGGCGTTTTCGGCGGCGGTCTGCTGGCTGGCAACGGCCCGGTCTACCCGCTGCTCGAAGACGAACGCCGCCATCTTGTCGCCGAGTTCGAGACAGAGCCGCTGTGCCAGTTTCGGCCCGACGCCCGGAACCTTCGTGATGGTCTTGGTGTCGGTGGTGGAGATGGCGCGGGCCAACTCTTCCACCTTCAGCGTCGAGAGCATCGCCATCGCGACCCTCGCCCCGACCCCCGAAACACCGAGCAGCACCCGAAACGCCCGCAGTTCCTGCGGGTCCAGAAAGCCATAGAGAGTCATGTCGAAATCGGGCTGGACACGGCCCACCAGATGCGTCCGCAGCATGGTTTTGCCGCCGATTTCGGGCAGCCCGGCCAGCGTCGGCACCGGCACGACGATCTCATAGCCCACTCCCCCGACATCCAGAGTGACGCTGTTGCCTTCGATACGGACGAGCGTTCCCGTCAACTGTGCGATCATTCGGTTCCTTCTCTAGGTCTGATTACGGTTCATCCACTTTTCGGCGACCGGGGAGACATAGCGGTTCATGGCGTCGAGCAGGCGAATCGGGTCGGTATCGGAAAGCACCAGTCCCAGATGTTCCTGCCGTACAAACCGTTCGGCGGCGGCGTGATTCAGCAGGGCCAGCAGCGGGTCATAGTAGCCCGCGACATTCAGCAGGGCGCACGGCTTACGGTGAATCCCGATCTGCGCCCAGGTCACGACCTCGAAAAACTCCTCGAAGGTGCCACAGCCTCCCGGCAGCGCGAGAAAGCCGTCCGCCAGGTCTGCCATCTGCGCCTTGCGCTCGTGCATGGAGCCGACCACGCGCAGGTCTCCCAATCCCTGATGCGCGACCTCTTTACGCACCAACGACTGAGGGATGATGCCAATCACCTCACCGCCCGCCGACAGCGCCCCGTCCGCCACCGCGCCCATCAAGCCCACCTGCGCCCCGCCATAGACCAGCGCCACACCACGCTCCGCCAGCAGCGCCCCCACCTGATGCGCCACGCTCATATAGACAGGGTTGGCTCCCGGACTCGATCCACAAAATACGCAGACACGCTTCATCGCCTTCCCTCTCTATCGTGACGAAACCCCCTGATAGGTTGGCCGGGGGGGCAATCCCCGGAAAACATTCCACGCTACTTCGCAGTCAGATTGGCGAGGAGACGCTGACACAGGATGGCGATCTGACGGCTCTTGGGAACAGCGGGACGGTGTGTCAGGGTGTCGTAGCCCTGCTGTTCGATGCGGCGCAAGACCTCCTGCCCCCCGCGACTGAACATCTCGATGTCTAGCCGAACGCGCCTGTCCACGAGTGCGCCCAGTTTCATTCCCTCGGCGAAAAGGGCGTGGGTGCGCTCCACCTCGAACTGCATCAGAGCAGCGAATTCGGGGGTAAACCGTCGGGCGAAGAGCGATTCCTCAGTATACCCGAACCGCGCCATGTCCTCCTGCGGAATATAGACCCTGTCTTTTTCGAGGTCGCGGGTCACGTCCTGCCAGAAGTTGGCGAGCTGAAGCGCCGTGCAGGTCTTATCGGAAAGGGCCAGCCGCTCGCTGTCCTGATAGCCACAGAGATAGAGTACCAGCCTGCCGACGGGGTTTGCGGAGCCGCGGCAGTAGCCTTCCAGATCCGCATACGTTGGATAGCGGGTGAGGCGCTGATCCTGCCGGAAGGCGGTGAGGAGATCGCGGAAAGGATCGGCGGGAATGGCGAACTTCTGCACGGTCTCGGCCAGCGCGACAAAGACCGGATGGTGCGGTTCCCCCCGGTAGAGCGCGTCCAGTTCCTCTTCCCACCAGTCGAGCAGCAGCAGGGATTGGGCCGGGTCGCCGATCTCATCGCTCAGGTCGTCGCTGATGCGGCAGTAGGCATAGACGTTATAAAAGTGCTGTCGCAGCGGGCGCGGGCAGAAGGCGCCTGCCACCAGGAAGTTCTCATAGTGCGATTTTGCCAGCCGCTCACAGTAGCGACGCGCCTCTTCCAGGGTGGCCGTTCCCTCGAAGCGATAGGGGTGGGGTATCTCCGCGACATTCACGTTTAGTAGTCTCATCTCAGCGCACGACCTGGCAGTGGCTGGTTTCTTCGGCAATCGGCTCGGTGACGGCATGACGACCCTGACGCAGGAAATGCCCTGTGCCGCCGCCATCAGATTCCACATTGGCGTGGCACAAACCTTCCCGAACGCAAAGGGCCGATCGCTAAAAATATTTCGCGAACCGTTTACAAAAAATCTATCGTCTGCCATAATGTGATATGCAGACGAGGTAAAGTCAGCGAGGAGAGATTAGAGTATGTATAGACAAACAATACAGTTAAGCGAGAGTTTGCCCCATTTCGCGGCCTCCATTCAGGCCGCTGACCGTAAGGGCTATAGTGATTGGGAGATCGTCCGTTGGGTGGATATCGAACCCAAGCAGGTGCTTCCGCATCAAGTTACGGTCGTCAAAGGACTGAAAGATGACGACGGGTCAGTGCGAGAGCGATTCCCCAGCCGTTCCCCCGCGCTGCTTTTTTCCGCCAAGTGGCTGAAGAACAACGTGAACGCCTCCCTCGATCCCGACCACTGGGGCGTCTGGTACTACATCGAAGACGGCAAGACCATCTTCCAGAGTGTACTGCCTCTCCGCCGCGAACACACCGCACCGAAAACGCTGCCCGCTGAAGCGCAGCCCGCTGCCGACGCGCAGCCACGTATGCCCTCGCGCAACCTGAATACCCGCCTGAGCGATGAACACTATCACCTGCTCCAGACCATCGCCGCCGAGGACAATCAGACCATTCGGACAGTGCTGGAGAAGGCGCTTCAGTACTACGATCATCTGCGCTTCTTCGCTATCTCACACGGCGAGTACACCGCGCTTCAAAACGGCGAAGACCCCGGCGAAGCGCAGGCGGAAGACGAGGCCGAAACCGGCGAGAGCCAGACCGACAGCGTGGAACTCGTTCCCAGCGCCTGACGCCTGCACACGGGTCGGACAGGAGGTCCGGCCTCAGCCGCCTCGTGCCAGCGCGAGAACGCAGACACGAGCAGCACCGGAGGCCCGCACCGTTCGCGCCGCCTCCCGGACAGTGGACAGGGTAGTCAGTACATCGTCTATCAGCAGGACAGACTGATTCCAGAAACAGGTCGGAGTGCGGGCAGCGAAAGCATCCTGCACATTGGCAATACGCTCATCCCGCGAGGTCATTCGTGCCTGCACCGCGGTACGCCGAAGCCTGCGTAGGCCCGTTGTGTCCAGCCGCCAGCCGCGCTCCGCTGCCAGCACCCGGGCGATACGTTCGGACTGATTGAAGCCGCGCTGATACAGGCGCGAGGGATGCAGGGGAATCGGGATGACGGCATCGAAGGGCGGTAGGGACGGCTCGGAGCGTGGCGCGAACAGCGGTGTCGCGTCGGCATCGAGCGATTGGGCCAGCATCCGCCCCAGTGGTCCGGCGAGCGCGGTCTTGCCATCGTACTTCAGGCGGTGAATGGCGATCCGCAGGGGGCCATCGTACTGCCCCAGCGCCTGCGACCAGTCAAAAGGCGGCTCCGGGCCGTTTTCACACTCTGGACAGACGATGCGCTCTGCGGCGACGGGAACGCCGCACCGATCACAGAAGGGCGGCAGAACGGGCCGCACTCCCTTCCGGCACATCTCGCACAGCGTGTCTCCCGCCGTTCCCGTTCGACAGACCAGACAGACCGGCGGATAGATGAGGTCCAGCATCCCGTTCCAGACCTCCCGCATCCCCTCAACGCGCATCGCCCATCCTCTTCCCACTCTGTTCTCTTCGACACAATATTCCTGTCTGCTTTACGGCTCCAGCCCTTTCGGAATCGTCGTATCGGGACTGCCACCGCGCTGACTGTTTTGCAGGCCGCCCGCGACCATCGGCAGATACCGCAGCACCAGGGACATCGTCGCCTGCATTCCGAAATACATCAACACCAGATGCAGCAACAGACCGATCAGACTGACATTGGCGCAGAGCCGTCCGACCGCCTGCTTGCTCCTATCCTCGATCATCATAAAGACCCAGCCGACGGGCAGACCGATCCAGGGCAATGTCAGCGCAAGGGCAATCGCCGCCCGTTTCGCCACTCCCGAATCTCCTGACGCCACAACCGGCAGCATTGGCATCGGACGCTCACCGGGCATTACCGGAGCAGCGGGCATCACCACCGAACCGCTGACAGGTGTTCCGAGGGCAGTGCCGCATTTCCAGCAGGCCGTCACGGTATCGAAATTGTTTGCCCCACAGCGAGGACAACTCAAACGCCCGGCTCGTTGCGCCATTGGTCGCTCTTTCCCTTCCTCAAGGCTGGCCCTGCCAGAACGTGTTCCTGCCATGCCTCGGAACGCACAGGGCCATTATAACGCAATCGGAACTCGCTGTCAAAGAGTTCCGTAACCGAGTAGACCACCTGAAACGGGAAGTCATGGGAACTTTTTGCCTTGCTCAGGCGGTCAGATAAAAAATTCTTAATCGAAAAGGAGGAATGCGAACTAATCAGGGTAAATGTTACGTCCCAACGCAATTTTACGACGCTATGGCAGCGGTCTCTTCGGTTCGTGCAGGCGTCTGTTTTCGCGGCGCGAATGCCAGCAGTCTATTGCGATGGGAAGATACAGGCAGGCAACATGGAGATATTCAGCCGTCTCACCCACTGAACCGCTTTAATCTAGCCTGCATCCCGTATCTCTGTGCAATTCTTTTTGTGTCTGGATAACAAATAGCCAAGGACGTCTTTTTCAAGGGAGGTATTCCATGTCACGACAACGAGCGTTTACGCTCATCGAACTGCTTGTCGTTATCGCCATTATCGCGATACTGGCGGCGATTCTGTTCCCGGTATTCGCACAGGCTCGCGAATCCGCCCGTATGACAAGCTGCCTGAGCAATATGCGTCAGATTGGGCTTGCGCTACGGATGTACTCGCAGGATAGCGATGAAGCCTATCCCAACATTTACCAGGGGTGGGGCGTTCCTAATCCCGGATCTCAGGAGGGGTGGGATTGGCGCAACGCGATCCAACCCTACACCAAGAACAAAGGGATCATGCGATGCCCGTCCAACCCGACGTCTGACCCGAACGGCTCAGGAACGCTTCCCGCAGATAACTCCAGCAACTGGAACGGCAACGGAATGGGCTACGCGCTGGAGTCGGATAAGAAGATGGCACAGGGCTACGCGATGAACGCCGGAGCGACCTCCTGGTGCGCCGTTTCGGATACGGGAACCGACTGGGCAAACAAGAAACCTCTGAAAGACGCCCAGATCAACCGACCCGCCAATCTGATCGCCATTGGAGAGACGACCTGGCGGCAAGCCGACTTTGGCCCGGACTGGTTTCTGGAAGGCGGCGGACAGTGCAACGGTCACGCCCTCTATGCACACCGGGCGCTGAACGGCCCGGCCAACTTCGTCTACTATGATGGTCATGCCAAGAACAAAAAGTACGGCCAGGTGATGTTCCCGCTGGTCAACAACGAAATGGTCAACAACCCGCCGACCGATCCCAACGCGACCCATGTCGTCACCGACTGGGGATGGGACGTGGACATGAGTGCGGGGCTTTGCCACTTCATGAAGTAGAGACGGCATCCTCTTCTTCGTGCGACTGCTTACAGGACGCGAAGGCTCTGCAATGTCAGGGCCTTCGTTTCCATATCACTGATTTCATTTTTTACTTCTCAAAGTCGAGGTAACTACCATGCTCAATAATCTCCCCAAACCCGTCATCATCGGTGTCACTATTGTTGTGCTGGCAATCGCCCTTGTGGTCATCTTCCGCACACTGACCAGTGGGGGCGAAAACGCCGCCTACGGCTCCAAAGCCGATATCGAGAAGATGCAGCAAGAGAAAAAGGGTGGGGGCCGTCAGATGCCCACCAGTATGCCAGGCTCCCATTAATTGGCTATGGTGCGAGCATTCTGGCGTAAACACAAGCGGCCGCTCGGTCTTCTCATCGTGCTGCTGGCTCTGGGGCTGTGTGCCATCGAACTCACCCGGCAGGCTTCAGTCCGCCGGGTGCATCGGCACATTGACGCGGGGATTGAGTACGTCCGTCTGCGGAGGCCGGGAGATGCCGAGCGCGAGTGGCTGGCGGCGATAAAACTGGACCCGAATAACGCCGCGCTCTGGGAACTCCTCAGTACGCTCTATATCCATACCGAGCAGTGGAACAAAGGCAGCGAAGCCCTGCGCCAACTGCTTCGTGTCGCTCCCACCCGCCCCTATATCTATTCGCGTCTGGCCGCCTGCGCCCTGCGGAGCGGCAACGAACTGGAAGCACAGCGGCTGGCGCGAGAGGAGCTGAAACGCAATCCCGGTGACGAAGCCTCGCTGACGATTCTAGCCTTCCTGAGCAATATGCAGGACAACACCGAAGAGCAGATCGGCTATCTTCAGCGCCTGCTCGAACGTAGTCCCAATAACCCCGAAACCCTGCACGCGCTGGCACAGGCGTATCGGGAGGCAGGCAAATATCCGCAGGTGCTGCCCATTGTAGATCGCCTGATTGCGGTCAGTCCGACAGACCCTTATGCCTACGCAATGCGCGGCGCGGCGCGATACGAAACGGACGCCTCGCCTGCCGGAACCGCGCAGGCGGAGGGCGACCTGCTCAAAGCGCTGGCGTCAGAGCCGGATTTTGCCTTTGCTCGGTTTAATCTCGGACGGGTCTATCTGCGGCAGAGAGAATACGACAAGGCCATCACGCAGTTGGAGATCGCGGAGCAGCTCTATCCCGGCAAAATGGATGTGCCTTTTGAGCTGGCGACCGCCTATAGCCGTACCGGACAGACCGAGAAGGCGAAACTAGCCCGGCAGAGGTTTGCCACCCTGCGGCAGGAGGCGACCCTTGTCAGCGTACTCCAGAAACGCTGCGTTCTGGAAAAGAATAACTTCGACGCCTATCTCCAGATGGGGCGGCTTATGCTCCGTAACGAGAACTTTCGTCAGGCATTCTACTACCTCCAACATGCGCTGGTTCTGAAGCCCGACAACAGTGCGGCGAAGGAAGCCTATCAACAACTGGCGGCGCAGATCGGCCGGCAGAATGCTCCGGCTTCCCATTGAGACGCTCTCCCTGCGGTAAATACAGACGGGAACCTTCTGCTATGAATTTCCGATTTGGCGTTCTGCTGACCCTGCTGCTTGCGCTGACAGGTTGCGGGCCAAAACCGGCGGTGGCACCCCTGCTCGCTTCCCATCCTCCTGCCCCGTCCCCATCCACTGCGCTGTTCGAAAACGTGACAGCGCAGGCTGGTATCACGTTCGTCCATACCAACGGCGCGAAGGTCAGTCTGCCCTACTTTCCGGAGACGACGCCTGCGGGCTGCGCCCTGTTCGATTACGATAACGACGGATGGCTGGATATTCTGCTCATACAGTCCGGCGCTCTGGTGCCAGAGGGAAACTATGTACGCCCCCACTGCGCTCTCTATCACAACAATCGGGACGGAACCTTTACTGAGGTGACCACTGGTTCCGGCCTGGACAAAGACATGGGATTCGCGCATGGAGTCGCCATTGGCGACTACGATAACGACGGCTACGACGATATTTTCATCACCGCGTTCAGGGGCAATCACCTGTTCCACAACGAGCGGGGAACCGGCAAGTTTACCGATGTGACCGCGAAGATGGGGCTGGATAAAGTCCACAGCACAGGCTATGCCACCAGCGCCGCCTTCGGCGACTACGACGGAGATGGTCGGCTCGACCTCTATGTCTGTTACTACTGCCCGTGGACTCTCAAGAAGGATGCCGCCTGTTATGATACGGAGAAACGCCGGGAATACTGCTCGCCAGAGGTCTACCCTATAGACGCGCATACCCTGTTTCACAACGAGGGCAGCCGCTTTGTGGACGTAAGCGCGAAATCCGGGATTGACAAAGTGAAGGGGCGTGGCCTGGCTATCGCTTTCCTGGACTACGACCGGGACGGCAAACAGGATATTTTTATCGCGAACGATCTGTCGGGGAATATGCTCTGGCATAATGAGGGCAACGGCAAGTTCGTCGAAAAGGGCGAGGAGGTCGGCTGTCGCTTCGGACCGGGCGGGACCTATATGGCGGGGATGGGCATCACCATCAGCGATTACGACCAGAGCGGGCAGGAAAGCCTGTTCGTCAGCAACTTCCAGGACCTGCCGAATATGCTGTTCAAAAATACCGGCAACGGCATCATGGAGGATAAGACAGTCTTCTCCCATGTCGGCCCGCTGCATCTGCCCTACCTCACGTTCGGCTGCGAGTTTATAGACTACGACGCGGACGGCTGGCCCGATATTCTGACGGCGAACGGCCATGTACAGATGCGGGGCAAGGGCCTGGATGGCATGAAGCAGGCCAAGCAACTGCTGCATAATGAGCGGGACGGGACATTTCGAGAAATCACCGATCCGGGGGAACAGGGAGACCTGCACCGTCCGACGGTGGCACGTGGCCTGGCGGTTGGTGACCTGTTCAACACGGGACGCCTGGACGCGCTGTTCAGCAATCAGAACGACTCACCGCAGCTTTTCCGCAACCGCGATAAGAGCGACAACCACTGGGTCTCTTTCAAGACAATCGGCACGAAGAGCAACCGGGACGGTCTGCATACCCGCTTCGTGCTGACGGCAGGGGGCAAGGCGCGTATCGGCACTGTCCGCGCCGGATCGAGCTACCTCTCCGTGAGCGACCGCCGCGTCTATTTCGGGCTGGGCGCGACAGCGAATATCGAAAAGGTAGAGATATTCTGGCCGTCGGGCCAGCACGATCTGCTAACAGCGCCCGCCGCCGACCAGAGCTACATCGTGACCGAGGGTAAGGGTATCACCGGTACGCTGCCGCAGGGAAACAGAGTTCCGAGAAAATGAGGAGCATGATAGCGGTCTCCTGTTCAGGGACGAACGGGCCACTTCGTTCCGTCAGAGCAGATTCTTTTGCGCTCTTCTGGCAGCCCTTGACACAGCAGGCAAAAATAAGATATTCTGTGAAGGACAACTGAATAGCGTTTGCTTCTTATCGAGAGTGGTTGAGGGAACCGGCCCGTTGACACCACAACAACCACCCGTGCGACTACACGGGCAGGTGCTAAATCCGGGCAGAGTTGATCTGTCTGCAAGATAAGAGAGCGTAGGGCACCCTTCCATGACTGTCTGGCGGAATTTTTCCGCCTGTCAACTCGCCTGTACGACCTCTTCTGCCTCGCAGAAGGGGTTTTTTCGGTTTTCAGGGGCTGCACAGGGAGTTTGTCCACTGTCCCTCCTGAATAGCCGCTCAAATCTTGCCCACAAATCCTGAACACCAGACCCGCCACAAGCGGACTCCGTTCGGCGTCTCGCCCACCCTGCGTGGACGCCGAGGGAGGAAATCGGGGAGCCAAGTCTCCCGGAAGGAACTGTTTCCATGTCTAATTTCCACCTGTTTACCTCCGAAAGCGTCAGCGAGGGCCATCCCGACAAACTGGCCGACCAGATCAGCGATGCCGTCCTTGACGCGCTGCTCCTGCAGGACACCGGCTCCCGCGTTGCGCTGGAGACGTTCCTGACACGCGGCCTCTGCGTGGTTGGCGGCGAACTGACCACCAAAGCCTACGTCGAGATCGCCGATGTCGTGCGCGATACCATTATCGCGGTGGGCTATGACCGCACCGATTACGGTTTCGACGGCCACACCTGCGGCGTTATGCTCGCCATCCAGAAGCAGTCTCCCGACATCGCGCAGGGTGTGGATCGCGCCGACCCCAATGAGCAGGGCGCAGGCGATCAGGGGCTGATGTTCGGCTACGCGGTCAACGAGACCGAGTCGCTGATGCCCCTCGCGCTGACCATTTCGCACGACCTGACCCGCGTTATCGCCGAAGCCCGCCACGCCAACCCCGACCTCGGTTTCCGCCCGGACGCCAAAGCGCAGGTCACCATCGCCTACACACCCGATGGCAAGCCCGACCACATTGACACTATCGTCGTCTCCACCCAGCACGACGAGCAGCAGACGCAGGAGCAGGTACACGCCAACGTGCAGGAGTACGTGATTTCGCCTGTTCTGAAAAAGTACAGCCAGTATGTGAAGGGCAACATCAAATACTTCATCAACCCGACCGGGCGCTTCGTGGTCGGCGGGCCGCAGGGCGACACGGGCGTCACGGGCCGCAAAATCATCGTGGACACCTACGGTGGCGCGGCACGGCACGGCGGCGGCGCATTCTCCGGCAAAGACCCCTCGAAGGTGGACCGCTCTGCGGCGTACACGGGCCGCTACATCGCCAAGAACATCGTGGCTGCGGGCCTCGCCGACCGCGCCGAGATTCAGTTGGCATACGCCATCGGCGTTGCGGAACCGGTCAGCGTTCTGGTGGACACGTTCGGAACCGCGAAAATCTCTGAGGACGAGATCGTCACCCGCGTCCGCAAAGCGATTGACCTGCGCCCCCACGCCATGATAGAGCGGCTTGCCCTGCTCGACCCTACGCGCATCAAGTACCTGGAGACCGCCAAAAACGGTCACTTCGGCAACGGCAAGTTCCCCTGGGAGCAGACCGACCTCGCCGCCAGCCTCGGCTAAGGTTTCCGGGGGTTGAAAACCCCCGTCATTAAAGTGCAAACGTCTTGCAGACGGAAATGCCCTGTTGGTTGGCAGGTTTCGGAGGGCGTTGTCGGAAAGTGGTTCCCCACCCCACCAGAACAGGCGCTCCGACGAGAATGGGCTTCTGAAGATTGCGTCCGCAGGACGCCCGCACGTTCCTGTGCCGGGTACAAAAACGTACCCGGCACAGGAACGTGCCGGGCTGGAAAAAGCGGTCGTCCTGCGGACGAAGCGATCAGAGGCTCTCCCTTGTCAGGTTGTCTTGAGAGGCAATGAGATAGGGAAGGGATTGGTGCATTTCCGTCTGCAAGACGTTTGCTTTTTAATGACGGGGGTTTTCAACCCCGGAAAACCTGCGGGGTTTTTCAACCTCCGGCCAAACTGCCCGGCATAGGAACTCGCCCGGCTATCCCTGCATCGCGGCTTCTATTTCGTCCAGTTTGACTGGGCGATGTTCGGTGGAGCTGCGTTCGAGGGCGTAGCAGACGGCGTGGGTTTTGGCCGCGTCGGTGAGGTTGACGAAGGACTCGCGGTTCTGCTGGATGCAGTCGAGGAAGTGGGCGATTTCGCCGTCGAAGGGATGGTGGGCCACGTCACCGCTGTCCGGGCGGATAGTCGGGACAGTGATCCAGTCGGTCTGGCCTGCGAAGAATTCGGCGGCATAGATATGGTTGTCGCGGATCGCGCCTTTGCTGCCGAGCAGGTCAATGTTGAAGGCGTAAGGACATTTTACATCGAACGATGCCGACAGTTTGCCGATAGCGCCGCCCGCGAACTTCACGATGCCGACCACATTGGTGTCGTACTCGTACTCCCGGTTGAGCCTGTTGCCGTAGGCGGTGACTTCTATAATCTCGTCATGCATGAAGGCCCGCATCGCGTCCACTGCATGGCAGCCCGCCGAAAGCCAGACACTGCCCGCAATCTCCTTCTTGACGTTCCAGCGGTACTGCCCGTACTGCGGCCCGATGTTGTGCCAGTAGTCCACTTCGGCATAGAAAAGGTCGCCGATGGCCTGCTCCGCCAGCATCCGCTTGATCCACTGAAACTGCGGGTTCCAGTGCAGCACGAAACTGACGACCGTCTTCACGCCCGCCGTCTCGACCGCCCGGCACATCGCGCCGAGGGAGGCCGGGTCATTGGCGACGGCCTTTTCGATAAGCAGGTGCTTGCCCGCCTGCGCCGCCAGAATGGTCTCCTGCGGATGGCAGTTCGGTGGGGTGCAGATCGAAACGGCTTGTACCTCCGGGTCTGCCAGCATTGCCTCATAGGTGTCATAAATACGCACGTCCGTCAGGCCGGTCTCCCGCGCCTTCGCCTCCGCTCCGGCGCGAGTGCGGCTGCACAGCGCGACGACACGACAGTCCGAACGCTTGCCATACGACTTGATATGCTCCCCCGCGACCCATCCGGTGCCATGCACCGCCACGCCAATCGTCATCTCCGTCTCCTTGTGCGAATGTGTGTCTTTCCGCCTCAGTGCATCTCCGTCTCGCAGGTGCCGATACCGCCGCGATAGAAATTGAACTGCACGTCCGGGTGATCGGCCAGCAGCGACATCGGGACGGACGAATCGGCAATTCCCTTCGCGATCATCAGGGTCGTGAGCCGCATCCCGAACGGGTTGTCGTGATGGCCCGGATGCCAGATCGAAACTCTGTCTGCCAGCCAGGTCTGTTTCGGCCCGACGGTCAGCGCGTGGGTCGGGACGAGGGGGATATTGCCGCCGCCGGACGTGCGGGCGTTCTGGATCAGCGTCAGCGGGTGGAGTTCGACGCTGCGTGTGCCAAGTTGACGATAGGCTGCCGGGGAGGGCGGAGCGTCCGCATAGGCGCCTGTGCGCCGAACGGGGTCGTTGAAGGCCCAGTGTTTCACTTCGCCCTGCCCGCCCTGCATGACCGCGCAGCGCACTCCCTGCCAGGACGCCTCATAAGCGGTGACGTCGGCCTGCGGGAAGTGGAGGTTCTCGGCGGGCATCGCGAGTTCCGGGCGGATGCGGTCGAAGCAGAGTTCCCGGTCGGCGCGGGCGAAGGAGAGCGGGTGGCTCTCCGCAACCTCTTTGCCGTCTATCAGCCACTCATCCATGCCCCAGAAATGCGCGTCTTTAAGCGACAGGCCCAGTGCGTTCACAAGCTGTGCGACCAGCGGCAACTGCTCCGTCGGGCCGATGGGGCCACAGATACCGACGGGATTATCGGGAGTGGACGCCTGCCAGGCATGAATGTATTCCAGCGCCTCCGCCAGCGTAAACTGCTCCAGTGAGTCGTAGAAGACGACGCGGAAGCCGGGCCGCGAAAGCGCAGCCAGATCGTCGGCGGTAAGGCGGGCGGCCTCTTGCAGCAGTTCCGGGTCGAGCGTCGTGTAGTCCCACCAGTCGGGGGCGATCTTGCTAAGCGGTCGAGGCATACTTTTTCTCCAGAAGCGGGATGGAAAAGGTGTCAGTCCGGAGGCGAGACGGCGTGGAGGAGGGTAGCGAGCAGATCGTGGGTCGGGTGCGGATGGCCGAGATGCTGGCAGAACCCCTCCGCATACGCCACGCCCATCTGCTTGCCGCGCTGTGCTCCCCACCGGCGCATGGCGTCGAGATATTCGTCAATGCCGTGCTGACGGCGCAGCCAGGCCCGCTGACTGTCGTGGCAGGCGAGCGCCTCGGTTTTGCGCGGCATCTGCGCCGAAATATCCACCAGACAGCCTACCGACGCCGGACGCCCGAACAGGTCGTGGCCTCCAATCGCGTCGGTATAGTAGAGCGTGGGAATTTGGGAAGCAGGGTGTTCGTCGCACTCCGTCGCATAGTTGGGAACGGCGGCGTTGAAGCAGGCGTCGCGCACCAGGCGAGATGTAATTTCGTGATCCGCCATATAGTCTACCGGGGGTGTGGTGAAGATCAGTCCCGCGTCTATCTTCCGCAGCAGCCCGGCGACTTTGCGCCGCGAGGGGTTGTCGAACACGATCTCCAGGTCGGCGAACTCCAGACAGGTGTAACTCGCCGCGCCCAATACCTCTGCTGCAAGCCGGGCTTCCTCACGCCGCACTGCCGCGATCTCTTCCCGACTCAGCATCGCAGAACCCTTGTCCCCCGCCGTCATTGTCGCAACATGGAGTTCATAGCCCTGCTCGCGCAGGCGCAGGAGGGTTCCCGCGCACAGGATTTCGCAGTCGTCCGGATGCGGCATCAGCGCCAGCACCCGCCTGTTTTCCGTCTCCATGCCCCATTCTCCTTCGGACGGAGTATTGGTGATACGTGAGTTCGATTCCTGCCCGCCTCCTGACCTGTGTTCATTAGTTGGCAGAACAAGGCGCTGCCCATGCCGCCCCTTGCGACTTTGCGTACTCTAACCAAAAACTCTCTGCAACAAGCGAGTGTCGCGGAGAGTTTCGAAAAAGATAGTTGGGAAGACTGCATCGTGTTATACGGACCAGTCTTCGCATTTCAAGTCTGGCACCTGTGAGAAATGCTGGGCATTGCGTGTCAGAACAATAGCGTCGTTGGCAAGAGCGATAGCGGCGATCTTCAAGTCCATCGTCCCGATGCGGATACGCTACTGCTTGAGCCGCTCAAAAATTTGGGCGGCGTTGGCATCATACGACACGACTGCTATCCGGCAGTAAATAGAGAGATGACGTTTCAGCCTTTGATAGGCGGCCACCTGTGCCTCTGGTGTGCGGGCTTGTGCCGAAACTGCCAGCCAACCCCGCGTTTGCTCCTCATAACTAACAACGGACGTCGCTATGTCGTCTTGTGGAAGCGCCGAAAGCCGTTCCTCAAGGCGGTGTGCCTCCGGGCTTTCCCGCTCCAGAATGGACATATGATCCGTATCAAGCAGGCGTATCGCCATCGTCGTTATATTCCATTTGCTGTGCCTCACGCCATTCACGCCCCAACCGCTCGGCTTCATCAAACAAGGGATCGTCTTTGAATACGCCGATAATGCCTTTCCAGCGTGGTTCCGTTTCCTGCGGTCTGTCGGGGTGAATTTGCTGCTTGAGCAGGGCGATTTCCTGTTCCATCACGACCAGGCGTTGTTCAAGTGTTTCTAAAGTTGCTGGCATGGATAAGGTCTCCTTGCATTCTGACTGAGCGAATTATACCATAGCAGCGGCGGGCCTGTTGCGGGTGGCTCGATGAAGAGGTTCACTCCAGGTCAGCCCACCGTCAGGGGCTTCGGAGATGTTTTCCAGTGGCGGACGAAGAGGGCGAAGGCGAGGATAAGACCCGCTATGAGCAGGAGCAGTCCAACAGCACGGCTGGAAGAGCCGAGCCATTCGGTGAACTGGACGCGCAGCAGGTAGACATTGAGGGCGGCGATGGTCAGCACGACAGGCCAGGCCAGGAGGCGCACCCAGAGCGGATTGACGAACTCGCCCATGATGTCGCGGTTCCCCGTGAACAGAACCAGCGGTATGGTGGCGAAGGAGAGCTGCATCGAGAGGATAACCTGCGAGAACAGCAGCAGATCGTAGGCGGCATGGTTCTGCGCGGCCTCTCCGCCCCGGCTTCGCAGCCCAATGATGAGCAGGGCGGGAACGATTGCCAGCGACCGCGTGAGGAGGCGGCGCAGCCACGGACGGACGCGCAGATGCAGGAAGCCCTCCATGATGATCTGCCCGGCCAGTGTCCCGGTGATGGTGGAGGACTGCCCCGCCGCCAGCAGGGCCAGCGCGAAGACCGTACTCGCAACGCCCGTGCTGAAGACATGGTTCAGCGTGGAGTGCGCCTGCTGCATCTCCGTCACCACCAGTCCGCGCTCGAAGAAGACAGCGGCCGCCATGATGAGGATGGCCGCATTGACGAAAAAGGCTCCGTTCAGCGCAATCACCGTCTCCAGCAGATTGAACTTCATGGCGGTTCGCAGAGGCGCCGGTTCGCGCTTGACCTTGCGCGACAGGACGAGTGCGGAGTGCAGGTAGAGGTTATGCGGCATGACGGTCGCGCCCAGGATGCCGAGCGCGATGAACAGGTTGCCCTGATTCAGAACGGGGGTCGTCAGGCCGTGTACAATACCGTGCAGGTCGGGTTTCGCCAGGAATATCTCCAGGACATAGCAGCCAGCAATAGTGGCGACGAGCGTGACGATGATCGCTTCGATGAGCCGCATCCCGTAGTTTTGCAGGGCCAGCAAGAGCAGCACATCCAGCGCGGTAATGAGGGTGGCCCAGAACAGCGGAATGTGAAACAGCAGATTGAGCGCGATGGCGCTGCCCAGCACCTCCGCGAGGTCGCAGGCGGCGATAGCGAGTTCCGCGCCGAGCCAGAGCGCGATAACCGCCGGTTTTTTGTAGTGGGTGCGGCAGGTCTGTGCGAGGTCGCGCCCGGTGACCAGTCCCAGGCGGGCTGCAAGCGTCTGCAAAAGCATGGCGATCAGGTTGCTCGCCAGAATCACCCAGAGCAGTTGATAGCGAAAGCGAGAGCCGCCCTCAATGTCGGTGGCCCAGTTACCGGGGTCCATATAGCCGACGGAAACGAGAAAGGCAGGGCCGGAGAACGCCAGCAGACGCCGCCAGAAGCCTTTGCCGGAAGGAACGGTGATGGAGCGGTTCGTATTGCCGAGGGCCGAATGTGCCTCCTCCGGCAGGGAGTCGGAATCGAGGGTCACTTCCGGGGTCATGGGACACTTTCCTTATCGGGGGGAGTAATTTCCGGGGCAGGCTCTTCATCTACAACGAAAATCTGTTCGGCGGCGCCGGGCGCGACCCGCACGGTCTCGCCGCCTACGCGCACCACAAACGCGCCACCGAACGGCTCCTGCTCCAGGAACTCGATGGCGGTTCCGGGCAGAAGTCCGAGAGCCTTCACGTGACGCAACAGATTGGCGTCGGTATCACGGACGCGGCGGATCGTGAGGTTTGCGGGCAGGCGCTGGGCAGCCAGCGCATGGTCGGTGAGGACTGCGACCTGTCCCTCTCGTGTGGGAATGGGGTCGCCGTGCGGGCAGGTGGTCGGATGACCGAGCAGGGCGTCAATGCGGTCTTCAAACTCTTCACTGATGTGGTGCTCCAGCCGTTCGGCCTCCTGATGCACCGCATCCCACGTATAGCCGAGCGCCTCGACCAGATAGAGTTCCAGCAGACGATGATGCCGGATAATCTCCAGCGCCATTTTCGTTCCCGCTTCGGTCAGGCGGACGCCCTGATACGGGGTATGTTCGATCAGCCGCAGTTCTGTCAGCCGCCGCAGCATCTTGCTGACGGCGGGAGGACTCACCTTGACTCGTGCCGCCAGGTCCTGCGTTGTGACATTCGTCGAGTCGGCCTGCGCCTTATAGATAGCCTTGATATAGTCCTCTACAGAGGGAGAGATCATCGTCCGCCTCGGCTCAGGGAGCGTCTACACCGTGCAGACGCTCCCTGTTTTGACCGCACTTCATTTTCAAATGAACCCCGGTTAATATCGCCATTATACCCCGGATATTTCCAGCGGTCAAGCCTTGCGGAGGGAACGTTTAGGGCTGCACCGTCTGCGGGGAGAGCGGCAGCGCCTGCAAACTTCCCAGCGGATTGCGCTGCACACGATAGAGTGCGGCCTGCGGGTTGAGGATGGGATGCCGGATACTGCCGTGCGAATCCACTGTAGAACGCTGTACGCGATCATAGACGCCGTCGGCAGGGCGGTGCGTCTCGTAGGTGAAGGCGCCGGACGCCGCATCGAAGCAGATATAGACCGTATCGCCCGCGTTCAAGCCCGCATGACGCACACGCGAGGCCGGAACGCAGATACGGCGGCGCGAGGTGAGGGGACGCTGCTGCGGGTCGCGGCTGATCTGACGAATAATCGCCGGGCTGACGGGCAAATGTCCGCTGCGACCCTTTCCATAAGAAGCCGAGACAGGCTGTGCGGTCTGTCCCTGACCGTTCTGGTAGCGGTAAGGGTCGTGATGCGGCGCATGGTAGACGAAGCAGGGGCCGTTCGCGCCGCCGAGATTGACCAGGGTGCGCTGGTAATTCCCCAGCAGACACGCCTCGAACAGTCCGTGAACGAGGTCGCGGCTGTCGCTGTGTTTCAGGAATTCGCCCGTCTGCCGTACCGCCTGTGTCAGGTCGTAAACCGTGAACATCGCGCTGCTCTGTACGCAGTCATAAACCGCCGATTCCAACTTTGTAAATGCCGTATTCATTGCTGTATCTCCTCTGCTCTCAAAATCACTTGGCGCCCCTGCCCGGAAGCGAAAACGCGGGAAGGTTATTTGCCGTTCGGACTGAATTCGATCAGACGGGTCAGGTCTACCTGCTCGTTGCGATAGACGATCATCTCGTTGTTTGCAACGCCGGACTTCTGGGCCTGTGCGAACGTGCTGTCGTGGCCCGGTTTGGGAAGCTGCGAACTCGGCCCGCCCGGCACATGGTAGTTGCCCATCGCCACATTGCACAGGAACATAAAGCAGTTGTCTTCCCGCGAGCCGTGCCAGTAGCCATAGGCGTAGTTCAGGCTTTTGGTACTCTGGTCGGAGAAATAGATGCCGTTACCGAACATCTTCCCGGCGATGGCGGCGGTGGAAGGCGGCGCGGTCTTGAGGCCGCTTTTGAGGATGGAAAGCAGGTTGGCGGTCTTCGTGCCGTGCCATAGCTCCATGACGTTGCCGACAGCGCGTCCCTTCTCCTCGAACTCCCGGTGCATCTCCCCGATCTGAACTTCGTAGACGGTCTTCACATCGAGATGAGAGCAGGCGTGCATCGTCTGATTGGTCATGCGGTAGAACTTGCGGATGCGCTCGATTTCGCGGTCGTCCTCAACCAGGCTGAGGCGCAGGTCAAACAGTTTCGGAGCTTCCACCTTCGGGGCGTCCGGCGCGGCGGGTGTGCTCAAGACGGCTTGCAGGCTGGCTTCCAGCGAATCCAGAATATCGTTCTGTTTCGTGACCGCTTCTATATCGGGGAACTTGACACGCAGGTCCAACCGCCCCATACCGATGTTCTGCGGAACCAGCATCAGATAGTCGTTGACATCGGCCATGAAGCTGCGGCTGTCGTAGTCGCTCGTCTGGACAAAGGCCCCGATCTTGACCAGAATATCACGGGCCTGGTCAATGGCGAGTCTGTCCACGATGCCGAGCGGCGTGGAGAAGGTTCCCCGGCTGGCGTCGTACTGCATCGTCGTGGACTGCAAAATATGATGCACATTGGCGCGAACGAGTCGGGCGATCAGTTGGTCTACCAGCGGATTGTTGGTGACAATCTGGTTTTTTGCCAGCGCCGCGAGTTCGCTTGCCGAAGCCGCCTGCACCCCTGCGGGCTTGCTGCCGTTCAGAATCTGCTGCGGACGGTAGCCTTTGCCCGATTTTTCGCGGATTTTACTCTCCATGAAAGCGCGGCCTGCCGCCGTGAAGGTCTTGGACTGCCCGGTATAGCCGACCCGTCCCCACTCCGTCACCACATCGTCGTTATCGAACAGCGCGACATTCCAGAACTTGTTCTGATTGCAGCCGATCTCCGTGAGAATAAAGCGGGTTTCCTCAATGGTTTGCATCTGTGTTTGCCTCCTTTACGGTTTGCGATAACGGAGCGAATTCGTCCGTCGAGCGGAGGATAGTCCTCTCTTGCTCTGTTGCTGAACTACTCCCGTTGCACGGCCAGAGTCGGAAAGCCGAAGCGAAAACTTTGGACACTTTGTTCCTCTTCTTTCCCTGGTTAGCCGCTTCCCCTCCGTCGTAGGATTGTGCTAAAATAGTTCGTTCTGCCAGAGTCGGCAATGCCGGATGGGGCGGAAAAAGCGTAGAGAGGGATGAACAAGAATGGCAACGCTGGCGGAAGCCCTGTACGCACAGCCGACGGAAGTTCTGCGGGAACTGGTTGCGGCACGAGCGGTAGACATGAAACGGATTGCGCTTGCGCCGGACAAGCGTCAGTTGGTTCAACTGCTGGCGGCAGAATTGACGCGCCCGCAGTCGCTCAATGCGGCGGCCCTACAGTGCAATGCGCGGGAACTGCGGCTGCTGCAGATCATCGTCTCACAGATGAGCGGAGCGCCGTTGCTCTGGAAGCACGTTGTCGAGGCTACGGGCGGGCCGGAACTCGAACCGGTTCTGGGCCAGGTTCTGGCCGGGCTAACTCGCGCTGGCGTGGCCTTCCGTGTTGGACAGACCGTCTTCGTACCCGATGCCGTGCGGAATCAAATACCGCAGTCGCTTTCGGATCGTTATACGCTGGAGCGTCTGCTCAATCAGTACGATGCCCCCGCTCTGAAAAGGCTCGTGGAAAATCACGGTCTCCGCCCCGGCACCAAAAATGTGAATATCGAAGGCATCCGCAAAGTCCTGCTCAGCGAGAACTCGCTCGTTCGCCTCTACAAGCCGCTGACGGACGATGAACGGCGTGTGCTGGAATATATGGTTCAGGTCGGCGGCGATGCCCTGCCCACCGAGGTCGCTTCCGAGGTGCTGGGCGGCAAGACGGACGAGTTTTTCCGCTACGACTGGCAGAACCGCTGGAAGCAGGGGCGCGAACGCAACGCGGTGGACAATCTGCTGGGCAAAGGGCTGCTGTTCGTCATGTCCCCGCTCTATGGGTATAACCTGATTCTGGTCATGCCGGGGGATGTGCTGCGGGCGCTGACGGGAACCAATCGCTCCGTGTTCTGGACCGAACCCGCTCCGGCTCCGAAACCACTGCCTACGCCGCCCCACACGAAGCGCCATACAACTCTGATACGCGATGTCGTCTCGCTGCTGGGTTTTGTCGCCACGCAGGAGGTGGCCCGCACCAATACCGGTTACATTCACAAGACGAGTCTTAAGAATGCGGTCCGCACCTTCTCGCTGCCCGAAGAGCGCTATGGCTCGTTCGTCTATGCGCTCTGTCGGGAGGCCGGGCTGATGGCCCCGCAGGGTGACAAACAGACCTACGCGCTGACGGCAGCGGGCGAAACCTGGCTGCAAAAGGACAGTGTGGAGCAGCAGACTATCTTGTTCACCGCCTGGCGCAGTGGCACCCTGTGGGGAGAGATGTTTGCAGACCCGCTGCAGAAGGCGAATGTCTATCGCTCGAAAGAGCTGATGGCGGGAATCCGGTCGGCGGCCCTGCGAATGGTCACGGCCAGTGCGACAGATGCCTTCATAGACCTCGTTTCGCTGACGGATGCCCTCTCTTTCGGTTCGCCGCTGCTGCTCGTCGAAACCGCGCAACAGTCCCGCCTCGTGTCGTCGCCACTGATCTTTACCCGGCTGCTGGTTGGCGAGTGTCTGTACTGGCTAGGCATGGCGGAAATCGGCACGATGGAGGCCGAGACCTCCGTGCCGGGTATCGCAAAGGCCACAAAAACGTCTGCGGGACGCGGGGAGGTGACGGAGAAGGCTGTGGCCCCGGAGATCACCGGTTTTCGCCTCACCCCGGCAGGGGCCATCCAGCTCGAAGCGCCAGGTCACGCCCCGCTGCCAGCGGATCCCCGCGAGGACAAATTCATCGTACAGGCCAACGCCGAAATCTTCGTACCGCCCTATCTGGCTCCTGCCATCTTCTATCATCTGCTGACGCTGACCGAACTGCCCGCCAAAGGCGCGACCGGCAACACCGTCCATCTGACTCGCGACTCGATTCGCCGCCTGCTGGATCGCGGGGCGACCGTGCGCGACATTCTGACGTTTTTGCAGAGCCATGCCCGCACCGGAATACCGCAGAACGTGGAGTATCTCATCAACGAGGTCGGCGGCAAGCATGGGCATATCCATGTCGGTAAAGCGCTGACCTACATTCAGGTGGATTCTCCGGTGCTGCTGAAAGAGCTTCAGGCCCGGCGGGAGATCAAGGCGCATTTCGTCCGCACGCTCGGTGATACGGTCGCGATCATGGATGTACCCGACACGGAAATCCTGCTGCGCGACCTGCGGAAGGCGGGCTACCTGCCCGTCAATGACGACGCCTCCCTGCAAAATCCCCTCCTCACGCATCCACCTTCCGAGGAGATAGAATCCGCAAAAGCAGCTCCGGGCCGTCCGGCAGGCAAGAGCGCGAAGACCGTGACCGCTGCCGCCATGCTGGACTGGGAGCGCATCGCCCGCGACGACGGCAAGCCCTGGAGCAGCGCAGGCAGCGGTTCCCTGATCCCTCCCGATGCGGTGCAGGGGAAGGCCCAGATCGCGCAGCTTATGCGGCAGGCAGCGGAGAATGATGAGACCGTGCAGTTCATCGCTCCCAATATGGCGGAGCCTCGCGCCCTGACCCCTGCCCATGTCTACGGAAACTATGTACAGGGATACGACACAGACAGCGATATGTATGAGACCCATACTCTGAGCGCCATTATCTGGGCGCGTCTGCTGTAGGTCTCCCGAAACGCGGAAAATGATGCGATTCCATGCCGTGTATCGGGACAGGCCGTGCGGAAGGACGCGGCCATGAACCTATTCTGTCGGAGAGGCGTCCAAAGAACAGAAATTTGCGGATTTCGCGCCCCGAGATGATGCGAATCGCCGCAAGTTGTGTTACAATGAGAGGCTGTCTATGAAGGGGGTGCAATTTCGACTCTCATGCGGATAGAAAAGAGTAGAAATCGAGCGTCTCACGGGCAGGCAGGCAGTGTGCGTGTGTCGGGATTTACGCTCATCGAACTGCTCGTCGTCATCGCGATAATCGCCATTCTGGCGGCGATTCTGTTTCCTGTCTTCGCACAGACGCGGGAGAAGGCGCGACAGACGGCCTGTACCTCGAATATGCGGCAGATGGGTCTGGCAGTCCTCATGTACGCGCAGGACTACGACGAGACGCTGCCGCTGGCCGCAACAGCGACGCCGATGGGCTTTCTCAACTGGCACCATCTGACCGATCCTTACGTAAAGAATAAACAGGTCTGGATTTGCCCGAGTGCGACCCTCCCGATACGGGACGGGCTGGGCAACCTGGTCTGCCAGTACGGGTTCAACACCTACTATTTGAATGTCAGCGTCAACGTCTTCAACATCTTTTCGCTGAACAATGCGCCGGGGGTGACACTGGCCGCCGCCGCAGAGCCGTCCCGCACGGTGATGATGGGGGACTGCCGGGGCGTGGACAGCTATCAGACGCCGAGTCATCTCAGCACGTATCTGCTGCCTCCTTCGCAGCCACCGGGACAGGCGGGCGCAGACTACTGGGGTAGGCCGGACGGACGGCACTCGCAGGGAACGGTCGTCGAACTGCTCGACGGACACGCCAAATGGTTTCGGTCCGGTGGTTTCTATACCGGCCAGAATCCTGCAGACGACTGGTTCGATTTGCAGTAGGGTTTGAGGGGTACAGGGCCTGCAACTTTGGCTGCGGGACACCTGTCACTACAGTGGAGGCGGCGTGAGGAGAACTCCCGGCCGTGCGACGCTGTGCTGTTTACCAACATCGAAAGAGAGGAAGTCCACAGGGCTTGTCGTTCGACAACAACTTTCTTCGCTGAGGCGGGTGCGTCCCGCTGGCAAGGGGAGAGAAACTGTGTGACCCCGTGATTACGGGGTCTGTTTTATTCAGTCCCGAACGTCGCGCCGCATCAAGGGCGCAGACGCGGGAGACACAGAGCGCGAACGAGGTCTCTGTCTGGAAGTGAGAAGGGAGGGCGCAATGCCCGCACAGATGATACAAACAAAATTGGAGAGCCTGCGCGAAAGGGGCCGGAAACAGGGCTACCTGACCGACCGGGAACTTGCAGATACACTCAGCACCAGCACGGACCTCGATGCCGAGGCGATTGAAGCCTTTATGGAGGAGATCGAAGAGATCGGCGTGGCCGTCGTTGCAAAGGCGCCGAAGCGCGATTCCGCCGATGAGCGCGAACCGACTCCCGAGGAACTGGAACCGAGCGGCGAACTCGAAGAGAGTACGCAGGCCTGGCTGCGCCGTGCCGGAAAGGTCGCCCTGCTCTCGCACGATCAGGAGATCACGCTGGCCCGTCGTATGGAGACTCCCCGCAGCAAGTTCGAGGCGGAAGAGGCGAAGAACACCCTCATCCTCGCGAACCTGCGTCTGGTGGCGTCGGTGGCCCGCCGTTATCTCGGACACGGAATGCCCATCGAAGACCTGATGCAGGAAGGCACTATCGGGCTGATTCGCGCTGTCGAGCGGTTCAACTACCGCAAAGGCTACCGCTTCAGCACCTATGCCATCTGGTGGATTCGCCGGGCGATCAGCCGCGCTATCGCGGACCAGGCCCGTCTGATTCGTCTGCCTGTTCACGTTACCGACACGCTGGGCCGCATCAACAAGACACGGGGAACCCTGCGGGAGAAGCTGGGCCGTATGCCCACCCGCTCGGAACTTGCCAGCGAACTGAACATGACGGAAGAGAAGCTGACGGAGCTGCTGCGCGGAGCCGTCGAGCCGCTGTCGCTGGAGACGCCTATCGGGGAAGAGGGCGAAAGCCGCCTGGCCGACCTGATACCCGCGACGGACGCGCAGAACCCGGTCGTGGAAGCGACACGGGGCGCTCTGCGCGACGAGATCATGCTGGCTCTGGAAGACCTGACGCCGCGTGAGCGCGACGTGATCCTCCTCCGCTACGGCCTGAACGGCGATGAGCCGAAGACGCTGGAAGAGGTAGGGCGTGAACTGGAGGTAACGCGTGAGCGTGTCCGCCAGATCGAGTCCTCCGCCCTGACCAAGCTCCGCAAGCGCAGTCGCACCCGCCGCCTGCGCGAACTGGTCAGCTAACCCGCGCCTGACACAGACGCACATCAAACACATCGCCCTGCAGAAATCTCTGCGGGGCGTTTTTTCGTTTTGTGGCTTGCCCGTTTTGGTGTGATCCGGAATAAATTGTTGGCGCGAAAACGTCCTGGGGTGCTCGGTCGTTGTTATTCCTGCTGTCCTGGGGTGATCCGGCAGGCATTCCAGATCGTTCCAACGCCGACAGAGGTTTGCGTATAGCGCCTGTGAGTGGTGATCCGGAATAAATTCCTGTGCTATGGGCCTTCGGCCGAGTGACCGCTTCGCGGGCACCTGGTCTGCTCATTGTCTTTATGGCTCAATCGTTTTCTTGGCTGGAAGGACTTGAAGGAATGCCGGAAACAAGGCGGATTGTGTGTCCGCTTGCGGACACTTGGCCGAAGGCCCACAGCCCCGGAATTCATTCCGAAGGGCATTTCCCACCCTGTCGGTCATGTCGAAAACAACCAGTTTGAACAACCTGTGCCTGCACAGGTGGGTACCTGGCCGAAGGCCCCCGAGCGGCGGGGTTCAGCCTGCCGACTCATGTTCGGCTTCAGGAGGATTCGGGGGGGCGAAAGCGAATAGATACCTACTGCTGCGGGCCGGTGAGGCAACGGGTATGGAACGCGATCTAAGGGATATAAAAGAGGAGGTTCGGGCCAGGACCGACATTGTCGAGATTATCAGCGGGTATACCCGACTGAAACGTTCGGGCAAGAACTGGACCGGGCTGTGTCCGTTTCATGCCGACAAGAACCCGTCGTTCAGTGTCAGTCCGGCCACGCAAAGCTACCGCTGCTGGTCGTGCGGCGAAAAGGGCGATGTGTTCACCTTCGTGCAGAAGAAGCAGAATCTGGAGTTTGTCGAGGCGCTGGAGGAGCTGGCGAAGCGGGCGGGCGTGGCGTTCGAGCGCAAAGGCCATAACCCTCAGATGGCGAGCGAGCGCGAACAGATGCGCGACCTCAACCGCCTCGCCGTCGAGTTTTTTCAGGATCGGCTGAGCGTCAGTGAGGAGGCCCGAGCCTATCTCGCCAATCGCGCCATTTTGAAAGCCACCCAGGACCAGTTCGAGATCGGTTTCGCGGCGAACGAATGGGAGGGGCTGAGTTTCTTCCTTCAGCGCCGCCGCGCCGACCTGGCCCTCGCGGCGAAAATCGGCCTCCTCAAGACACGAGAGAAGGAGCGAGGCGGCGGCTACTACGACACCTACCGCAACCGCCTGATGTTTCCCATCCACGATTCGCAGGGCGATGTCGTCGGGTTCGGCGGACGCGCCATGAGCGCGGACGAGAAAGCGAAGTATATCAACTCCGAACAGTCGCTCGTCTTCGATAAGTCCAGAACGCTCTACGGGCTGTTCTTCGCCAAAGGCAAGCTGAGCGACGAGAAGCCGCCCGTCTTCGTCGAAGGCTATGTGGACGTGATTACCGCGCATCAGGCTGGGTTCCCGCAGTGCGTCGCGTCGCTCGGCACCTCCATGACCGAAGAGCAGGCCCGCATCCTCGCCCGCTACAGCCGCCGTGTGCTGATCTGCTACGATGCCGATACCGCCGGAATCAACGCGACTCTGCGCGGAGCCGCCGTCTGGGAAGGACTGGGCATCGAGGGCGCGGAGGTGCGGGTGGCGCGTCTGCCTACGGGCGACGACCCCGACTCCCTCTTGAAACGGGGCGAGACCGCCGCATTTCAGACCGCACTCGATACCGCCATTCCCCGCGTGGAGTTTCAGATCGAACTGGCCCTGAAACGTCACGACCTGCACACCGATACCGGTAAAGAGGACGCGCTTGCGGAAATCATTCCCATCCTCGCCTCTATCCGCTCCCTCACGCAGCGCGACCGCCATGCCCAGCGCCTCGCCTACCTGCATCCCTCCTCACAGTACAACCTGCCCCGCGCCATGGACGCCATTCTCGCGGACGCGCAGACCTACGCCAGCCAGACCAATAACGCGCAGTCTCCACGTGACCGGGGCTACCCCATGACGGGAGAGTCCAACCGCGCCCCGCTCAGCGAACAGCCGCCCCCACCCTCCTACCGCCCCGCTACCCGCGAACGCTGGGGGCAGTTCGACCCCGGCACCCGGCAGGTCGTTCGCAAAGGCGACGGGCCGGGCAGCGGATACGGGCGCGACACCGGCGGCTACAGCAGCGGACGAGACGGCGGCAATGGGTATGGCAAAGGCCGGGACCGCAACCCGCCGCGCCCCATGAGCGACCCCACGCCACCGCCTTTGCAGACCCCGATCCTGAGCGGTGCGGAGAAGGCCGAGCGTACCCTCCTGCGGGCGCTCCTCACCCCGGAGATGCGCTCGTTTCTGCTCTCACAACTGGATACAAGACTTTTGCTGACCCCGCAGGCCCGCGCCCTGTTCGGCTATGTCGCCCGGACACCCGCCAATGTGGATGGCGGGATTGATCCGTTGCCCCTGCTTCGCAGCATTGAAATGGCGGAGGAAGCGGAGGCGGAAAAGGATTTTGAGGAAAAAAAAGGAAATAGCGATACACAGGAAGAACCTGTAGGTCAAGAGGCATGGACACGCACACAATCTGCAAAAATCTCCGACTACTTACGCGAGTTGTTGGAGGATTCGCTGTCCGTCCTGTCGAATGAACCGCTCAACGAAGCAGCAGTCGCCGACTGCATCCGGCGGCTGCACAAACATCGGGCGGATCGGGACAAACGCGAACTGGCGGAACTGGTGAACCGTCCCGACCTCACGTCCGAACAGAAAAAGGCGTTCATAGATCAGTATCACCAGACAATGCGCGAGATGCGGGGAACTCCCCGAACCGACACCGACGGACACGTTTGAAACCGTTGTCGGTTTTACGTTCTACCAGCGCCGAAGGAGAGTGATAAGAGTGGGCATGACCAGCGTAGCTGCCGATGCGGCCCGAGGGGTAAACGAATTCCAGCGTCTGCTCGATCAGGGCAGAGATCGCGGGTTCCTTACCTACGATGAGATTCATAACAGTCTGTGTCGCGACGAAGCCGATAACGGCAGCGCCGACGACCTGCTCGAACTCTTTGCTCACGAAGGCATTGAAGTGGTTCACCGGGTCGTTCCCGGCAAAGATTTTGCGGTGCCGCTCCATGTCGAAGAACTGACCTCCGAAGTCGCACCCCGCGAAGTGGAAGAGGAAGAGATCAGCGTCCTGGAGGGCGTGGTTCTGGACGACTCGGTGCGGGCCTGGCTGCGCGAAATCGGCAAGACCCCGCTGCTCTCGCTGGAAGAAGAGGTCATGCTCGCCCGGCGCATCGAGCGCGAAAAAGAGAATCCCTACCTTGCCAAACGCGCCAAAGACACCCTGACCAAAGCCAACCTGCGCCTCGTCGTCTCCATCGCCAAACGCTACAGCGGACGCGGCATGTCCTTCCCCGACCTGATTCAGGAGGGCAACATCGGCCTGATTCGCGCTGTAGAGAAGTTCGACTACCGTAAGGGCTACAAATTCAGCACCTACGCGACCTGGTGGATTCGACAGGCGATCACCCGCGCCATCGCCGACCAGGGCCGCACCATCCGCATCCCCGTCCACATGGTTGAGACTATCAACCGCCTCGTTAAAGCCTCCTCGCAGCTTCTTCAGGAAAACGGGCGCGAACCCACTTTGGATGAACTGTCGAAAGTCCTCGGCCTCACCGTCGAGCGGGTCTCCGAAATCATCCGCGTCGCTCCCGAACCCCTCTCTCTGGAGACGCCCATCGGCGAAGAGGAGGACAGCCATCTGGCCGATTTCGTCGAAGACCATGACGCGCTCTCCCCGGCGGAAGCCGCCTCCCACCTCATTCTGCGTGAGAAAATCAAAGACGCGCTGGACTATCTCACGCTGCGCGAACGCGAAGTCCTGATGATGCGGTTCGGGCTGGAAGACGGCTGCCAGAAGACGCTCGAAGAGGTCGGCAGGCATTTCCGCGTGACCCGCGAACGCATCCGGCAGATCGAAGCCAAAGCCCTCAAAAAGCTCCGTAATCCCCGGTGCAGCCGCCACCTTCGCGCCTGCCTCGAATGGCAGTGAACGCGCTTCTGGCCTGATAGAAACATCGCCTCCTGTTCCGGCAGGAGGCGATGTGCGTTTGGCAGGAACGCCGGACGTGCAACCGCCCGAAAGAGCAGCGCTATGTTCCGGCGGGCCTGCCGGATGGTTCGGCGTCAGGGCCGAACGCGACGGTGCTTCTGAAGGCGACGGCCTCCCGCAGCGAACACGGCACACAGCAGCCCGGAACTGAGAGCCAGCGTTCCCGGTTCTGGCGTGGTTGCGGAGGGCGCTGCCGTGACGGTTACGGTGAAGTTCTGCGAGTGAGAACTGCTGATACCCGTTGTGACGTCACTGTAAGTCAGTTCGTAGGAGCCGGAGTAGTCGGCGGGCGGCGTGGCCGCCCCGATCTGAACGCGAAACAGTACGCCCGTCCAGGCGTCGTCCGCGCTGCCCTGCACATCCAGTGTGAGGGGGGTGGCGGCGAAGTTATCCACGAAGGTCAGATCGGCCCCGGCGTAGCTGAAGTTCACGCTGTTGGAATCGAGCGAGAGTTGATGGGCTGCGTCGGTATTGGAGAGTCTGGCAACGAACGAGACCGTCGAACCCTGTACTCCCGTGAGCGTGTTTTGATCCAGCGCGTAGTCGAGGGCCTGCGCCCCTGCCCGACCCATCCCCAGCAGAATCAGCGCCAGCAGCAAGCCGCACCGATAGATTCGAACCGTGTAACTCATATCTGAAAACCTTTCCTTATTGTTACCGTTGTTTGGCGATCAGGGCAGAAGCAGACGCTGAGAGGCGCTGATGCTTCCGCCGGAATAGTCAATCCGTAGGATGTGCAGAACGACCTGCCCGACCCGGCTGGGAGTCCCCGGATAGACCAGCGTCGTGGTCACCGTCGCGCCTGCCGCTATCGTTCCGAGCGAAGGCAGAGGGGTGGTCACCGAGGGCGTTGTGCCAAGCCCGGCGGAGGTGATCGTCGCCGTGCCTGCCGCCGCTGTGCCTGTGTTCTGAATCTGCACCTGGATCTGATAGAACCCGCCGATGTGCGTGACAGCCGTGACAGTCGCTCGCAGGCTCGGCGTCCCGACAAAGAACGGGACTGAGGAAGAGGTGGAAGCGCCGGGATTGGCGACAGTGACGTTGGCCGTGCGCGGGGTGGCGATGTCGGCGGCGTTTATATGCGCGATCAGCCGTGTGCTGGAGATGAAGGTCGTGGCGCGGGGAGAGCCGTTCCAGTTGACGGTGGCCCCGGAGACGAAGTTCGAGCCTGTCACCGTCAGGTCGAAGGCGGCGCCTCCGGCAGCGGCGTTGTTCGGACTCAGCGTATCTATATGCGGCGTCACCGGCAGCGTGACCGCGACCGTTACCGGAGCGGGATGATTGTTGCCGGGGTTCGGGTCGTCTGTCGCGCTGCTCTCGCTGACGGTGGAAGTGATGGTTCCATCCGCGAACTGGCGCGACGCCGTCACGATCAGCGAGTACTGGAGAGAGCTGTAGGCGGCTAGCGTACCGGGGCGCGTGGTGAAGTGATGGTTGTCCAGGTCGTAGTCCAGCAGCAGGTCCCCGATGGCGCTGATAAAGATCGTCACCGTGTCGAAGGGGGCGTCCGGGTCGGAGGCGTGGGTCAGGGTATCGGTAAAGACCAGATTCGTCGCATCGTCCGGGCCGTGATTGGTCAGAGTGGTGAGGAAACTTACGTTTTCGTTGGCTGCAAAGGAGGTGCGGTTAGCCACATGGGTCATCTCGATGTCGGCGATCCGCGCCTGTAATTTCGTGACAAAGATGTCACTGTCTCCCCGCAGCGTACTCTGGTAGGGATTGGAGAGCGGATAGTTGGTGGACATGGTGGAGCCGGTGATGACAGCATTGCGGTCGGGGTCAAGCGCGATGGCATAGGGGTTGTCGTAGCCGCTGCCGCCGCAGTAGGTGGAGAAGAGCAGTTGCGAGCCGTCCGGCGAGAAGCGGGAGACGAACGCATCCAGCCCGCCGCGATTCACGCTCTGAATCGGTACGGAGAGAGGAAAATTGGTGGAAGCGCTACCGCCCGTCACCCAGGCGCAGCCGACGCGATCCACCGCGATACCGGTACCTGCCTCGAAACTTGAGCCGCCCAGAAACGTTGCATAGAGAAGCGCGTCGGAGGCATTGACGGCAAATGGATTGAGTTTCACGACGAACGCACTGCCGGAACCGTGCAGGAAGGGCTGGTAGGCAAAGGGAGAGTGCGGAAATCCGCTGGAGGAGGTGTTGCCGGTGACATAGAGCAGCCCCTGTGTGTCGAGCGCGATGGCTTTGCCGTTGTCGGTACTGCCGCCGCCCAGATAGGTGCCATAGAGCAGGGTATCGCCGACCGGGCCGAGCTTCGCGACCACCGCATCGGTGCCGCCCCCGGAGGCGGCCTGCACGGCGTTGCCGGTGTGGGGGAAATTCGCCGAGGTGGTATCTCCCACGACGCAGGCGCTGCCGCTCGCATCCACAACGATTCCGTTCCCGACATCTACCCCCGAACCTCCCAGATAGGTCGAATAGATGAGCGAGGCGTTCGCGGTAACAGCATTGGTATCGAACTTCGCGACATACATATTGATGTTGCCGCCCAAGACAGACTGGTAGGCATGACGCAGCGGGAAGACGCGGGCGGAGGTGTAGCCGGTGATGTAAGCAAAGCCGCTGCTGTCCAGGGCGAGGGCATTGCCGACGGTTTCGGAGGGACCCGCCTCGGAAGCGGCCAGATAGGTGGAGTAGAGCAGCGTAGAGCCGTCCGCGCTGAGTTTAGACAGAAACGCCGCGCTGTTGGGAAATGGGAAGGGGCTGAGATTCACCGATTGAAAGGCGTTCGCGGTGACCGGAAAATGCTTCGACTGCGTGGTTCCGACTACAAACGCTTTGCCGCTGCTGTCCACGCCGATCCCGTTGGCAAAGTCGAAGCCCTCTCCGCCAAGGTAGGAGGCATAGAGAAGCGTACCCGTCGGACTGAATTTGGCGACAAAGGCGTCGGGACTGCCGCTATGAACGACCGGAAAGTCGGGGGAGTCGCTGCGCCCGGTGACGTAGACATTGCCTGCACTGTCGGTGGCAATCGCATGACCTTCGTCCTTGCCGGAATTGCCCGTTCCGGTCCCGCCGAGGTACGTCGAGAAGATGAGAACGGGGTCTATGACGAGCGGGCGGCTATGGTCGTAGGCGGCCACCGCAAAGCCGATGCCCGGATTGCGGCCCTGCTTGCGGTCAGCGCGAACCGTGAAATGGGCCGCGACAGCGCGGCGTTTGCCCGCAATCGTCTGGTAGACCAGAGGTCGCTGCCAGCGCAGTGTTCCTCCTGGGGTCGTGACATTCAGGCTGCCATCCGCTGCGATACGGCTCCGCGTCGCGCCCTCAAAGTCAATGCGGATGACGTTCGGATCGGCCTTCGGCGCGACAATGAAATCGTATTCGAGCCGACGCGAATTGCCGTAATAGACGACATCCACACCGGGATAGACTCCCTTAGAACGCACCTGCCCGAAGGTTGGGATATGCGTGTGCCACTGTTTCAGATCGCTGCCGTAAAAGTAGTTCACCTGGCCGGGCAGAGGCTGTTCGGGTGTAAACGCGGTATCAGTACGTCCGCCTGTCAGGTGCATCTTTACCTGCACGGCGCGATTGGTTCCGGCAGAGATTGTCGGGGCGTTGAGGGCGAAATCGGCCTCGTTCGGCTTTAAAAAAAGACGGTATCCCTGCCCGTGCGCCAGATAGCGCACCGCCGCCGCACTCTGACCGCGATTGGCCTCGAACGTGAGCGGCCCATTTCCGAACGCGCTCTGCGCGGTGCGGGCAAGACGCCGTATCGGAACGGGTTTAGGAGATTTCTTCCCGCCCTCTGCCGTGACAGATGCCGGGGATTGGGCATTCGCGGCGACGGCTCCGAGCAGCCAGCAAATTGCCAGCCCTCGAAATCCCTGCCGAACTATCGTTCTCATGGTGCGCTTCCTCTTCTCTTCGACAGGCTGCGCCGTTCCTGTCTGCGTTGGTGGCCGCAGGCAGGAACAGGTCGGCAGCGCCGGTGAATGTGTCTCCTCTCAGAGGCACGGGAAGAGTCTATGCCACTCCGGTAAGCCCACCGTGACACGCAGCGTTACATCTGCGTGACAAGAACATTTTTTGCTGGCACCTCAAGGCAGCAGGCCTGGATAGAGAGTGTGGAGATTGATCCGTGCCTGTTCGGTCGTAAATTGCCAATGGACTGTCATTCCAGCCGAGTTGCGACCCTCTTCCCACGCTGACAGGACATCAGCATCTATCGTTAGTTATAACAATAAGCCTACCTTAAGGAACATTCGCAATACGTGTTACGTCCTTACTTCTGTAATAAGTAGCATTTCCCCCTTGACCTCCGATCTCAGAACGGTCAGAGGGCATACAGGCGTATACAGTATTCCCAATCTGTAGCGCAGTGCGCTCAATTGAGCGCGAATAACCCTCTGCCTGAGACCCACAATCCGTCGTTTAGAGGACATTACGTTTTCTGAACACCAGTACAATAGCAAACGAGACCTCTACTGTCGTTGGAACGAAGCGCCTCGCCAGCAAACGCACTGTTTCATGTTCTCTGTATCTCGCAGATCAATCCGAGGAAGAAAAGAAGACAAATCGAATGAAAATCACCGTGTTTGCGGCGCTGTGCGCCCTGGTCATCACCGCGACGCCCTTCGGCTCCATCGCTCACGCACAGGACGATAAGGATACCGGCAAAGCAAAACCCGCGCCCGTTATTGTCCGGTACAATGCACATGCCATGGGTGCTAATGACTTCCAGATATGAAGAAGCAAAGACCGCAGCCTTGAGTCGCAGATCAAAAGGAAAGGGATTGACGTGGCCTTCACGGAGTGGATGCAGCGGGACCACCCGTACATCTTCGCCTCGGAGTGCGTCAAGCAGACCGGCGAGATCGCGAACGAGTTTAAGTCTACGCCACATATGCTGGATTTTGACAAACTGATGGAAAAGCGAAGTGATCTGCGAATCCAGGCGGACAAGTACGGTCACGACGTCGCATTCGCGGAGTGGCTCCGCACCGAGCACCCGGACATCTACCTCCAGCACTTTGGCGTTAAGGCGCCCAAGAAAAGCAAAAAGTAGGGCAAAACGCACGCCAGACAGAAAAAAGCCGCCTGAGCGAAAGATGAGTTTTCGGATTGTGAGCGCTACTATTGTGACCGTGGCGCTCACAATGGCAGATGTCCCTTGTCAAGCCGACAAATCTAACTGATGCACAAGTGAGGCTGTCGAATTGGCTCTTGCCTCAGCATAAGAACGCAGAATGATTCAAGGACGGTGCCTTATGATGCCATACGACCACCTTTCCCCTGGCGAAGTAACGCCAATAGAACCGGTAGCGTCTGCTTCCAACTCCCTAACGTCCAATTTGGGCAACAAGCCATCCGCACACACAAGAGGTTTACGGGAAACTCCTGAACATGTCGAGAGAGACGATCACGCCATATCCTCGCACGACATGAAGGGCCAAAAAAGCACGAAACAGTCCGGACACCAGCACGCGGGAATGGGGCATGATATGAGCGACCCGGCGATGGCCGCCGATATGGAAGCGGACATTCGTATGCGCTTCTTTGTGGCGCTGTCGCTGTCGATCGCCATCGTCCTGCTCTCCCCGATGAGCGCAATGATTGGCATCCATCTGCCTCTCACGACGACCATGCGCTCCTTGGCGCTCCTTGTCCTGACGACGCCGGTGGTGTTCTGGTGCGGATGGATGTTTATCTCGGGGGCCTCCCACGCTCTTCGTAACCGCAAACTGGATATGTCGGTACTGATCGCGGTGGGAGTGCTTGCCGCCTATCTCGCCTCCGTGTATTTGACCATTATCGGCTCGAAAGACCTCTTTTACGAAGCGGCGGCCATGCTCGTGACCTTCGTTCTCTTCGGGCACTGGATGGAGATGAAGTCGCGGCGCGGCACGAACGATGCCCTGAAGGCGCTCTTCAATCTGGTCCCCCCGAAGGCGCGTGTCCTGCGGGATGGGAAGGAGAGCGAGGTTCCCACCGCCGAAGTCGTGAGCGGCGATCTGGTCCTGCTGCGGCCCGGCGATCGCGTTCCGGTGGACGGGGAAGTGACGGAAGGCGACACGGCCGTGGATGAAGCCCTGGTCACGGGTGAGAGCGTCCCAGTCGAGAAGAAGGTCGGCGATAAGGTCATCGGAGGGTCGGTGAACGGCGCGGGCGCGGTCACCATCCGGGCGACATCTGTCGGCGCGGACGCGACGTTGAGCCGTATCGCCAAACTGGTCGAGACGGCGCAGAACTCGAAAGCGCCCGGCCAGCGCCTCGCCGATAAGGCGGCAGGCTATCTGGTGGTGCTGGCAGTCGGAGCGGGCATTATTACTTTCGTAGCCTGGAGGTGGGGCGCAGGAGCCTCCTTCCTGACGGCACTTACCTTTGCTATTTCCGCCATCGTGATCGCCTGTCCGGACGCGCTTGGCCTCGCCACTCCGACAGCAGTCGCAGTGGGGACAGGGTTGGGCGCGAAGTATCACATCCTCATCAAGGATGCCGCCACACTCGAAGGCGCGTCGAAAATCACCGCCGTAGTGCTGGACAAGACAGGAACACTCACCGAAGGCAAGCCGCGTGTGACCGACGTTGCCGTCGCGGAGGGAGTGTCAGAGAACGAGGCACTCCGACTGCTTGCCGCAGCAGAAAAGAACTCCAGTCATCCCCTGGCCGTGGCGGTTCTGGAGGAGGCGAAGCGGCGCAACCTGCCGATTCCTGAGCACGTCGAGGAGTTCCAGAACGTCGCTGGACACGGACTGAAAGCCACTGTGGAGGGCAAGTGTCTGCTTGTCGGGAACGCCCGTTTCCTCACGGAGGAGAAGGTCTCCCTCACGCCGATCCAGGCTCATATAGACCGGTTGCTTTCCGCAGGCCGAACGGTGATCCTACTCGCCGTTGAGGGGAAATCCTCGGCAGTAGTGGGCGTTACCGATCCCATCAAAGCGACTGCCAAACGTGCGATTGCCGAGTTGAAGAAGTTAGGTATCGAGACCGCAATGGTCAGCGGGGACAACAAGGCCGTCGCGGAGGCCGTCGCCAAGGAAGTCGGAATAGAGCGTGTCTTTGCGGAGGTTCTGCCGGAGAACAAGGCCGACTACGTGAAGAAGCTTCAGGGGGAAGGTAAGTTCGTGGCGATGGTCGGCGACGGCGTCAACGATGCTCCCGCTCTTGCGACCGCTGACATTGGCATCGCCATTGGCGCGGGAACGGACGTAGCAACGGAAGCGGCCAAGATCGTCCTGATGCAGTCGGACCCGCTCGATATTCTCAACGCCATCATCCTGTCGAAGGCGACCGTACGGAAGATGAAACAGAACCTCGTCTGGGCCAGCGTCTACAACCTTCTCGCGATCCCGGTCGCGGCGGGCGCGTTCTACCACTGGTTAGGCTGGTCGCTCCGCCCGGAGTTCTCGGCACTGCTAATGTCGGCTTCATCCATCATCGTCGCCGTCAATGCGGTGATGTTGCGACGCGCCGAAGGCAGCCTTCTCACCGCCAAAGCCTGAACTTCATTAACAAGAGACATCTGCTACGCACTGAGCGAAATCAGGTTCGAATACCGGCACCGGAGACGATCTATGAGACTCGTATTTTTACTGGTACTGATGCTTGCGGCCAACCCCGGCTTCTCGCTTCCACGCCCTGTGCAAACTGTCACTGCCAATCCCTATACGGCTACGCTCAGGACTAATCCTGAGACCCTCCAACCAGGCAAGTCTGCGACACTCGACATCTTTATCATGGATTCGACTGTGATGACCCCGAGCGAAAACCTCACCGTCACTGCATCCTTAGCTATGCCCGCTATGGCAGACATGGCATTGGATCAGCCCAAAATCACCCCGGGCGGTATGCCCGGTCACTACAACGTGCAGTTGAATTTCCCCCAGACTGGAAACTATGCGCTCGCCCTCACGGTCAAGCGGGCGAACGGAAAAGGCACCACTCTGTCCTTCAAGATCACCCCCGGCAGCACCGGCGGCGAAGCCATGAACGCTGCACCAGGAATGGAGGGGATGTCAGGTATGCAAGGAATGCCGATGAAAGGAAGTTTCGGGAACCGGCTGGCAAATCGGGAGGGTTCCGGGACGTCGTGGCAGCCGGACTCGTCGCCGATGTTCATGAAGGAACTTCACCCGCTGGGGGGATTTGAGTTCAGCGCTATGGGCACGATCCAGGGAGGCTATGTCGCCGCTGGCGGTAAGCGCGGCGATAAAGGGTTTTTCAGCAACTCGATGCTGATGCTCATGGGCCGCCGTGAACTGGGCGGCGGCACTCTGGGCCTGCATTTTATGACTTCGCTTGATCCTGTCCTTAACGGCAGAAAAGGCGTTCCCAATCTTTTGCAAAATGCATTCACGGTTCACGATGCGGATGTCACCGACCGGAAGGATCCGCATAATATCTTTGCGGAGCTTGCGGTCAGTTACAGCCATCCGCTTTCCAAAGTTTGGAGCGGCTTCCTTTACGGCGGCCCTGTGGGTGAACCGGCGCTGGGAAATGTCATGTATCTGCACCGCACGAGCGGCATGGAGATCCCCGAAGCGCCTATCAGCCACGATTGGTTTGACGGTACCCATATCAGCGTAGGCGTCGCGACCCTGGGACTTGTCTATCAGAAGAGGTGGAAGCTTGAAGGTTCCGTTTTCAACGGCCACGACCCCGTTGACCTTTATGGGATCGGCACCCTCGCACTGAACTCCGCGTCCGGCCGACTCAGTTACAATCCGTCCCATGATTGGTCGTTCAGCGCTTCCTATGGCTATCTGAATTCCGACGTCAATAAACACCGCCTCACGTTTGGCGTGGTCTATAGCCTGCCGCTCTCCCACGGCGACAATCTTTCCGTGACCGCCTATTTCGGCCAAAACATTGTTCAAGGGTCCGCGACGTCCAATGCCTGGCTTGCGGAGGCGACCTATTACCATGCCAGGGAAGGGTTTTTCGTCCGCTTCGAACGCGTTGATAAAGGCGAACTCGTTGATGTGCCACCTGGAAATCACACAGTCAACAAGCTGCTCTTTGGCGGTGTGCATAACTTCATGAGCAAAGGCGGCCTCGACTATGGCCTGGGAGGGTATGTCGGCCTCTACAGTTTGCCGAGTGCGCTCAACGCTTCGTACGGAAGTAATCCAGTTACCTTTGGCGTGTTCCTACGCATCCACCCGAGCAAGTTGTAATACACAAGATGGTTTATGTCCAAGCGCTACATCTTTAGTTTCCGGTAAAAGATGTAGACATCGAACTGCTGGTTGTATTGGCGGCTTGCTCAGAGGGTGACATCGGAACCCCGCCTCCGTAGTCTATGGTGACAAAACCAACCCCAGAGGAGCGTACCGATGTCACCTCTAC
>JBBRLP010000020.1:0-51229 GCA_038231295.1 Chthonomonadales bacterium
AGCGGCAGTCACTTCCACGCCTAGCACACGCTTAAGCGGTGTTTCGATCATTTTTAGTCCTGCGTAGCCTGCGGCCCGGCCTCGAAGATTGCCTTCGGCGTCAAAGACAAAGTAGGCAGGCCAGAGTGTATTCTCAAACCGTTCGCCAATCGTGTGACTGCTGTCAATCGCACACGCTTCGGCAATTCCCATCTGCGCCGCGTCTTTGCGGACGGCATCAATATCCGTATCTTCTTCCTGACGCGGCATATGAATGGCAACGACTTTCAGGCCCTGTTCTCGGTACTGTTCGCGCCATTCCGCGATTCTCGGCATATTCTCATGACATATCGGACAACTGACCGCCCATATGTGTATCAGTGTCGGGCTTCCGATAAGATCGCTTTGCTTTATTTCCCCATTGATCCACTCCGTCGCGCCGGACAAATCCGGCAGCGGCGTTCCTGTTCGCATCGCCATTTTGCGCTTACTACTCCTTCCGCGAAAGACAAACAGGTCTTCTACGAATGGCGTCTCTTGTCTGTTCCACCACGCCCCTTCGGTCGCAGTCAGCTTCGGCGGCTGAGGATACGCTTCCACTCGGCGGACAGTTCGGGGAGTTCCATCAGAGCATGGCGGCGTGTCTCGCCGCCTTCTTTGCGGTAGACTACGCCATTGGCCGCTGCAACGGTAAAATCGGGATTGGGTCTGGCGGTTAAAGTCATCTCGTCCCCCATTCCGACGTCGCCGACTTGCAGGACACGCAGATAGAATCCCGTATGACCTGCCTCGATCATCTCATTCGGCATTGTGGGACAGTGCCATTTCCGCGCCAGGTTGATGCAGGGCTGACGGGGCTGAGTCACCTGCACGATGGTCGTCCCAACCGTGAACGTATCGCCGATACAGACATTCGTTTCCGTCACGTCTCGCAGGGTGAAGTTCTCTCCGAACGCGCCGTAACCGAACGCCGCGCCGAGGCCAAGCCGATTGCGCCAGAAATCGAAATGCTCGGAGGGAAAGCAGCAGACAGCCTTCTCCGGCCCGCCATGGAAGCGAAGATTCGCCTGCTTGTCTCCGGCGAGATTGGTCTCCTCAAGTGCGACTCGGCCTTCTGCCGTCTGCTTGAAAATCGCGCTCCGCCACTCTTTACCATCCGTCTCTAGATTGCGCGGTTTACCTACCTGCACCGATACCAGACGCCCCATAAGACTTTCCAATCGGCCTCCCATGCCCTTTGGGCACTCTATCATATGAAAATGCCCGCTCCCCCGGAATCTGGGGTTGGAGTACGGCAATTTTACATTTCAGTTGACATAGACACGGCGGTGGAAGGCCCACCACTCCATGCACAGCACGATAAGCGCCATCAGCGCCAGCATAGGCAGAAGCTGATGGATGTCGCGGACTTTGCGGCCTGCGGCTGCCTGGGGATTGTCCGCGATGGTCAACGAGCGATGCGGCGTAATGTCCGATTCCGTCGCGCTGGCCAGGTTGGCGGCAAAGGCGTAAGAGAAGTCTTTGCCAGTCGCTGTGTAGAGACCGGACTGGTCGGTCACCGCAAACGACGCATGGCCCTGCTCGTCCGTGGTGATCTCCTGGGCGCTGCCGTCCGGCTTCTTTACTGACAGTTTCAAATTGGGAGGAGCAGGGATTTTGAAGGCGTCTCCCGTGTGAACCTGTCCCTGTTCGCTATCGTCCTGCCCGGTTCCGAGCCAGCGGACACTGTTGGAGATGAAGATCGGGAAGGCGACACGCAGAGGAAACATGGATTCGTTGAGCGCGAAGCCAACAAACTCCGAACGCATTCGGCCTTTCTCGCCCGCTGCAATCAGCGATCCCGACTCCGCGACGGCCACTTCTCTCGCCCAGCCCTGCGGGGTGGCCTTCAGCGCCGTCCCAAAACGGTCCGTCCCGAAATCCACATAGCGCAGCACCGGGTGGTCATGATCCCAATCGGCAGGGGAGACATTGGCGACGGAACCCTCCGCTTTGACCGGGGCCTGATCGCTGGTACAGTGCAGAAACAGGTAGTTGCCTTCCGGCAGTTTCGCGGGGGCCGATTCGTTGAAAACCACCACGTCGAAGCCTTTGCCGGACGAGAAGTTCGCGGTCTTGCTCAGCTCTACCCCGGAATCTACCTTCAGCGCATTTTCGAGAAACAGATTCTCCTGCCCGGCGAGAAGGACTTTCAGCGTCTTGCGCGGCTTCAGGATGAGGAACGCCTCGTTGTCGGCATCAAGTTGGTCTTTACGGTCAATTTTGATGTGCATTCGCACCGGCGCGGCAGGCTCCGGCAGTTCGTAAGGCTGCGTATCCTCCCCGTTCGCGGCCAGGACGACCTCATGTGCTTCGACGAGTCTGTTTTCGTCATAAATCTCTTCGTTGAATGTCCGCCCCTGATTGGAGTAGTTATGCGTCACGACCAGAAGCTGGACGGTCGGGGTTTCCGTGCCGATATTGCGCCGGAAATCCACAGCGGTAATTCCCACGTTGTCGTGATCTGTCCCGAACGGGTGGAAGGTGACGTGCGTTTTGCCGAGGTTCAGGTTCGCCAGGGTGTACTGCACCTCGCTGCCCGTGCCTCCCAACTGCGTTTCGATACCGCCATCGGAGAGGAGTTCGATCCTGCCGCTGTCGCCGCCGTTGCGGGACGCGACCAGGTCGGCGGAGAGATTGAGGGCTTCGCGCATATTGGTGGGCGTCTGATGCACCTGAAGGCCATTGATCGCCCGATTCAGTTCGGAGCGGTCGTCGGTGAATCCGGTCACGGCGTCCGGGCGGGAGTAGGCGGAGAGAATGAGCATCTGGTCGCCGGGCTTCATCGCGCCGACGAGATCGTGCGCCTGCCGCTTTGCCAGTTCGAGGCGGGAAGGAGAGACATCGGTTGCGCCCATTGAGGCGGAGGTGTCCACGATTACGACGAAGTTGCGCCCTCCGAAATCCATGGCATAGAAGAAGGGCCGGGCGAGCGCGAAGATAATGAGCGCGGCGGCAATAAGCTGGAGGAGGAGCAGCAGATTTCGGCGCAGTTTCTGGAAAGGAGCGTTGGCCTGTACATCGCGGATGACCTGCCGCCAGAGGAAGGTTGAGGAGACGATGACATCCTTACGGCGCAGTTTGAGAATGTACATGACCACAATCAGGCCGCCGATTAGGGGCAGAAAAAGCAGACTGAGCGGACTGACCAGGTGCATGGATGATTGGCCTCGAAAAAGAGAGGGTAGGGGTGATTAGTGCAGCAGTCTCTGCTGCTGTTCGACATGTTCGACGCGCCGCTCCATGCGCTGGAGAGCGGTGTCGAAACTCAGATCGTACTGCGTGGTTGTGTCACGAAGTTCGCTCATCTGCGCCCGCAGGGCCGTCATTTCGGCGCGGAGGGCTTCGACCTCGCGCCCGGAACCCTGCGTGTCTTTCTGGTGTGTCCGGAGTTGGGCCAGTTCGATCCGTGTGCGGTTCATGCTCTCCACAACATATTTGACAAGACCCCCACCGCCAAAAATCAGGAATACGGCGATGAGGCCGACCCCAGTCACAGAGGTATCGAGAAGAGGGGCGAACGGCATTAGCGGCCTCCGAGCGTGGCGTTTTGCGAAGCAGGGACGTTCAGGGAGTTATAGGACTCGCGTTCCAGAGAGGCAACACGGCGTTCCATCTGGTGCAGGGCGGTGTCGAAACTGAGATCGTACTGCATGGAAGTATCGCGCAGGGCTTTGATCTCCTCCCGGACGGCGGCGAATTCGCCCGCGATATGCTGGGAAAGCAGATTGTCGCGCTGAAGTTTAATCTGCTCCATCTTGCGCTTATGGCTCATGAAGAGGGCAGCCATCGGGAGGAGAGCGAACAGGGTCACGGCAGGTATTCCAAGCAGTGTAAACAGCAGAATTTCCCAGGTCATCGCTCACCTCCCACGTTCAGCGTATGCTATTTAACTCCGCGATCCGCTCCGGAGCGTTATGAATCGCCTCGCGTTCGATATGGCCGACGCGCCGATCCATGCGCTGCAAAGCAGCATCGAAACTGATGTCGTACTGCATAGTCGTGTCCCGCAGAGTCCTGACTTCTTCGCGAAGCGCCTCCAGACTGGTACGAACCGATGCATCGTCACCCTGCCGCAGTCGTAACTGCAATTCCAGCATTTTGCGTCGGTGATGACCCCAGATAGCCGACAGGGGAATAGCGAAGAAACAGAGAATCGCGATCAGTGCTACGAATTCTTCCATTTGGTTTTGCTCCTTGAACCAGATTGTCAGGAGAAGCGCTTCACAGCCTCGGGCAGAGAGACGGTTCCGGCATAGATCGCTTTGCCGATGATAACCCCTTCGACGTTGGGGGCGGAGTGGAGGCGAAGTTCCTCTAGGGCATCCAGATCGCCCAGGGTCGTGACACCGCCCGAGGCGATGACGGGGACACCGGGAACGGCGACGGCAACCGAGGCGAGCGAGACGACATTGACGCCTTTCAGCATTCCGTCCCGCGCGATGTCGGTATAGATGAACCGGGCAGCGCCCAGTTCAACCATGCGCGTCACGAAAGCCGTCGCCTGTTCGCCACTGCTCTCCTGCCAGCCGTGGACAGCTACCAGTCCGTCCCGTGCATCTACGCCGACGGCGATCTGCTCCCCATAGGCGGAGAAGAGTGAGGCGACCAGTTCCGGGTTTCGCGCCGCCGCCGTTCCAACGACGACACGCGCCACGCCCATGTCGAACATTCGCTCCGCCGCCTCTGCCGTCCGCACTCCACCGCCAAACTGTACGGGCAGCCCGATCTCGCTGGCGATTTGACGTACCAGCCCCAGATTGCGGGAACTCGGTACGCCGGTTCTGGCGCCGTCGAGGTCAACGATATGCAGCCACTGTGCGCCTTCCGACTTCCAGCGCTCCGCTACCATGATCGGATCATCCGAGTATGTCGTCGCCTGATCGAACTGTCCCTGCATCAGTCGCACACACTTGCCGCCCTGAATATCAATCGCCGGAAAGAGTATCATGACCCCTCAGCCTGTCTAACGCTTCCTGAAAGAGTACTACTTACTCCCAGGAGGCGAAGTTTCGCAAGATTTGCAGCCCGACCGCTCCACTCTTCTCAGGGTGGAACTGGGTTGCCGCGATATTGTCTTTTTCGACCGCGCAGCAGAAGTCGTAACCGTAGTCACTGGTCGCGGTAATGTCGTTCCGGTCTTCGGGAACAGGAAAAAAAGAGTGAACGAAGTAGACCCTTGCGCCCTCCTCAAGGCCGCTCAGGAGACGGGAAGACCGGGGAAACTTCAGAGAGTTCCAGCCGATATGCGGCACCTTGAGCAGAGCCGCCTCGGGGCCGGGCATTCCGTCCTCGAAAAACTGAATGACCTGGCCGGGCAGAACGCCCAGGCCGGGGGTCAGCCCCATCTCCGTGCTGGCGTCGAAGAGCATTTGCAGTCCAAGGCAGATGCCGAGAAACGGCTTGTCCTGCGCGATATGCTGTCGGACGGCGGCGTCGAGGTGGCTGCGGTGCAGATTGCTCATGGCGGCGCAGAACGCGCCGACGCCCGGCAGGACGAGTTTGTCCGCACGGGCGATTTCCGCAGGGTCTCCCGTAATCGTTGGGTCGCCTCCAACCTTCAGGAACGCCTTCTCCACGCTCCGCAGGTTCGCCATCCCATAGTCCACAATCGCAATCATCGGGGTTCTCTTTCCATTGGCAATGCCGAATTGCCTGCAAACAGCCTGCCACACATATTCATACGCGAATAGATTCCGCTTTCATCGCCTACCATGCACCTGCCCTACAAAATAGTGTCAGCTATCCATACTCTAAGCGCACTCTGCTGCATGAAAATGCCTGCTCCCCCAGAATTGGGGGTTGGGGGCGGCTATTTTCTCGTCAAAGAACGCCCTTCGTCGAAGGGATTCCCTGTACGCGGGCGTCCCGGGCGACGGCCTGCGCGACCGCTCTGCCAAACGCCTTGAATGCCGCCTCAATAATGTGGTGCGTATTCGTGCCTGCCTGTTGCCGCAGATGCACCGTCCAGCCCGCATTTACGGCGACGGCGCGGAAAAATTCCGGCACCAGTTCGGTCGTGAAATCTCCGAGCATCGGGGTCGGGAACAGCAGGTCACAGGCGAGGTAGCCGCGCCCGCTGATGTCTATCGCGCAGAAGACCAGCGCTTCGTCCATCGGCACCGCGACATTCCCGACCCGTGTGATTCCTGCCCGGTCACCGAGGGCGTCGGCAAATGCCTTGCCGAGCGCAATCCCCACGTCTTCGACGGTATGGTGATCGTCAATGTGGAGGTCGCCCGTCGCTTTCACGGTCAAATCCAGCAGGCCGTGCTTCGCGATATGTGTCAGCATGTGGTCGAAAAAACCCACTCCGGTCGAAATCTCGCTCATTCCACTGCCATCAACATTGAGCGTGAGGGAGATGTCTGTCTCGCTGGTCTTTCTGCTAAGGGTCGCGGTACGGGCCATTATGGTCGGCTCCCTTCGGCATCGCGCACGGTGACCGCCCGGGCATGGGCCTCGAAACCCTCTGCACAGGCGAAGCCGACGAGCGCGGAGGCAACAGGCTGAAGCGCGGCGGCAGTGTAGTAGATAAAGTTCGTTTTCTTGAGAAACGTGTCCACATGGAGCGGCGAGGCGAAGCGTGCGGTGCCGCTGGTCGGGAGGGTGTGACTGGGGCCAGCCATGTAGTCGCCGAGCGTCTGGGGCGTATAGTCGCCCATGAGGATAGCCCCCGCGTTGCGAATGCTGCCGAGCGCGGCAAATGGATCACGCACCATGAGCGCAAGGTGTTCGGGAGCGCAGATGTTCGCCATCTCGTATGCCTGAGCCAGCGATTCGGTGAGGATAATCGCCCCGTTGTGGTCAAGCGCCTGTTTGAGAATGTCGCGTCTGGGCAAAATTTCTAACTGCCGCTCTATCTCTTCAAGAGTTTGCTGTGCCAACTCCTCGGACGGTGTGATGAGGTAGGCAGCGCATTCGGTGTCATGTTCGGCCTGTGTCAGGAGGTCCATCGCGGCAAAAGTCGGGTTCGCGCCCGCGTCTGCGACAACACAGACCTCGCTCGGCCCGGCGAGCATATCTATGTCTACCACGCCCCACAACAGTTTTTTCGCGACGTTGACATAGACGTTGCCCGGCCCGACAATCTTATCCACAGCCGGAACGGTCTGCGTCCCGAAAGCGAGTGCGGCGACGGCCTGCGCCCCTCCTACACAGAAAACGCGATCCACACCGGCAAGACTTGCCGCATAGAGAACCAGATCAGGAACTTTGCCGTCTTTTTGAGCGGGAGTGCAGAGAATCAACTCCTCTACGCCTGCCACTTTCGCTGGAATAGCAGTCATCAGCACGGTGCTGGGGTAGGCGGCGGTTCCGCCCGGCACATAGAGACCCACCCGCTGGAGCGCCCGCACCATCTGCCCGGTAATGCGTTCCGGCTGCGCGTCCATCCAGCTTGTTTTGCGCTGCGGTTCGTGGAAGACGCGGATGTTGGCGGCGGCTTGCTGCAAGGATTCGCGGAGGGCCGAGGGGATACGCTCTGTGGCGGCAGACCAGTCTGAGCGGGGAACTTCGAGGGCATCAAGCGAATGGCTGTCGAACTTACGGCCCAACTCTAAAAGCGCCGAGTCGCCGTATTCTCGCACCTGAGCGATAATCTCGCGAACGATGGCTTCCACGCGAGGGTTGTCCTGAAGCGTCGTGCGGCGCAGGGCGGCCACAGCGGCTTCGTAGCCATCGAGGGCGACATTCAGAACACGCAAGAGGGATACCTGCTTTCCATAGTGGGGCAGGCGGCACACATCACAACGATGCGGACCTGCCTGTGAACAGGCTCTAGTATACCCCGTAAGCCCCTGTTTGAGAACCGCTCCAATATCCTGGGCAGCGAGAGCAGGCAAAACTCTAGTTTCTGTCTGCACAAACCTCTGCAACCATCCAGGCTGCAACAGGTCTAATTCAATGGTAAAATAAAACTGTCCCTGGTGGCAGCAGCGAAGAGTGAAGCACCCCTTGCCTCCACTTTTCCGTACCGATTACATCGCATCGCAAAGGTATTTTCTGACTATGCGTTTCAAATACTCCTTCCTGAGCCAAAGCGTACAATCCGGTTTGTTGCTCCTGCTGGGAATCACTGTTGCTTTTCCTGCGAACGGGCAGAAGAAGTCTACACCGGTTCGGCCTTCGTCTGCCCCCCCTCTGGCTCCTTCAGCGGCCAGTCTGGAATTCTTCGAGAAGAGAGTGCGTCCAATTCTGGTGGAAAACTGCTATCAGTGCCATGCGAAAGTGAACGGGATGGCGCAGGGTGGGATGCAGTTGGACAGTCGCGAAGGACTGCTGAAGGGCGGCAAACGCGGTGCGGCGGTCGTGGCGGGCAGTGCGGAGAAAAGCCTGCTGATTCATGCGATCCGCTATACTGACGCCAGCCTCCAGATGCCGCCCAAAGGCAAACTGAGCGCGGACGACGTTGCCGCGCTGACGAAATGGATCAGTGAGGGCGCGGGGTGGTCGTCTGCGGGCGCAGGCAAGGCTCCTGCGGTTGCCGCGTTTGATATCCAGACCCGCAAAAAACACTGGGCATGGCAGCCTTTGCAGAACGCAGTTATTCCTGTGGTGAAGAATACGGCCTGGGCTCGAAACCCGATTGACAGATTCATCCTCGCGAAACTGGAAGCCGGAAAACTCAAACCCGCGCCCGCCGCCGACAAACGCACTTTGTTGCGTCGTGTCACGTTCGATCTCATCGGTCTGCCGCCCACACCGCAGGAGAGTGACGCTTTCCTTGCGGATACCTCGCCCAACGCTTATGAAAAAGTGGTGGCCCGATTGCTGGCCTCGCCCCACTATGGCGAACGCTGGGGACGGCACTGGCTCGATCTTGTCCGCTATGCAGAGACGGACGGGCATGAGTTCGATTTCGACAAGCCTAATGCCTGGCAGTATCGGGACTATGTGATCCGTGCGCTGAACGCCGACGTGCCATACAATCAGTTCGTCACCGAGCAGGTGGCGGGCGACCTGCTGCCCCATCCGCGACTGCATCCGACCGAGGGCTACAACGAGGCCCTTATCGGTACCGGGTTCTTCTGGTTTGGCGAGGGCAAACACTCCCCCGTAGACCTGCAAGTGGATGAGGCGGAGCGCATAGACAATCAGATTGATGTCTTTTCCAAGACGTTTCTGGGCCTTTCGGTCGGCTGCGCCCGCTGCCACAATCACAAATTCGACGCCATCTCAACCAAAGACTACTACGCGCTTTCGGGCTACCTGAAGAGTTCGCGCTTCCAGCTTGCGCCTATCGAGACGCCGGAGCGACAGGAGAGCAAACTCGCCGACCTGAAGACCGTGCAGGAGCAGCTTCAGCCGCTGCTGCTCGGTGCTGCCATTGCGACGGAACGCAAAGGGCTGGAGCGCTTCGAGGCCGAACTGACGGCTCTCGCCTCTCCACCTCATCCCGTGACCGCCTCGCTACATTCTGGAACCAGCCTGGCCTCTCCCCTGAGCAACTACCTGCACGGGCCAGCGGTGAGGGAAGCCTCTAATCCTTTCTACCCGCTCTATAAATTCCTGTTCGAGCAGTTGGCGGAGAAGCCAGAGACGTTTCGGACGAGAGCGCAGGCCCTGGCGACGGAGCTGAAACGACAGCGCGAACAAGGCACTGCCGCGACCGCGAAAGCTGTCGTCTTCGAGGATTTTCACACGGGAGACTATCGCAACTGGACAGTCTCGGGAAGCGCATTCGGCAAAAGCCCGGAACGAGTCGGCCTGACGGTGCGGTACAGCAGCACGACACCGCAGTCAATCGTGCTGATGGGGCCGGGAGTTGCGAACAGCGGTGGGGTCGGGGGCAGGCTCCAGGGCGAACTCCGCTCCAAAACCTTCACGATTGCGAAGAACCGAATCCTCTACCATCTCGCGGGAACCGGGGTCACCGTCAATCTGGTCATTGACGGGTTTCAGCGCATCCGCTACCCAATCTACGGCGGCCTGACCTTCGTGGTAAACAACCCTCAGCCTGTCTGGTACGCGATGGAAGTCAGCAAATGGATCGGCCACAAAGCCTATATCGAAGTCCTGGACGCAGGGGATGGGTGCGCGATGATGGACAAAATCCTCTTCACGGACGGTCCGAACCCGCCTCCCGTTCAGGATGCCCGCATTATCGCACTGCTCGAAGACCCGAACATCGGCTCTCCTGCCGCGCTCATCCCGGCCTATCGAAAACTCTTCACCGCCGCGCTTCAGGAACTCCAGGAGGGCCGGACGGGCAGCGCAGACTCCGTTGCTCTGCTCGACTGGATGCTGGCGAACACGGCCCTTTTTGGAGAGCCGAACCCCGCCACTTATGCCGATCTCGAGCCTCTGCTGAAGAAGCGACTTGTTGCCGAGCAGGCTCTGTCCGAACCCCACCGCATCATGGCGATTACGGACGGTTCCCCGGAAGACGATGTCGTCCATATTCGCGGCAACTACAAGACACCCGGTGACCTTGTGCCGCGCCGTTTCTTCGAGGCGTTGGACGGCCCAAGACAGCCTGCTCCCGCCGTAGGCAGCGGGCGCCTCGAATTGGCGCAGCGTCTCACGGCGGCGAACAACCCGCTCCTGCCGCGTGTCATGGTCAACCGACTCTGGCAGCACCATTTCGGTGAAGGGATTGTGAAGACGCCGGACGACTTCGGAGTCATGGGAGAGCGGCCCACGCATCCCGAACTGCTGGACTGGCTGGCGCGGGAGTTTGTGCGGCAGGGCTGGTCGCTCAAGAAGATGCATCGGCTGATGGTCCTCTCCTCTACCTACCGCATGGCAAGCCGTTCCGATGCGAAGAGCGACGAGACGGACCCGCAAAACCGCCTGCTGCACAAGGCCAATATCCGCCGCCTGGAAGCGGAGTGCATCCGCGACGCCGCGCTCGCAGTCTCCGGTCGGCTGAATCCGCAGTTGTTCGGGCCAAGCGTGATGCCCTATCTGACCGAGTTCATGGCGGGGCGTGGCAGGCCGGGGCAGAGCGGCCCTCTGGATGGCGACGGCAGGCGCAGCATCTATATCGGGGTGCGGCGCAACTTCCTGACACCGCTCTTCCTGGCCTTCGACTATCCCGTGCCGTTCACCAGCATCGGGCGGCGGACCGTCTCCAACGTCCCGGCGCAGGCGCTGGCGCTGATGAACAATCCGCTGTTTCAGCAGCAGGCCGAGGTCTGGGCGAAGAAGACGCTGGCGGTTCCCAATCTGACGCCGCAGCAGCGTATTAACACGCTCTATATAGAGGCGTTCGGCAGGCCGGTCACGTCCGGCGAGACCGAGGATGCGCTGGCGTTCCTTGCCGAACAGGATAAAGGCTACGGAACGGCTGGCGACCTGCGTTCTTGGACAGACCTGTGCCATGTTCTTTTCAATGTCAAAGAGTTTATTTTTCTCGAATAACGTGCGCGTTGTTCGTTCTGCCTGCTGGAGTAACCGATGCACTGCCTTAACTTTCGCAAAACGCCGCTCAGTCGCCGTGAACTGCTGACGGACTGCACGACCGGATTCGGGATGTTCGCGCTCGCCGCTCTCTTGAACGAGCCTGCTTATGGCGCGACGCCTGTGGGCAGCCAGAGCTTGAATCCGCTCGCCCCGAAACCCTCGCATTTTCCCGGCAAGGCGAAAAGCGTCATTTTCCTCTACATGGACGGCGGGCCGTCGCAGGTGGACACCTTCGACCCCAAGCCGCGCCTGGCGCAGGAGAATGGGCAGCCCATCAAGATGAAAGTCCCGCCCACACAGTTCGACAATGTGGGGAACGTGCTGAAATCGCCCTGGGAGTTCAAGCAGTACGGCCAGAGCGGTATCCCCGTCAGCGCCCTTTTCCCGAACGTCGCGACCTGTGTGGACGATCTGGCGATCATCCGCTCGATGACTTCGGACTTCTCCGAACATACCAATGCGAACTACTTCCTGCACTCCGGGGTTGGGACGCAGGGCCGTCCGAGCATGGGGGCCTGGGCCACCTATGGTCTCGGCAGCCTGTGTCAGGACCTCCCCGGCTTTATCGTCCTGAACAGCGGCATGATCCCGCCTGGCGGTATGGACTGCTTCACCAGCGGGTTTCTGCCTGCCAGCTATCAGGGGTCGCTGTTCCGGGGTGGATCCAGCCCGGTCGCTGACCTGCATCCTGCCGTCGCCAATGCAAAGCGGCAGGAGCAGCAGTTCGCGCTGATGCGAAAACTGGATCGCAGTGTTGTAGAGCGGATGGGCGCGAGTGACAAACTCGAAGCCTCGATTGCCAACTACGAACTGGCTTTCAAGATGCAGACCGCCGTTCCTGATCTGATGGATTTCCGCAACGAGAGCGAAGCCACGAAAAAACTGTATGGTCTGGATAGCCCGGTGACGCAGACGTATGGGCAGCAGTGTCTGGTCGCCCGCCGACTGGTGGAGCGCGGAGTGCGGTTCGTCGAACTGCTCTGCCCCTCCGTCGGTACCGACCGCTGGGATCAGCATGGTGACCTGCGAGGCGGTCACGAGCGCAACTCCGTCGCCGTTGACCGTCCGATTGCCGGGCTGCTCAAAGATTTGAAATCGCGGGGTCTGCTGGAGAGTACGCTGGTGGTCTGGGGCGGGGAGTTCGGGCGCACCCCGATGGCACAGGGTTCCGACGGGCGCGACCATAACCCGTTCGGATTCACCGTCTGGATGGCGGGCGGCGGGGTCAAAGGCGGGACGATATTCGGCGCGACGGATGAGTACGGCTACTATGCCGAGCAGAACAAGGTTTCTATCCACGACCTCCACGCCACCATGCTGCATCTAATGGGCATGGATCACAAGAAATTGACCTATCGTTTCAGCGGACGCGATATGCGTCTGACCGATGTTTCCGGCGAGATCATGCATGAGATCATTGCCTGAAAAACCGATCCGTACGGAAGCGTCTGCTTCCCTGCCGGAAGAGCCGTGCCCGTCGGATGAGGCCGCACTGAACGAGCGTCTGTCGCGTCCGATAGACGCTGTTGTGGGCACACTGCGGGATTGTGGCGACATCGCGGTTCTGGGTGTCGGTGGGAAGATGGGGCCGACGCTGGCAGTGATGGCGCGTCGTGCACTGGATGCTGCTGGAAGTGCATCACGAGTGTATGGAGTGGCGCGTTTTTCCGACTCGGCTGCGCGGGACTATCTGGAGGCGAATGGCGTCGAGACCGTTTCCTGCGATCTGCTGGACCGAGCGGCAGTCGCGAAACTGCCATCCGCACCGAATGTTGTCTATATGGCGGGGCAGAAGTTCGGAACGGTCGGGTCGCCGGAGCGCACCTGGGCAATGAATACACTTGTACCCGCGTTCGTAGCGGAACGCTATGCCGGGGCGCGAACGGTCTGTTTCTCCACAGGCTGCGTCTATGCCAATACCCCGGTCGTGTCTGGTGGCTCACGGGAAACGGATGCGCTCGAACCGCTCGGCGAGTATGCCAACTCCTGCGTGGGCCGGGAACGTGTTTTTGACTACTACTCCCGCCGGGACGGGACGCCTGTCCTGCACTTCCGCCTCAACTACGCGATAGACCTGCGCTATGGCGTCCTCCTCGACATCGCCCGCAAAGTCCATAATCAGACCCCGATTGATCTCACGACAGGCCACGTGAACATTATCTGGCAGGGAGATGCGCACGCTCTGGCGCTGCAATGTCTCGCTCTCGCCACCTCTCCGCCGACCGCGCTGAACGTGACAGGGCCGGAAACGCTCTCTATCCGTGCGCTGGCGGAAGAGTTTGGGCGACGGCTGGGTCAAACTCCTGTCTTTACCGGGGAAGAATCCCCTACAGCGCTGCTCAGTAACGCGAGCCGCGCCGTCGCGCAGTTCGGCCACCCGCCGACCACGCTGACCGTAATGATGCGCTGGGTCGCGGAGTGGCTACTGCGAGGCGGAAAGACGCTCGACAAACCCACGCATTTCGAGGTGCGCGATGGCAACTACTGACACGGCAGACTTTGGAGACATCGAGGCGCTCAGGCAGCATCTGCGGGACGGACAGGTGCTTCCCGCGCATCCGCTCGCGCTCACCGAGGCTCGGCGGCTGGACGAGCGTTACCAGAGAGCACTGACCCGCTACTATGTCGCGGCGGGGGCTGGGGGGATGGCGGTGGGGGTTCATACCACGCAGTTCGCCATTCGAGAAGCCCAACATGGCCTCTATCGTCCGGTTCTGGAACTGGCAGCGGAGACGGCGGACGCGATGCTGCGGGAAAGCCCACGCCCGTTTCTGAAGGTGGCCGGGCTGATGGGCAAAACCGCGCAGGCTGTCGCCGAAGCGGAACTGGCACGGTCGCTTGGCTATCACTGTGGACTGCTCAGTCTGGGGGCGTGGCGGGATGCGGAGAACGCGCAGATTCTCACGCATTGTCGAACTGTCGCAGAGACGATTCCGCTGTTCGGTTTCTATCTCCAGCCTGCGGTCGGCGGCAGACTGCTCTCTTATGACTTCTGGCGGGAGTTCGTCCAGATTCCCAACGTCGTCGCCATCAAAATCGCCCCGTTCAATCGCTACCAGACCCTGGATGTCGTGCGGGCGGTAGCAGACGCGGATCGCTCCGGCATCGCCCTCTATACCGGGAACGACGACAATATCGTCCTTGACCTCCTGACGAAGTTCCCTTTCAAAACGCGATACGGCGGCAGAGTATATATCGAGGGAGGTCTGCTGGGGCAGTGGGCCGTGTGGACGCAACAGGCAGTGAAGCTGTTGGCGAAAATCCGCGAAGAGCGAGAGATCTATAATATGTCGCGGGAGATGCTTCCACTGGCCGTGAAGGTGACGGACGCAAACAGCGCGATATTCGATGCGTCGAACCTATTCGCGGGCTGTCTTCCCGGCATCCATGAAGTTTTGCGGCGGCAGGGACTGATGCGTGGTGTCTGGTGTCTGGAGGAGAAGGAGAGGCTCTCTCCTGGTCAATCAGCGGAGATAGATCGTGTGCTAGACGCCTATCCGCATCTGACCGATGATGCTTTTGTCGCGCAGCATCGGGACGCCTGGCTGTCCGGGTAACAGCGCTACGGCTTGAAGTCGAGTTCGATCTTGCCCAGGTCGGCGGCCGGTGTACGATAGTTCAGTATCAGGTCGCCCGGCGCGTTCTTGACGCCAAGGCGCGGCTCCCGGAACGGCTCCATCACGACGGACGGCGGCAGAGTGCAGAGCAGGTGATACGTTCCCTCCGTCAGATTCTCCAGCGCAAACTCTCCTTTGCTGTTCGTGACAGTTCCCGCGCTGATCCAGCGAAAGTTATACGGACGCGGCTCGACCGGCCCGAACTCCGGTGAGTAAGACCGGAACGGGAACAGTTCGGTCTCCGCCGCGAAGACGCTTCCCTCCAGGTCTTTGGGCAGTCCATTCTGGCGCTTTGGCAGCGCTCCCACCTGAACGCCTGCCATCGGCTTGCCGTTCCAGAGCAGCGTCCCATGAATCGTCCCCGTGTGGAACAGCGGTTTCTCCGTCCGCACCTTCGCCATAAAACTGCGCGGCATCTCGGCCTGCGCGTACCACACCAGCGCCTTCTTCGTCTCCCCGAACCGCAGATAGAGGTCACCCATGAGTTTGCGGCTTCCGCGATCCGGGTGTGCGAACTTCGACTCGTCGGCCCACTCGTCCAGCAGCGCCACATTCTGGGGAGAGGCCGAAACGGTAAAGAGCATAGCCCGAACGGTAGGGGTCACGACCGCATTGTGCGGCGAATGCTCCAGATCGTCCAGGCAGGCTCTGAGGGCGAGCGTGTTGTCGAACCGGACATTGCCGACGTTGAACACGAACTTGAAGGCCGTCCAGGAGAGCGCGGTCTCATAGCCTCGCTTACGAAGGAATGCCTTGACTAACGGGATTTTGGCTGGATCGGCTTGCAGTTTATCTTCCGTGTAGCCCTGCTGAAGCCCGTTATAGACTCCTCCCGGGGTGAAGAGCAGGAATCTATGAGGCGGGATTCGCTGATTTGAGAATGTCTCTGGTTCCACCAGAGACGAGAGCGTATGTCCGGCATCAATGCCATTGGGAACGCCACTGCCGGGAAATTTCGGATCGTAGGGCCACACGTTTTTCATCAGCGAGTCGCTCAGATCATAACGTGAGGTTAGCGCACGGGGGGTATAAGGGAGGCCCAGCCAGTAGCCGAGCGGCAGGGCGACGAGAAGACAGACCAACCAGAACAGAGAACGCGGACGCTCCTGCAAGGCCAGCCACAGGAGAAGCCCTGTACTCATCCAGACCAGACTAAAACTCAGCAGAAAGTGATCTGCGAGCGTATCCCATATCCCGTTGTGAAACGTTCCCAGCGCATGAAGGCTTAACAGCATATTTTGCGACGGAACAGGCATCCTCGTCAACTGGAGCAGACATACAGACAGTCCGAGCACGATTCCACGCAACGTAAGGACGGGTAAAGAGAGTTGGGAACGCCACGCAGGTAGGTTTGAATTGGAAGGTGTGAGCGGCAACAGACGACCGATAAGGCCCTGTGGGTGGAGCGTGTGCATGGCCCCGATGCCCGCGAGGGCGCAGCCCAGGCTCGTCAGCGCAACCGCAGCGTGCGGAAAGCGCTGTGTGAGGAGACTGATTGTTTTCCAGATTGCCAGGCCAGGCAGAGCCAGCGTTGCCGCGAGCAGAGTCAGGCGCAGTAGCAGTTTGCCATCCAGAGCAGTGGTCGTTTCCGGTGCGATAGTTGCAGCCTCTTCGCCTGTTGTCGCCGCCGACACCGGATGGAACAGGCGGCCGGCCGGGCTTGCAATCCGCAGGGTAGAGGTGAGGAGAAGGCCAGACAGCAGCAACAGGCCCAGAACAAGAAACAGAGGATTGAGGCTGCTGTAGTCTTGCAGCAGACCAATGTCTGTGACGTTCCAATCGAGCAGATGCGGAACGGGCAGACCCTCCATAATCTCTTGAAAATTCAAGCCGTCGGCTGTGAGGATATGGGGCAAGGTGGCGGCAGCGAACATTCGGAGGCCGAACAGGAAGCCTATACTGCCGCAGAGGAAGCTGTAGCGGATCGCGTCTCGCCAGCTTCCGGGAGGTGGAAGCGGCGTGGAAACGGGAGGCGGCGCTGCGTCTGCGCCGTTAGCTGTCAGAATTTCTGCGGATGGAAGGGCAGCCTCGGTAATCTCCGACTCGCTCACAGGACGCCGCGCTCTTCGGCATAGCGACGTTCAATCGCTTCCAGCAGGTCGGCGAACTGAAGCTGATAGGAGATGTTCAGTTCGAGGCCCAGTTTAGCGATGAGTGGACGCGCCAGACGTTCGCCAATCGAAGCCTGCACGACAAGGTCCACGCCCTCTCGCCGTGAGGTAAAGCGGCGAATCAACCGGTAGTCGTCCACGCTCAGTCGGTCCAGATTCTTAACGAGCGGCAAAAAGGCGGCGACGCCGGGAGTGAGGCTCGGCTTGGAATCCCGCGCCCCAAACGGCGAGTAGCCCTCCTCCACGATCACCAGCGTTCCCCCCGCGTAGTCGCCGATGCGCTTATAAGACGGGCTGAAGAAGATGCAGAGCATTCCCGGCACTCCCCAGAGGATAAGCCCCGCAGAGGCGGATAACTGAAGAAAACCGAAATCAATGATACGCAGGACGTTTCGCAGGACGCTGGAGACGAGATTGATGGGATAGCCGCCCTCACGCACTACCCGCAGCCCAAAAAGCCGCTTGCCCGGTGTCCGCCCGCCCCAGACCATCTCGAAGAACATCGGATAGGCGAAGATAACGAGGTTGGCGGCGATGATGCTGGCAGCCGTGACGACATTCCCGACCCCGAACGGGTCAACACCCGAAAACAGGCGCAGCGCCATGATGATAACGACAAGCAGCAGAAGCTGGAAGATGAGATCTACCAGAAATGCCATAAACCGCGAGGCGAAGCCCGCGACGCGATAGGTGACCGTGATGTTTTCCGGGGTGACAATCGTTACGGTTCGACTCATGCCAGCGACCGGTTTCCTTTCCCATTCTCCTTATCAGAAGCGGGATGTGGCTCTTTCGATTCCCTGCGTTTTCCCATCGGCTCTCCGCTATGTTCGAGCTGGGTATGCGCCTGGGGCATGGGGGCAGGCTGCGCGGAGGGATTCCGCCAGGCGCGTCCGTCTTTGGTGAGCAGCGCGTCGGCTGTGGAAGGCCCCCAGGTTCCCGAGCCGTAGTTGGGGAACGGCTGAAACGGCTTGGTGGCCTGCCAGATGTCTAGCAGCGGCTCAAGCACGGTCCACGCCTGCTCTACGGCGTCCGCACGGTTGAAGAGCGTCTGATCGCCCTGCATCGCATCCAGAAGCAGCGTTTCGTAAGCGGTCGTCGGTTCGACCTTGAACGCCTCCGAGTAATCGAAGTTCATCTGCACTTGCCGAAGGTGCATTCCCGGCCCTGGCGCTTTGGCCCCGAAACGCAGTGCGATGCCTTCGTTGGGCTGAATCCGAATGGTGAGGACATTCGGCTCCATCTGATCTTCCGGTGTCAGATTGAAGAAGAGGTGTGGCACACGCTTGAACTGGATGACGATTTCCGTCAGTTTCTGAGGCATACGTTTGCCGGAGCGCAGGTAGAAAGGCACGTCCGCCCACCGCCAGGTGTCTACGAACAGTTTCATCGCGACAAAGGTCTCGGTGATGGAATTCGGATTCACACCCTCCTCCTCGCGGTAACCGGGCATATTGACCCCGTTCACTTTGCCTGGCCCGTACTGTCCGCGCACCGCGGTCTCCGCAAGATTTTCCGGGTTGATCGGCACAATAGCCTTCAGTACATCGGCTTTGCGGTCGCGGATACTGCTCCCGCCGTATTTGACCGGAGGCTCCATCGCCACAATTGAGAGAAGCTGGAGCAGGTGGTTCTGGAACATATCGCGCAGGCAGCCCGCATGCTCGTAGTAGCCGCCACGATGTTCCACACCAAGCGTTTCGGCTGCCGTGATCTGCACATGATCCACATAGCGGCGATTCCAGATCGGTTCGATGATGGCATTGGCGAAGCGGAAAGCCATGATATTCTGAACGGTCTCTTTACCGAGGTAGTGGTCAATCCGGTATATCTGATCCTCCCGCAGTGTCTTGTGGATGGAGACATTGAGGTCCAGGGCGGAAGGAAGGTCGTGTCCAAAAGGTTTTTCGATGATGACTCGCGTCCAGACATCCTTAACCTGCGCGGAGTCCACGACAAGCTGATGGGTTCCGAGGCGTTCGACGATGTCGGCATAGAAGGAGGGTGGGGTCGCGAGGTAGAAGAGCCGATTGCCTTTGCCGCCGTCTTTCTCCTCGAATTTCTTGAGGCGATCCGAGAGTTTCTGATAGCCTTCCGGGGTCAGAAAGTCGGCGGTGATATAGTGCAGATTCTGTGCGAACGCGTCCCACACTTTCGGGTTGAAAGAACTCGCCTCTTTGCTGGCCTGCAGGGCTTCTTTAAGCGACTCACGAAAGGAGTCGTCGTTCATCTCTGTGACAGCGAATCCGATGACGGAAAAATCGTGCGGCAACAGATCGGCGCAGGCGAGATTATAGAGAGCCGGAATCAGTTTGCGACGGGTAAGGTCGCCCGAAGCGCCGAATATGATGAAGGTGTTGGCCTCGTCCGGGCGCTGGAGCAGGTTGGACACAGACCCCGAAGAGGCAACGTTCACGGCAGTCGTAGACAATTTGGACGATTCAGGTGAGAGCATGGCAGCCCCTCTTTTCGTGAGTTCACCGCAGAGACGCGGCGGGAAAACGGAACACCTCGGTATCATTCACCATCCTGCTGGCGGTTCCCTGTCTCCCGCAGCACCATTCCAGCATAACTCGCGCTTTTCTTTCGTCTAAACTAACCACACCGCCGTATATATGAGTGTATCGCAGTTTCTCTGCAAACCGTGTCATGAGGGAATGCACACTATACCTTGACAGAGTAGGCAGACCATTGTATAATTTGGAATATAGGTGCAATCCGCCAGTTTACAGCGATACCCGGTATTTGCTGGTACTGGACGCCGGTGTTGGCGCGGAGACGGCGCGTCTTCAAGGAGAAGAGTGCAGGATCGCATTCAAAAAATCATCAACGGCACTGTGCCGGCCGTGATCGCGGTGATCTGCGTACGCAATGAGAACAGCCTGACGGCCTGGGTCGGAACGCGGGCTTCGGTGCTGCCCCTGGCCGTTATCGTTCTGCTGTTCTCGGTGTTCAGCAAACGGCTGCGTCACCTGTTGATTATTACGCTCTGCTTTGGTGTGGCGTTCATGGCGATTCGCGACATCGGACGTGTCGGCAGTCAGCCGTTGCCACAGGCCCTCAATTTCGATTTCCTCGATCAATCCCGGCCTGCGATTCTGCTGTTGATTGCCGCCCTGTCGGCAACGGCGGCTTTTATGGAGACACTGGCTCCGGGTACCGTACTGGCGCGGCGCTGCTATTTTGCGGCAGCGGCGCTCTATTTCATGGGTTTAGGTATTATTCACGTCGGCAAATATGGCTCCTGGAAAGCCATTCTCCTGTGCGTCACCGGTGTGACCGCCATCTTCGGCAGCATCTTCGCGGACAGAATCGTCTCTTCGGAGATGGAGGCGGAGGCAGAGGAGGAGGCTGACGAGGTGAGCGATGCGGAGATGCAGATGCAAAGAGAAGAGGCGCATCGGAAGACACTGCTTGCAAAAGAGTGGCACGAAACGCCCGCGAAAGAGCCTGCCGCAAAAGAGACACTTTCCAGCGGGACAGAGATCAACCCGCTCCTCCAGTAGAGACTATCTGTCGCGGCGAGATGACGGGCTGACCTCCGGGGCCAGAGGCACGGGAGTGTCCAGCGGCGAGAGTTTGAGTTGACTGACCACCTCCTTCCGCAGGTTCCGTTTGTCGTTCGTCACATCCTTCCCGCCCCGTTTTTCACGATCCAGGTCTCGTCCGCTGAACTCCCCTCCGCCTGCCGCCGCCGCCTCTGCGCCGAATCGGGCCAGGCCGCCTGCCGCCGCCGCCCGCACGGGGAAAAAGATTCGCCGCGTTCGGTCATGCTCTCCTCTGGGAGCCGAGAGGAGGTACGTTCTATCTCGCGACAGGCGTTCCAGGACAGGCACACTCTGGGCGTCCCCTGAAAGCGCCAGCGCGATGATGCCCGCGACACGAATGCGGATGTGATCGCTCGCAAGCGCTTCGTGTATCTCCTTGTCCAGCATCTTGCGTTGGGAAGAGGAGACGCTCATCTCCTGAAGAGGAACTGCGAGCAGGCGCTGTGACCAGTTTGCGGGGTCGGAGGGGCGCGGCTGATAGGCGGCGATCCCGAGACCGAGAATCGCACGGCTGCGAAGGTAGCTGTCGTCGCTCTGGGCGAGCCGGAGCAGGAACGGAACCAGGCGCGGAGACGCCCGCCAGGCCAGCAGGTCTGAGGCGGCGTAGGCGTAGGCAGGTAGGCCGCGCAGCCGCTCCGGGCTTTGCAGGATGCCCAGCGTCAGGCGGTCTACATCCACTCCCATCTTTTCGAGAGTGTGCATTCGTGCCGCATCTACCTCCGCCATCTCCTCACCCGGCTCAAGCAGCAGAGAGATCGAAAAGGCGACCATCTCCCGTTTCAGTCCGGCGCGGCCGGCAGCCTCAAGCGCCGCTTCCCGAAATCGGCGATTCAGCGCCGCGCTTGAACCGAGATCAGGGCCGGCATCGAACGGGGCGGCAAAGACCGGGAAAGCCTGTTCCGGCTGGCCAAGGGCCATCAGGCTCCTGCCGACGGACTCTTTCAAGGTCGTCTCGCATCCAATCTGTTCCAGCGTGAAGTGTGAGGCTGCCGTATCTACTACGCGGCGATAGTCCCGCCGTTCGTATGCCCGGCGCACATCGGCAATGGATTCGATATCGTTTTTCCCTGACTGTCCGTTCAGTCGAGGGGCCTTACTGAAATCTCCCCACGCGAGCGAGAAGGGATGCTCCTTGCCCCAGGCGATCTCCCAGGAGATGCCCGTCATGGCGAGGGCGTAGGCGGTATCGTCGCTCAGCCGCTCTCCACGCCAGTGCATCTTCTGGCCCGCCTGACTGATCTCGTCACGAAACAGCGACGTTATCTCGGCCGGTTTCATACCCTTTTCCTGCGCTAGCGCGTGATGGCTGTGGCTGAACACCAGAATGCCAAGCAGGAGAGAGCGCACAGCCGACTTCACGGCAGGGCGGAAGCAGGCCAGGAAAAACCCCCGACGGAACGGAAAGGGGCGAACAGTCGTTTTAAACATGGATAGCAAAGCCTTTCCTGTGGGACAGGAGGGAACCGACCATTTCCGGGGGCAGAAGGGGAGCCAGATCATCCCAGAAGTAAGTCGAACGCGTTGGAGGGATGTTACAGTCATTTCCTTCCAGCCTTCCATGCGCGAGGCACACCTGATCGCATGAAAACGCCTGCTCCGTCAGAATTGGGGATGGGGGGCGGCTATTTCCTGCCAATCAAAATCGGCGTGACACTTCGAGTTCTATAACGTCAGAAAACAGAGCGCACGGCCGTTTTTCTTGACTCCGTACCGATTGCAGGGTACTATCCGCAATCATCCCACCGAATCAGCACCGTTCTGAATACGCGATTACGCAAAATCTAACCGCATTGTTCCGCTGCCTTCTGAGGCCGGGGCCATGACGGACATAGAGTAAAGGAGAGTGATATGGGCAAGTCTGCCCGTGCGCTCGTGACGGCCCTGGCACTGCTGCGACTGGCAACTCCGGCTGCCGCGCAAACACGAAATACGCCCAATGGAGCAAAGCCGCCGGTGGCCGCTCCCGCTGCTGTCGAGACCACCAACCGCCTCGTTGGCTACACGGGATGGGATAATGAATTCCTCTATCTCGCCATTCAGGTGAACAAGCCTAACCTTACCGGAACGAATACGGAAGCCTTCTCGAACCCGCTTCAGGACGATGCAATCATTGTCTCCCTCCAGGCGGACAACGACCACAAAGCGACGATGCGGACGGCGCAGACGGTGACACTCGCCATCAGTGCGGCGCATGGAGCGCAGCTCTATCTCGGGGCAGACGCGCACCCGCTTTTCCGCGACTTCAAGGAGCCAGGCGAACTGCTGAAGGCCATCTCCGAGAAATACAAAGACGATGCTCTGGAACAGAAGAAGCAGAACGATCGCATCTTGAGCAAAATCTTCAAGTACGAAGTGCAACAGAAGGGAATCGCCCGCAAGGACAACTCGTTCGCTCCCGGTTATACGGTGGAAGTCGCGATCCCCTGGCTCGACCTGGGCATACAGCCGGAGGTCGGAACGCGCCTCGGCTTCAACGTCGTCGCGCAGAGCAAATCGGCGGGCAGTCCGGCGATTCAGAGTCTCTCGCCCAGAGTCAAAGGCGCGAGCGATGTGGACAATCCTTCCCTCTGGAACGAGATCGTTCTGAGCAATACGGCGGCCCCGACGGCCGCTGCCCTCGTGACTGCTCCCCGTATCCCGATCAATAACCGTCCCGATCTCAGCGGAGAACTCACTCCCGGTGAATGGAACGGCGTTTCTCAATTCGAGTTCGGCGAACTGGCGACGGCCCGCACCGGTAAAGCCGCTCTGGAATCTACCCTGGCGGCACGGAACCGACTGGAGTTCGTCCCGCGCCCCGCTCGCCCTGTCGTTGCGATTGCGCCTCCCCTCGAAGCAGGCGCGATGCCGCCGTTGACTTCGCAGAAGGTGACGCCGCTGGTGATGGCGACGTATGAGTACCACTATCAGGCTGACCCTCGCAAAGCCGCGCCTGCCGCGCAGGTTGCCCGTGCCGACAACGGTTCCCTTCTGGCGCATCATCCCCTCGACGGCGCTGGTCCCTGGTTCAGTTTCGACCGTGCAGACTGGCATCGCAAACAACTTATGGAAGCGCGGCGCGAAGGCATAGATGTGCTGCTGCCCGTCTATCGCGGTTCGCCGCGTGACCGACAGCTCTATGCCGACAAAGGGCTGAATGTGCTGGTGATGGCGCTGCAATCCCTGCGCGATTCCGGCCAGGACTATCCGCAGATCGGGCTGTTTCTGGACACCGACAGCCTCATTGATGCGCTCGGAGACCGCCCGGACCTGCACGATGCTGCCGCCCTCAATACGCTCTATGCTATGATCCGCGACTACTATCGCCATATCCCTGCGCCGTTCCGCTGTGGGCTGCCACTCAACACAGCGAATGGCGGGAGACTGGCCTATCCCGTTTTTCTCTCCAGCGCTTCCGCTCTGAAAGGGATGGACGCGGCGTTCACGCAGACGCTTCGCCGCCGTTTCGCCGCCGATTTCCCCGGCTGCGATCTGCTGTTTGCAGGAGCCATGAGTTTTGAGGGCAAGGCTGGTCTGGAGGGCTATTTTGCCGACAGCAAGGCGAAGGAGGGTCTGCCGTCCGCCGCGGGATGGCTGAAAATCGCGACGGTGAGCGCGGGATATTCCGAACAGCGCACTTTCGCGGACAAGACGCTGCCTGCCCGGCGCGACTCCGCCTCCTATCGCCTGCTCTGGACGAATGCCATTAGCAAGTCGCCGGAATGGGTCTTACTGGACGGCTGGAACGACTATACGAACGGACGGGAGATCACCCCCTCCCTCGAAGCAGGTTACAGTCTGGCAGATACGACACTCTTTCTCAGCCGCCTCTTCGCAGGCGCTTCCCGACAGAGCGTTCGGCTTCTCGCGCACGATGTCCCGACCTCGTTACCGCCCGGCTCTGCGGTGACCGTGCAACTTCGGCTGCAAAATTCGGGTCTCGAAGAGTGGGGTGGGCTGAAAAGCCCGCCCTGGGGACTGGCCTCTCGCTGGCGCAGCAAGGCAGGTAAACTCACACAGGGTGCCACGGTTGCCTTCAATCGCCCTGTCCTCGCCGGACAGAACGTTCCCGTCACGCTGGCTCTGACAGCGGGCAGCGGCAAAGCTGCGCCCCTCCCCGCAGGAGACTATACACTGGAAGTGGCCCCTGTTCCGCTGGATAAAAGCGGTAAGGGAAGCTGGCCTGCTGCCGCGACTGCCGTCGTTGAACTGCCCGTCCACATCGGTGGGGAATCGGTTCATTCTGCCTGGGCGGCAAGCGTTGTCAGCGCCGATCTTCCGACACTGCTGGAGAATGGCGGCCTCTACGAGGTCAATGCCACCGTCCGCAATGACGGCACGGCGGTATGGCGGAAGGCGGAGGGCGTTCACGTCGGGGTACGGCTCTATACGGTCCATGATGGTCCGAACGGCCTGACCGAAACTCCGGTCGCCTCTCCGGACTCAAGCGCTCTTCTGGATAGAGATGTGCTGCCGGGCGAGACCGCGAATGTGCGTTTCATTCTGCTTGCGACGGATCCGCAGGGCCTCCCGCTGCTGGAACCAGAGACGGGCAGTGCGTCCGAAATCCGGTGGGAAGTCGCTCCTGCGAGCGGGGCGCAAGCCGTCGCATTGGTGCAGTTGCAGGAGAACGCGCTCGGTGTCAGTTTTGCGCCACAGCCTGTCTCGCTGGTGGATTTCGACTTCGGCGTGAAGTTCACGCAGGAGATCACGCCTGCGGCCATGCCGGGGGGCAAACGCCTGCCCGTGCGAATCAGCCTCCAGAACGTCGGCACGCAGACCTGGCGCAAGGAGCAGGTACGTGTCGGCTGTCACTGGTACTACCAGGATGGAACGGAGTACTTCTTTGAGAACGAGACGACCCCGCTGACGGAAGATGTCCCTCCTGGCGGACGGGTGAAGGAACTGCTGGCCTACATCACGCCTCCGCCCGGTGACGGCACCTACTGGCTGGTATGGGACGTGAAGTTTGGGGATACCTGGGCTTCGACGGCTGCCGGAACTCGCGTTGCCGATGGAATCGTGCATCCTCTCCAGGTCATCGGGGAGCGTATGATCTATACCGATCTGACAAAAGCCTTTACCACAGATGGCATCTCCGACGAGAAGAGCGCGGCTTCCGGGAATTTCGACGGACAGGGCCACTCTTTTCCTGCTGCTCTTGTGCCTCCTTATCCCGATGCACCGATCCTGCCGGGTGGGATGTGGCTGCCTACCGATAAGACCGGGCCGGAATCCCCGCGCCGTATCGCGTTCCGATGGGGGCCGAAAGAGGGCAGCGCCAAAAATCTGATCGCCTGCAACGGCCAGCGGGTGGAACTCGGCAAATCCGCCGGTTTCTGTCATTACCTCCACATCGTTGCGGCCAGCGCCCATCTGGAGAAGCAGGTCAATCTCAAACTGATCTTCGAGGAACCCACAGGAACGTCGGAAGACCTCTACTCCATCACGGTCAGCCCATGGGATCATCCCGGCGAAAACAAAGACGAGATCACGGTGATGGCCCCGTGGCATCAGGAGCATTCCGGCACGGCTCCCGGCGCGGTCGCCCTGTACCACTACACCATCAAAATACGCGATCCCCGCAAACTTTCTGCTATCCAATTGCCGCTCATACCCGAGGTGAAAATAGCCGCGATCACACTGGAAAAATAGAACGGTCGGTACCGGAACTTGTCTGGTCAGCCGGAGGTTGAAACCCCCTATGCGCTAACTTACGGCTTCTGGCACGGGTATCTGTTCCTGTTTGAGCGTGAGCGCTCGCTCGCTATGTTGGGGTGACCTCATCCCCCAACCCCCTTCTCCCGGTCGGTCGCAGGCTCCCTGGGAGAAGGGGGCTTTTCAGGCTTGCGAATGTCCTGGTGTGTTCGTTGCTATCAAAGAGGGAGAGGGATTGTCCTTCTCCTTTGCTTCTGCGTCCTCAACATGACTCCTGCATTTGCCCCTCTCCCAGGGAGCCTGCGACCGCCCGGGAGAAGGGTTGGGGTGAGGTCCACATCCTCCCACAGAAACGAGAAACGCTTGAGCCTGAAAAGCCCCCTTCTCCCAGGGAGCTTGCGACCGTCCGGGAGAAGGGGGTTGGGGGATGAGGTCCTCCAAGCCGGGCATAGCGTCCAAAGTGCGTAAGTTAGCGCCTATGGGTTGAAACCCCCCGTCAAGAAAAAGCGAACGTCTTGCAGAAGGAAATGCCGTCTGGACTGCCAGGGATTCGAGGAAAGACGCTTGCGGCACAGGAAGAAACCGTATTGAGGGACACTCAATGAAAAGGAAAAGATTCAGGCGTGCTTTTGCGTTCACCGCGATCCTGGCGGTAGTCCTATGCTCAACATTCCTGTTGGGTAGTCTTCCAAGAGTCGTGCGTCGTCCAGGTGTGTTAGTAACCACAACTACGCGCCTGCTCCCGCCTGCGGAATGGGGCATAGGGGAAACATGTTACGAAGAACCAGGAGGTGGGACAGGCTGTAATGCATACGTCTTCTTCGAGCGTTGCGTCAGCGTCCATGAGCGGTAAGCCTTATGTGCGGAACATGAATGGCTGTCCGTAAGACAGCAGGAATCAAGATGCGAACTCACATCAATGTCATCGCCTGGTTACAGATCGTGTTTGGTATTCTTATAGGGCTTTCCTGCATCGTATTGGTCGGGATGTTTCTCAGTATAGGAAATATCACGAAAGCTCCTACACCCGCAGTTTCTTCCACGGTTTCCCATCCGAACCAAACACAGGAAGTATCCGGGGTGATGGATGACACACTCATCAGGAGTCTGAGCCAGTCGTTCAATCTGGCAGCCGGGATTGTTGTAGGTATGGTGATTGTTGTGGCGATACCAGGGGTGATCGCAGGGATCGGACTCCTGCGTCTGGCTGCCTGGAGTCGCATCCTTGCGATTGTCGTGTCTATTTTAGATATCCTCTCCTTAAATCCCCTCTTTATTGCTCTGGGCGTGTATGGCCTCGTCATTCTCTTGAGTCAGGAAAGTATCGCTCTGTTTCAGCAACCAGCGTTGCACTCGCTTCCGCAAGGCAGGGTGTCGGGGACTGTTACGACGAGCGTATCAGAGCGGTCTGGCGACCCGAAAGTTTGACCGCTCCAGCACAGAAAAGGGCCATTGAAGCATGAACCCAATCATTCGCAAACGCTCGCTGGTCTTTGGTCTGTTATGCCTCTTCGTCCTCTTCGTCCTTGCCCTCACTTTCTATCTCGCTCAACGTGCTTCGCCTTATCAGGCGGTTCATCGGGCAGACGGTACGACCATCGAACTGCTGGGCTACTCGTATGGCAGGCAGCACGAACTGCGGATGCGGCAGTCCACTACGGGGATTGAGGGCTTCCTCTCGCTCTTGCATCCTGCGCCCATTCTCAAAGCAGCCCGTACCGAGCAGAATGCCCTTGTCGTATGGCTGCGGGTGCCGCACCAATTGGATCTGCATCCGGGCAATTTTCCTCCGTTTGTGGTCGTGCCGAGCGACGGTGGCAGTTCCGTATATCCGGTGGATACGGGCCGTTCCCTCGAAATAAACTTCACCACCGGGAGGCAATACAGTTCGATGGTGTCCATGTCGCAGAATGTGATTTCCACGCAGTGGGATGAGAACATCGGTCTTGTCCTTCCCGCCTATCCGCGCAGCAAAAGCCGGTTCCGTCTGGAGGTCATGTAGGTCGGAGGAATCAAGCCCCTGGCGACTTTCCAGATCGAGAACCCGCATCCCGAACAACACGCCCCGATCAGATCAGATGCCCTGCCTGCTGCGAAACAGGATGGCGACCTAGCCGTCACACTCGACGCGATCACGCCCTCTCAGAAACGACAGTATGCACTTGCGAATGGTGGGGAGAACTGGTCTCGCAGCCAGCCGAAGGGGGCGGTATTGATGCCGGGTGCACAGAGCCGCCAGACGGTGCATCTGTCGTATCGCTATAAAGGCAGCCCCGTTCAGGACTGGAAGATCGTGGATTTAGAGGCGACAGATGCAGAAGGCAACCTCATGCGGGAGAGCGCTCTGGCCCCGACCTGGCCCTGCACGGAGTACAGCCCTCCGTCCCCGAATGCGCCGTACAGACTTCGTGTAGGCGTCCAGAAGACCGTCTACAGCGATTTCGACCCGGACGAACTCTGGACAGTGGCGGACGTTACCCTGCCCATCAACGGAAACGAGGCTCCTGTTCAGCAGCGGTTTGATCGAGAGAATCTGCATCTGACCGTCGAAGGTGTCTATGGGATGGATGGCAGAAAATTCAATTCCGATCTGGCTGTCGTAAAACTCATGGTTGACTCGCCGCTCAAGAACCTCGTCATCCTCCTTCATGTCGAGGACGAACAGGGGCGAACCATCGCAAGCCCCTGGCCTGCCGTCAATCGTGAATTTGGCCCCGATGGCACCTTCGTGGTAAACGGCAAACTTACCGTCTTTCATAAGGGCTTCCTCAGCGATCAAAACCCGAAATACCGCTCTGCGCCACTCCAGATTCCGAAGGGTGTCAAGCGCCTCAAACTGTTTTTCAAGCTTCCGCGGACCCACTTCGTCGAATTCGTCGTGCCGGGCAGCCAGCCGGAAAAATGATCGCTCCACCTCAAAATTGGAGGTGGAGCGGTCGGCTGCTGTCAACGGGGAAGCGTTCTCAGCGCTATCATGCCGTTTTTCGCAGGGCGGCTTCCAGGATGTCGAGGCCGCACCAGAGAATCGGTTCAGGCGTATTGAGCGGCGGGATGAGGCGGAGTGTGGAGTTGTCCGTCGCGGGATTGCCGATCTTCGCGCCGCAGGTGAGGAGGAGCAACCCGGCTTCCCGGCACTGGAGTTTGACCGCCTCGCAGCGGGCATAGTCTGGCTGACCATCAGGGTCGCGCAGTTCCACGCCGAGCATCAGGCCGTTGCCGCGCACGTCCGTCACGCCGAACTGCCCGACCAGAGGACAGAGACGCGCCTTGACCGCTTCGCCAAGTCGCGCTGCCCGCTCGATCAGACCTTCCCGCTCGATGACGCGCAGGGCTGCAAGGCCCGCCGCGCAGGAGAGGGGATTGCCCCCGAAGGTCGTGCCGTGCTCTCCGGGCTGCCAGCGGCCCATCAGCGACTGCGGCGCGGCGAGGCCGGCGAGCGGTAAGCCGCCCCCGACCGCCTTACCGAACACGACCATGTCCGGCGCGATGCCCAGATGTTCGAAGCCGAACCAGCGCCCTGTGCGCCCGAACCCCGACTGAATCTCATCGGCAATCAGCAGGATGCCATGCTTCCGGGTCAGTTCGCGAATCCGCTGTGCGGCGTCCGGCAACATCGGCATATATCCTCCCTCGCCCTGCTGCGCCTCGAAGAAGACTGCCGCCACCTCGTCGCCGATGTCGTTCAGCAGCCGCTCCAGACTGTTCACACAGCAGTCCGCACGATTCAGATCGCAGCCCGCACAGCGCGGCGCAGCGACGTGGTGGATGTGGTTCGCTCGCAGGGGAGAGAGAAACGCCTCATACGCCTGCCAGTGCGCGGTCTTCGATCGGGAGAGCGCCGAGGCAAACAGGGTGCGGCCATGAAACGCCCCCTCGAACGCAACGAATTTGTGTCGCCCGGTCGCCTTGAGCGCCAGCTTCCCTGCGGCGTCCACCGACTCGCTGCCGCTGTTCATGAACAGAAACGTCCAGTCCTCCCCACCGACCGCCTCCGCGAACCGCTCACGCAGAAACTTCGCCAGCTCCAACTGCGGGACATGGCGCATGATGTCGGAGACGTGCAGCACTTTCGCCGCCTGCTCCGTGATCGCCGCAACGACCTCCGCGTGACCGTGACCGCAGGCATGAACCGCGATCCCGCCCGTGAAGTCTATAAACTCCCGGCCTCCAAACGTCGTGACAGAGGCTCCCGACGCCGTTCGCGCCACCTCGTCCGTCTCAAACCCGACGACCTCCGCCAGCAGGCGAGCCGCGTTCAGTTCGAGAACGCGCTTATCCGTCAACATGATTTTATACCTTTCCTAAAAGCACGAGTTACGAAGTTGTGACCTTGCGTTCGTGTTTTATGGAGGTGGGTAAGTTGCGGCGATGACGAGCTGCTCGAAGGTCATGAGAAATGGCTCCTTACGAGACCTGGGTGTCAATCTGGGCGCGAACGAGTTCGGCAGATTCGGCGAAATTGATATAGACGGACTTCCACTCGGTGCAGTAGTCCATCGCCATCCAACCGGCTTCCCGGTGACCATTGCCGGTGTTTTTGGTGCCGCCAAAGGGCAGTTGAATCTCCGCGCCGCTGGTTGGAAGGTTGATATAGACGATGCCCGCTTCCATCTCCTGCATCGCCTGAAACGCCCGGTGGACGTTCTGGGTGTAGAGGGACAGGGAGAGGCCGTACTGCGTGGCGTTCGCCGCCGCAATCGCCTCCTCCAGACTGCCTACTTCGATCAGCCCCGTCACCGGCCCGAAAATCTCCTCCTGCGCGACCCGCATCGTCAGCGTCATCTCGTCCAGCACAGTGGGGGCGTAGAAGCAGCCTGCGCCGAAGGGGTCGGCGTCCAGAATCTTGCCGCCTGTCAGGGTCTTTGCGCCCTCCGCCAGTCCGATCTCGACATAACGGTGGATGCGCTCCAACTGTTTGCGATTGATGACCGGCCCGATCTGCGCCTCCGGGTCAATCCCCGCGCCCATGCGGAGCGCGTTCGTCCTGTCTACCAGTTCGTCGCGAAATTTGCGCTTCACATCCCGATGCACGATCAGTCGACTCGCCGCCGTGCAGCGCTGCCCCGCTGTGCCGAACGCGCTCCATAATGCCCCTTTCAGGGCCAGTTCCAGATTCGCATCGTCCATAACGACAATCGCGTTTTTGCCGCCGAGTTCGCAGCTTACGCGCTTCATCAACTGTCCGCAGCGGGCGGCGATCTGCCGTCCGACCTCTGTCGAACCCGTGAAAGAAATCGTTGCGACGCTTGCCGATTCGACCAGCGCGGCCCCGGCCTCCGCGCCGAAGCCCGTCACGAGGTTGACGACGCCCGCCGGAATTCCCGCCTCAACCAGTAGCTCCATGAACGCGACGGCGAGGGCTGGTGTGTCTTCTGCGGGTTTCAGCACGACCGTATTTCCGGCGAGCAGGGCCGGGAACATCTTCCAGCTTGGGATGGCGATGGGGAAGTTCCAGGGCGTGATGAGGCCGACGACCCCGACCGGAACCCGCTGCGCTGTGCAGAACATATCAGCACGTTCGGAAGGCACGACGCTCCCGTTCGGCATCCGCCCGAACGCCGCGATGTAGTAGGCCATATCTATCGCCTCCTGCACATCGCCCCGCGCCTCCACCAGCACTTTGCCCATCTCCTCGACCATTAGGCGAGAGAGCCGCTCCTTCTCCCGCTCCAGCAACTGCCCCATCCGAAACAGCAACGCCCCACGCACAGGCGCAGGCGTCCGCCGCCATGCCGGATACGCTACTGCCGCTGCCGTAACCGCCGCCTCGACGTCCGCCGTCTGCGAACGTGCGAACAGACCGATAACCACTTCGTTCTTCGCCGGATTGCGGGACTCAAAGGTCTGCCCGTCCTGCGCGGTTCGCCATGCGCCGCCGATGTAGTTCGTTTTGCCGTCGTTCATGCGGTCTCTATCTCCTCGCATCGGTGTCGCGTATAATGCTGCTCACACCGGTCTTGTTGAAGCCTTTGAAGCCGTCCCAGCGCTGCAAAATCTCGATATGGCTGCCGGGCGCGCCCTGTGTACGGAAACGCTTGGCCTGTTCGGGAGTGAGGGATTGGGTGGAGAGCAGGGCTTCGAGACGTTCGGGGGCGACGGGCCATACCTCTGCCGCGCTGAACGCCTGTTTGAGCATCGGCAGATCGGTGAAGGGGGGCATGACCGGGAATCCCGCTGCCTCCATATTCGCCTGCGCCTGCGCGAAATCGAACTCACACTCGATATGGTGCATCCCGGCTTTGCCAATGCTGCTGCCGTGCAGACCGCACCAGAGACCGATGGTTCCGAGTTCGGAGCGGGGAGGGAGTGCCGTCGTGGCGAAGTCTATATCCAGTTCGGAGGGAGCCATATCCACATCAGCGAAGATGACGACGCGGCTGACGGGGTGTTCGCATATCTGTGCGCCCCATCCGGCCTCTGCGCCCGCGTAGAAGCGTTCCCGTGCGAGAAAGCCGAGGCTCTGCCAGCACTGCATCAGGGCGCGGAAGGAGGCGCGAGAACTGCGGTAGGTGTGGTGGTCGTGGTTGGCCCAACCGAAGCCGAGTTCGGTCTGCCGATTATACTGCCACTGCGCGGCGCGGTTACGGGTAAGGTAGTAGGCGCGTTCGGCGGCAAAAAACTCGTCTGTGGTGCGATCCGCGCCCAACTCTTCAGTAAGGCGGCAAAGGAGTGCCTGCGTCTCCCGCAGCACGTCCGCTTCGTCGCCATCGCGGGAACGGTCTCGCAGCGTTTCCCGCGCACGGGCCAGTGCCCGCGCCGAGGCAGGCGGGAGTTCGCCGGGGCGAAAGCCCGCATAGCCCTGCCGTACCACGACCGCAAGCTCTCCGCAAGGCAGGGGATAGCGCACCTCTTCATAACCGGAGTCGGGATCGCCATGCTGACCCTGGGTCGGCAATCCATTGGCCTCCGCAAAGTCCGTGAGATTTTCGGCGACGAGCGCGAGGCGAGGGGAAGATAGGGAGGAATCAAGGCGGACACGTGGAAGACGCGCTCCCGGATGCTCCCAGAAGGCGTCGCCGTCTTCGGTCGTCCGTTCGCACAGGCCGATTTGCGCGAGATAATGCCGAAGGTCGGCGGTATCCGGCAGCGTCCAATGGTCAACCAGGTTGAGGAGCAGGACACCCGCGCACGACCGGAAGCGTTCTTCCATCACAGCGAGAGAGGGATTGGCCGCTGCGAAATCGCGAAGCTGCGCCTCGAAGAAGGCCGCCGCTTTGGGACAGCGAGGCCAGGACTCCAGAAGTGTCATGGGGCATCTCCTTCACTACGTCGTGAGGCGCAAAACCGCGCAGCGACCGAAAAACACTTTCGCCGTCATTGCCGAAAGCCTGAATAGGATAAACTCGTCGGCTTTATTATACCATAGTGTCCCATTGTCGTGTTTTTGGGACAGAGAGATGTGCTGGTCTTCCTGGTGGGCGATACTTCATACCAGTTACTCGTAATTGATAGAGAATCTTGTCAGAGAAGGATTATAATATGACTGCATCATACGACCTAAAGTCGGTTCTTCATCAGTTTATCTGGGAATGGAGGGTGGAACAGCAAGAGAATAATATGCTGGGAATATCTTATCTCTATGAAAAAATTCGTAAGGCGGATTGGTTTCCAATAATCACATCATTATCTGAGCAAGAACGCGTCGCTATCCTAATAGACGCCTTCGTGACTGATCCTCCAAACCGCCCAGCAGATAAGACACATTTTATCGGTAGTCGGGGTCCGAAGCCCCTCATCGCATTTTGGCTAGGCGTGATCTGTCTAGACACTAAACAAGCCGTCGAATATCTTTTTCTAGCTGCCCTGAAAGATAATGTGGACGGTCGCTTGGCAGATACAGCTGTGAAACCTCTCGGAGCTATGCGAACAATCGACTTGGTCTTCCAAACCCATCAGAACCCAGATGCCCTAGAAGATTTTCTATATAATTTCGAACTCACTCTTTTGCCTGAGGTTCCTCCACAGGATCGCGATGCAGTCAAGCAGTACTATATAAAACGCCGCATTGAGTCACTCGAGAATAACCGTCGATTTTCTAGCACTGAGGAAGTAAAAGAGTACGCAAAGCGCTTGGATGCGAGGCTAGACTATTACCTTTCCTTACCAGACATGACATAGCAATTCCCCATTGGCTGTATTATTTACAGCACCGGTTGCAAATCAGTTCAATGGACACTTTTGAATGTAAGCCAGCGAGTTAAAGGTAGGTGTCATCTAGATTTACTGTAGACCCCAAAGTAGCGAGGGAACCTGATGAGCATGGTATGCAAATCTTATACCGGTCAGTTCTAAAGAAAGCCGACCAACTGCCAAAGTAGTGCAGATATGTCGTAGACGCATCGCGAAATCAGGGAATCAGTGTCACCAGTTTTGAAAACGGGAAGAAGCAACTGATTTCAGCAACTGCGTCTTCGATGTCCTCCTCAAAGGATTTTACAGTCCTCTCCAGCTTCGACATCTTTGCGGTAACCGGAACACCTACTAAGTGCGTGTTTAGCAAATCCGCCTTTGATGTAGGATAATAGGGTATGAAAACTCGCAAACCTTACCCTACCGATTTAACCCAGGAGCAATGGAACCTAATTGCCCCGTTGCTCCCGCCCGAAAAACCTCCGTTAACGTGCGGACGCTGGCGGCAAGCAGGCAAACAGCCTACTCTCTCGGTGGTTATTCTCGACAGCGAGACGATCAAGACCACCGATAAAGGGGACACCAGAGCAGGCGAACATTGGCTATGACTCCAACAAGAAGATCAAAGGATGCAAACGCCATCTCGCCGTAGGTACCCTCGGACTGCTCTGGGCGGTGGAAGTGACCGCTGCCTCGGTCCAAGATCGGAACGGCGCGTTGCTGGTGCTGTCGCAACTCGAACCCTTCGGAGAGCGCTTAAAAGTTCTGTTTGCCGACAGCGCCTATAGCGGTTTTCTGCAAGATTGTGCTTCTTATATGCATGCCTGGACGCTTGAGATTGTCACCAAGCCCGCCGACCAGAAAGGCTTTGTGGTGCAACCCAAGCGTTGGATCGTGGAGCGCACGATTGCCTGGTCGGTGAAATATTGGCGTCTGGTGAAAGACTACGAATATCGGGTCGAAACCAGCAAGGCCATGATCTGTTGGGCGATAGTCAGTCACATGCTCCACAAATCAACACGCGAAAGTGCCGTAGCATGATTTGCTAAACACGCTCTCAAGGGTAGATGGCGAATTGGGAGTGTAGTCTGTCTGGAGGATAGTCTGTGCAAAGTCGTTCTCGTCGTTTGGTAATCTGGCTGGCGCCAGTCACTGTACTGGCCGGTGTGATTGGTACGGGCCTCTGGGGTGTTCCCGTTACCGGGGGGAAGCATACCGCGCTGGCGCAGACGGTTGCCCGCGCCTCCGACAGTGAACTCGACGTGTTTATGGCGAAAGCGGTGGCAGCCGTCAACTCGCGACAGACCACCGGGCTAAAACCGATGACGGTCCAGGACGCGCCAGGGCTGTTTGCGTGGGTTCCAGAGGCGCATGAGACCTGGCAGGGCGCGACGATGACGGCTCCGATGGCAGGCGAAACGCCCGGAGCCATCACCAATCATCAGGCAATGGCGGAGACTTTGGCCGTGTTTCATGCCTGGCACTCCTGCCAGAGTGACGGTGACCACGTCTATCGGCTGACACATACGAATCAGGGCTGGCAATTCGGCGCGGAGATACCGGAGACGGAGACGCTCGGGCTGCGAGTTCGGGATCATAATTTGCACGTCACACTGAACATACCGAAGAAGACCGCACAGATCATGGACACGGTGCAGATCGAGCGGACGGCGGAGACCGTTCCTGCCTTCGGCCTGCTGCGGCTCTCGCACGATTTTCAGGTGCAGTCGGTGGTCCTCGGTGGCGCGGAATCGAAAACGCAGGTTCGGTTCCGACAGGCGGGTGGCGTCCTCGCCTTCGCGCCACCACCAGAGGCGAAGTTCGTTCTGACTCTACGCTATGCCGGACGTCTGGACAACAAAGAGAGCGACTATATCCGCGACAATGAGGCTGTCCTCTGCTCCTACTGGTATCCCCATATCGCCCGCCTGCCCGCCACCACGACCGTCAGCGTCACACCGCCTGCGGGCTGGACGGGAGTCGCGCAGGGCGAGCCGACGAACGAGACCCGAACGGCGGACGGCGCGAAAACCGCTACCTTCCGCAATGAGGTTCCGAACTGTTTCTTTACCCTCGACGTGGGTCGCTACATCCTGACATCACGGCAGGTCAAAAACCGGACGCTGACCGTCTATCAGCTTCATCCCGATGCGGAACTGGCGAAATCCTGTCTGGACACACTGACGGCGGCACTGGACTACTATGAGCGCAATTTCGCGCCTTTTCCGTTTCATCGCTACGGCATCGTCGAGACGAACGGCGCGTTTTCGGGCGCACTCGAAGCCTACTCCTTTGCCACTTTTGGCCCGAATACACTTCCCGACCTGCTGCCGCACGAACTGGCCCACACCTGGTGGGGCGGCATCACGCCCTGCACCTACACTCGTTCCATGTGGGACGAGGCGTTCGCCGAATACTCCGATGACCTCTTCACCCGTTCCCGCCATCCTACCGCGCCGAGAACGTCGCCTGTCTATCCCATGCCCACGAAACTGCTGCGGGAGCGGACGAAAATGGCCCAGGACTACGCCGCTGTCCCGATAATTCACGCTTTCGACACGGAGAACAATCGGCACATCGCAGTCGGATACGAGAAGGGACGACAGGTCTTGAAACGGCTCGAAGCCCAACTCGGTCAGGAGACGATGCTGCGCTGTATGCGCCGTTTCTTCAACGAGCATCCGAAGGGAGAGGCGGCGGAGTGGAGCGAATTCGAGGCGGCAGTGAACAAAGAGACAAGGGAAGACTATCACTGGTTCTTCGCGGAGTGGCTGGAGCGCAAAGGAGTCCCCGTCTTGAAACTCGCGCACGTCTCGTCCCGCAAAGAGGGCCAGGAGTACATTGTTGAAGCGGATGTCGTGCAGGAGGGCAGCCCGTACCGACTACAGATGCCTGTGCTGCTGGAGACCTCGGAGGGCAGACCCGTTCTCACCACCGCGCAGATAGACGGCGCGACTACGCATCTGATGCTTCGCTCCCCGGCGGCCCCGACGCGCCTGCGCCTCGACCCACAGGGCGAAGTCCCGTTCGCCCCACCGCTCAACACTCCCGCTGGTGCTGACCCGACCCTGTTCACCTTCGCACCGTGAAAGTAAAGAGTTTCGGCCCTGTTTGCGGGTGGAGCGGGTAAACTAGGAGGCAGTGAAACGGGGTGGTCGGAAACGCGCCGCTTGAATGGAGTGACGTATTGCAGCAAGATGAAGCGCGAGCAGCCTCAAAGGCCGTTCTGCGGCTGCCGGAATTTCGGTATCTGCTCTGTGCGAATGGGTTTTCCACGCTGGCCGGTCGTGCGCTTGCAGTCGTTATCGGCTATCAGGTCTATAAGCTGACACGTGATCCGCTGGCGCTGGGCTGGCTGGGGCTTTTCGAGGCTCTGCCTGCGCTGTCGCTCGCGCTGTTCGGCGGCCATGTCGCCGACCGCACGGATCGCCGCCGTATTATTCTGCTCACGCAGTCTGTTTCGGTACTCTGTGCGCTCGGCTTCGCCTTTCTGTCGGCGCAGGGCCACTCCTCAAAGCTCATCGGCCTGTATGTGATTGTTTTTATGGCAGGCATCGCACGAGGATTCGCTGACCCGGCCTCGACTGCCTTTGAAGCCCAGGTGATTCCACGCGAGGTCTATGTCTACGCTTCAAGCTGGTCCTCAAGCGTCTGGCAGAGCTGCGCCATTCTCGGCCCGGCGCTCGGCGGTTTCGCCTACGACCTGATCGGGGTGCGGAACGCTTACCTTGTGATCGCGGGGCTGTTCGGGCTGTCTCTCCTCTGCATCTCACGAATTGCGCCCAAGCCCGTACCCATTCCCGAAGCCAGTGAGTCTATCTGGCACAGCATTGCCGTCGGCGTGAAGTATGTGCTGCACAATCAGGTCATTGTCGGCTCGATGGCGCTCGATCTGTTCGCGGTTCTCTTCGGCGGTACGATGGCGCTGCTGCCGATTTTTGCCAGCGATATTCTCAAGGTCGGGGCCAGAGGTCTTGGCTTTCTCAATGCCGCGCCCTCTCTCGGGGCGCTGCTGGTCGCGCTCTGGTCTACCCATCGGCCTCCGGTTCGCCATGCCGGACGTAATCTGATTGTCAGCGTGGCTGGATTTGGCGTCTGCATCATCGCGTTTGCGCTGTCCAAAAACTTCTTTTTCTCCCTGTTCGCGCTCTTCCTTACGGGAGTTTTCGATGGCGTGAGTGTCGTGGTGCGCCGTTCCGTGCTGCGGCTGATGTCCCCGGAGAATATGCGCGGACGTATCGCGTCGGTAAGCTGGATATTCATCGGAGCCTCCAACGAGATCGGGGCATTCGAGAGCGGCATCGCTGCCCGTCTGCTCGGCACGGTGCGCTCCGTCTGGATCGGCGGCATCGTTACGCTGATTGTCGTCGCAATTACCGCAGCCGTCGCCCCAAAACTGCGGAACCTCAACCTGGAAACTCCACCGGAGGAGTAAGGTTGCATGGAGTAGTAGAGATTGAGAACCTTCAAACAAATATTCATGCCGGGCCTGATCGCTTTTGCGTTGCTCGTGTTGTCTTCCGCTGGCCGCTCGCAGAACCCCTCGGATGTGCCGCTGCTGCACTACACCACGACCTGGCTGGGAAACTCGTTCGCGGGAACGAAAGCGCCGGGGCTTCGCAGCCGAAAGCACGTGCAGTTGGATGTGCGGGCGATGTTCGTCACACCGGATGGCACCTGCTACGCGGCGACCGGATGGGACGAGGACGGCTCCGAGATCGGCATCTATCGGGATGGCGAGGTGATCGGGAACGCGGGACATACGCACGGCTGGGGCTATGGCGGCGGCGGGGCGGTGACGGCGAGCAAGAGCTTTCTGTTTTTCGCGCAGACGGTGGACAACGAGGGCGGCGGACTGAAAGGCGAGAACACCTGGCCCGCGAAAGGCCGCATCTGGTATGGAATCTCGCGGCGGCTGCGCGACGGCTCCCCCGCGCCATTCGAGGGCGGCAAAGGCGGCGACGGAAATACCTTAAAGGGCGTCTTCCTGCCCCTGAACGATGTGCCGAACGGCGTGAATGCGGAGATCACCGGGCTTGCGACCGACGCGAAAAACCATCTCTTTGTCAGTGATCCACACAACGGGCAGATTCGGGTCTATGACGCGGAGACGATGCGCCTCCTTCAGACCTGGAAAGCCGAGCGGACTGCCGCGCTTGCAGTCAATGCGAAGGGCGAACTCTGGGCTGTGCAGAACGGCAGCGAGGCTGTGGTGGCCCGTATCCTGCATTTTGCGACGGACGGCAAACGAATGCCCGACAGCATCGAACTGCCAAAAGAGGTCAAACCGGGCGGTCTCTGTGTGGACGCGCAGGGGCGACTGCTGGTCACGGACCGCGGCGTCGCGCAGCAGGTGCGCGTCTACGATACGCACAATGTGCCGCCTGCATTGACCGGAACGATAGGGGTACGCGGCGGAATCTTTGCGGGACATGGCAGCGAGATCGGGCGGGACGGCCCGCTGCGTTTCAACGATCCGGTCGGGGTTGGATTGGATGGCGTGGGCAATCTCTACGTCTGTTCGAGCGGCTCGGTCGCGGGCGGCGGCACGGTGATGGAGAGCTACGACGAGGACAACAAGCGGCTCTGGCGGCTCTACGGGCTGGCTTTCATTGATACCGCCGCCGCCGACCCTGCGACCGACGGCCTTCACGTCTACACGAAAGACAAACACTACGTACTGGACTACAGCAAGTCGGGCGGCAAAGAGGCTGCCTATCGTGGCTACACGGTCAATCGGTTCAGGTATCCCGACGACCCGCGCCTGCGTTCCGGCGACTGCGGCGTTTTCTTCCGGCGGATACTGGGTAAGCCGTTCCTCTTCGTGACCGATATGTACTCCGGTGGGCTGCGCCTGTTCCGCTTCAAACCGGATACGGACGGGGAGTGCGCCATTCCGTCCGGCTATTTCGCGAAGGAACACGTCAAGCCCGACCCTGCCGTGTCAAAAACTCCCTGGCCGACCACGCAGCCGGAAAAGGGTGAGTGGATATGGCGCGATGGCAACGGCAACGGTGTCCTTGACCGTGAGGAGTACGACAGTCAACCTGCCAACGCGCCCGGGCTGTGGGGCTGGTGCGTGGACAGTCAGGGAACCGTCTGGCAGGCGACGGAGCATGATGGTCTCCGCAAGTTCGCCGTGCAGGGGCTGGACAAGTTCGGCAATCCGATCTACTCCTTTGCCACGATGCAGACATTGCCGACTCCGACACTGTTTACCGAACTCTGCCGCATCGAGTATCTCCCGGAGACCGACACGATGTTCCTCGCGGGCTACACCACTGACCACCCACACCGGGGCGGGGAGTGGGGTATTGTGGGAACAGAGGTCGTGCGTTACGAGAAGTGGAGTCAGGGAAATCGCGTCCCGGACACGCGCATCGTCCTGCCTTACGACGGCCTGAAGGACGCCCGCCTGTTTATCAAATCCTTCGCGGTCGCGGGGGACTATGTGTTTGCCGGAGAGGGCCGTGAACCCTGCTCCATCACCGTTTACAACGCGAAAACCGGCAAACCCGTCGGCAAACTACAGCCCGATGCGACGGTGGGCGCGAACAGCGGCTGGCTGGATTTCCCCTATGCCGTCCGTGCCTTTCGGCGCAGCAACGGCGAATATCTTATCTTCGTGGAAGAAGACCTGGACGCGAAAGTGATCCTCTATCGCTGGAAGCCAAACGGCGTCTAACGACCATTGCGAGGTATGTCATGCAGATACGACTGTCCAAAGGCAGCGACAAACCGACGACCCTGCGGTGTCTACGCGACGACGGTACTGAGACCTGGACTGCCCTCAAGAGTATCACACCACACCATGACCTGATGCACTATGCGGTCGAAACCACACTGAACTATCGTGGGGCGTTCTATGGTCTGATCGCGCAGGGCTGGAATATCGAAGACTTCACGACGCGACTGCCAGACGGCAGCTTCCGCGCCATGCCACCGGAGGCGATGGCGGCGGAGACTCTGGTCATACTGCTCCAGGGCGAACAGGTGAGCGGTGGCGAGCAGACAGACCTGCTTGCCCTGGTTGCCGCCGCCTGTGCCGCCCACCATGTGCTGCCCCCTCAGTTTACGCCGGAGCAGGTGACACGGATTCGGGAGCGTTTCCGCGGCTATTGGAAGCAGTGGCAGCAGTTGCCACCGGGGGAGACGCTAGAACTCGCGTTTCCGTAAAGGAGAAGAGAGACGGAAATCTGTCTGTGGCGCTCTGTGTCTGGTCAAGAAGGAAAAACGATGCATTTGAAACTGCTGTCCACACTCAAACTGAAAATGCAGACCGAAACCGATCTGTTCAAAATCTGGGAGTTTTTTCTGGATCACTTCGGCGAAGAGCCGGGCTTTTTCGAAGTGTGTGTCCCGACGGACCATCCGCTGATCGTCTCTGTCATGGCGGACGTCTGCAGGGCGGTAACGAAATTGGAGATAGACCTCACACAACTGAAACTGTTTCTGCTGCCAGAATATAAGTTTGTGCATGGGGGAGTTCCGGTGGGAAAATTTCTGATCAGCGTGATTTACTTTGAAGAGACGATGCAGGGAGTTGTCTCCGTCGTCGCGCCCTTCTCCACAACCAAAACCCACATGGCGCGGTTTACCCTTGCCGCCGTCCCGCACTTCCAGCCCGCGCCCGCCTCCTTCGACAACTGAACCCTGCGTCCGGTGCTGCCTTGCGTTAACTCTGTCGGGGCTTCTGCTGCTGCCTGCGAAACAGCGCCTGTGCTATAATAAGGCGCAGACCCCCATGCCCTGCGGGGCGGCCTATCGCATGAAAATTCCTGCTCCCCCAGAATTGGGGGGTAGGGGGCATCTCTGTTCTCACTCCCCAGAATTGGGGGCCGGGGGCGGAATTGGGGAGTGGCAGCGGTCGTTGTGTTGAGGAGGCTGGGGATGGACTACGAGGTTATCGTTATCGGGGGGGGCCATGCGGGGTGTGAGGCGGCGCTGGCGGCGGCGCGAATGGGCTGCCGGACGGCGCTGGTCACGCTAAATCTGGAGCGCATCGGGCATCTGCCGTGCAACTGTTCGATTGGCGGCCCGGCGAAAGGTCATCTGGCTCGGGAGGTGGATGCGCTCGGCGGTGAAATGGGACGCACGACCGACAAAACCTTGACGCACATCCGCTTCGTCGGGACGGGCAAGGGGCCGGCCGTGCAGACTCTCCGCGCTCATGCCGACAAAGACCTCTACCCGCGAGAGATGCGAGCCGTCGTGGAAGCGACTCCGAACCTGACCGTCCTGGAAGCCGGTGTCGAAGACCTTCTGACCGAAGGCGAACCGGGGGCAGGGGCGCACGTCGTGGGAGTGCGACTGGCAGACGGAAGCGAGGTTGCGGCGCAGACCGTCCTCGTCACGACCGGGACGTTTCTCAATGGCCTGATGCACTGTGGGGAAGATCAGACGCACGGGGGGCGGCACGGGGAGGCGCGTAGCGTCGGGCTGTCGGCGGCGCTGGCCCGGCTCGGTTTTCGGCTCGGACGCTTCAAGACCGGCACCACGCCCCGCATAGATGCACACACGGTGGATTTCGACTCCACGCTGGGGTTCCCGTCGGAGGACTGCCCGCCTTTCTCGTTCCTCAACGAGCGTCTGGAGACTCCGCACGCCCTGCTTCCCTGCTGGCAGACCCACACGAACACAACCACACACGACATCATCCGGGAGAACCTGCACCGTTCCGCTATGTACGGCGGACGGATTCACGGCATTGGGCCGCGCTACTGTCCGAGCATTGAGGACAAGGTAGTCCGGTTCGCCGATAAGGACTCGCATCCGGTCTTTCTCGAGCAGGAGACCTGGCAGGGGCCGTCGCTCTATGTGCAGGGAATGTCCACCAGCCTGCCTGCCGATGTGCAGATGCTGTTTCTGCGTACACTGCCCGGACTGGAACACGTGGAGATGTTGCGTCCTGGTTATGCGGTCGAATACGACATGGTTTTTCCCGATCAGCTTCAGCCAACGCTGGAGACCAAAACGGTGAGCGGACTGTTTCTGGCCGGACAGATCAACGGTACGAGTGGCTACGAAGAGGCGGCGGCGCAGGGAATCGTCGCGGGGATCAACGCGGGCTTGCAGGCGCAGGGCCGTCCTTCGCTCGTTCTAGAACGCCAGGTCAGCTACATCGGTGTGCTGATTGACGACCTCGTGACGAAGGGCGTCAACGATCCCTACCGGATGCTCACTTCCCGCGCCGAGTACCGCCTGCTCCTGCGTCACGACAACGCCGATCTGCGCCTGACGCCCCTCGGACGCGAGGCGGGCGTGGTGACCGACGAACGCTGGCAGCTTTTCGAGGCCAAGCGGGACGCCATCGTGCGGGAGACGCATCGGTTCGCGACAATCTTCGTGCGGCCCCGCGACAGCGCGAAACTGGAAGCGCTCGGCACGACGGGCGTGGTGGAGAATCGCCTGTCGCTGCTCTCTCTCCTGCGCCGCCCCGAACTCGACTATCCGACCCTGGACGCGCTCGCCCTTGACCTTGACCCGGACAACGCCCCTGCGGAACCCGTCTCCCGCGCTGTCGGCGAGCAGGTAGAGATTCAGGCGCGTTACGAGGGCTATATCGTGCGTCAGGGCGAACAGGTCGCGCAATCCTCACGCATGGAGGCCGTGCTGATTCCCGAAGATGTTGACTACTCTATCGTCCGGGCGCTTTCTCACGAAGGCCGCGAAAAATTGAGCAAGATGCGTCCACGCTCTCTGGGACAGGCGGCGCGAATCCCTGGCCTGCGTCCCGGCGACATTCAGGTACTCAGCATACACATCGAACAGCGCCGCCGCGCCGCCAACGAACCCCTGGCGTCGGCAGGCTGTAACCTGCCGCCCCCCCGAACATCTGCCTATACCAACAAGGTCTTTTTCGCGTGAGTAAGACGGAGAGTTGAATGCACAGAAGAAACCGAGTGACTTTGCTGGCGTTCCTGCTGCTGGGAAGCCTCTATACATCAATGCCCGGCAGAGCGCAACGAGTGGCAATCTCTTCCCGAAAGCAGGAGAAGCGAAGCATGGAGGCACAATTACTGCCGGGAGGCGTTGCAGATGCGGACGGGAAAAAGGGCTACCTTCAGGACGCCAACGGCAGCATCAAGGCCGTCAGCCTGTCGAGCGGAGCCACGCTCTGGAAAACTTCCATGACGGGAAAGCCTGTCATCGTCGTCGGGAATCGCCTGATTGTCCTTCTCACCGATAGCGAGAAACCCAATGTGCTGCGTCTCCTCGTTCTTGACACCTCGGAATCGGGGCATCTATCGCGACAGAGCAGTCCGGTCGTTCTGCCGGAGTGGATTATGGCGGATGGGATGCGCGGGCAGCGACTCCTGACTCGCGTCTCGCTGGAGAAGGAGTTGCTGATCCTCGACTGGCAGGCTAATTCCTTCTATGCGGGCGGCGCACGTCCGACCCCAGAGATGCTGCGCCGAATGCAGCGCTTCGAGGCAGGCCGCTTCCGCATCAGCCTGCACGACGGCAGCGTCAAGAAACTGGCCGAACCCATCCCTCTCGTCGTTTTCGTACCTGTTCCGCAGACCGTCATTCTCGGCCCGCGCCAGTACACCCGAATCGAAAAGCCGTTGAACGACGTGGGTGATGGCAAGCTCATTCCCACCATGCTCGTCGCCACCGACCACGCGACCAGCCTGAAACTCTGGGAGATTCCCATTGCAGGCCGTCGCTTCGAGGCCCCGCTGCCGTAGGTCCGTTGTGAGAACAGGCGCTGGAAACTTCCGAGAGGGAACGGATGCAAACGAAGATACTTTTATGGCTCTGTCTTTTCGGCGGTTTCGGTGCAGTCCCGTGTGCCGCACAGAACCGTCCTCTTCCCGCCGTTCCCGCACCGGCGAAAGGCCCGATAATCTTCATGCACAATCTCCCCACAACCGGAACCTTTCAGCCCGCGCTCGGCAGTTTCGACGAGACGATCCTGGACTATATGGAGAAACAACATATTCTGGGCGCGGCCTTCGCGATGGTTCGGAATGGGCGGCTGATCTATGCCCGGGGCTATGGCTACGCGGATAAGGAGCATAAAGAGCCTGCCACTCCGAATTCCCTGTTTCGCCTCGCCAGCGTCTCCAAGCCCATTACCGCCGTCGCCGTTATGTCCCTGGTGCAAAGCGGCAAACTCGACCTCGATGCTCCCGCCTTCGCGCTGCTCGGACTGAAACCGTTTCTGCTGCCCGGACACCACGCCGACCCTCGCCTCGCCGCGATCACCGTGCGGCATCTGCTTGAACACTCGGCAGGCTGGGACCGAAGCAAGAGCGGCGACATTATGTTCAAGCATCTTCAGGTGGCCGAGGAGATGGGAATCTTCTCACCGCCCGACCATGAGTCGCTGATTCGGTGGGCGATGGGCCAGCCGCTCGACTTCGCGCCCGGAACACAGTACGCCTACTCCAATTTCGGCTACTGTGTGCTGGGCCGGATCATTGAGAAGGTTACGGGGTTGTCGTATGAGAAGTACGTCCAGAGCCGTATCCTGGCGAAGATGGACATTCACGATATGCACATCGGAAACGGACGCCGCTCGGAACGCTTCCCCAGCGAAGTCTGCTACTACGACGCGGAGGACCGAACCGGACGCTCCGTCTTCTCCGCCGATGGTGAGGCTCCGGTCGCGCTGCCCTACGCCTTCGCCTCTCCGCAGACGATGGACGCACACGGCGGCTGGATCGCATCGGCGATAGAGTTAGCCCGGTTCGCGGCGGCTCTCGATGTTCCCGGCAAGCGTCCGATTCTGTCACAGCCTTCTATGACCACGATGTTTGCCCGTCCTGCGCCCCCGCTAGGAATGGACCCGGAAGGAACACCCAGTGCGGCCTACTACGCGCTCGGCTGGAACGTGCGCCCGGTCGGGACGGACGGCTTTGCCAACACGTGGCATAACGGCGGAATGCCTGGCACATCTACGCTGCTCGTGCGTCTCGCCAATGGCAACTCCTGGGTCATCCTCTTCAACTCCACTTCCGACGGCAGCATAGATGGCCTTCTGCATCAGGCGGCCGCTAAAGTAACCGAGTGGCCCGACCACAATCTCTTCTCTTCTCCCATCTCCCCGCCCTGAGTACTGGGCTGTAATCGCGAATGACGAAAACGGCGTTCTACGGTCGCTATCGTGCGGAGGGCCGCAGCGCCAACAGACAGAAGAGCCTCCTGAACAGGAGGCTCTTCTTCATGGGATGCGGGAAGCGCCGTTTAGAAAACGACGATGCCCTGCGGGTGCGCGTTCGAGGGAACGGGAAGCGCGAGAGGGGAGAAGGACGCTTCCGTCAGCGAACCATCGGCGGCAACCTGAAGGATATGGACGGCATTGCCTTTCAGGTCGGTCGGGTCGAGGGTGGTGCGCTGCTGCACGACGTAAAGCAGTTTCTGAGTGGGGTCGAGGGAGAGTTGGAACGCCCCGCCGGAACTCGCATTCTTCATGACCAGATGCTGCACCTCCACCGGGTTGCGCGGGTCAGTAAGGTCGTAGTGTGAGATGCTGTTGGATGCCATATTGGTCGTATACAGGCTTTTTCCGTCGCGAGACAGCGTGAGCCAGCATATCTCGTTGCCGGAATTCGCGACATGGGTCACAAAGGTCAGTGCGCCTGTGGAAGAGTCAGTCGAGTAGACACCGAGGCGGGCGACGTTTACAAACCCGACATAGAGCAGGCTTTGTGTGGGATGGGCGGCGAGGCCGAGCGGAGCCGCCTGGGTGCCGCCAACTATGGGCAGCGCGAGGGGAGAACCGGGAACATCGGTCAAGAGGCCGGTCGCGCCGATTTTGAAGCCCCGTATCAGCGCCGTCCCCTCCTGAGCGTCGTACACGAATCTGCCGTCCGGGGAGATCAATGCCTGGGAAGAGGAGGCGTCTTTTGGCGCAGTGACGGTAGAGCCGGGAAGAAGGGTTAGGCCGCCGTCGCTTCTCACCGTGAAGACGGTGTAGTTTGCGCCGTCTGCGGGCTGTGCCTGCCCTGGGTCCTGGTTCTTGTTGACGACGTAGAGACGACCGCCTGTGAGACCCAGACTGACTGGCTCGACACCCCCGGAGGCAAACGGCGAACCGGTGACGGCGGCGAGGCTTCCGTCCGAGTTGATACGGAAAGCCGCCACCGTGTTGCTGCCGCTATTCACGGCATACAGGAAACGATGGTCGGGGCTGACGATCACATTCTGATCGTCGTCATCCGGACCATCCAACTGTGCGGGATTGGTAACGCCCGTGCCGCCCATCAGAAAGGGGCTGCCGGGCAGAGCGGTCAGGCTTCCATCCGCAGCGCGGCGATAGCCCAGGATAGCGTTACGGCCAGAGGCCGGGTCGTTGCTTGAGACATACAGGACACCGCTCGCAGTCGTGGAAGTTCCGTTCGACCCCCCGCCGCATCCTGTCAGTATCGCCGCGAGACATCCCAAAGCGACAATCCGGCTAACACCAGATTTCCAAAGCGCCTGACGCCGAAACCGGCTGCTCAGGGCAGATGGGCTGTGAGGGGTAACAGGGGCCATGGTCATTCTCCTTTGAAGTGAGGGGGCGTCGCGCACAAGATGTGCGTGATTCGTCAGGTTCTGCCGTCAGCGGAGTTGTCCACAGGACACAGGTGTTCGCAGCAGAAAACTGTCCGTCGGCCTCACGTTTCACACCGGACCACTGGATTCCTGCCTGTTGCGTGATCCCAAGTCATAATTTCTGGCTTTGCGGATCGGCAGGGTCATTTCTTTCCCCATCTGGCGGAAGAGAAACTGGCGAATGGGTATACTGTGAATATGAGAAACCTAATAAATCGGTTTGCCGGAATAGCTCTGCTGCTCCAGATTTGCCTGCTGTACGCTTTGCCTTCCTCCGCTCAGGAGAAGGGCAAAGCGCCACACGTCGCGGTCTTCTCCGAAGTGAGATTTCCTTACTACGGCGTGAACGCGCAGACCTCGCCGCATGAGATCGTGCGGCATCTGCGGGAGAGTGGGGTACAGGCGGAGGAGTTGGGAGAAGCCCTGCTTGCGGATACGACGCGATTCAACGCGCAAAGGTTTGCGGCTCTGGTGCTTCCCTATGGCAACACGTATCCCGACAAAGCCTTCGCCGCGATGCGCGCCTTTCATCAAGCGGGCGGTGCGCTCATTCTCACGGGCATCCCGTTTACGCATCCGGTCGCACGGTCCGCGGCAGGGAAGTGGACGGACCTGGGGCATCGGGGGGAGGCCGCGCTGTTCGGCCCGCGTGGAATAGGCGTTGGAGGCTTCACAAATTCTGAACCCGATGAGACCCCGGCGCTTGCTTCCGGCGATCCGCTCGGACTGGCCTCGCTCTCAGTCAATGGCACGGTCTATGCCCATGCACAGCGGCTCGATCCGAAGTCTTTGCCTGCCAGCGTTGAATTCATTCCTATCCTCGGGGCGGCAGAGCGGCCTGCCCTCGCGATCATTCTCCATAATGCGCCGCCATTTCAGGGCGCGGTGGATGTCTGGACGCAGCACGGCCCGGAAGGCGACCTGGAAGCCTGGACGACCGAACAGTTGCTGCTGCGCGGCACGGTCTTCGCGCTCGCACACAAAGGACTGCTGACCGAGGCGCAGCGACAGGTCGCTTACACCCGCTTCGCATCTCTGTCGAAACCGACCGTCTACGCCGATCTCGTTCTGCCCACCGCGCCGCGCCCTTATCCCACTTTTCAGCCGAAGATGCCGCTGCCTGCCCGCCACCTCTATGTCGCGGACGTGAGTCACTCCAGCCCCGCCGAGCGCATTCTGCTTCTTTCCCTGCAAGGACTTGTCAATCGGGAGCAACCGCGCATCTATCTGACCTTCAAGGACGACGACGCTTTCTGGCTCAAGGAGATGCAGCGTCAGGGCGAGACGGATGCCCCCATTCCTGTCACCGACCCGCTCAGTCTGGTAGACCGATTTCGCAGCAGTGTGCGCGGTGCGGTCGTTGCCGACACGAATATCTACCTGAGTCCCTGTGTCGCGGCCTGCGTGTCCGGCGCGGACGGCCTTCTCATGGCGACGCCTGAACTGGCAAAACGGTTGCATCTCCCCATCAAAACCGATCTGCGCGGGAAGTTCAAGACGGATGCGGACGCGCTCCGCTATGTCCACACGTCCCTTGCTCCGCGCCTCAATCCCTATCTGGCTTGCTGCCTTGACCCGGCGATTTTTGACACCGGCGCACTCGATCAGATCATTGCGGCGAAAGGAATCGTTTTCTGGATAACGGGAACGAAGGCACAGGAACTGCCGGGCGCGAACGGCCCGGCTGAGGTCTCGGAGGTGAAATCGCTGCTGGCAAAGCTGCCGTTAGGCGCGGTCGTGCGCGGCTTCTGGTGGCATGGCGAGGATATGGGCATCAACGAAGGGTCGGGAGTTTCGCTGGCAAGCCGCTTCGGCAAAGTGACCGTTGTCAGCGACTACGTGGCAAACTTCTCGGTTTTCAGCGGCGTACCGCTCCAGTCTCTGAGGCAGAAGCAACAGGTTCCGCCGCCTGCACTCGACAACAGCAAGGTCTATTTCAGTTTCACTATGTCGGACGGCGACAATCTCTGCACCTGGCGAGACTACTTCCGCACCTACTTCACGGACCCCCTGCATGGGACGATCCCGATAGGCTGGGGGATGGGGCCGACTCTGCTCGACAACGCCCCGGTCTGGACACGCTGGTACTACGACCACGCCACCCCGAACGACGAGTTCCTGTGCGATGTCTCCGGGGTCGGCTATATCTATGGACCCGACTGGGCGACCGCTCTCAAAGATCGGGACGGAGCGTTCGCGGCCTTCTATCACTGGACGGAAGAGTATATGCAACGACTGGATATGCACACCATCCGGCTGATGAACGTCAACGCGCCCGACATCGCGCAGGCGGCCCGCCTCATGCCGAACGTCCGCTTTCTGATGCCCGACTACGGCAATCCTGGCGACAAGTCCTACAGTCAACTCACCTACACACTTCCTGGCGATAAGACCGTCTTCCGGGCTGTCACAGGCGCAGACCCTGGGCCGGAAAAACTGGTGGAGCAGATACGGCAGCGCGTCGGAACCACACGTCCCGCCTTCCTCAATGTCTTCATCTGGAACTGGGGATCGAAACTGGCTGACCTGAAACGCATTCAGGAACTGCTCGGCCCGGAATACCAGGCGGTTACTCCCTCTCAGCTTCACACTCTCTATCGGCAGAAACACGGAGACGCAAAAGAGTGAGAGACATCTCTCCTGACGGGATTGCCTCTCTTCGTGCGTAACAACTGGGGATGTCCTTGCGTCCAACAGTGGAGAGGTTGTCCGGAACCACTGTTTGCTTCTACGTAGGGAAGAAGGATGTTATGAACAGGATTAACAGACGTGCTTTTACACTCATCGAGCTGCTTGTCGTCATCGCCATAATCGCGATCCTCGCCGCCATTCTCTTTCCCGTGTTTTCGCAGGCACGCGCCAAAGCGCGTCAGGCGGTCTGCATGAGCAACGAGAAACAGTTTGGCACCAGCATTCTCATGTATGTGCAGGACTTCGATGAGACCTTCCCCCGTGCCGTCAACAACGCCTCCCCGAACAAAAAGATTCAGGTGAACATCGCGCAGCGTGTAGTGGGGGACAACGCCTTTGCCAATGCCGATCCTGCTGTCGGGCGGCCTGTGGGATTTTTGTACCCTTAGAGCCTTTTTCAAAAGTCGGCTGTCGCCGTGGTTGGTTTGTCCGCCAAGAATGCCACAGAGCGGGTTGATCGTCGATTTTACTGACAAACAGACGCCAATCTCGCCTTTTCCTGACAAAAGACGTCTCGGCAGACGTG
>JBBRLP010000021.1:0-50648 GCA_038231295.1 Chthonomonadales bacterium
CGCTGAATGACCTGCGGCCAAGTTTCCTTCGGAAACGTCTATGGCGTGAGGGCCACTCTTCGCCTTCAACGGTATTTTGTCCGAAGGACACTCCGCCGCAGGCGCGTAGCGAGGGGTGTCAACCCTTTGCTGCCTCGTTTGGGGCAAAGGGTATGTCCGCCTGCGTAAGGTGAGTTACTCGTTGTCCTCAGATTGAATACTGCCGATAACAACGCTGCGATTGCCTTCGGACAAAAATACTGCGTGTCCTCCGGGAGATTATGCGAAAAGAGTCGGCACACGGCGCATTTTCTGCAACTTCGGCTTGACCGTACTGTCAAATTGGCATATAATGAGGAGACGGGTATTGCCCGTTGACGTTCCCACTTTTGCGCTCTTTACCGCCGCGTCACGGCGTTCCGTTTTCATCTTCTCACCGGTCATCGGAGAAATCGCCCATGCCGCGTTTCCTGGGTCGCTTTGCTGTCGCAGGAGTGCTTGCGACCGTCACGTTTCTGGTCACTGCCTCACAGGTCGTTCCCGTCCGGGCGCAGCGCGTTCGCCGCCCGGTGGCCTCTGCACGTCCAGTTGTCCTCCCGGTCTCGCGAGCTGTCTGCGCCTCCCTCTCCATCGAACCCGCTACGCTCCAGATGGTCGGGCCACGCGCCGTCGCACATTTTCTGGTGATGGCGCACTACACCGATGGGACTACGGCAGACGTGACCGAGAAGGCCCTGGTGACGCTCCCGGTCGGCGTTGCGGCGCAGTTGACGAGCGGAGCCACCCTGCACCCGGTGAAAGACGGTGCGGCTACGCTCCAGGTGAAGTTTGCGGGCAAGATCGCCACCGCGAAAGTGACCGTACAGGACAGCGCGAAATCCGTCCCGGTCAGTTTCAACAACGAAGTCGAACCTATTTTTACACGTTACGGCTGCAATCAGGGTTCGTGCCACGGCGCACAGTACGGCAAAGGCGGCTACAAACTCTCGCTCGCAGGCTTCGATCCTGACCTGGATTTCGCCAACACTGTCAAGCAGGCCAAAGGCAGGCGGGTCTCGCTGGCGGAGCCGGAGCGCAGCCTGCTGCTGCTGAAACCTGCCCTGCTCGTTCCGCACGGCGGAGGACGACGGCTGGAGCGCGGCAGCGCGGATTATAGAGCGCTGGCCCGTTGGCTGCGCGATGGAACGCCGGGGCCGAATGCCCTGGAACCGCAGGTCACGAACATTGATGTTTTCCCGTCCGAGCGAACTCTGCCTCATGCCGGAGAGAAGCAGCGGCTTGTTGTCCGCGCCTCCTACAGCGACGGCGTCACCCGCGACGTAACGGAACAGACACGCCTCAACACCCTCAACGACGCCATTGCCTCCTGTACGCCGGACGGCCTCATCACCGCCATTGGGAAGGGCCAGACCGCGATCATGGTGCGCTATGGCGGACAGGCTACCGTCTCCACAATGTTCGTGCCATTCCAGCCCCCGGTCAAGGGCCAGGGCGCTATCAGCGTCGCTGGACTGAGCGGAGCCGGACTGATAGATGCGCTCGTCACGAAAAAGCAGCGGGCACTCGGCCTCACGCCTTCCAGCCTGTGCGATGACCGTACCTTTCTGCGCCGCGTCAGTTTCGACCTGACCGGAACTCCGCCCACGCCGGAACGCGTCGCCGCCTTCCTCGCCGACGGCTCCTCCGACAAGCGGCAGCGACTGGTAGACGACCTGCTGAACAGCCCGGAGTACGCCGACTTCTGGACGCTGAAATGGGGCGACCTGCTCCGCAGCAACCGCACGAACCTCGGCGAAAAAGGGATGTGGAGTTTCACCAACTGGATTCATACCCAGTTTGTTCAAAACCGTCCCATTGACCAGTTCGTCCACGAGATGATTCTGGCGCAGGGCAGCACCTTCACCGTCGGGCCGAGCAACTACTACCGCGTCGCGAACAACCCGCAGGATTTGGCGGAGACGACCAGCCAGCTCTTCCTCGGAGTGCGCCTCCAGTGTACCCGCTGTCACCACCATCCTTTTGAGAAGTGGAGTCAGACCGACTACTACCAGTTCGCCGCCTTCTTCGCCCGCGTCGGCCTGAAGCAGAGCAACGACTTCGGCATCTTCGGCAACGAGAACGTGGTCAAACTTCAGGGCGGCGGCGAGGTCGGACATCCGAAGACGGGCGCGACCATGTACCCCACCCCGCTTGGCGTCACGCTGGCCCGCCTGCCCGACGGCAAACTGCCCAACCCGGATGAGAGCGGCGACCGCCGCCGCGCCCTTGCCGACTGGCTGACCGCGAAGGACAATCGCCTGTTCGCCAAAAATATCGCGAACCGCTACTGGGGCTACCTGTTCACACGCGGCATCGTCAACCCAATTGACGATCAGCGCGTCACCAATCCGCCGACGAACCCGGAGCTGCTGGAAGCCCTGGCTGACGAACTGATAAGTGCGAAGTTCGACCTAAAACATCTACTGCGCGTTGTCTGCACCTCGCAGACCTATCAGCGCAGCGCGGAAGGCACCGCGCAAAACTTCAAGGACGATACCTTCTTCACGCACTATCTGCCCAAGCGACTGCCTGCCGAGAGCATGCTCGATGCGCTGGACTTCGCCTGCGGAACCCGTGAGAAGTTCAATCAGTTGCCAGTTGGCACACGGGCGATTCAACTGCCCGACCCGCAGGTCAACTCGGACTTTCTCGATACCTTCGGACGACCGCAGCGCGTCATCGCCTGCGAGTGCGAACGCACCTCCGAGGCCAACCTGTCACAGACGCTCAAACTGATGAACGGCGACAAACTCAACAACAAAGTCACCGATGGCAACGGACGTCTGGCGAAACTCATCAACGCCAAAGCCTCCAACGACGCCATTCTGAAAGAACTCTATACCGCAACGCTGGGGCGACCGCCCCGCCCGGACGAGCGCCGCCTGGTCATCACGGCCCTCGTCTTCACGTCGCCTAACGACCGTAAGTCCGTCTTTGAAGACGTGCTGGTGACCCTGCTCAACAGCAAAGAGTTCCTGTTTAACCACTGAGGGCGTCTACGAACGCTGCATCTATCCGCCGGAGGCTCGGACGGAGAGGGGAAGAGACCGATGTTTGATATCGAAACCGGAAATCATACGGACTGCGACGGTGTGACCCGCCGTGACTTCATGCGGATCGGCGGGTTGGCGGCGCTCGGGCTGACCCTGCCCGGACTGCTGGAGGCCCATGCCGACACGAAGTCCGGTGTGCTGGCGAAACAGACGCCGCCGGGCGCACCCCGTGACATCGCCTGTATCCTGATCTGGCTGGGCGGCGGGCCGAGTCACATTGATACCTTCGACCCCAAGCCGGACGCCCCGCAGGATATTCGCGGCACGTTCAAGGCCATCCCCACCAACGTCTCAGGCATTCAGTTGAGCGATCAGTTGCCCAAACTCGCGAAGCAGATGGACAAGTTCTCAATCATCCGCTCGGTGACCTCCCCGGACGGAAACCATGAGACCGCCACCCACTACCTGCTGACCGGTTATCCTTTCGCGCCCGCGATCGAATATCCCGGCTACGGTGCGGTCTTGGCGCGGGAAAAGGGCTTCCAGAACAGTATGCCCCCCTACGCCATGTTCGGCGGGATGCCGAATATGCACGGCGGCGGCGGCTATATGGGCGCGGTCTACAACCCGTTCATCATCAATGGCGACGCCAACAGCGCCAATTTCAGCGTCCAGGACGTGGCTCCGCCGAACGGCGTGGACTTCGCCCGTCTGGATCGGCGGCGCGTCATGCGGCAGGCTCTCGACGACTGGCAGCGCAACAAAGAGACCGCCAGCAAAGCCTCACAGACGATGGACGAGTTCTATCATCGCGCCTTCAGCCTTGTCACCTCTCCGGCAGCGAAGAAGGCGTTCAATCTGAAAGAGGAGCCGGACAAACTGCGCGACGAGTACGGGCGCAATACCTTCGGACAGTCCTGCCTGCTGGCGCGGCGCATGGTGGAAGCAGGAGTGCGCTGTATCTCCATCAACTACAACGGCTGGGACACGCATACCGACAACTTCAACGCGCTCAAAAACAACCTCCTGCCCCCGCTCGACATGGGCTATTCTGCGCTTATCAACGACCTGAAACAGCGCGGGATGCTGGACAATACCCTGGTCGTCTGTATGGGTGAGTTCGGGCGTACCCCGCGCATCAACTCTTCGGCGGGACGCGATCACTGGCCCGGCGCGATCAGCGTCTGCCTCGGCGGCGGCGGCATCAAGACGGGTATGGTCGTCGGCTCCTCGAATGCCAACGGCGAGTATCCGAAAGACCGCCCGCTGCGCGTCGAGGATGTCGCGGCGACGATCTACCATGCGATGGGCGTCAACGGGGACAAAGAGTATATGTCGCCGCAGGAACGGCCTATCAAAATCAACTACGACGGTACGCCGATCAGCGAACTGCTGGCGTAACAGGCAGGCAATGAAGCAAGTGACTTTCGGGAGAGCAGGGGCGCTGCTGGCGGCGTTCGGTGCGATGACGACAACAGCCGGAGCGCAGCAGGCGAAAACGGCGGCGAAGCCAACATTGACCAATGCGCCGACCTATGCGAAGGACATCCGGCCGATTTTGCAGGCGCGATGCGCGGTCTGCCACAGCGAAAAGACGCTGAGTACGCCCGCGCTGTCGGCGGGCCTCGCGCTGGACACCTTCGCGGCAGTCAAAAGAGGGATTGGCGGAGGCGCACCGCGCCTGGTACTGATTCCCGGCAAGAGCGCGGAGAGCGAACTCTACAAACGCCTGGTGACGACAAGCGCGTCAAAACTCATGCCGAAAGGCGGGCCTGCCATCCCTGCCGCCGAGATCGCCCTGTTCAAGCGCTGGATCGAGGCGGGTGCGCCCGCCGGTGACCCGAAAGCCGACTCCGTTCAGCCCGTCGCCGGGCCTGCTGCGCTCCCGATGCCCGCCAACCCTGCCATGCAGGAAGTGCGCTTCCCCACCCTGCTCAAGCCATCGGCGGACTTGCTGGAGAAGGGAACGCCGAAAGACCCCGTTCTCTCTCTCGCTCTCAAAGTCGGCCCGCTGCCTCCGGTGACCGCACTGGCGTTCAGTCCGGACGGCAAGACGCTGGCCGTTGGCGGCTACCGGGCAGTAACCCTCTGGACGCTGGCGACCGGGAAGCCGACCGCCGTCATCACGCATCTCCCCGGCCCGGTGCAGAGTCTCGCCTTCCGCCCGGACGGTTCGCAGCTTGCGGTCGCGGGTGGCGCTCCCGGCAGCAGCGGCGAGGTGCGGGTCTTCGACGCCAAGACCTGGGTAAAGGTCGGGCCGACGCTGGAAGGCCACAGCGATGTGGTGATGAGCATCGCCTGGAATGCGGACGGCAAGTGGCTCGCGACGGGCAGTCAGGACAAGACAGCGCGGCTCTGGCAGTGGCCGGAAGGCAAAGAGCTGAAAGTCTTCAAAGATCACTCCGATGCCGTCACCAGAGTCGTCTTCTCCCCGGACAGCAAGGCCCTCTATACGGCGAGTATGGACCACAACCTGCGGCGCTACGACACCGACAAAGGCAACATGGTGCGGGCCTTCACGGGGCATAACGAGGGCGTCACCGCGCTCGCGATCAGTCCGCAGGGCAATGTCTTGGTCTCCGCAGGCTCCGAGACAGAGCTGCGCCGCTGGAACCCGGAAGCGGGCGACAACTCCAGCAAACACGGCGGACACAGCGCGACCGTGACGGAGATCGTTTTCAGCAAGGACACCAAATTTATCGTCTCCGCCTCCGGCGACCACTCGATTCGGCTCTGGGACGGTGGCAACAACAATCCTATTCGCACCTTCGACGGCTCCGCCGATTGGGAGTACGCCGTCGCCATCAGCCCCGACGACAAATGGACGGCGGGCGGCGGCGCGGACGGAATGGTGCGTCTCTGGGATACGGCGACCGGACGGCTGCGCCTGACCCTGCTCGCCTGGCCCTCCGACAAAAACCCGCTGCCCGACTGGTCCGCCATCACGCCCGAAGGTTACTACGACGCTTCGCCCGCCTGGGCCGCTCTGCTCCACCCGCAGACCGCCGAGAAACCCGCGCCAAAACTGGCTGTCTTCACACGCTCACTTAAGCAGCCGGAAAACGTCCTGAAATCCTGGCAGAGCCTCCCGCTGGACCCGGCGAAACTTCCCGCTCCGGTCGTCACGCCGCCGGTCACTCCCGCAGTCAAGCCCGGAACGAACATCGTCAAGCCCGATGCCGCGAAGCCCCCCGTTAAGCCAGGGCCAAAGACCGCGCCGAAGTAAACCTACCGTAAGTTCGACCGAATTCCTTCCTAGGGGAGACCTGTCATGGCAGTGCGAAACTTTTTTCGGGCGTGTGTCGCCCTGATGCTCGGCGCGGGACTGCTGACGGCGTTCAAGCCTGCGGTCGCGCAGACCGCGTTCCCAATGATTATCTCTACTTTTCCGACAGGCGTTCAGCGTGGCAAGACGACTGATGTTGTCGTGACGGCAGGGGTGATGAACGGCGGCGGCGGGAACAACCTGTACGGCGCGTACAAGGCGATGTTTCAGGGCCAGGGCGTGACCGCCGTTGTCGTGCCACCGGAGAAGGGCTGGCCTGCTAAAGACCCGAAAACGCCGAACGCGGTTCCAAGTGTGCCTTCCGTCACGGTGCGTGTCACGGTCGCGCCGGATGCGCCGCTCGGTGTGCGCGAGTTCCGCATGGCGACGGCCCATCACGGCAGTTCGACCGTCGGGTTGCTGGTAGTCGGGGATGAGCCAGAAGTCGTTGAAGTGGAGCCGAACAACGATGTCGAACACGCGCAGGCTGTGCCGCTTCCCTGCGTGATGAACGGGCGCATTCAAGCGGCGGAGGACGTGGACACCTACAAGTTCAAGGCCGAAGCCGGGCAGGAAGTGACATTTGCGGTGCAGTGTGCGCGACTGGAAGACAAGATACACGACCTCGCCCCCCACGCCGACCCGATGCTCACCCTGCGCGACATGACCGGGCGCGAACTAGCCCGCAACGACGACTATTACCGCGCCGACCCGCTCCTGCACTACCGCTTCGAGAAGGCAGGCGAGTACACGATTCAACTGCGCGATGTCGGCTACGCGGGCAATCCCAACTGGGTCTATCGCCTCAACATCACCAACCGGCCTTTCGTGACCTCGGTGGTTCCCTGCGCCGTCCGTCCCGGTCAGTCCAACACGCTCCATGTGACCGGCTTCAACCTCAGCGGCGCGACGACCGTCAATCTCGACGTGCCTGCCGGAACGCCCTCCGGTGAGTGGGGCGCGTCCCTCAAACTTCCCAACGGCATGACCAATCTGGTTTCGCTGGTCGTCGTAGATGCGCCGCAGGCCGCGTTCATGCCCTCTCCCGCCCCGCCCGCCACCAAAACGGTCACGGCAGCGCTCACATCCGCGCCTGCTCCCGCTGCGAAGGGAGTGCTGGCCCTGCCCGGCGGCGTCAACTCTTACGTCAACGAGGGGCAGAGTGACCGCTACACCTTCCACGCCGACAAGGCCGGTCTGTGGGCTTTTGAAGTGACGGCGCGACGGCTGGACTCGGAGATGGACTCGGAGATTAAAATTCGGGACGCGAAGGGCAATGTGCTGGCCGAAAACGACGACGCCATCGGCAAGGATTCGCGGCTGGAATGGAACGCTCCCGGAGCCGGAGACTTCACCGTTGAGGTGCGCGACCTGGCGGGCCACGGTGGCCCCACCTACTTCTACAATCTCTCCGCCCTGCCTCTGCATCCCGACTTCCGGTTGAAATGCGATGCAGACCGGGCGATGATCGCGCCCGGCAACCGCACCGCCTGGTTCGTGATCGTGGAGCGCAAGTACGGCGCGGCTTCCGAAGTGAAGATAGAGTTGAAGGGCCTACCGCCAGGTGTCACCGCCTCCGCCCTTACTATCCCGCCGGAGATGACGCAGGGGCCGATCATCCTCTCCGCCGCGCCGGACGCGAAGATAGACTTCTCCAATGTCGAAATCGTCGGGACGGCGACTCTGGCGGGTGCAGACGGCAAGCCCGTCACGGTCACGCATACCGCCCACCCGCTGGAAGAGATCTATATGCCCGGCGGCGGACGCGGACAGATGGAGGTCGTGACCGCCGCTGTCGGCATCACCGAGCCGAACGACATCGAAGTCTCCACCGATACGCAGCAGGTCACACTGATGCCCGGCGGCACGGCGAAGATCGAGGTGACGATCAAACGCCGCGCCGACTTCACCAAAGCCGTCACGCTCGACCTGCGTATCAATCACCTGGGCGGCATCTTCACCAATCCCCTGCCTGCGGGAGTGACCAGCGACGACGGCGTGACGATTCCCGAAGGCCAGAACAAAGGTACGATCACCCTGAAATGCGCCGCAGACGCCAAACCCATTCAGAACTACCCGCTCGCTGTCATGGCGAACGTCAGCGTCAACTTCGTGATGAAGGTCTGGTACGTCGCTCCGCTCGTCAGCCTGACCGTCGCTCCGCCCCCCGCGAAAAAGTAGGCGAACCAGCGAGGCCCTTACCGCATGAATCTCTTTGAGAAGCCACACGGCGTACAGACACGCTGGATCAGTTTCGAGAATATGGGTGTAGAGCGGGGCCGTGCCGGGCGTGAGAACCGGGGCGCGAAGGGTCATGCGTTCGACACCCTGGCCCCCGGCGAAACGAAGACACTGCTGGACGCGGCGGGCAGCGGCATCATCACACGCCTCTGGATGACGATCAGTGACCGTAGCCCGGAGATGCTCCGCAGTCTGCGCCTCGAGATGGTCTGGGACGGCTCCGACCGTCCCGCCGTCTCCGCGCCGTTCGGAGACTTTTTCGGCGTCGGGTTAGGCCGACGCACGGCCTTCGAGTGCGCCCTGTTCTCCGACCCGGAGGGGCGCAGTTTCAACGCCTGCATTCCCATGCCGTTCCGCACGTCGGCGCGGATCACCCTCACCAACGAGTCGGCTACTCCCCTGCATCACCTCTTCTACGACGTGGACCTGCTGCTCGGCGTGGAGCATTCCCCGCAGACGCTCTACTTCCACACGCACTGGCGGCGCGAAGCCCCGAACGCGCTCGGCGAAGAGTTCGTCATTCTGCCGCACGTTCCGGGCAACGGGCGATTCCTCGGCTGCAATCTGGGCATCATCGTAGACCCGCGCTATGCGGGAAGTTGGTGGGGCGAAGGCGAGGTCAAAGTCTGGTTCGGCGAGGATACCGAACCCACGCTGTGCGGGACAGGCACAGAGGACTACATCGGCACCGGGTGGGGGCAGGGAGTCTATTCGCACCGCACGCAGGGCTGCCTCATCGCCGACCGAACGAACCGTCACTGGGCCTTCTATCGCTACCATCTCGACGACCCGATCTACTTCGACGGGGGCTGCAAAGTCGCGATTCAGACTATCGGCGGGGCGGGCAAGGCGCAGGTCATCGAACTTCAGTCACAGGGTGCGCCGCTCATTCCCATCACGCTCGACCCCGGCGGTTCCGCGCCCTTCCTCAAACTCCTCGAACAGCCGCATTCCGCAGATGTCAACGACCCTGCGCTGCCGGATGGCTGGTGCAACTTCTGGCGGCAGGACGACTGGTCCGCGACCGCCTACTTCTACCTCGATACCCCGCAGGGCGTTCTGCCTGCGCTTCCTCCCGCCGCCATTCGCGCCGCCGGATTGACAACGACCGACGACACACAGGCCAGAGCCGATGCCTGAGCATCCTCCGTTCAGGAATTCGCGTTACGGCTTCGTGACAAACTCCAGTGGGTCGTCGGAGAGGTCTGCCGGTTCGGGCTGATAGTCGAGCGGTGTGATGGCGGCGTAGAGGGCGTTCGGATGACCACCCCGATAAGCCCAGCCCTGATCGCCGTAGCTCCAGTGCCAGAACTCGCTCGGATAGTTGGTGATACCGGTAGGCAGCAGCGCGTCGGCCATGATCTGACGGGTACGCCGGGCCGTCTCTGAGAGGCCGGGCGCTGCGGTGGCAAACCCTTTCGGGTCAAAGGGCTTATAAGGCGAACTATGGTCACACAGATTGCCGTCCGGGTCCGACAGCATCAGGTCTACGGCGGCTCCGGTGGAATGCGGCGGCGGCACACGGTCGTTCTGTGGGGCCGTGAACCGATTGACCACCCGCCGCAACGTCACGTCCGACCAGTCGGGGTGCATCGCCTTAAACCTATTCCAGGCGCTCAGATACATACGGCACTGAATATGCGGCGGTCTCCATCCCTCGACGATAGCGAAGCGATAGCCTTCCGGCAGGGCCGCATTCGCCTGACACAGTTTCTCTGCCACGGACTTCCGCAGCACTTTTTCCCGGCGATAGTGAAACCGGGGCGCGTCCCACAGCAGCGACGGACACATCTCCAGAAAATCCACCAGCGGCTCTCCGCACTCGATAATTCGGACTGAGCGCAGTAGGCTCACAGGCTCGGCAGGCGACGGGACAGGCATTCGATTTGGTTCCTTTAAGAGAGGGGCGATATCGGTATGTTGGCGCGATGTCAAGTCGTCTCCCCCAGTGCATAGGCTATCGCCTGTTCCAGGATGATGGCGCGGCCATCTTCATACGCGGCGGCAAAGGCTTCCTCTCCCAACGTCTCTCGCATGGCAACCAGTTCACGCTCCTGTTTCTCACGTTCGTTAGGCGACATCGGCGAACCAATCTCCTCGCGCAGTGCGGATGCCGAACCCCACAGTCGGGAGGCACACTCGGCGGTCTCTTCTTTGAAGGCAAGGGACGCAAACGCTTCGAGGGATTCCGCGATACCCTGTTTGTCCCCCAACTCCCGAAATATCTTCAGGCACTCTTCATACAGAGTTCGCGCTGAAGCGTAGTCGCCCTGAGAGTAGGCCACATTCCCCAGATTGCCGAGAGAACACGCGATACCCCGTTTGTCCCCCAACGCTTGATCTATCCCCAGGCTCTCCTCATACAGAGGTCGTGCTGAAGCGAAGTCCCCCTGGGACTGGGCCACGTTACCCAGGTTGTTGAGGGAACCTGCGATACCCTTCTTATCCCCTAACTCCCTCCGTATCCCCAGGCTCTCCTCATACAGAGTTCGCGCCGAAGCGAAGTCCCCCTGATGAAAAGCAATATTCCCTAGGTTGCTGAGGGAACCCGCGATACCCCATTTGTCCCCCAACTCCCGAAATATCCCCAGGCTTGCCTCATACAGAGTTCGTGCCGAAGCGTAGTCGCCCTGATCTTGGGCCACATCCCCCAGGTTGCTGAGGGAAAACGCAATACCCCGTTTGTCCCCCAATTCCCGACATATCCCCACGCTCTCCTCGTACACAGATCGCGCCGGAGCATAATCCCCCTGAGCCGCAGCCAGAACTCCGGCTCCATTTAGTGCATCTGCACGCGCCTTGGTGCGACTCTGTGCTCCAGGACGAGACAGCAGGGCAGCCAACTGTTCGCGTCCTTCGCTCAGATGCCCGCGAACACTCCAGAACACCTGCAATGCTGCCCCAAGACGTAGTCCTCTCTCCTCGCTCTCTTCTGCCCTCTCGCTCTCCCCTTCCTCCAGGCAGAAAGTCAAGGCCACTCTCAGGTTGTCATGCTCCACTTCCAGCACATCCAGCCATTGCGCCTGCTCCGGGCCTCTTAACTTCGGCTGGATATCCTCCGCCAGTGTCAGGAAGTAGTCCCGATGCCCCTCCCGAATACTCCCGCTCGCCTCGCTCTCCGCCAGACGATCCCGCGCATACTGACGCACCGTCTCCAGCAAACGATACCGAGTCGCCTTACCCTGCACCTCTGCAATTACCAACGACTTGTCCGACAGGGCCGTCAGCAAGTCCAACATCTCCCAAGCTTCGATGTCCTCTCCCGCTCCCACCGCCTCCGCCGCTTCCAGCGTCCATCCTCCCGCGAACACACACAGACGAGCCAGCAGAGTCTTCTGCTTCTCCTCCAGAAGATTGTAGCTCCAGTCTATCAGCGCACGTAGCGTCTGTTGGCGGGGTAGTGCGGTTCGGCTGCCTCCGGTCAGAATACGGAACCGGTCGTCCAGTCGCTTCCCCAACTCCTCAATGGTCATGGAGCGAATGCGGGCCGCCGCCAGTTCAATCGCCAGAGGAATCCCGTCCAGCCGAGAGCAGACCGAAGCCAGCGCAGAGGCGTTCAGCGTTGTCACGGTAAAGTCCGTTTTCACAGCGGCGGCCCGCTCCACAAAGAGTAGAACGGCCTCATAGTGACTGAGGCTCTGCGGGGTCTGCGGCTGTCGGGGGTCGGGCAGAGAGAGGGACGGCACACGATAGGCACTCTCGCCCGCAATACCCAACCCTTCCCGACTGCTGGCAAGTATCTTCACATGGGGACAGGAGCGCAGGAGTGTATCCGCCAATCGGGCACAGGCATCCAGCACATGCTCACAGTTGTCCAGAAGAACAAGCAGTCGTTTGTCTTTCAGCGCGGCGACCAGCGTCTTGGTGATCGGCTCTCCCATCGATTCACGGACGCCGAGTGCCGCAGCAACCGTGAAAGGGACAAGCGCGGGATCGGCAAGGGGAGCCAATTCTACCAGCCACACTCCCTCCAGATAGTCCTCCGAAACCTCTGCCGCAGCCTGCAAACTTAGTCGGGTCTTGCCCGTACCTCCGCTTCCCGTCAATGTCAGTAGGCGAGTTTTGGAGAGCAGAGACTTGATTTCCGCCAACTCCTTCTCTCTGCCGACGAAAGACGTCAATTGCACTGGCAGGTTGTTGTCGTAGAGGGAAAGGGAGCGGAGCGGTTGGAACTCGAAAGGAAGATCGGGAGAAGTTAATTGCCAGACCTGTTCAGGCTGCTGCAAATCCTTGAGACGATGAATGCCAAGGTCTCGTAGGGAGGTTCCGACAGGCAGACTGTTCCCGGTGACGGCCTGCGTCGCTTCCGAGAGCAGAACCTGTCCGCCGTGTCCCACCGCAAGCAGTCTTGCCACACGGTTGAGCGGCTGTCCGAAGTAGTCACCGTCACGAATATCGGCGCTCCCGGTATGAAGTGCCATGCGGACTTTGAGCATGAGACCGGATCCTACTCCCGCCTTCACCTGATGCAGACTTTGCTGGGCGGAGAGAGCGGCTTCCAGAGCCTGGGGAGCGGTATGAAAGGCGGCGCAGAAGGCATCTCCGATGGTTTTGAAGACGGTGCCGCTATTGGTTTCGATGGCGGCACGGAGGAGGGCATCGTGGCGAGCGAGTGCAATCCGCATTGTGTCGGGCTGCTCTTCCCAGAGCCGTGTTGAGCCTTCGATGTCGGTGAAGAGAAAGGTAATAGTCCCGCTAGGCAGGCTCATGTGGCACCTCGGCGTTCGGTTGCAGGCTGGGATTCCGATTCACCGAGTGCAGTGTTTTCTCCTGCCTGGGAAAGCACACGCTTCGTGCCTTCGAGGGCAGGAATAGGGGCGGGGCAAGTGGAACTTTGCTCTTCCTTGCCTTCTCCGGTAGGAAGGAAGACGAATGCAGTATACACGCTTGGGGAAGACAGCCTAAAGATAAGCCGTTTCTGCCTGGGAGCCATCCACCACACTGCGTAAAACCGTACTGATAGTCTTCAGGGAGCGCTTGTTTGACTGCACCGGCCTAGCCAGGGGTAGCAGCGAAGGGGCAGGAAACCTGACCTATGGTTCGAACTCCACGACATACCATCGGGCGGCGTTGATCGTATGCGGCGGCGTATTGCGTTCGTCGTTCCAGTGACCATCGAGAGAGAACTGGATGTAGTTGGAATGAGGTGCGCCTACGCCACCGTTCGGTTCCGAGCTATTCCAGTGCGTATACGCCCAGGGTTCTCCCGTCACCCCCTGCCAGCCGGAGAGGGGATTCTTATAGTCCGGGCCCTGCGTATCTTTGTAGGCTCCGATCCAGCACTTATTTGCTATCGCCTGCGGGAACGTCCTGACGACGAAATCGCTATCCGTTGCCGACGTAATCGTCACCAGATGACCATGCTGTCCGTCACGGGTGAGGTTCCGGGCCGCGTCTCGCGCCTCCTCCCAGGTAAGCGAATGCTCCAGATTGCGAATCTTCTGCTCTGCTTTTTGGTCAGCCTGTCCGCCGATTCCTCCTGCGGCACAAATGCCTGACCCTGTGCTGTGGCACAGGGTCAGGTCAGAAGCGATTCAGGCATAGCGTCCCGAAGCGCTACGGGACAGCGACCAGTTTGGAAGCGCTGAAAGAGCCGCCATCGTAGGCCATTGTGAGGTTCAGGACGCGGTTGCCGGGCAGGATGCTGCCTGGGAAGGTGATCAGAATGCCCTGTCCGTTGTAGATAGAGCTGATGGTGAACGGGGTTCCGGTCGTGGTACTGATGCCGCCGAGTTTGAGCTTGCTCGGAACGTCTACAGTCGCGTTATTGGCGTCTGCCGTGCCGCTGTTCGCGAAATTGATGAGGACGGAGAGCGGGCTACCCGGGCCGCCTGTCCTCGTGGCGACAACCGACGAGATGGATATTTTCGGAACTCCGACGACGTTCAGCGTCAGGCCCGGACCCGTTCCCAGAACCGGGTCTATCACCGTGATGTAGCCGCCAGAATAGAGACTCAGCAGGTTGGAAGGAATTGCCGTGTGCAGTTGGTTCGTGGAGTCGTAGGTCGTCGGCAAATCCTGATCGGTAAAGGTGAAATCGGAGCCGTTGAACCCTGTTATCTGGTAGAGATGGATTTTCGAAGTCGGCTTGAAATTCGTTCCCATGACCGTGAGGGTCTGAATGGCCGCGCCGACAGGAACCGTATCGGGTGTCAGGCTGACGAGCGTGGGAATCAGGCCGCTGGTGACCGTCAGGTTCTGGCTGTTAGTGGGACCGCGTACCGGGTCGAGAACGGTCACGGTGACATCGGCGGCGTGTGCCAACAGGTTGGCGGGTATACTGGTATGGAGTTGGGTGGACGAGTTGAAGGTGGTCGGCATATCCTGGTCAAGGACGCCATTGAACCCGAACGTCTGATGCAGGTGAATCTTCGAGAAGGCCGTGAAGTTCGTCCCGGAGACCGTGAAGGTCGGGACCGCTGTTGCGCCCGGTACGCTGCTCGGGCTGAGACTGCTCAGGGTCGGCGTGGGCTGCAAGGTCAGCACCACCGTGTTGAGGGTGCCATTGAAATAGCAGTAGGCAAGAATCTGTCCGCTGTCATTGATTTTGATAGCATTGTAGCAGGTCCATCCGGCGGGGAGCATGGCGTTCAGATCACGCCGACCGTGGACGTTGTCCCAGATAAAGCCTTTGCCGGTCGTCAAACTCTGCCCGACCACAACCCCGGCGCTGTTGATGCTGTTGGCAAAGCTCGCAGCAGAGCCGGTCGGATCGAGATCGGTAACCGTCGCGATGACCGGCGCATTTGTGTCCCACAGGCAGGCGTGAAATATGCCGTCTGCCGTCTGCGAGGCACCGACAACCAGATCGCTGTCATTGATCTGCCTTACCTTACTCTGATCTCCTCCGAGTCCCGGAAGATGGGCCCGACCGGACGCAACGGGCAGTCCGCCGACAAATCCAACATTCTGGACGAAAGCGGCCTGGAGTATTCGCGTCACATCGTGAATATCCTGGTAACTGCCGGAGGAGTCTTCGCCTGCTACATGATTATAGATGTTGATACTGCGGGCGCGGCTCACGTTGTTATTCGGGCCGGGTCCCATGTCTATGAAATCCCCGCCCGGGGTCCAGGCGTAGGCGTGATTCGGGGCGCTGGCAAAGGAATCGCCGAACTTCACAGGAGTGGCCTCCCCGACGATAAAGCCCGTAGAGGATGTCGCTGCGTACGCCTCGCCATCCCCGTAGTAAGGGTTGGACAGACCCGGCAGGCCGGGAACAGGAACTGTCCCGGTTCTCAGAAAATTCTGCGTGAAGGTGGCGCTATGGTAGACACACGGCCTGCCGTAGCCATCTTTGCCTACGAAGTCCCCTGTATCGCTCACCCCACGCCCTGTGGAGTCGAAGAAGTTGAAGGGCAGGTCGAAGGGTAACGCGAAGGGGCCGTTGTTGGCGCTCCACGCAAAAGCCCGGTAGATGTTATTGCCGAACGTGCCTGTGACAACGCCGCTGTTGTTCATATCTGCCGCGTCGAAGACGATGGGAGTGACGAACGGAATGGAGGGTGGGGTGACGATGGTGACGCTGTAATGTTGCGCGTCCGCCCGGGGCACTCCGCCGCTCACGAGAGCCAGCAGCGCCCCTGCCGCCAGAACGCCTTTGAACGGGGCGGATTTTGCTTTTGAAAAGCGTTGGGAAAGTGAATCAGAGAGAGTTTGCACGAGGGTCTCCTGACCGTCCTGCATTAGACGGCCTCTAAATAGTCGAAGCGAAAGTGTCAGACTTTGGACACAGCGCGTTTTTTGCGCCGTAGGACGAGCAGCAGCGAAGACGCGCTGCAAAGCAGAGTGAGAGCCGACGACGGTTCGGGAGTGGCTCCTGCCGGGGCGTTGACCTGGACAGTGAAGGGAACTTCGCCGAGGATGTTCGCACTGGCATCGAAGATGTCGAAGGTGCCGAAGTAGGTGCCGGGAACGGCGGTGAGGGGGACGGTCACGGTGAATATCCCGGCCGTCCCGCTTGCGGGCAGCGTCTGCTGCGCCTGTATCAGACCGGGATTGGTGGGGTCTGCGAGAAAGAAATTATCGTAGTAGGCGGTGGGCTCGAGCGTGACATCGGAGCCGGGTCCGAGGATATTGCCGCTGACGCTATCCATCAGCAGATCGTTCGCGCCGCCGGGGTCGGTCGGCAGGGTGTTCGTCAGAAGTCCGAGAAAGTCAATGGAATCTCCGGGGGCGACGTTTATTACGGAGCCGGGGGTGAGGTTTCCTAGAGCGGCGGTACTCAGGTCTATCGAGATGGACTGCGCCTGTACCGTCCGTGCGGTGAGCAGGAACAGGGTGAGGACAGCAGCCTGTATCAGGGAGGTGGGTGCGACTCGCAAGGTTGATTTCTCCTGCCCTGGTACCTCCCAGGGCGAATGTCTCTGCCAGCGGAATCCTCCGTCTGGCGGCTATAGCCGGTAGTAACGCGACGGTGCGGGAGCAGGGACAATCCCTGGCGTTCCGGCCGTCAGTCGAGTACAGACACAGTATCCTCCGGCAGCGTGGACGGTAAGGTGGTCGAAAGAGGAAGATTTGGGTGGTCAGCGCAAAAAGCCCCGGTATCGGGTCGCTCCCGGCTCCCAATTCTGGGGGTGAACGACCCATCTGGGAGGCGTTCCGCCAACAGTCCTGCGGACGGGTATCGGCCTGTTCTGCAAGCGAGTTCGTGTCGTCAATAGAAGCATGAGTACACAAGAATGTCCGGTAATGAGTAAAGCAGAGAGCAGCCTGAATATCTGGCTTTTTGGCCCCCTGCGTGTGGAGGTCCACGGACAGCCCTTGCCTGCTCTGCGTTCGCGGCGTGGTCTCTGGCTGCTCGCTCTGCTGACGCTTCGGGCGAATCGGCAGGTGGCCCGTACCTGGCTGGCCGGAACGTTGTGGCCCGACAGCGACGACGGGCAGGCGCTCGACAACCTGAAACGGGCGCTCACGGACCTCCGAAAGGCGCTCGGCGATTCGGCCACCCTGCTTCAATCCCCCACCCGGCATACGCTGCTCTTCGCGCTACCTCCCGAAAACGCCGACGTGCTGGCGTTCGATGCCGCGCTTCAGAACGGTACGAAAGAAGCGCTCGTGCAGGCCACTGCGCTCTACACCGGGCCGCTGCTGGAAGATTGCTACGAACTCTGGGCCTCTCCAGAGCAGGAGAGCCGGAAAGAGGCGTTTCTGAACTCAGTCGAGCGGCTGGCGACGCTGGAGACCGCACCGGGAGAACTGCCCGGAAAGATCGAGCTGCTGCGCCGGGCGCTTCGCATAGACCCGTCCCGCGAAAACCTGACGCGCCTGCTCATGGAAAGTCTAATCCGCAGTGGCGAGCCGGTAGCGGCGGCGGAGACCTACCGGGCGCTGCGCCTGCTGCTGCTGGAAGAACACAACGCTTCCCCTCCCGCCGAGATCACTGCGCTCTACACCTCGCTGCACAGCCGGACTGCCCCGAAAGCCGTCTCCCCGCCGCGCAGTGAGACGGCAGTTCCGCCTGCCTCCGATTCCCGGCCAGCCCGCACCGTACATCTGCCCCGCGCGGTGACCGAACTGATCGGACGACAGGAGGAGGTGCGCGTCATTCGGGAACGGTTGGAGAACTGCTGCCTGCTGACGCTGACCGGCGCGGGCGGCATCGGTAAGACACGGCTGGCGGTCGAGGCCGCCCGTCAGAGCCAGTCCGCCTATCTGGACGGCGTCTGGTTTCTGGACCTTGCGCCGCTTGGGGACCCGACCCAACTGGTGCAGACGGCTGCCTCGTGCCTTGGAGTTCATGCGGAGATCGGGCGTTCGCTCTCCGAAGTACTGACGGACTATCTGCGCCCACGGTCTCTGCTCCTCATATTCGACAACTGCGAACATCTGCTGGATGCCTGCGCCGATATGACCACGCAGTTGCTGCGTGACTGTCCCGACATTCGCATTCTGACCACCAGTCGGCAGTCCCTCGGCGTCATGGGAGAGGTGACCTACGCCGTGCCTGCGCTGGAGACACCCCCCTCCGCGCTTACCCATGGGAAGACAGAGACGGACAAGGGATTGCTTGCCGTGCTGATGGAGTACGAGGCGGTGCGGCTGTTCGTGGAGAGGGCACAGGCGGTTTCGGCCACTTTCCGGCTCACAGCGCAGAACGCGGCAGCGGTGATCGAGATATGCCGTCATCTGGACGGTATCCCGCTGGCGATAGAGCTGGCTGCCGGGCGTGTGAAAGCGTTGTCTGTGGAGGATATTCTAAAGCGGCTCGACAACCGGTTCGGCCTGCTGACCGGCGGCAATCGCGCCGCCATGCCGCATCACAAGACTCTGCGTTCGATGGTGGACTGGTCGCATGACCTGCTGACCGACAGTGAAAAAGTGCTTCTGCGCCGTCTCTCTGTCTTCGCGGGCGGCTGGACGCTGGCAGGAGCGGAACAGGTCTGCTCCTGCGAAGGGACGCGCCGCACAGGTTCAGGCCGAGCGCAGGAGATCGAACGTGACGATATTCTCGACCTGCTCACCTCTCTGATAGACAAGTCGCTCGTCACCGTACTGACCCCGGAAGGCCGCACCCGCTATCAGATGCTTGAGACGATACGGCAGTATGCCGCCGAAAAACTGGAGGCGAGTGGAGAACGCGAAAGCGTCCGTATGCGTCATGCCCATTTCCTGACGCAGATCGTCGCGAAAACCCTGTCGGAATTGAAGGACGGGACGGAGGTCGAACTGCTGGCCCGGCTGGAAGCGGAACACGACAATCTTCGCGCCGCCCTGCACTGGAGTCTGCTTTCCGACGAGACAGCGGAAACCGCGCTGGAGCTTTGCGGCGCCTGGGGGCCTTTCTGGACAATTCAGGACAATCTCTCGGAGGGCTGGCAGTGGTGTCGGGCCGCGCTGGATAGAACATCGGAGACGGAAGCCGGTGCGCTGCGCGTCCGGGTGCTGAACACAGCGTGCCGCCTGGGAACGCGCATCTGCGATTTCTCTCTCGCTCATGCGTTCGCGACCGAAAGCGTTGCGCTTGCAAAACGGATCGGAGATCAGAGCGGGGCGAGTGACGCGCTGCACGGCCTGGGGTCGGTTGAATGGAGACAGGGCCGATTCCCCGAGGCGCTGGAACTTCTGACGGAAAGTCTTGCTCTGGCGCGAGCGGTCGGCTCGGCGTTGGGGATGGTGCATACGCTCAACACACTGGCGATCATCTCCCGCGATACCGGGAACCACGCGAAGGCGAAGGCTCTCTACGAGGAGAGCCTTCAGATCGCCCGCGAGTACCGCAACCGGCGCACCATCGCCAACTGCCTGAACGGGCTGGGAAGCCTCTTAAGCATGGTCGGGGAGACACAAAGAGCGCGGGAGGTTCTGGAGGAAGGACTGCTCATTCAGCGGAGCCTCAACCACCGTTCGGGCATTATGTCCTGCCTCTACGACCTGGGGATGTTCGAGTCGAAAATGGGCCATCACACGGTCGCCCAGCAGATGCTGGATGAGGCGCCGGAGATTGCCTACGAGATCGGCGAAAAGATCATCCGGGTCCATATCTGCCTCTACAAAGGGCTGATTGCGTGTCATCAGAACCTGTTAGAGGAGGCGGAGCGGTGGACATTGCGAGGGCTGACGGCGGAGCGCGAGAGCCTTAGCATCGGCGAACGCAGTTTCGGCCTCTATATTCTCGCGACCATTGTGAGGGATCAGGGAGACTATGCCAGAGCGACCGAACTCGCGCAGGAGTGCCTGGCCTCCGCAAACCAGAACCGAGACAACAACTCCGTCTTCGGATGCTCCACGCTTCTCAGCAATATCGCCTATCTTCAAAACGATCTGGAGCAGGCAGACAAACTGCTCTGCGCGGGTGTGGAGCGACGCCAGAAAAGCGGGGAGATGGGCGATATCGGAGACATCGTGGACGCTATCGAGGGCTTCGCCTGTCTCTCCCTGGCAAAAGGCCAGGTCGAGCGTTCGCAGACCCTCCTCGCCGCTGCCCTGCACCTGCGCCAGAAGTGCGACTGGGTCACCTGGCGCTGGGGCGACCGGGAGCCTCTGCGTAAAGCCATGCTGGAACAACTGTACGCGCCAACATTATCCCCTTCCGAACAAGCAAAACCACTCACTCTGGAACTAGCCTACGCCCTTTACCAGCCCACCTGACGCGCAGACACAGGCTAAAGATCAAGGCTCACCCGGCCCTGCGGGGTTCTCCCTGTCGCGGCCCATCATCGCCTCCCTCTCCGCGACGGCTTTGCGAATCTCACGGTTGCGGCGTTCCTGTCTCCGCTTCGGATCCATCAGCCGACTGATGAGAAACCAACTGAGCCAGATCAAAAAAAGCAGCACCGGGATTGTGGAATAGTGCAGTATCTTCTCGTAGAGGTCCCGTGAGAGTATGGGATTGTTGGGGTCGGTGACCGTTTCGGGGTCCATCGTCTGCTTCCTCCTGCGGGCGCGAATATCTGCGTCAGCCCATTCGTTCCGCCCTGCCAGCCTGAACAATCACCGTTTCTGTTTTCAGGGGAGAGGGCGTGTCTCGATCAGAGCGACCAAATCTTGCAGCGCGTTCTTATAGCGGCTTCCTGCCGTCTCGAACAGATCGTTGTGGCCTGCCTCTGCGATCCAGAGCGCACGCCGGGGTTCGTTCGCCTCCGCAAAAAGCGCCTGCTCATGCCAGATCGGAACAACGGTGTACTGCTCCCCATGAACAATCAGAACGGGACAGTGAACATTTTTCTCTCCCCTCGTCCCACCCTGTCAGTCGGACTTTTGCGTGTCAATATGGCTGCTTGCCAGCGAACAAAATCCTCTTGCTTGCGTAAAATCCCGACGATAAGCGGTGTTAATGGTCTTGCAAAGTTCCTCTACGGTCTGGCTGTAGACTGCGGCCATCTCGTCGCACTGATACCAGAAGAAAACGGCCCAGCGAGGCTGTTTATCGAGTAGGGCGTGGAAGAGTGAATGGACGGAGACGATTATGTCCGCAGAAGGAACGGAAGCGTTGATCGCCTGCTCGAAAGCATTCCACCCCTTTCCACCGACTGTGAAGGCTTTCCAGGCGACAGACTGATAGTTCTCAGGCAAGTGTAAGAGAAGGCTTGGACGAACGGGCTGAGGCTCTACATAAAGGCCGTCACGCCAGACAAATTTCCCAACCTCTTCCGCTCGGTAGGCTGGTCCCCACACGGTCTCGTAGGGTTTAGGAACCGAGAATCGGCTATCCGAAAGCTCCTCCACCAATAGGTCTATACAGTACTCCATATGTTTGTCACCTCATGCTCGTTTTGTAGGAATAACGATAAACCCCCTGCCAAACAAGTCGGAGGGGGTCAGCGATTGGGAACAGGAGCTGTTTAAGCGGGCTGTTCTGAGGTACATTGCGGGCAGCGCGTGGCGGCCAGCGCGATGGGGGTCGTGCAGAAAGGACACTCTTTGGTGTTGGGAGCCGCCACTTCCGGGGCGCGTTTCATGCGGTTGATCTGCCGCACCATCAGAAACACCACGAACGCGATGATAAGGAAGTTGACCGTCACGTTGAGGAAGTTCCCGTAGGCGATGACCGCCGCACCTGCTTTTTTGGCTTCCGCAAGCGAAGTGAGCGCGGCTCCGCTCGGATTCGACAGGACAATGAATTTGTCCACGAAGTTGACTTTGCCGGTCAGCATTCCGATGATCGGCATAAGCATATCTTCCACAAACGAGGTCACGATCTTCCCGAACGCGGCTCCGATGATGACCGCAACCGCCAGATCAATAACGTTGCCTTTGACGGCAAATTCACGAAACTCTTTGAGCATCTCGATTCTTTCTCCCCAGATGGGGGCTTTTCGTGGGTTCGTCTGCTGATACTACTCCTGCTGCCCGCACGTGTCTCCAGCCTATCCCATAATGGACAAAGCGGGGCAGGATTATACCGAAGAAGCAAATCGCTATCAAGCGCACACCGTGCACGGCTGTAACCTTCACTTGACAAGAGTCGTGTCTACACTTCATCATAAATGGGACGAAGAGAGCAGTCCGATAATCGCCGCAGGACACGAGAAACGAGCAGGATTTGAACGAGACGAGCGATAGAGAACGACAAAACGGCCTGTTCGCAGAGGAACGCCAGCGGGCGATTCTGGAATTGCTGCGGCAGAAGGGCAAAGTCACGGTGGAAGAACTGACGGTGACCTTCCGGGTCTCGCCGCCTACAATTCGCACCGACCTGACACGGCTGGAAGATCAGGCCCTCCTGCGCCGGACACATGGAGGAGCGCTCGCCATAGGCAACACGCTGTACGAGCCGCCTTATGCGGAACGGGCGGTTCTGCGGCAGGAGGAGAAACGGCTGATTGCGCGGGCGGCCGTGGCAATGGTGCATGAGGGCGAAACGCTGCTGCTCGATGCCGGAACGACGTGCCATGAGATCGCCTTGCTGCTCAAAGAGTTTCGTACCCTGACCGTAGTCACCAACTCGCTCATCTCCGCACAGGCGCTTGCGGAGAACGACAATATCGAAACGATCCTCATCGGAGGAACGCTGCAAAATCGCCGCTGCGCGACGCTCGGAACCCTCGCTGCGCAGTTCCTCGACCCGATCCGTTGTGACCGGGCGTTTGTCGCGGTCAGTGGCGTCCACCCGACCGCAGGCTTTACCGTCGTAGATTTCGATGCCGCACAGGTGAAGCGCCGGATGCTGGAAAAAGGCAAGCAGGCTATTGCCGTCGCCGACTCGACGAAAGTAGGACAGGTGGCCTTCGCACGCGTTGCCTCCCTCTCCGCCGCCGACCTCTTCATCACGGACTGCGGAGCTTCTGCCGAAGATCGTCTGTCTCTGGAGACGGCAGGTCTGAAAGTCTGTCTGGCAGGGTAGTCACTCCTACGCGTTAAGCCTTCCGTCCGCAGAACGGTTGGCGTAACGCCACCCAAACGGGTCGTTCACGGCCCTTCTCTGCACAGCCTGGCAATCTCCCCCGGAATCGGAGGCCGGGGCGACCTCTTAGACGGGTCGTTCACGAGCTGGTAGCCTACGACGCTTTCGCGCCAAAGGCGGGCAGTGGGAGGCCCTCTGCCACTGCCGCCGGATGGGTGGCGCAGAGTCGGGTAGCGATTTCGAACCCGTAACGTCTCTTCAGCAGATGATAGGCTCCGCGCAGCGTGGGAGGCCGCCATGTGGAGGAGTGACTGTCGGAGGAGACGAGCCAGCCCAGACCCTCTTCCAGCATCCATTGTGCCGCCGCCTGAGCGCGTCTGCCGTTCTCGCCTTCGATACTCATCGCTGTCAACTGCAAGAGAGCGCCTGCTTCCACGAACTCTCGAACGCGCTCCGGCTCTTTCTGAAGCACAGAGTTGCGCTCCGGGTGCGCCAGAATCGGTAGAATGCCCGCCTTCACGATTCGTGCCAGCGCCTCCGCCGTCCAGTCGGGAACATGGTCGAAGGGCGGCTCCACTAGGCAGTATTTGCCGGTATCGCCGAGCGTAAGAACCGTTCCGGCGAGAAGTTCGTCCGCAGTCTCCGGGCGGAGGGGAATCTCCTGGCCCGGCAGCAGACGGATTCGACGGCCCGCCGTTCGAGCGGCCAGCGCAGTCTGTACCTCGGCAGTCAGACGGCGCAACAGTTCCGGCGTGTTTTCCCGGCCCGACCAGTAACGGTGCGGTGTCGCGATCATGATACGCGTGCCATAGCGGGCGGCGACGCAGAGCATTCCAAGCGAATCCTCCATCGAAGTCGAACCGTCATCTATCGCAGGCAGCGGGTGCGAATGAATGTCAACCCCATTCTGGAAGCGCGGCAATCTGCCGGGTAAGGGAGACTCAGATGTCAACAGCAAACTCCTTGCGTAAAACAGAGGCGAGCACGTTCGTCTGCCGTTAAATTCGACGCCGAAGCCGCGAACCCCTTCCCACGAACACCATGCCTCACTCGCTGCGCCATACGGCGATAAAAATCGGACTGGTCTGCCTGACACTGTCCCTGCTGGCAATTGCGGCCTCCCTCCCGCTGGGCTGTCTGCTGCCCGCGCTGACCCTCGGGAGTTTCTCGCTCTTCGACGGGATGCTGCTGGGAACCGCGCTGGCGCTCATCACCCGCACACGGCTTGTGTGGCTGATCTATCTGCTGCTCGCGCTCGCGGCTTTCACCCTGTGGCCCCTGTTTCAGGAGTGGCCTGCCGGGAACGCCTGGGATATTCACCCCTGGCAGGGAGCGCCTGCGCTAGTGTACGGTTACCTGGATGCCGAGCGGATGCTGCTTTTCCTGCTGGGTATTCCTGCGCCGTTCGCGCTTCTGGGGCAGCATGGGCCAGACCGTCTCCCTTTGGCTTCGTTGACCCCGGAAGAGAGACCGGATGAATCGGAGAAACCCTGACTTTAGAAGCACGTCTTATCGTATACCCTATAATGATCCATTCCTTCCGGTGAAGAGAGGAGACACAATGCAGCCCTACCCACAATCTCCTACGCAGCGGCGTTCGCGCTGGCGCATGGTATTCGTTGTCGTCGTGGCTTTTGTTCTGGGCGGATTTGTCCTGCCGAACCTTCAGATTCGCTGGCGCGAGCCCCTCGTCAAGGCCGAGACAGGAGGGAGCCTCGGCGTAGCTCCCGGCCCCCCGGTTCCTCTTTCGGAAGCGGAGACCTATGCGAAAGCGGCGCAGGTCGCCGCGCCCTCCATCGTCAAGATTGACACGCAGCAGACCGTTCCCGGCGACTACATGGACAACGGCTGGATCACGCAGGGCAATCAGATTCAGCGTTCCGAAGGCTCCGGTATCATCATCAACGCCAGCGGAGACATCCTGACGAACGAGCACGTTGTCGGGCCGGTGAATGAGACAGGCAAGCAGATTGTCGTGACGCTGAACGACGGTTCCGGGCGCAAGATCACCGGAACCGTGATTGGAGCCGACCATCAGACGGACGTCGCGCTGGTACATATTGATGCCCCGAATCTGCATCCCGCTCGGATCGGCACGGTGAAAGGACTGGTTCCCGGCCAGCTTGCCGTCGCCATCGGCAACCCGCTCGGCTTTCAGTTCACGGTGACGCATGGGGTCGTGAGCGCACTGGGCCGACCGATTGCCGAGGAGCGGGAGGGGCGCATCTACGAGAACCTGATCCAGACCGACTGCGCCATCAATCCGGGCAACTCCGGCGGCGGGCTGGTGAATATACAGGGACAGGTCATCGGCATCAACACCATTGTCGCGAGTCATGCTCAGGGCATCGGTTTCGCCATTCCGATTGATACCGCTCTCGCCGTCGCGGGCGAACTGAAAAAGTTCGGGCGTGTCAAACGCCCCTGGCTTGGCCTGCTCGTGACGACCAACAATGCGGCTTTCGCCAACAACTACGCTCTGCCGAATGTGCCGGGCGTGGTCGCGATTCGGCCTGCCCGCAATGGCCCCAGCGCGAACGCCGGGATTCGTCCGGGCGATGTCCTCACGCAGATTGGCGGGAAACCCGTCCACTCCGAAGAGGAATTCAAGGCAATTGAAAAGAAACTCACTATCGGCCAGAAGGCAGAAGTGGAACTACGGCGTGGGGAGGAGAGCGGCAAAGGCACGCTCACTGTCGGGGAAGCCCCGTAAGCGCGGCAGCGATAGAACAGGACAGGCAGAATGCGGGCGATTGTACTGGTATCGGGCGGCATGGATTCCTGCGTAACGGCGGCGATGGCTCAGGAAGCAGGGCATGAACTCTGCTTCCTGCATCTGAACTACGGCCAGCGCACAGAACGGCGGGAACTACAGGCATTTACTGCGCTCGCAGAGCATTACGGGGTCGCCCCGGAGCGCCGAATGACCGCCTCTATCGCGCACCTTGCCGCAATAGGAGGCAGCAGTCTGACCGATGCGTCAATCCCCGTCTCCCGTGCCGACCTGACCAACACAGAGATACCCTCATCGTATGTGCCATTTCGCAACGCGCATATCTTGAGCGTCGGCGTCTCCTGGGCGGAGGTGATAGACGCCAAACGCCTCTATATCGGAGCCGTATACGAAGACAGCAGCGGCTACCCCGACTGCCGTCCCGAATACTACGCGGCGTTCAATAAAGTCATCGCGCTCGGCACGGCGGCAGGCGACATCCGCATAGAGACGCCCCTTCTCTATCTGACCAAAGAGGCGATCATTCGCGAGGGCATTCGGCTCAACGCACCGCTGCATCTGACCTGGAGCTGCTACCAGAACGAGGACGAAGCCTGCGGTGTCTGCGACAGTTGCGCCCTTCGCCTGCGCGGTTTCCAGATGGCCGGTCTGGAAGACCCCATCCCGTATGCCGTGCGCCCGAGTTACCTCTGAGCCATTCTGTCCGCAGAGGAGACTAAGCCCGAATGACAGCGACAAAGAGATGAAAAGGAGACTTCTGGCGATTGGATGCGCTGCCTGCCTCGGAGGAGGTCTCCTGTATGCGGGGTGGATATGGAATCGTTCAAAAGCCGAGTCCATAGCCTGTACCTTTCACCCCGAGCAGGGCACCGTGCGCTTCAATCTCCAGATCAACGGACAGACGAAGGCGGTAGAGTTCAACATGCTGGAGGTCAAAACGCTCCTCAGCGCCCCGCTCTACCGCTCTCTTGTCCACAATCAGATCGGACTCGACCAACTCAGTCCTTCGGCGGAGTTTCAGATCGGCAAGTACCGCCACCGCCTCTTCTATGAGCCGATCAATGCTTCCCTGCTGCATCCCCACACAGAGGGTATTATAACGAACGATCTCTTCGCGCCTTCCCCCGGTACGGACGGGAGGGAGGCGAAGCGCGGGACACGCCTCACCCTCGACTTTCAAAACGGCCTGCTCCAGATCGAAGAAAATCCTCCGGATACCGCCTTCCGGGTGCCGAAAGGCACCTTGAAGCTGCCCTTGTTTCGCTCTGCCGAAGGTCTCTACTATGTCTCACTGCCCGTCAATGACGGAACTCTGTACCCGTTTTTGCTTGGCCTCGGGACAAAAAATGTCTTTCTTCCTTCCGGGGCTGTGCAATTCATTGACCGAGAGGCTTCCGGCTATGTCCCTGCGAGCGGAGTGGTTCCGATCACGCTGCTCTGCGATGGAATCGAAGTCCCGGTCGAGGCGATCGCTCTGCCCGGTACCCATCCGGCAGGAATAATCGGCACGGAGATTCTCGCCCGCTATCTGGTCGTCATAGACTATCGCCACAACTTCCTGTATCTCGAACCACGTGAGAACAGAGCGCATTGACAGACAAAGCCAGACGGGAAACTTTTCTCCCGTCTGGCTTGCTGTGTGTTGGATGTGTGATGAGGCCGGTCAGCGCTGGCGTTTGGAGACGCCGCGCTCTTCGAGGGGGTACTTGGTGAGATACTCCTCGTAGCTGCCGGGGAAATCTACCCAGCCTTCCGGGCGACGCGAGAGGATGCGGGTCGCGGCATCGGAGATAAGATCGCGGTCGTGCGAGACCAGAATTACGGTTCCGGGGAACTGCGAGAGCCCCTCACCGAGCGCGTTGACGGATTCGAGGTCGAGGTGGTTCGTCGGCTCGTCGAAGATCAAAACCGGGTCTTTCTGGAGCATGAGTTTCGCCAGCAGCAGCCGCGCCGTCTCGCCTCCAGAGAGTTTATCCGTCTGCTTCAGCGCGTCGTCCCCGGCAAACAGCATCCTCCCCAGCAGGCCGCGCACCACCTGGGCATCTCCGGTCGGCTCAAACTGCATGATCCAGTCCAGTGAAGTCATGCCAGGCGGAATCACTTCCGAGGTATCCTGCGGATAGTAGCCCCAGCTCATGCCACTGCCCCATTTGATCGTCCCGGAATCGGCGGGCGTTTCCCCGATAAGACAGCGCAGCAACGTCGTCTTACCGACGCCGTTGCCACCGATGATGGCGAGCCTGTCTCCGCGCATGATCTCCAGACTCAACCCCGCGAGAACCGGGTTATCGAAGGATTTACGCAGATCACGTGCCACGACGACCTCACGGCCAGAGGGTCTGTTCTGCTCGAAACGGATGTAGGGACGCTGGATGTTGGAGCGCTTGAGTTCCGTCGGGCTGAGCCGCGCCATCTCTTTGCGCCGCGACTGCACCTGGCTTGACCGTTGGCCTGCCGCGAAACGAGAAACAAACTCCTGTAGCTGCGCGACCTTCTTGGCCTTGTCTCGATTTTCGTTCTCCATCGTCTGCCGCGACTGTATCTTCTGCTCAACCATATCGTCGTAGTTGCCTGTGTAGACGATAATGGTGTCGTAATCAATATCGGCGATATGGGTGCAGACCGCATTTAGAAAGTGGCGGTCATGCGAAATAACGATCAGCGTGCCATCGTATCCGGTCAGGAACTCTTCCAGCCAGTGAATGGATTCGAGGTCCATGTAGTTGGTCGGTTCGTCCAGCAGCAGGGCTTCCGGGTTACCGAAGATCGCCTGTGCGAGCAGGACGCGGAATTTGAGGTCGTTGGGCAGGGTAGACATAGTGTCGGTATGGCGGGCATCGGAAATTCCGATACCGCGCAGGATTTCGGCTGCCTCTATCTCCGCCATGTAGCCGTTTTCATCCGCGACAGTGACTTCCAGCTCCCCGAGTCGCTCCATCATCGCGTCCGTGAACTCTTCGGAATTACACAGTTCGTTGCGCTCTTTGAGGGCTTCCCACAGAACCGCATTTCCCATCATGACGGTATCTACGATGCGCTCATTATCAAAGGCGTACTGATCCTGCCGCAGAACGCCGACTTTCCTGGGACGAATGATTTTGCCCCGGTTGGTCGGTTCGACATCTCCGGTCAAAATCTTCATAAAGGTGGATTTGCCTGCCCCGTTGGGGCCGGTCAGACCGTAGCGGTTGCCCGGATTGAACTTCACGGAGACGTTCTCGAACAGGGTCCGTGCGCCAAAACTTTTCGTGACTTCGTTAACGACTATCATCTATGAATGGTATCCTTGAACACTTCTCGCAAAGGCAGCGGAAAGGCTCTCCGAATGAGAGCGCAGCCTCTATTATACCACGCTCTGGTTCTGGAGCAGGAAGACGGGAACTTCGTTGACAGGACATTCGTTAAAACGGTATGCTAATCACAGTCAATTATGACCCTCAGTCAGGATAAGTATGTGAACCCAGATATTCCTATTAATGAGGCGCTAGAAGACCGTCCTCTGGAGGCCCTTTCAGGGGAACTTCTCTGTGAAACTGCCCCCACAGGACGGCGCAATCGCCGGAAAGCGGAGACAAAGGAACGCCTCTTTGAATCGGCAGTCCATCTGCTGTCGGAGCGTGAGTTCGACGCGGTCACTGTCGAGGACATCACCGAAGCCGCCGATGTCGGTAAGGGAACGTTCTTCAACTACTTCGATAATAAAGAGGCCGTCGTCGGCTACTTCTTCGAATACAAGATTGCCCGCCTCTCTGAAGCCGCCCGTCAGGTGGAACAGAGCGATTCCCACACGGATACGACCGTCTGCGATCTGCCGGGCGGTCCGATCTGGCAGAAAATGCTGCGTGTGTTCAGCCTCGCGTCAGACAGTCCGAAAGAGAGCCGCCGAATGACCCGTACCCTGCTCTCGCTCGTCCTGACCAACCCGAAAGTGCGGCAGGCCTACGAAACGATGATGGCAGAGATCGGAGAACTGGTGCGCGGTTTTGTCGCGGAGGCGCAGCGGCAGGGGGAAGTGCGGGCAGATATGTCGGAGGAACAGATCGTCTGCCATCTGCACATGGTCCATCTCGGTGCGCTCTCTTACTGGGCCTATTCGGAGCGCCCGGAGAGCATCGAAGAGATTCTGCACCGTTCCTATCGCCTGCTCTGGGAAGGCGTTTCCAATCGAGGAGCCGTCGAGCCGGCTTCCAATTCGATTTGTCTCCCATAGAGAGCAAGTGATTTCGTCCGAAGGACGATCCGGCAAAGCCGCGTAGCGAGGGGTGTCAACCCTTTGCCACTTCCACCCTTCGCTTTTCTCTATCGGCGATTTGTGTGTTCGTCTGGTCTTCCTGCCAGCAATCGTTACCCTTCGGGACAAGAACGTCGTCTCGATTCACAGGATGAAGGATAGCCCATGTTTAAGAGAGTTTCCAAACCGCGCTTTCGACGGCGCGGGACGAAGTATCTGCTGTTCCTGCCCGGACTGCTGGCAGCGGGAAGCGCCCTGCCGGGTCTCGCGCAGGCGCCGCCGTCCGGCGCCGGAATTATCGCCCTTCCGCAGACGCCTCCGCCCACCGGTCCACAGGCGCCTGTTCCGCCCCGAGCGGGAGCCTCACAGGACGCGGAGAAGCCGCTGCTCACCTCCCCTGCGCTCAATCAGCTTCAGGGCCGGCTTCCGGCGCAGCCCCTGACTTTGCAGGATGCAGTCGCCGTTGCCCTGACGACCAATCGCTCTCTGGCGCTCGCGGGGGAATCCCTGCTACGTGCGGAAGGACGTGTCTCGGAACAGCGTGCCGCGTTTCAGCCGACCGTCTCGGCAGGCTACACGCTCACGCAGCTCGATTCCGGAACGTCGGCAAACATCGGAGGCCGGTCGGTCAGTCTCGTCAACGCAACTCAGAATCAACTCGGCATCTCCGCCACCCTGCCGATAGACATTACCGGGCAGATACGAACGGCGGTGGATCTGGCCCGGTTTCAGGAGATATCCACGCGCCTCGACATCAACCGCACCCGCAACCAGATCGTACTAGATGTCAAGAACGCCTTCTACGATGTGCTGCGAGCGCAGGCGCTGCTGACCGTCGCAAACGAGACTCTTCAGAATACGCAGGATCGGCTTTCGGAGACAGAGAAAAAACTCGCGGCGGGAGTTGTCGCGCCCTTCGACGTCCTGCGGGCGCAGACAGATGTGGCGAACGCCCAGCAGCAGGTCATTCAGGCGAACACCGGCATCAGCCTCGCTCTCGCGACCCTCAATAACACGCTCGGCCTCGACATCAATGCACCGCTCTCCATCACCGCGACCGGAGCCGTCGAGAACCCGCCCGGTGTGGACCCGCCGAGTGCCTTCGTGCTTCCCAAAGCGCCGGACAATCTGCCGGAAGTGGACAATGTCCCGCCCGGCGAGCCAATCGCGCCGAAACCGCCTGTCGAACTCAAGCCCCCCATCGTCGTGACGGACCCGCTGAAACCTGGCGCGGACTATACAGCGGTCGTGCAGGAGGCGCTACAGTTGCGGCCGGAAATACTGGAAGGCGATGCGAATATCGCGGCAGCCCGTAAAGGCATCCAACTGGCGCGGCGCAGCGCCCTTCCCACCCTCGGAATTTCGGCGGGCTACAGCTACACCCCGGATGCAGGCGGCTTTTCGCCCAAGACGACCGGGGGGCAGGCGGTCGTTTCCCTCAATTTTCCTCTTTTTGAAGGTGGTCTGGCCCGCGCTCGCGAGAAAGAGGCACGCGCCGATGTCGCGACAGCCGAAACGAACCGGCGCCAATCGGTGGACCTGGTGGTTCTGGAGGTGCGGCAGACCTATCTCAACCTGACACAGTCACGCGACCGGGTCGCGGTCGCCAATCGTGCGCTGGCCCAGGCGCGGGAGGCCTATCGTCTGGCGAAGGTGCGGTTCGATGCCGGGGTTTCCCAGGCGCAAGGCGTCTCTCCCCTGCTGGAACTGAGCGACGCGCAGAACGCGCTCACGCTGGCGGAGAACAATCAGGTAAACGCGCTCTACGACTATAACAACAATCGTTCCCGGCTGGACAAAGCCATCGGGAGATATGCCTTCGTTGCCAATGGCCCGGGCTACAGCGCTCCCCCGCCGCCCAAAACGCTCGGCAAGACCGGTAAAGGAGTTCCAAAATGAGCCTGCATAGAGATGGCAGTCGTCCGAAACGTGTTTTCTCCCTGAGCGTCGTTCTGGCATGTTCGTGCAGCCTGGTTCTGTTCGCGGGATGCGGCAAGAAGAGCGGAAGCGCGGCGGACGCCCCCGGAGCGAACCCTGCCGCGCTCAAAACGACGGCCATTCAGGTGAGCGTCACTCCCGTCAAGATTCAGCCGATGTCCGATGTCGCCGAGGTCACCGGTGCGCTCGCCGCGCTGAACGATGTGATGGTCGGCGTCAAAAGTTCGGGCAAAATGGCGGAAGTCTACTTCCGAGAGGGCGATGTCGTGCGGGCCGGGCAGATTGTCGCGCAGCAGGACACGGCGGACCTTCAGGCGCAACTCGATCAACAGCACGCGAATCTGCTCTCCGCGCAGACCAAACTGTCGCAGTCGAAGGTAGCGCTTACGGACGCACAGACCAATTTGAAACTGACGCAGGAGCAGGTCGAGTCGGCGATCAAGACGGCACAGGCAGGCGAAGATTCCGCCACGCAGCAGCTTGCCATCGTCAAGCAGGGAGCGCGGGCGCAGGAGCGTCAGCAGGCGGAGGAGAACGTGCAGAGCGCGAAGGCGGACGTAGACTCCGCTCTCTCCGACCGCGACAAGGCCCGCAAAGACCTGAAACGCTATCAGTCGCTGGCCCGGCAGGGCGCAATCGCCCCGCAGCAACTGGATCAGGCGCAGGCTGTCGCCGATTCCGCCGATGCCCGCTACCTCTCCACGCAGTCTCGCTATAATGCCGCCAAGCAGAGCCTTAGCCTGATTCAGGAAGGCAACCGCCCCGAAGACATTCGTAAGGCGGAATATGCTGTCGAGCAGGCGAAACAGGCGCGTCTCACCGCGCTCTCCAACCGCAGCCAGATCAGCCTGCGCCGGGCCGATGTGGAGAATGCTCGTATCGGTATCCTCTCTGCACAGGCGGGTATCGAGCAGGCGCAGGCGTCGGTACGTCTCTCTCAGCAGGCGCTGCAGGACGCTTCGATCAAGTCGCCGATTGATGGCATCGTGGCGGAGCGGAAAGTGGAACGGGGAATGCAGATCGCGGTGGCGAAGCCGGATGTCCTCCGCATCGTCTCCCTGAACAATATCTACTTCGACGCGCAGTTGACGGAGGCGCAGTTCTCCGAGGTGCGTGTCGGGCAGGCTGTGACGGTAACCGTGGACGCACGTCCCGGCAAGACCTTTCAGGGAATGGTAGCGAAGATTTTCCCGGTCGCCTCCGCCCAGGCTCGAAGCTTCACCGTCCGCATTACGCTCCAGAACGAGGGCAGCCTGCTGCGTCCGCAGATGTTCGCACGGGGCAAAATCGTCCTCGCGACGCATGCCAATGCGCTGGTCGTCCCACGAGACTCCGTGCTGGATTCGAACGGCAACAGCGGCCGTGTCTTTGTCATCAAGGACGGGAAGGCCGAGGAGCGAAAAATAAAGACCGGTTTCTCGAACGTGCAGGTAACGGAAGTCCTTTCTAGCCTGGAGACAGGCGATGAGGTCGTCACCTCCGGGCAGGGCCAGATACAGCCAGGAGACAAGGTCACTGTCATCAAGGCGGCGCCCATCGCAGCACACCCGTAGGGGGTGGCGTTGGACAAAAATATGCCGCATAGCAGCCCCCCGTGCCGCCTGTACGGGGGGCTGCTATGCGCCACTACGGGGTTTCAGACATCCTCGAACGTGACGAAGCCATCGCGTTCGAGGCGTGAGCGCATCCGTTCCAGTTTGAGCGCGGCGCGTGGAAGGCGGGCGCGTTCGGCCCAGCGCAGAAGTTCCCGCAGGGGCCGGTCGAGCGGTTCGCGGGTTCCCGACAGACGCGGCAGGACTTTCTGGAGCAGCTGTAGATCGAGGGCTGTCAACAGATTTGCCCTCTGGTCGTCGGGCGCGTCTGGGGTCAGCAGGCCGCTTCCGTCGGTGTCAAAGCTGTTGGCGCAGTAGCGGAGGGCTTCGTCTCGGACACGATAGGCGAAGTGCAGGCCATGGGGCTGCAAAATGTCGTTGGCCTCTGCGAGCGTATTGACAACCGCCGCCACGAAGTCGGTTTTGCCGACGCTCAGGCCGCGCAGTTTCGCCCGCGCCGCCGCGACGGTCGTTGTTCGGGCATGAAGAAAGAGCGCCTGTCGAAGTTCCACCGGCAGCGCCTCTGGCAGTTCTGGCAGCGCTTCCGCCTCTTCTCTCAACTGCACCTCCTGAAGCACCAGCGTATTCGCCCTATCCAGCACCTTGCGGGAGAGCGTATGCGTTCCCTCATCCAGGTTGAGCGTTCCGGTCAGGAAAAGATTGGCGGGGAGGCGCAGCGCCCGTCCGTCCGGCAGCAGCAGTTCGCGGCTCACGGTCTCCATGGCCGAGAGTATTTCCGCGAAGTAGTGTTCGATACGCGCCAGGTTCATCTCGTCCAGGCAGAGGAAGAAGGCACGATGCGCGTTCTCCGGGCGGGCGGCGCGAAGCACGAAGTCCAGAAACGGCGTCCCGACGAACCGACCGCGCCCTTCCGGCCCCGCCGCCAGGAGGTTGACATAGCCGAGAACGGAACTGGAATCCGACCAGTCGGGGCGAACGGGCAGCAGGCGGTACTGCGGGTCGGCATGGCCGGTGAGGGCTTCGGCGAAGAGCGACGTCAGGCGCGTCTTGCCGATGCCTGTGATACCCGCCAGCAGACAGAAGGGGCGCGTCTGAAGGCTGATGTAGAAATCACGCACGGTGAGCGCAGGATAGGTAAAACCGTGTGAGACCACATAGTTTTCTAGGTGAACCAACACGTCCCGGTGCCGCAGATCGGTAATATCGGGAGCAGGCGACTCGGGTTCGAGCGCGGCAGGCGCTTCCTCCCGGTGAACCGCGTAAGGGATGCGTTCCGGCTCCTGCACGGCGACGGGAAACTCCCCACCGGGCGCGTAGCGCGTCATGGGAGCCGCACGACGGCGCGGGGCAGCGTTCAAACCCTCCGTCAACAGACGATGCACCTCGAGATAGTCGGGCGCAGCAACTACCTTCCGCACCACCTTATACACCACCCTCTCCGCAAGCAGCCGCAGCGTTACATCACTGTCCGGCAGGCCGTCGCGCCCTGGCAGAACATCGGTCGCCGGAAGTTCAAAGCGCTGTCGGGCTATCTGCATAGCAAGTGTGCGCTGCTCCGGGGTCAGTTCGAGCGCCTGCGTCCCACGTCGGGTGAGGAACGGCTGTTCGGTGGGAAAGACGGCGCACAAGAGTTGGGTAGCCGTCTGCCCTGCGACTGCCCGGCGGCTCAGAAAAACCCGCAGGCGCAGTGGCAGAGCGGCCTTGCCAAAAAGCAGTTCGCGCAGGTCGTGATTGAAGGCCGTAGGCTCTCCGGGAGTACGCAGCAGGCGGGCGTCGAGACTTGGGTTCGGCGCCAGACCGCGCACCAGAGACAGAAACCGTGACATCCGGGCATACGTCAGATCAACTCCCCCGGCGAAATCGGCCTCGCGCAGCAGTGCAGCGACCGCCCGCAGAATCTCCGCATCCTCTTCCCGCTGCCGCAGGCGTTCAAGCCGCTCTTCGCTCTCGTCTTCCTCCCAGGCTGCCCGACAGGCCAGTAGCCGCTCCTGCTGACCGGCGTTCAGCGCAAACTCTTCCTCGCCCATTCCGCTGCTCACCCCCCTTCCCTCTTCACTACGCAACCGCAACAAAATCATACCCCATCCCGCCATCCGAGCATTTTTTGTGTCAGAGGAAAAATGCGAAACATTCCTTCGCGCAATCGCGTAATCTGTGGTATAATACAGTTACAGTGCTACTGTAAAATCAGACAACGAGGCAATCCCATTGGCAGAGGTATACAGTATACAGGAGATGGCGGCGGAGGTGGGCGGCGACCTGACTCCACGTACCATTCGCTACTACATCGCGGAGGGTCTGCTGCCAAAACCCGATGAGCGCGGCCAGTACACCCAAACACACCTCCAGCGTCTGCTGCTGATTCGGAGGTACCGGGAAGCATTCGTGCCGCTTGACCGTATTCGCGCCCAGCTTATCACTCTGAGTGAGGACGAAGTTGCGGAAGCGCTGCAAGAATCCAGCCCGCCTGCGCTCGTCGCGGATAGCGCCGCAGACTACACGGCACGTCTGCTTGCAGGCTATGCCAACCGACCGCAGGAACCTACCGCTCCCGCAAGAAAGACAGCGCGGGCAGACGCGGTTCCCGATCTTCAGGAGACTCTCGCCCTGCATCGGCGGCTCAAAGCGCCTGTCTCGCAGACGCAAGCCTCCCCTGCCCGCCCGCAAGCCGAAACCTGGGAGCGGTCGGAACTTATCCCCGGTGTGGAACTTCACGCCCGCAGACCGCGCACCCCGGAGACAGAGGCGTTCCTGCAAAAACTGCTTACGTATGCCGAAACCTTGAAGAGACCCACACCATAGACGTTTGCGAAGAAAAGCAAAGGAGAAGACCATGCACTCTGCACCACTGCGGCTGGAAGTACGCCAGGACCGCACCTTCATCACCCGGGAGACAGTCGCCAAGCGCATTCTCGAAATTGTCGTCACCGCGCCGGAACCGGAAACGACCCCGGAGCGTCTGCCGCTCAACCTGGCCCTTGTCCTTGACCGCAGCGGTTCCATGGCAGGCGACAAGCTGCCTTTTGTCCAGCAGGCGGCCTGTCATCTGCTCGATCAACTCCGCGAACGCGATCAGGTGTCCGTCGTCTCGTTCGACAGTATTGCGGAAGTGCTGGCCCCGAATGGGCCGGTCTCGGCCTCGGTACGCGAACAGCGCAAACGCACGATTCGGGCGCTGACACCACGCGGAGGCACCGATCTGTTCAGCGGCTGGCTGCATGGCGCGAACGAGACCGCCTCCCATACGATGCCGCAGGGCGTCAACCGTGTGCTGCTGCTGACGGACGGGCAGGCCAATGAGGGTGAGTCGCGGCAGGAGGTGTTGCAGCGCCACGCACAGGAGCTGCGTCAGCGCGGTGTCTCGACATCTACCTTTGGGGTCGGGCAGGATTTCAACCAGTATCTGCTGGAGGGGATGGCGGAGCATGGAGGCGGACACTACTACTTCATTGAGCATCCCGACCAGATTCCCGCGCTCTTTCGGCGCGAGTTGGGCGAACTGATGACGGTGATAGCCCGGAGCACTCTGCTGGAGATCAAAGCGCCCGCCGGAACCTCCCTCTCTCTGCTCGGCGAACTCCCACATGAGCAGACCAATTCAGGCCTCACGCTGCCTCTGGGCGAACTGTTTGCAGGAGAACAGCGGTGTTTCTACCTCGAAATTCTCACTCCGACCACGAGCAGAGCCATCGAACAGACCTTCCCCGTCGAACTCTCCTGGACGGATACGGAGGGGGTGCCGAAGGAGGTCATTCAGTTGGCTCGTTTCACCTATGCGACGCAGGAAGAGACCTGGGCCGTTCCCGCCGACACCACACTGCGCCAACGTGCCACCGCTGTCCGGGTCGCCGTCCTGGAACGCACCGCGCTGCGTCTCTCCGATGAGGGAAACACCGAGGCTGCCGTCCAGACCGTCGAGAAGATTCTGAGCAAATACAGCGACCTGCTCAGTCCCGAAAAATTGGCAGACCTCAACCGACTGCTTCAGACAATTCGCAGCCGCAGTCTCTCCCTCATGGAGAGCAAATCGCGGCACAGCGCCGAATACTCCCGCCGCTACAGCCGCTCTTAACGCGCCCTTCCCTTGTGTCGGCAGGGTTCAGCCTGCCGACACAAGGGAAGATCAAAGCGTTCGGAAGCAGACAATGCGGAACAGGAAGAAGCGGGCTGAGAAACCGCGTTCTCGTGAACAAAGCTTATCCGTACCCAACTGCTTTCACGAAGGAAACAAGGAACCCTATTCCTGCGCCGCCAAGCACCAGCCACAGGGTATCCACGCGGAAGCGTATCAGCAATAATGCGCTTGCCAGGGCAAGCGAGAACGTCAGGGGGTCCACCAGTACCGCACGGCCAAGTTCCCAGGTAACGACGGCCATAAGCGCGAGCGATGCTACATTCACACCGTCAAGAAACGCACCGGCAAGCGGCGATCCTCGAAGGCCCTTCACGAGCGGGCCGCTAATGGCAACGAACAGAAAAGCCGGAAGGAACATTCCCAGGGTTGCAATCACCGCACCCCCCGGCCCGCCCAGAAGAAAGCCGATGAACGTTGCTGTCGTGAAGACTGGTCCCGGCGTAACCTGCCCGACAGCGACAGCGTCAAGTAGCTGTGCCGAAGTGAGCCAGTGAAGGCGTGCGACGAGATCGGCGCGTAAGAAGGCCAGCAGCACATAGCCACTTCCATAGATGACAGAGCCAAATTTCAAGAAGACCCAGAAGAGAGCGCTCCTGTTGACGCTGGAATAAGGCACATTGTGACTGAGCAGCACTGGCAGCGTAACCAGGGCGATAATGAGGCAGAGGAGCCAAAAAAGTGGCGCTGCGCTTCCTCTTTCCTTTTTCGTTAGCCAGTGCCTCGCCCCGCTCAGTCCCCCGGCCCCAAAAAGAATCAGCAGGGGACTGACATTCAGAAACGCGATGACACTTGCTACAATCCCAACACCAGCCAGAAAACGTGTTTTGAGGGCTGTGTGTCCGAGATTCCAGAGGGCTTGCAGGACAATCGCAATGACGACCGGCTTGACCCCGTAGAGAACCCCGGCCACTTGCGGAAGATGCCCGAATCGCACGTAAGCCCAGGCAATGCCCATGACGAGCAGGAAGGCGGGAAGGATGAAGCAGACCCCTGCGAGCAACAGCCCTCTCCACCGCGCCAGCCGAAAGCCAATATGAATCGCCAGCTCGGTCGAACTTGGGCCTGGAACGAGGTTCGACGCGCCGAGAAGGTCCAGAAACTCCTCTTTCGTGAGCCATTTCCGGCGCTCGACAATTTCTTGCTGCATCATGGCGATATGGGCGGCTGGCCCACCGAAGGCGGTAAGGCCGAGACGGAGAAACAGCATCGCCAGGCTCGCAAGCAAGTTGTTTGCGGGCGCGGGAGTATACGAAGCAGGAAGCCCGTTCCTCGTGTCATTCATGAGAGTTTGCTTTAATACCGATCAAGCGCTTCCAGCGATTTGCGCCCCGCCCCTACGACCATGAGAATCAGCAGGCAGCGCAGCAGGCGAATGAGCAACACATTAACAGGCGCATCCGAAGTCAGAAGTTTTCGCCAGGTCAGTGTAGCCTCCTTCTCCTTATTGTTCCTCCCTTAGAACTTCCAGGTTCAGGCACAATCAAACAGCGCCATGAAGCCGAAATCCATGTGGAGTTGCTGATGGCAGTGGAACAGGGAAAGCCCCGGCTGATCGGCGGTAAAATCGATGTCTACTTCCTGGAAGCCGCCCACCATCACCACGTCTTTATGAACCCCGGCGGTCGAAGTTCCGCCTATGCGCGTCACTTCAAAGGTGTGGCGGTGAAGGTGCATCGGGTGAATATCGTCGCTCGCGTTTCGCATTCGCAGCCGGTAACGGTGTCCGAGCGTAAGTTTCAGCAATGGCGGGGTATCGCCCATTTCCATCCCGTTCATGCCGCCGCCGTTCCTATCTCCGCCCATCATGGGAAACGCTTTTCCATTGATCGTCCAGCGGTTGAAGCCTCCCACTGCCGCCTGTTGCTTGTCAAAGGTCAGTACGAAGGTCTCATCCGGTTTTTGCGGAATGCCCCCCGGCTTGCCGAACCGGGCGTAATCCCAATGGGCAGAGGCAGGCTTGACCCACTGAGGTTTGCCGTGGCTGCCAGCGTATTCCACCACGATGCCCATTCCCCGCCGCCTGTCGTCGTCCATGAGGTCGCCCATAATCCAAATACCCGGATGGTTCATCTCCACAATGGCCGAGACGCGTTCCGCCGTGCCGATGTACAGGACGGGAACCGATACAGGATGCGGCACGGGATTTCCGTCCAGCGCCACTACCTTGAAACTGTGGCCTGGCAGGGCGAGGCTGCGAATCTCCCCGGCGCTTCCGTTGAGCACATGCAACAAAATCCGCTGCCCGCGCTTGACGCGGAGTGGCTCGCCATGTCCGAGCATTTTGCCGTTGATGGTAAACACATCGTAACCGACCTCGTAGCCTTTGGGCTTACTCTTGGCGAGGCGGTCATTATGAGCGGCACGGGCCGTGAGGTCCGACAGCGCACTGCCTGCCAGGAAATCCATAGCCATATCGCCGCCTTTGGAGAACGACGGCGCGAACTCCTTAAGCGTCAGGAACACTTCGCGGTCATAAGCGCCCGGCTCATTCTTCGGCTCGATATAGACTGGTCCTACCTGACCGCTGTATTGACCGGCAGAGAGGTCACCGCCAGCAAGCGTGTGGGTATGATAGAAGCGAAAACCCGCCGGACCGGGAACAAAGGCGATACGGCGCATTCCATGCGCGGGGATGAAAGGCGTTCCCTCTTCCGCCGCTCCATCTACTTTCACCGGCACTCGCTGTCCGTGCCAGTGGAACTGTTCGGGCGTGTCGGTATCGTTATGAATATCAACAACGACCCTCCGCCCCTCTTTGAGCCGTAGCAGCGGACCAGGGAAGCTGCCATTGTAGGTTTTGGCGGAAATGATCTTATCGGGTGCCGCCTCGATTAGCCCGTTACCGATGCGAAGAGTGTGATCGGCGGGTCCAGCTGGAGTAACCGTTTGCTCTTGAGCGGCACTGGCAGATGGGAGTGAATGACCGCCGACGCGCCTGCCAGCATCACAAATTGCCTGCGGTTGAGAGTGCGATCCACCATCTAGGTTGCCTCCTTGTCGAGCAATACCTCATTCACCAGTTCGCGCACTTTGGGTCGCAGCAGCGCGAGAGTGTGCCGGCCTTTATCTGTGATGGTGTAGTATCTGCGAATTTTTCCTTGCACAGGCTTAGGCTCGCTTGCAAGTACGCCCGCCTTTTCCATACCGTGAAAGATTGGATAGAGGGTTCCGGGACTGATGGCGTAGCCATGCCGTGCCAATTCCTGGATCATCTCTAATCCATAAATTGGCCCTTCTGCAGCATGATGCAGAAGATGGACACGAATAAAGGCAAGGGTAATATCGCGGGATATATCGGTCATCGTTATCGGAATTCGATTATAGAGAATACTCCTCCTACGAAACAAGCAAAGGCAAGGTTGCACATTTATTTAGTCTGACATGTCCCCGTCAAGTCCTCGCGAACGTATCAGAGAACGGCCCTTCTCCGCCATGTCACACCGAAACACTTCAAAAAGTGTAGAATTACGTTCCTCTTGTTGCCCTTCTTAGCAGCTACGGGGCAGGACTACTCGTTTTGAGTTATAGTGGCTGGCTTTGTCAAGACACGGATCAGAATAAAGCCCGACTTGTGCAAGCCGGGCAATTGGCTTGCACAAGTCTATGGCTTCTTCTCCAGTTCCTTAATTAGACCCTCCATTTCAGCGATTTCTTTGCGCTGCGTCTCAATAATTCCGTCGGCAAGTTTACGAACCCGCGCATCAGAAATATGGGCGTGCTCACCGGTTAGAAGCGCAATGGAATGATGCGGAATCATCGCCTTCATATAGGATACATCGTCCACGGTAGCTTGACTGCGAACGAGCCAGAGTGCGACAGCAAAGATGAGACCGCTACCGACAAAAATACCGATATTCATTGGGCGGTTCGTGTGCGAACGACGCTGTCAGGGTCCGCTGCCTTTGCACTCGGCGAACCCTCTTCGGCTCGCCACAAAACAAAAAAGACAGAACTATCCCGGAGAACACAAGGTCTCTCTGCCTCGCCTCCTTCCCGCCCGGAGGAGGCAAGAAGTGCGAACAGAGGTCTCCTGTCGGACCGGGATAGTCCTGTCGAACCTGTGGAAAAGAGCGGCTATTCGGTGGGAGCGGCCGCCGGTTTCGGACGTGCAGGACGCGCCGCAGCGGGCTTGGCAGCGGCGGTCGCAGGCCTGGCAGCCGGACGAGCGGCAGGCCGTGCAACAGGGCGAGCCTGGGGCTTCGCCACGCTCAGGGACTTGATCTTTTCGTGAAGCTGCTCTGCGGCGCGTTTGCGGGCGCGGCGGATCTCTTTAGCTCGTATACGCAACGGACACTCCTCCAGCGGAAAATCGAATTGGAAATGGCACTGCCTGCGGCACAGACAATATGCTATGATACCAGAGCCACTCCCTTTCTGTCAAACTGGTGCGACCGCCTGCGCGTTGGCATCCGCAATACTCCAGGAGCCGCGATAGGTGTAGGTGGTCTGAATGTCCGCGTCGTCAAACGCAGAGATCGTCACGCCTTTGCCGCCGCTCGCATGGAGAAACTGCCTGCTGTCCAGCGCCATTCCCACGTGCGTGATGCCCCGGCTGCGTGGGTCGCGCTCCCCTCCGAAAAAGACCAGGTCGCCTGCCGTCGTCAGTTCGCCCGGTTCTCTGAACACCCCGAGCGGCGACTGCGCCTGAAGATAGGCGTCTCGCGGCAGCGTCACTCCCAGCACGGCATAGAGACGCTGCACGAACCCGGAGCAGTCGAAGCCGAACGGCGTTCCCCCACCCCACAGATACGGCGTCCCGATGAACTGCTTCCCGAAGGTGCAGGCCGTCTCCCTATCGAACTCCGCTATAGCAGGAATGGCACTCAGCGTCTCCCGTCGGACGTAAGCGATGCGGAAAGGCGCTGCGTTTGCCTCGCGCAAACTGCCAGCGGGCAGAAGCATACCCTGGCAGTCTCCAGTTAGGTCAGCGGTCAGAGGGAAACGATATAGACGGGTTCCCCATACAAGTTTCGTGATCTGTGCTGCGCCCTCCGGCGTTTCCCATGCCTCCGCAAAATCCTGTATCACAAAGGAAAGTTCCAGAGGAGAGGAGAGCGGTAACCCATTCAACGCAACGGGTAGAGAGACTTCCGCACGGAGATGAATGTCGCGCACCCATCCCTGATACGCATCGGAAGTGCGAATGAACACGAAACCGTTCTGCTGCTCGAGAACCTCCACGGTCTCGCCGAGAACGCCCTGACTCACCTGTTCACTTTTTCCGCTCGGTTCGGCGTGAAGGGCAACAACATTGTGGGTAAGAACAGCCGCAAACGGGGTCATTCGATTTCCTGTCAGCCTGTGATGCGCGAGGCGCACCCTATCGCATGAAAATGCCTTCTCCCCCGGAATCGGGGGCTGGGGGGCGGAATTGGGGTTGGGTGTGGCGACTTGTCGCTACCGATTGGTTTTTGCAGAGGCGCCAAAACCGCCGACAGAGGCAGCAGGGGCAGTCTTTTCGGAGAGGAGGTCAATGGATTCCTGGGAGGCGTAGGTATGTTTGCCATCCTTCAGCTCGACGTATACGGTGCGCTTGCCGACGCCCGGCGTCAATGTCCAGTCCCGATCCGATTGGAAGGTCTCCCACTCCGTCCAGGTCTGCCCATCGTTGCTCAGACGCATCTTTTTCATGGTGCGGAGGCCATAGAGGTAGAGTTTCACCACAGGGCGGGCAGTCTGCGTCACACCGCTATTGATAACGACCGGGTAGCTGTCTGGCTGCCTGCCGAAGTCCTGCGTCCAGAAATGGTGGTACTTGCTGACCGCGCTGACCACATGGCCGATGCCGATTTCAGAGTAGTCCGGGCTGAGGAGATTGGCACGGTGACCGGGGCTTTGCAGCCACTCCGCCATCACCTCAGCGGCTGTCTCCTGTCCTGCCGCCACGTTCTCTCCGATAGCCTGATAGTCGCGATAGTCAAAGGCGGCCAGTCGGGCTTCCAGTTCCCGCCCCTGATGATCCGTGTGATCGAGATAGTCGTTGGTCGCCATATCCTGCGCCATCCAGTGCGCGGCGTTCTGAAGCTGCGGATGAAAGCGCAGCGGCGGCAGGCTGTTCGCGGCCCGCTCCCGGTTCAGCAGTTCCAGAAGCTGACGTGCCAACTGCTCTTCCGTCAGCTCTTTGATGGCCTCTCCCACGATGGCGGTCGCCGTATACTGGGTATGAACCTGTGTTTTGGGCGCGGCGGGGTTGGGATACCAGACATCGAAGGTGTAGCGGGTGGTCTTCTGGGGCGTATCGGTGAGCGTCGTTTTTCCCGTCACTTCGGTTCCCTTACCGAAACGTCCGCCCGCGACCATGACCTTCGAGCCGGTAAAGTACCATTTCAGGGTAATCGTCTGTCCGGGGGCAGAGGGCTTTGGCGTAATGCCTACCGCGTCTGCCGCCTGGGCCGAGCGACAGGGAATCAGGGCGCAGAGTGCGGCAGCAGACAGCAGTACGAAGAGAGGCGGAAAACACGCCATCGTCCTTACCATGCGATTAGAGAAGTCCACAACAGCACTCCGGTATTTCCATAAGAGGTTCACGGTAATATTTCAGCGCCTGTACCGCCAGAGCCACAGAAGTGGGCTGACAAACGCTCTGGCATTCAGTATAACCGAAATCGGCGGGAGAGGTCAACAGGGAAACACAAGGTTCTCGCTGCACTCCAGACAGCACGCATTCTCTGTTTTTGTTCGCTGCGGCGATGCCTTTCCCGGCATCCTCATCCTTCCCTGGAACCCTCAAAGGGCAGCCGACGCGTGCGAAACGCGGTAACGTGGCATCGCGCAACAGTGCGACTCTATCCTGCGTGCGAGCCGAGCGGGTACAGGCAGTTCGCTGCTGTGAGGCAGCACAATCGGTGACCATCGCGGTGCGCTTACGCAGGCGAGCGCCATAGCCGGGTCCTCCGTCTCCCCGGAAGCCGTACAAAAGGCCCCCCTCTGGGTGCAGACAGCCACACATTCGCTCTCTTCGGCCTCTGCGATATAGCCGCGCACGAGATCGGTTAATTTCATAATCGCTCGCTCTTTGTCGGGATCAATCGCCGCCTGGCTCATCAGGCACAGATCAAGCAGACCCATTGCCTCTTCGGCGGAGAGATACAGCGGCTTTACACTGGATGCGTACTGCGACATGGCTTTCCACACTCCTTTGCACGACCCCGTTCAATAATCGGTTTGCCGGAAACAGTCGTTCCGGGCGGGACACTCTTATTATAAACGCGAGGGAGGAATGGAAACAAACGAAAAACGCACAGGCGGACTGTGAAGTTCATCACAGTCCGCCCGTTTCGTGCCAAAAACCACGTTCAGGTTTAACGCAACGCGGTCTTTTCGGGGGCCTCTTCGGCCAGCGCCTTCTCGATCATCGCGACGATCTCCGCCTTGTCAGGGGAAGTTCGCGCCGGAATGCGCTCGATGATCTCGCCCTTGCGGTTGAGCAGGAACTTGGCGAAGTTCCATTCAATCGGCCCGCCGAACTTCGGATTGGTCTCCTTCTCGGTCAGGTACTTGTAGAGGGGAGCCTGCATCTCGCCCGGTTTGACCGTGACTTTGGAGAACATCGGAAAGTCTACTTTGTAGGTCAGTTCGCAGAACTCTTTGATCTCTTTATCGGTCCCCGGCTCCTGTGCGCCGAAGTCATTCGCGGGGAAACCCAGGATAACCAGCCCTTTCGACTTGTACTTCTTGTACAGAGCCTCCAGAGGCGCGTACTGCGGGGTGTTACCGCACTTGGACGCCACATTGACGATCATCACGACCTTACCCGCATAGCGACCGAGGTTGACCGCCTTGCCGTTAATATCCCTGGCGATATAGTTCAAGGTTGCGGGAACCTTGACGTTGGGATAGTCGGCATTCTTAACGATAGAGGCGTCGCCCATGCTGTTCATCGGAACTCCCGCAGACTTCGACTCGAATGTCTCGTCGAATTCGGTGAAGGAAAGCTTGTGCGCTTTGTAGTAGATGCCTCGGAAGTTACGCTTGCCGCCGCCGGCGTCCGAGACATGGCAGTAGCCACAGGACACATTCTCTTTTTTGGCGAACTTGGGGAAAGCGTGCGCGGTCGAGCCGACCAACGCGAAGAGTGCAAACGCAGCGATTGCCGTGACAATGGGCCGCGCCATTCGAGCCAAAAACATCGTAGAGACTCCTTTTCGGTGGATTCTTCTGTAAGAGACGAGGCTGACAGGGAAAAGGAACGCTTTTTTGCCAGCGATTAGGGAATAAGGAGGCACAGTGGCGGACGCATGGCGAGAACATCCGACAGTCTTTCCCGCAGGGTGAGACAATCGGATGTTCGCAATGTTGCATACAAGAGACGACTCTAAGAGACACCAGTGAACATTGGTGCGCTGCCTGTCTCCAGACGGGCAGCTACATCTTGCCGCCGTCCATCTTGCCTTTATGCTCCATCTTGCCGCCCTTTTCCATCTTCATTTTGCTGCCATCCATGAAGCCTTTGGGGGCTTTGTCCATTTTCGCCATCTTATGTCCCATCGGGTCCTTGTACATCATCTTTTTTGCAGCGGTGGCAGAATAGTAGGTCTTGCAGGCTTTGCAGACATAGACGGACTTCATGCCCATCTTATCCATCTTGCCATGCGCCATCTTACCGCCATCCATTTTTCCGCCATCCATTTTGCCCTGAGCCAGTACTGGGCTGAAGGCGAGTGTGGCGAGAGAAGTGATAGCGAGTAGAGCGAAGAGATTGCGTTTCATGTTCAGGTTTCTCCAGAAAGTGAGGCTTTGCCGTCCATCGTATCATTCGGGACGACAAGGCAGGTATACACACAGCGGATGCAGCCGACGGTGGGCCGCACCGGACTCGAGAAAGAAAGATATTCGAGACAATTGCTCGAAAATCCTCTTCTGCCTGCGTCTGTACATAGTAACACGGTGTTTCCTGTCGAGGTTCCCGTTCCCTTCGTCCGGGCAGTGTGGGAACCGCCTACGCAAAAAACCACACCCTGCTCAGGCAGAAATGTGGCTATTTGCGTCAACAGTCTTGCATTGCGAACGGCTATTCCGCTTTACCAATCTTGAATATCTTGGTTCCACAGGTGCTGCACGTGCCGGTTGTTGCGGGCTTACCATTTTTCATGGTGGTGGGTTGCGGGTCTTTGACCTCGCGCTTCTGTTTGCATTTCATGCAGTAGGCTTCCATAGACGGCCCCTCCTTCGGTAATGGTAGAGGTCTGTTCGGCATCTTTTGACAATACTCCTGCCGTTTCTTCTTCTGTGACCACTTTTTTTGTCGCTTTCTGCCTTCCTGACAGACGCGGCCCGAAGGAAATATGGCTTTCCTGCCAGCAGACGCCGAAAAGCAGGTACTACGCGGTATCACGGATAACCTTATCACCACACTGACGAGAGAGGAAACCGACGCATGAACTACCGACGATTGGGCCATTCCGGCCTGCGGGTCTCCGAGATATGCCTGGGAGCCTGGATTAACTTTGGGGAGCGCATCGAAGACGCGCAGACCTTTGCCGTGCTGGAGGCGGCTATCGAGGAGGGAATTGATTTCTTCGATACGGCGGATGTCTATGCGGGCGGCAAGGCCGAAGAGGTGATGGGCCGCTGGATGAAAGACAAAGATCGCCGCACGCTGACCATCGCCACCAAATGCCGGGGGCGTATGTGGCCTGGTGTCAACGGCGAAGGTCTGCACCGCAAACATATCATGGACGCCTGTCACGACAGCCTGCGCCGCTTGCAAACCGACTACATTGACCTCTATCAGTGCCACTGGCCTGACCCGCAAACGCCCCTCGAAGAGACGATGCACGCCCTGAATGACCTCATTACGCAGGGCAAAGTCCGCTACATCGGCTGTTCCAACTTCGGGAGCGAACTGATCGGGGAGGCGGCCCGAATCTCCGAGGCGCACGGCCTGCACAAGTTCATCTCTTCACAGCCTTACTACAATATGCTTGGCCGGGGTATCGAGGAACGCGATGTGCCGCGCTGCGTGAAAGAGGGCGTTGGACTGATCCCCTATTCGCCTCTGGCGCAGGGACTGCTCTCCGAAAAGTATCTTGGCGGAACCGTTCCGGCGGGCAGTCGTGGAGAAGGCAACAAATCGCTGGCGGAAAATCTGAACAAACATCTGCCGACGCTTCAGGCGCTGGGCGAGTTCGCCCACGCCCGCGACCTGACCCTCTCGCAACTCGCGCTGGCTTGGCTGCTGCACCAGCCTGCGATGGCCTCGCCCATCATCGGCGCAACCCGTGCGGAGCAGGTAAAAGAGAACGCCCATGCCTCCAGCGTCAAACTCTCCACCGAAGAACTCGCGCAGATCGAAGCTATCCTGAAACCGGCCCCGAAAGCCTGATAGTTTCCGACGGTTCGCCCCTGACGCAACCCCATAGACCGGGCGATTTCAGGATAGATGATGACGCAGGTAGGAGTGATAGAGATCGCAGCGGAAGATCACCTTCCCGTCTCTGTCCTGTTTGATGATGCCCGCCGCCAGCAGACGGTAGTAGGCATCTGTGTTGCTCGACGTCTGTCCGTTCAGCATCAGGGTCACATACTCCACAACGGCAGGCAGACGCGACACGGAGACCAGGATTCGCTTCAGGTGATCGCCGAACGGCCCATCATCGCGATCCGCTTCCGCCAGTAGGCTGACCAAATCGTACTTGCCGGTCGCAAGTACGTCCAGCGCACGCCGCGCCAGGAACGGTTGGCCGCCGATGAGAGATTGCAGTTTCTCGACCTCCTGATAGCTGCTGAGCGGACTGCCGTAGCGTCCGTTCAGGTCCACCATCTGCTGAAGGTTGAAATCGTCCAGTTCCAGTTTACGCCCCACATTGAAGGGCGACTGGTTCAAGTCCTGAATAAAGAGATGCGCTTCTGTGGCATAGGCGATGACGACCGTCAGCTTATTCCACGGACCGTCCGGTTCGGTAGAACGGGAGTTGTGCCAGGAGCGGACAAGGCCAAAGAAGTCGGAGGCGAAGGGAGCCAGGAAGAGCTTATCCACTTCGTCCATAAACCAGACGAGGTGATCCTCCGAACTATCCAGCAGTTCGCGCAGGAACGTCTCCATGTTCAGATTGGCCCCGAAGATGTCGTCCCATTCGTTCGCGAAATCGTACTGGAACTTCAACTGCCGCGCCAGTGTTGCGGCCATAAGGCGATAGAAGACCTCCTCGGAAGCCAACTGCGCGGCGTTCAGTTTCTGGAAATCCGTCATTCCGTATCGCCAGCCTGCCTCCTTCGCTTGTCTGGTTCCCTGGGCCAGCAGTGACGTTTTGCCCATCTGTCGTGCGCCTTTGATCAGCAGAATACTCTCTTTGCCAGCCAGCGCCGTCCGAAACTCCTGATCGCTGTTGCGCGGAATATAGAAGGGAGAGTCGGGCGGCACCGCGCCGCCGACAGGCTCCAGTTTCACCTCTTCCTGGCGGGGTTTGAGCGGTTCATGAATCGCGGAGAGCAGTTCGGCGGCCAGCTTCTGGTCATCCTGCGCGTCTTTCCAGACAAACGTGTTGAGCGGCTTGATAATCGCGCCGATCACGCCATCTATCGCTTCCTGGGAGCCGATCTTGACGGGCAGAATGGCCGGCTTGCCGGTCTTCCCATACTGGTCGTGCGCGGTCTCGATCTCAAACTCCAGCATCTCCGACTGCATGGCTCTGGGCGAGACGATAGCGACGACGGCATCGGCGGCCCGAATGCGCTGTTCGACCGCCTCCGCCCACTGCACACCAATTTTCACGTGATGATCTACAAACACGTCGTGTCCGCTGATCTTTAACTGCTCTTCTACCGTCCGCAGCAAATTTTCATCCGGCTGAAGGTTGCGCTTATACAGCAGCACGACTTTCCGGGAATTTCCATTGAGTTCGGAGGGCTTTGATACAGAGGCCGCCACCTCGGTTGTTCCAGCGAGACGCAGGGGCATCTTGCTGTTGCCAACCCCCTCCCCGTGCAGACTGTAGAGGTGTACGATCTGGTCATGCTTGGCGGCCCCTTCTCCGATCTGATGAATCCGGGGCAGCCAGTCGTCGAACTGCTGGAGCCAGGCCGCATACTGCGCTGAGAGCAGTATGTGTCCCGTGTCGCCGAAATCCATCACCCGCTGTGCCGTGTTGATGCCCTCCCCAACCACATTCTCTTTCCCGGTAATGTCTATCTGTTTCTGGGAAAGCCCGCTGTGAATTCCCATCCGAATGGGCAGCGAGGCATTTCCTCTCAGGAGACGCGTCACTTCGATGGCGCATTGCGCCGGGGCGCTCACGTCGGAGTAAAAGAGCAGCGCCATGCCATCCCCGGTAGGAATGGGCTGGACGGAACCGAGGGCCTGAGCGTCTATATAGGCCGTGGAGGCGCTGACGGCCGCATTCAATTGATCGAGGATTTTGCTCTGCGTGGTGGTCGTTTCGCGGGAATAACCGACAATATCGAGGAAGAGAACATGGGCTATCTGTACCGAGCGTGGACTTTCAATCATTGTCGCGGAGACTCCGAAAACATTCTACAGACCTCAATGCGGGCGAAGAGGGATGCTGTCAGGCAATTGTACCTGATAACAGGAGTGAAAACTTCCGGGGTGAGTGATACAAAGGGGATGGCTGCATGGCAAGAACAAGGACATCGCCGCCTGTCTGGTGAATAGATTTGGGTGCGTTCCGTTTCATTTGGTTAATTCTTGTCTACGCAGCGAACCGTAACGGCATTGACGGAGTGTCTACCTGCTCCGCTTTCCAGTATCCATAAACTCCGAGTTGGCGCTGGCGTCGGCGATACGCATGAAAACG
>JBBRLP010000022.1:0-50169 GCA_038231295.1 Chthonomonadales bacterium
GGAAGTGGCCGCCTGGCAAGAGGAGCGCAACCAGCGGCCTCACACCGTCCAATGGCAGTTTCGGGCAGAAGACGCGCGGATCAAGCTTAAGCGACTTTATCCTATCCAAAGTGATAAAACTTCGTGAAACTAACGACTAGATGGCAACGAGAATTCGAAGAAGTCTTCAAAACCACTGCGCCAACAAAAATAGCTGGGCTGGCTTTGGCAGTTCTGTATTCAGGAAAGAGTGCATATCACTCCGTCGTAGAAACAGGCAGCGTTGTTATGCCGACGCCGCCGAACTCTTGCGGCCCATAGACTGGACGAAGGTGACGAGACGCAGATGATCGCGTTTCGAGGTGGAATTGATGAGATGGTGGTCTGGGAGGTGAAGGGATTGCTGCCTGCGGTCGTGCCGAGAGAGCCGAAAGGTACAATGGGCTATCTCTGCGCCAGGACGATTGTAGCCGGAACATAGGGAGTAGCAATCCCGAGGAGACTTGGAGTTCCTCGGGATTGTTTCCGTATCAAGACGGGGTAATTTTGCGACGGCGTCTTAAGAGGCCAATGCCCGCTAAACCCAAACCCAGGAAAAGTGCGACTGATCCCGGTTCAGGAACAAAAACCTCGACGCTCGTTCCCTGTACGCCGACGGTAAACCCGTTCCAGTTCTCGTTGCTGAGGCTGCGCCAGCTAACCGAGTCAAACGAGCCTTTGAACCGAATAGTGCCGTGTGGCTCACCGGTTCCCAGCAACTGGTACTCGAAGTTACCGCCACCGAGGTCCACCACGTTCTTGAAAGACGTGCCTGGTCCCCAGTAACCCGCGTCACGAACCGTACCATCCCCAAAACTCAGGATGTCGAAATCCTGATCGAATGCGTAGCCATTCCCGTTCAGACTGACGTAGGAAAAGACCGGGTTTGCAATCGCCTGTGAGAAAGTAAGGCTCTGGCTTCCTGCGAATTGAAGGGCGATCATGTCGGTGCCAGTCGGGATGTTATCAACGAGAGCGCTGGTGTAGGGAGAACGCGCTGCATCCCTGACACGAGAGGCGTTGGTCCAGAAATCGGTCTCACCGCCAGTGCCATTTTGGAAGAACGAGATGCCCTGCGGATTATTGTAGGTCACCCCGACTGTCGAAGTCGTCGTCGTGAGCGTACCCGTAGCCGTGAAGCCGCCTGCGGAGGAAGAAGTGAGCCAGTCTGTCCAGAAAATCGGGACTGCCAGAACTGGTGTCTGACAAAGGGAGAGCGCTGCGATACAGGCAACAGCCAGTTGTCCAATGCTTTTAAGCGGTAAATTCATTGTGTTTTCCATCTCCTATCGTATCTGAGTCGTCGTCATATCGATGAATCTGAGAGGAATAGAGGCAATCCCATCTGCTACTACTGCATAATTTGTGCCAAGTACAGTGGTACTTGCATGGGAATGTTGATTCGATTAACACCCCATCAGGCCAGTAACGGCTTGATGACATTGCCGTAGACGTCTGTCAGACGGAAGTCGCGGCCCTGATAGCGGTATGTCAGGCGAGTATGGTCAATGCCGAGCGCATGGAGGATAGTGGCCTGGAGGTCGTGGATGTGGACGGGGTCTTTCGCGACGTTGTAGCAGTAGTCGTCGGTCTCGCCGTAGACCGTGCCGCCTTTGAATCCGCCGCCTGCAACCCACATACTATACGCAGAGCCGAGGTGGTCGCGCCCATGTCCGGCAGGTTTAGAGAGGTCTCCCTGCACGAACGGCGTCCGCCCAAACTCCCCTCCCCACAAGACAATCGTATCATCGAGGAGGCCGCGCTGTTTCAGGTCCATGACGAGGGCCGCAGAGGGCTGATCGGTGTCGCGGCACTGGAGTTCCAACTGTGTGTCGAGGTTGCTGTGCTGGTCCCAGCCGGAGTGCATCAACTGCACAAAGCGCACTCCCCGCTCAATAAGGCGGCGCGTCAGGAGACAGTGACGGGCGAACGAACCGTTGCGATGCACGTCCGGGCCGTACATCTCTAGGATATGGGCAGGCTCCTTAGACGTATCGAGCAGGTCGGGAACGCTGGTCTGCATCCGGTAGGCGAGTTCGTACTGCGTGATGCGCGTTTCGATCTCCGGGTCGCCGTAGTCGGCAAGGCGGCGTCTGTTGAGAGCCGCAATGTCGTCGAGTGCGCCGCGCCGCAGGGTGCGGGACATCCCGTCCGGGTTGGCAAGATAGAGGACAGGATCGCCTTCACCCCGGAAGCGGACGCCCTGATACTTCGAGGGCAGGAAGCCGCTGCCCCAGTAGTAGTCGTAGAAAAGCTGGCCGCACGTCTTACCCTGATCCGTCGAGGTCATCACGCAGTAGGCGGGCAGGTCGCTGCTCATGCTGCCGAGGCCGTAGGTGGCCCACGCGCCCATGCTCGGACGGCCCGGTATCTGGCTTCCGGTCAGGAAGAAGGTAACTCCAGGCGCATGGTTGACTGCCTCGGTGTGCATGGATTTGACGAGGCAGATTTCGTCCACGATGGAGCCGATATGCGGCAGCAACGTGGAGAGCATTGTCCCGGATTTGCCGTAGGGTTTGAACGGGCGGATGGGCGGCAACACCGGGTAGTTCTTTTGCCCCGCCGTCATGGTGGAGAGCCGGCCTTTGGCGCGGATACTGTCCGGTATCTGTTCGCCACGTCGGGCGTCGAGTGCGGGCTTGTGGTCGAACAGGTCTACATGTGAGGGCGCACCTCCCTGCCATAGCACCACGACACGCTTCGCTTTCGGGGCGAAGTGGGGCAGGCCGGGCAGAGCAGGCATTCCCCCGCTGGCCTGCTTTTCGGCAGCAAGCCCGTCCTGTTGCAGCAGGCTCGCCAGCGCGGCGATTCCGATACCGGTCGCGGTGCGTCCGAAGAACTGACGCCGTGAGAGGGCGAGCGCGTTTTCAAATTCCGGGTTCATGGCAGCCGTCTCCTATTCGCGGGTCAGGGCTTCGTCGAGATTGTAGATGGCAAGGCAGACGCTGGCATAGGCGGCGTGTTCTGCCGGGTCAAGTTTCGGGTCGCGGGGGCTTTCGCCTGCGTGGAGATAGGCTTCGGCGGCCTTCGGGTCAGCGCGATAGGCGGCGAGAGCGCGGTTGAGGCCCCGGCGCAGGATGAGCAGTTCCTCCGGGGCGGGCCGACGGGCGCAGACGCGGCGGAAGGCTTCGGTCAGGCGGCTGTCCGGGCTGCTTCCCGCCTCCTTTATCACCCGTTCGGCAAGGGCGCGGCCCGCTTCGACCCAGGTCACATCGTTGAGCGTGGTCAGGGCGTGAAGTGGCGTACTGGTCACGGTGAGACGCACCTTGCACGTATTCCGAACGGAGGCATCGAACATATTGGAAGGCGCGACCGTGCGTCTCCAGAAGGTGTAGAGACTACGCCGAAACAGGTCGGCCCCTTTCGACTGCGGATAGGTGAAGTCGCGCTCGTTGGTGATGGCGAGGCCGTCCCAGATGCCCTTCGGCTGATAAGGATAGACGGGCTTCCCGCCAAGGCGTGCGTCAAGCAGCCCGCTGGAGACGAGCGCGACGTCACGCAGGAACAGCGAAGGCAGTCGGAAACGCGCTCCCCGCGCCAGTAGTTTGTTCTCAGGGTCGCGCTGCCGCAGGAGCGGCGAGATTTTGGAACTCTGCCGATAGGCTGCACTGCTCACCATCAGCCGCACGATGTGTTTCACGTCCCAGCCACTCTCCCGGAACTCGACCGCCAGCCAGTCCAGTAGTTCGGGGTGCGTGGGCGGTTCGCTCTGTGTCCCGAAGTTCTCCGAGGTCTTGACCAGCCCCTTCCCGAAGAAAGTCTGCCAGAGACGATTGACCTGTACCCGCGCCGTCAGCGGATTTCCCGCGCCGACCAGCCACTGCGCGAGGCCAAGACGGTTGTGCGGCGCATCCGGCGGCAAAGGGCCGAGACTGCCCGGCGTATCGGCCTGTACTTCGTCGCGGGGCATTTCGTAGTTGCCGCGATCCAGGATGTGCATCTTGCGCGGCATGGCGTCGGACATAATCATCACGCGCGGCAGGGTTGTGCGGTAGGTATCACGCTCTTTTATGAGCGCGGCTAGTTTCTCCTGTTGCGCCTTCAGTTCGGGAGGCGGGAAACTGGCGAGATAGTAGTCGCGAATCCGTTGGCTTGCAGCGACCGGGCGGGAAGTCGTCGGCAGATCTTTCCAGTCCTGGACAATGGATGCCGGGATCGTCTGTGTAGTCGCCTTAAAGTAGAATCCGCCAATACCGCCGCCGTTGACGATCTTCACCAGCAGGACGTTCGCACCGGGCTGAAGCGCGACGGTGACCTTGTCCTGATCGGGAAGCGCGGCACGGAGCGCCTTGTCCGCCACAATCTGTTTGCCGTTCAGCCAGACCTTGATGCCGTCGTCGCTGCCGAAGGAGAGGGCCAGGGACTGTGGCGACGCCGCCCGAATGACTCGGGTGAGATAGAAAGCGGAGTTTTCGCCATCCAGTTGATAGACCTTGCCATCCGCCCATTCGGGATGCGCGTTCCAGTGGAGTTTGCCGTCGTTGACTACCGATTCCGGCGGAAACGCCATGTCGTAAGTGGCATCGAAACTGGCGGCAGGGAACGGCCCCACAGCCTGCCAGGCGTCAAGCCCCGGCGCTTGCGGCACGTCTTTCAGCGCGGTTTCCGCCCACGCTCGCCAGGCTTTGTCTATATCGGCGGAGTGGGTCTGCGTATAGGTCGCTGCCTCACTCTTGGCACGGCTAATCTGCTCCTCGAACGCCTTCAATTTTGCCTTGTCGTCTTCTCCGGCAGTAAGCATGGCGGGTTCCGCAATGCGATACTGGCCCCCGAAGGGCGGCGTTCCCGATTCCGGCACGTTGTTGAAGAAGGCCATCATCGAGTAGTAATCGCGCTGCGTCAGAGGATCGTATTTGTGGTCATGGCACTGGGCGCAGGCTAATGTCGCGCCGAGCCAGGTCGTCGCGGTCACATCCACGCGGTCGAAGAGGATGACATTGCGCTGTTCTTCGGCTATCGCGCCGCCTTCGCCATTGAGCAGGTGACAGCGGTTGAAGCCGGTAGCGATCTTCTGGTCTTCCGTCGCGTTGGGCAGAAGGTCGCCTGCAAGCTGCTGAATGGTGAACTGGTCGAACGGCATATTGGAGTTGTAGGCGTTCACAACCCAATCGCGCCAGATATACTGGTAGGTGTCGCCGTCCTGCTGGAAGCCGTTGCTGTCGGCATAGCGGGCGGCATCGAGCCAGGGCAGCGCCATCCGTTCGCCATAGTGGGGGCTGGCAAGCAGTCTGTCCACCACCTTCGCATAGGCGTTCGGCGCTCTGTCCGCGAGAAACGCATCCACTTCGGCGGGAGTGGGCGGCAGCCCGGTCAAATCAAGAGTGACACGGCGCAAGAGTGTGATTCTGTCGGCCTCTGCGGACGGTTTCAGGCCAGCTCGTTCCATCCGCGCCAGTACAAAGGCGTCTATCGGATTGCGTATCCAGGCCGCATTGGACACTTTCGGCAGTTTTGAGCGCACCGGCCTAACATAAGCCCAGTGTTTCTTTGTGGTTGTTTCTGGCCAGTCGGCGCCCTGATCTATCCAGGTTCGCAGCAGCGTGATCTGCGCGTCCGGCAGTGGCGCGAAGCCGAGCGGCATCCGCGCCTTTCCTCCCTGCCCCAGCGCCCGCATCACCAGCAGGCTCTTGCTTCCGTTGCCCGGCACCATCGAAGCGCCGCTGACTCCGCCTTTCAGAATCAGCGCCCGGCTGTCCAGACTCAGTCCGCCCTGCTTCTGCGCCCCGCTGTGACACTGGAAGCAGTGCGCCTTGAGAACAGGCAGGACCTCGTGGGCGAAATCTATTTTCGGCGCAGGCGCTTTCTGACTGTTTGCCGCGACACTGAGCAGTATTCCGGTGAGGAGGGCGAAAAATATAGAAACTCGGAAAGGGCGGAGAAGCATATTGATATGTCCTCTTGATGGGTTTTGTCGGCGTGAGTTGTCGACAGGGTTCAGCCTGCCGTCACATATTGACCGGGACAACTGCATTTTCCCGTAACCTCCTCACAATTCCTTCCGATAAAGGGAAACCACGCATAACTGGCGAAACTGAGACCATACCGACGAAGAAGCCAGGAGGAATGAGTATGGATTCAAAGACACCTTTAACCCGACGTGGGTTTCTCAAAACCACTGCCGTTGCTGTTGGAACTGTTGGGTTTCCAATGGTGGTGCCTGCCGCCGCGCTGGGCCGCGATGGGAAGGTCGCCCCGAGCAACCGAATCACGATGGCCTTCATCGGCACGGGCAACCAGGGAACCAATGACATGCGTGTCTTTCTGGGCGATGAGCGGGTGCAGGTCGTCGCGGTCTGTGATGTGAACAAGGAAGGCCCCGGCTACTGGGATGGCGCAGTGGCAGGGAGGGAACCCGCGAAACTCTGGGTCGAGCAGGCGTATGCCGACCAGAAAGCGTCGGGAACCTACAAAGGCTGCGATACCTACGCTGATTTCCGGGAAGTGCTGGCCCGCAAGGATATTGATGCGGTCGAAGTCGCGACGCCGGACCACTGGCACGCGCTCGTCGCGATCTCCGCTGCCAAAGCGGGCAAAGACATCTACTGCCAGAAACCGCTTGGCCTGACCATCGCAGACGGACGCGCCATGAGCAACGCCGTTCACAAGTACAAGCGGATTTTCCAGACCGGAAGTCAGCAGCGCTCCGATAAGAATTTCCGCCGTGCTGCTGAACTCGTCCGCAATGGACGCATCGGCAAACTCAAGACGGTACGCTGTGGTCTGCCCGGTGGCCGTCCCGACTACGGACATACGGGCGACCACAAGAAACCGGAGCCGGTGCCGGAAGGCTTTGATTACGAGACGTGGCTTGGCCCTGCGCCCCATGCCGAGTACGCGCCCGCTCGCTGTTTCGTCAACTTCCGCTGGATATACGACTACTCCGGTGGGCAGGTGACCGACTGGGGAGGGCATCATCCCGACTGCGCTCAGTGGGGTATGGGAACGGAATACACTGGCCCGGTCGAGATTCGGAATCAGAAAGCGGAGTTCCCGCCCGACCCGCTCTGGAACACCGCGACCGACTACTACTTCGAGGCCATCTACAAGGACGGCGTGAAAATGATCGTCTCGAACAAAGAGCGTGGCGGTGTGACCTGGGAAGGAACGGACGGATGGGTGTGGGCCGACCGGGGGCAACACGACGCCTCCTCAAAGGAGATTTTGAACTCCGTCATTGGCCCGAACGAGACGCACCTGTATGTGAGTGACCACCACTATCGCAACTTCATTGACTGCGTGATCTCCCGCAAAGAGCCTATAGCGCCTGTCGAAGTCGCGCACCGCTCGATCACGATCTGCCATCTCGGCAATATCGCCATGCGCCTGCACCGTGACTCGCTGAAATGGGACCCGGAGAAGGAGCATATTATCGGCGACCCGGAGGCCTCCAAAATGTTGAGCCGCCCCTACCGAGCTCCCTGGAAACTGCCGTCCTGACCCGCATCACGCACACTGTCAGTGGAGACCACTATGGAACTGTCCAAACCGCAAGTCCGCTTCTTCAATACCTTCGGCTACCTCGGTCTGCCCGCCCTCTTCACTCGCGAAGAGATGGGCTGGATAAACGATGAATTTGAGACTGCAATCCAGAACTTTGGCGGCGGCCGTAACCACGATGGCTCGACACGCACGATGTTCGGCGCTCCCATTGAGAGGACAGAGCGGCTCTGCACCCTGCTCGATGATCCGCGCATTACTGGACTTCTGGGCGGGCTGCTCGGCGAGGATTTCAGTTATTGTAGCGGGGACGGAAACTACTACTCCGGCGATACCGGTTGGCACCCGGATGGGAACTGGGGCCAGCTTTTCGCCGTGAAAATCGCCTTCTATCTCGACCCGCTCACACGGGACACGGGATGTCTGCGCGTCCTGCCCGGCAGTCAGAATCCCGACCACTATGTCCGCAAGGACAAAATAGCGATGAACAGGGCAGAGGAACTATTCGGAGTTTTGCCCCGTGACTTTCCCGGCAATGTCGCGCTGGAAACTACGCCCGGTGACATCGTCGTTTTCAACCACGATACCTATCACTCTGCCTGGGGCGGCGGGACGCGACGTCGTATGTTCACGATGAACTGTATCCGACGCTGCCACACGGACGAAGACCTCGTGCTGGGACGCAACTATATCCGCGTTCACTCCCCCGGCGGCTACAATGTCTCGACCGGAGCCGGGATGTTCTTCCCCTTGATGCTCGATACCGCCAATGCACAACGCAGAACGCATCTCGACCAACCGGCACAACTTCACGACGAACTTTTCCCGGAGTTCGCTCGAATGCCCTGATCGTTTCCAGACGGAGTAGACATTTTCTGGAGGCACATTTCTGCGCTCTCCCCGCCCTGATCTGCCGCAGATCAGGGCGTTTTTCTAGTCATCCTTCCATGCCCTGCGGACACCCTATCGCATAAAAATCTCTTCTCCCCCGCAATGAGGGGGGGCTATTTTCGCATCAGACAGCGATTTTATCCTGCATATATGCACTTTACTCCGACGTATATCGCCACAACAGAAGATTTCCAATCCAATAGAAATGCGATTCAACTGAAAAATATTGCTTTCTATCGCATATAATGCCGCTATCTGTTGACATCCGTATGTTTTTCCTGTATACTTCCCAATAGCCTGCTGTGCGGCAGTTTCTGCGTTATAGTGCCCACCCGGTGACGAACGAACTCGCAGTTTTGCCGCGACAGCTCCACGCAGAGCCTCGGACGCGCCGAAGCATCCGGCAGGCTTCCCGGCAAGGAAGTTAATCATGACAAATTGCCACCCTCTCCGGTGACTGCGCGTGTCACCATTTCTTCAAGGGTAAAGAAACATGTACAGCGTATCCCGTAATCGGCGTGGTTTCACGCTCATCGAACTGCTAGTCGTCATCGCTATCATCGCTATTCTTGCCGCGATCCTCTTTCCCGTCTTCGCCCGCGCTCGCGAACAGGCGCGAAAAACCAGTTGTCTGAGCAACAACAAACAGATCGGCACGGCTGCCATCATGTATGCTCAAGACTACGACGAGGCTTTCTCCGACTCGCGGGTCTCCACAGATACTCTCGACGGCGCAGGCTGTTCCAGTATTGGCAAAGCCAACGGCTACTATGGTGGCTCTCACATCACATGCTGGGGAATCCGCCTCTACTCTCCCGGAACCGCAACAACGACGAAAGTCGTCGCGGGCTACCCCGCCCGTCTGCTGCCCTATGTCAAAAACGTGCAGATATTCCTCTGTCCGAGTGACAACAACGTCGGGCGCTGGATCGCTGGCCCGGAGCGCGGTTCCTATTACCAGCGCCATGCCCATGACACTTATGCCTCTATCTCAGGCACCGGCGTTCGTCTGGCCACCCTCCAGCGCCCGGCCCAGCTCGCCTACTTCATCGAGGAGTGCTGGCACGCAGGGGGAAAAGACCCCTATGCCTGGAACGGTTCCGACACCGGTTCCAAAGGCTCCAATGGCCTCTTCTACGACGGTCATGCCAAATGGACAAAGGTCAATTTCGTGACCGGCACCAACAACATCGCCAATTACGATCTCAACTGGTTTTTCAATGGAGTCGGAACGAACCTTGGCGGTCACTGGGACCTGTCTACCGACCCATCGGACGTACTGTAAATTCTGACAGCGCCGCTGCCATTCGATTTGCATGGCGGCGGTTCGCTTCTGAGCTGCGAGGAGGATGCAAGCCGTGAAAATCAATCAGCCCACCGCAATCGGTCTGGCCGTCGGCGCGATTGTGCTGGCGGTCGGTGTGGTCTTCTGGACTATCAAGGCCAATACCGTTGGGCCGCCCCCGCCGATCACCGCAGGCGTGATGCCGCCTGACCCGACCGCCAAGAAGGTTACGCCCACCGTGAATACCACGCCGGGTATGGCCCTTCCCACTCCGGGACGCTAAACCGAGAGGCTTGCTGCGGAGTCAGAGAGGGGAGAAGCCAAATGGCTTCTCCCCTCTCTCATTCTGTCAGGCGCGAGGCTCGGCGTTGAGATTGCAGCGCCACATCAAGCATCGTGACCATGATCGTGGTCGGCAGTATTGTAATGAAGCGCGAGGAGATCGAGGCCGAAATCGCCTTTGAAGTCTCTCCAGACAGTGTGGATGTGATTCGCGTCATTCTGGGTATTGTCGTATTCGATGAGGAACGTAGCGCCTTGAATTCGGTAGTAGTGCGGCTGCCCCTTCTCGGTACCGCCCATCCAGGCGAATTTAACGGTATCAAGTCCCGCTTTTCGGACGGCGTCCAGACGCTGTTTGGCGATCTCTTCGACCTGAACGGTCGCATACTCTTCCAGCAGCGTGAGAAAAAGCCCCTGCTGTTCTTTGTTCAATTCCCTGTACGGGATTCCGGTGTCTTCCTGAATTCCTGCCTTGCGGGACGCAGCGGTCAGGATGTCACCGGGAGCCTTGTCGCTGACGAGAGCGATTTTGCGCTGCGCCTCGTTCAGGGATTTGATAAGCGCACGCCCCAGGTCTTCCTCGACGGCGAGAACACGGGTGCCTTTCTGCGGACCGGAGCGCACTTCGCCGGGATTGCTGCCCAGAAACTGCGGACTGCTCGCGATGATCTTGCCCTTCAGCGAAGTCCAGTGCAGCGACACGTGATGCCCTTCATACCGCCAGCCCCAGGTTCCCTTCGCGGACGGCTCGCCGAAAACGGTGAAGTAGTAAAGGTCAGGGTCGCGAGTGGGGCCGGTGCTTTTTTCGATCTCCTTCAACACATTCTCCAACTGCCGAATCGTCTCGACTTTGCGATACCCCGACTTGCTCAGGCTGACGAGCAGCAAGGCGTGGGCGGTTTTCTGCTGTTCGGGGGTCATGGCCTTATAGCGCAGCCCGCCACGCTCCTTCGGGATATAGTGCCAGTCGAACCGCGCTTCCGAGTTGAACGGCAGATTTGCGATTTTCTTCTGCTCGGCGTCCAGTGCGTTCAGAAAATCGGTGGCTGCCTGCGCCATCGTCGGTTTCTTGCGTTTGGCCTCTGCGCCTGCGCTGAGGGCAGCGGTCGCCGCCAGGGTACCGCCGAGAACAACATCACGTCGTGTCAACATACTCTCTCCTACACGGAGATCGGTGTCTCCGCCGCAAAAATCTGCTTCGTCGTTCTGCGAAAGAGTCTCCATTTCCTTCTCGCTGCCCGGAAATAGCTTCTCCACCGTAGGGAGGCAGGAACCGCACAGGATAGGGATAGGTGCCGGAAACACTCTGTCCGTCAGACGGTCAGGAGCAGACGAAGACTTGCTGTTCTTTCGGTCAGGTCAGCAACCGGAGGGGGAAGAGTGTCGTAGTAGGGAGTGTGAGGCTTTCGATACTCTCAGTCTGAACAGGAGAACCCCCATGATTTTGGTCTTGAACGCGGGAGGCAACGTCGGCAAGGAACTCGTCCGGGAATTGAAAAGTCGCGGCGTGGATTTTACCGCCGCTTACCGCTCGCCGGAGCAGGTCGCAGAAGCGCAGTCAGCGGGCATGAAGTCCATACAGGCCGACTACAGCAAACCGGAGACGCTAGACGCTGCGCTCCAGGGAGTGACGAAACTCTTCTTTGTCTCCCCGCCCTCGCTTCAGTTGGAAGAGTTCGAAGACAATGCCGTTGCAGCGGCTCAGAAGGCGAATATCTCGCATCTGGTCAAGATGTCGGTATGGGGCGCGGACGAAGACAGCACGATTTTCGGCAGGCCGCATCACACTGTCGAGAAGCGCATTCTCGCTTCGGGTCTGCCCTATACCTTCCTGCGTCCAACAGGATTCATGCAGAATATGCTCGGTAATGCGCCGACCATCAAGGCTCACAATCTCTTTGCCTCACCGGTGGGCGACGCCCGTGTCGCGGAGATAGATTTCCGCGATATTGCGAAGGTGGCCGCAGTGACCTTGACCGAAGAAGGGCATCTCGGCAAAGTCTACGCCCTGAGCGGCGGCGAGGCGATGACCATGACGGAGCGAGCGCAAATCCTCTCCGAGGCGCTCGGCAAGACCATCACCGCCGTCTTCCCCTCAGACGAGGACTGGAAGAAGACCATGCTCGGTTACGGCGTCCCGGAGTGGCAGGTAGACGGCATTCTCGACCTATCGCACTACTACAAAGCGGGCCATTCCGAACGTGTCTCTCCCGCCGTTCAGGAAGTGACAGGCTCCCTTCCCATCACCTACGGCCAGTTCGTCCAGGACTACCTTGCCGCATTCCGGTAAAGAGAAGCGTTGGGAGGGACCGGTTTGGCAGCCGGTTGAAACCCCTGTGAGTTTGGACGGGGGTTGCCTCCCCGTCATTAAAAAGCAGACGTCTTGCGACGGAAATGCCATAGGCCAGAAAGTTATCGCGTTTTCCGTGAGGTATGCGCCGGAGTGACTCCTGCGCTGTTCTACTGCCGATCCTCATATACTACGGCACGTCAAAATCACGAGGTCTTGCCGTTCGTTCCGGGCGCGTAATCACCAGTTTCTCATGTGCCGTTAGTATAACCTGCCGGCCAAAAATGAAACCAACTATAGTAACGGCTGCCGCCTCACCCCTTCAGCGCACGAGCAGCAATGTCACGGCGGTACGTCATCCCCTCAAAATGTATGCGGTGCAGACCGTCGTAGGCGCGGGCAACCGCACTGCCCAAGTCTTCGCCAAGCCCCGTAACACTCAGGACGCGCCCGCCATCCGTCACAACCTCCCCGTCATGCAGGCGGGTCCCGCCGTGAAAGACCAGACAGTCCTCCTCACCGCCGAACGTCTCCAACCCCGAAATCGGCTTGCCCGTCTCATACTCGCCCGGATAGCCCTGTGAGACCGCTGTCACGCAGGCCGACGCCCCGCCCCGCCACTGGACCTCCTGCTTATCCAGCGTACAGTCCGTCACCCCCAGCAGCAGCGGGACCAGATCGCTCGACAGCAGCGGCAGCACAGCCTGCGTCTCCGGGTCCCCCAGGCGGCAGTTGAACTCGATGCACTTCGGGCCGTCCGCCGTCACTATAATGCCTGCATAGAGAACCCCGCGATACGGAATCCCGAGTTCGCGCACTGCCCGAATCGCCGGACGCACAATCCGCTCCATCGCAATACTCGCCGTATCCGCCGGGATCGTCGGAACCGGAGAATAGGCCCCCATCCCGCCCGTGTTCGGCCCCGTATCGCCCTCCCCGATGCGCTTGTGATCCTGCGACGGCACCAGCGGTACGACTGTCTCGCCGTCCGTGATCGCCATGATCGAAGCCTCTTCGCCGTACAGACGTTCCTCAATGACCACCACATCCCCGGCAGTCCCGAAGACCCGCTCCCCCATGATCCGCAGCAGGCCCGCCTCCGCCTCCGCCTGACTGTCCGCGACCAGCACCCCCTTGCCCGCCGCGATCCCGTCCGCTTTCAGGACGATACCGACATTGGGGCCATGCTGCGTATAGTAGGCACGGACTATCGCCTGCGCCTCCGCCAGCGAACGGCACGTCCAGAACGCCGCCGTTGGGATGCCCGCCGCCTGCATCAGCTTCTTCGCAAAGGTCTTGCTGCCTTCCAGCCGTGCCAGGTCAGTAGACGGCCCAAAAATCTGCCGTCCCCGCGCCTCGAACCTGTCCACGATTCCAGCGATCAGAGGCGCTTCCGGCCCCACCACCGTCAGGTCAATTTTGTTGGCTTCGGCGAAATCCAGCAGCCCCGCGATGTCGGTCGCCGCGATAGGAACGCACTCCGCCTGCTGCGCCATCCCCGCGTTGCCGGGAGCCGCATAGACTTTCTCGACCAGCGTACTCTGTGCAATCTTCCAGACCAGCGCGTGTTCGCGCCCGCCGCCCCCCACCACCAGCACGCGCATCTTCGGCCTCACTTTCCGTCTATTCACGGTCGCCATCGTCATAGTATCCCGGTGCCAGATTCTCGAACCGGGCATAGTGCGGCAGGAACCCGACCTTGACCGGGCCGGTCGGGCCGTTACGCTGCTTGGCGATAATCAGCTCCGCCACCTCCAGCTTCTCCTTGTCTCGCTCCTGCCAGTCCCTCCCCTGCTGCGCCTGATCCTCCTGCGCTGAACTCGCCTCTTTCATCTTATAATAAGCCTCTCGATAAATGAACATGACGATGTCCGCCTCCGCCTCAATCGCTCCCGATTCGCGCAGGTCGGAGAGCATCGGGCGTTTGTCTGGGCGGGACTCCACAGCACGACTCAACTGCGACAGCGCGATCACCGGTACTTCCAGTTCGCGGGCCATCTGCTTCGTTGAGCGGGCGATTTCCGAAATCTCCTGGTTGCGGTTCTCCGTGCGCTTGTGCGACCGCATCAACTGAAGGTAGTCAATGACCACCATCCCCAGCCCCTTCTGCTCCGCTTTCAGCCGACGGCACTTCGCCCGAATCTCCAGTGCGGAGATGTCCGGCGAATCGTCAATGAAGATCGGGGCTTCCGCCAGCCGCTGAATCCCCTCCCCCACCCGCTGCCAGTCGTCGCTTTGCAAAAACCCCGTCCGCAGCTTATGCGCGTCCACCCTCGACTCCGAGCAGATCATACGGGTCACCAACTGCTCCGCCGACATCTCCAGGCTGAAAATCGCCACCGGCAGCTTCTCGTTCAGCGCAACATACTGCGCCATCTGCACCGTCAGCGCTGTATTATGCACACACACGTCCTGCGCGATAAAATTCGCCCCGTCCGGCACCGTTAGATCATAGACCTGATGCACCCCCGTCGCCTCAATCGCAACAATCTCGTCCCAATAGATGTCACTGGCAGCGGAGGGAAGACCCTCTTGCTGCTCACCGTGAATTGGCTCACCTGCCAGACAAGCGGCAAGGAAGTCTGTTTCGGCAATCTCGACACACCATGTCTGCTCCCCTTCATGCCTCAGTTTCCCGACGATACCAAGCCGCGTAAGCGCGTGCTGAACATCCTGCGCGAGTTCCCGGCTATGCGTCTTGAACGCATGAGGCGATTCAGGAACAGATGCCTTGGGGACGGGGAAGAAAAATCCGCGCATGAGTTCTGCCAGCCGAGTCCGCTCCCATCCCCAGACCTCTTCGGGGAATCGTTCGTTCGGCTCTGTGGAGCAGTGCAGGCGGGAGGCGAGTGAGAGGACACGATTCGGCGACCAAGAGTCGTCGCTGCCAGCGCAGGGAACGACGCGGGGAACAGCGATCAGCGTTCCGATTTCGAGGCAGTGCAGAGGTTTCCAGCCCTCGCTGGTCAGGAAAGGATGATGCCCGGTCACTTCGACGCCACGACCGGTGCGCGTTCGGACGAGGAAACAGGGCTTCTGCCCGCTGTCAATCCAGTCCGAGACAGCGGTCTTGCGGACACACCCCTGTTTGGAAAGCCCCCAGACGAATGGCATTTTGCGCTGGACGCACGTTTCTATCGTGCGGCGTTCCCCCGTCTCCGGGTCATCAATGAGAGTGTCCCATTTCAGGCATTTGCCCATACTCGGACGGGCAGCAATAATGATAAGGTCGCTCGGCTGGAAGCCCGCAGTTTTGTAGTTCAGATCGTCGAAGGGCGTTTTGCGACCTGTTGGGGCGCCGCGATTGGCGTCCAGGCTGTCCAGGCGGTCGAGTTCCTTATCGAGGAGTGGGCGGAGTGGCTTGAAAAACTGTCCTGCGCGGCGGCGTCCGATCTCAAAGACGATCTGCTCGGCGCGGTCTACCACCTCGCTGATATTGTTGAACTCGGAGTAGGCGAGGCCCTGCACCTGCGTTCCCGCGTCCAGCAAACGGCGCAGGATGGACTTCTCTTCCACGAGGCGGGCGTAGTACTCGATGTTTGCCGCAGTAGAAGGCGCTTCCATCAGGTTCTGGAGATAGATCAGCCCGCCGACCGTATCGAACTGACCCCGCGAACGCAGTTCGTCCGTCAGGGTGATGAGGTCTACCGGCTCATCGCGCTGTGTGAGGGCCAACATCCCCTCGAAAATGTAGCGGTGGGCGTCGCGGTAGAAGTCTTCCGGGCGGAGCAGTTCCGAGCCGCGTTCGACCGCTGCGCGTTCGATCAGCATCGAACCGAGCACGGCCTGCTCCGCTTCCAGGTTCTGCGGGGGAACACGATCAAACGACCCCAGATAGTCGGATGCCACGAGAACGCCCTCCAAAAGACAGGATTGCCACGGCGAAAGATGAAGCGAGAACGGGGAAAAACAGCGGTCAGAGCGAATACAAAAGAGTTGACAGGATTTCGTTCGCGGGCAGACTCCGCCTGTAGAGGGGAGTAAGCCGGGCCGAAGCCCGCTGTTTCGGGGCTTCGGTGAGCAGAAATCCTGTCAATTCTGATAAAGGCAGTCTAGCCTTCGGCGTCGGGGGCCTCGTCCAGTAGCGAATAGTTGCGGCGCGGACGGCGCTCACGGACTGGCTCGTCGCCACGCGCCTCGATAGCGGCGGCGCGGGCTTCGGCGGCGGCCTGTGCGGCGGCTTCGGCAGCGGCGACGCGGGCGGCTTCCTTGACGGCGGCGGCCTCGGCAGCAACGCGGGCCTTCTCACGACCTTCCAGCACTTCCGTTGTCACGACTTCGACCTTGAACGGAACAACGACTTCGGGGTGCAGACGCGCCGTCAGGTCGTATATTCCAGTCACTTTGATCGGATCAATGAGGCTGATACGGCGTTTGTCCACCTCAATCCCGAGCGTCTTCTGGATAACTTCGGCGACATCGGCCTCGGTGATCGCCCCGAAGAGCCGGTTAGACTTGGGATTAGACTTAGCTAGGATCTGGAAGGACTGTTCTCGCAGTTTCTCCGCGTTTGACTGCGCGGCGGTGAGCAGCGCGGCGGTCTTGGCGACTTCGCGGGCGATGCGGGACTCGTGCTGTTTGAGGGCCGCGCCTTTCGCGACGACGGCGAGTTGGCGGGGGAACAGATAGTTCCGCGCATAGCCGTCCGCAACGGCGAGAATCTCCCCGTCCTTGCCGACCTTCGGCACGTCGCGGGTCAAAATCACTTTCATCTGGAAGCTCTCCTGTATCGGGAAAATCGGTGCAGTTACTGTTTTATCTGAAAGCCGATGATCGGAATGGGGGTGCGGAGAAGGTTATCTGCTCCCAGCCACACCGAAGCGTTCTGTTTTACCCTAAAAAGGGCCTTCGCGTCAAGGTGAGGGCGGCTGGTATCCCACAGATCCGCCCGAAAACCGTAGCCTTTTTGCGATTCGTAGTCAACGCCCGCCCCCAGACGCGAGGCATAGAGGCCGTAGCGCAGCCACAGAGAATCGGCGGACTGACCGGGCTGGAGATTCGGATTGTAGAGCATATTAGTTCCGGCCTGGAGATTCAGGCGCGTATTCTGCCCCAGATCGTAAAAGCCTACATCAATGAGTCCGTTCTTGCTGTAGGGAACGCGGGCATCTACATCTACCCGCAGGCGTGTCGGGTTGAGCTGTTCGGATACATTGGCGAGTACCTCGATTTTGGGGACACGCGGCCCTTTTGAGCCAGTGCTGGTCAGCTTTCCGAGCAGCGTATCCACCTTGTCGGCTACGCCCTTGCCCTTATCGGTGATCTCCTGGAGATTCGCAACGCTAGACTTCAAGTTCGACTGTAAATTCGGGTCGCCGCTCAATTCGTGAATGTCGGAGGCGATCTGATTGAAGCGGGCCAGGGTGGTACGTGCCAGTTCCGCCGTCTCCTGGAGCGAACCTTGCAGACGCGGGTCCGTGACCTGTTCGGTGAGTTTCTTCACGATCGTATTGGTGTCGTCAATCGTCGTGTCCACGTGATCGAGGACATCGTTGAGTTTCGCCGTGAGTTTATCCAGATTGCCCCGGCTGCCTTTGATAGTCTCTTTCAACTGGACGCGCAGATCGTCGGAGGCGTTTTTGGCGTTGGCAGAGGCGTCCTGAAAATTTTGGAGCGTCGTGAGCAGACGGGTCTTCAGGATGGGATCGCCGACGATATTCTGCGTGGAAGCGACGGTTTTGGTCGTCGTGTCGAGCAGGCCCTTCGTGCGGTCGAGAACATCGTTCAGTTTGCTGGAGGTGGTGTTCAACTGAGTCTGCAAATCGTTGACGAGTTTCGTGCTGTTCTGGACGGCCTCTTCCAGTTTCGGATCCAGACTGGCAAGCGCCCCGGTCGGCTTTTCGCCTTTGGCGGTCGCGTTATTGTCCCTGGTCAGATAGGTGGATTTGTCGGAGGGCTTGACGAGTATCTGCGGGGTGGTGATGAGCAGGCCCGAGACAATCACGAACTGGGAATCTTCGGGAATGGAATATTTGTTATTGATGGCAAGCGTCACAACCGGCTGAGGCGGATGCTGGCTCTGATCGAGGCTGACTTCCGACACCTCGCCAATGGGAACTCCCTGCATCCGCACAACACTCTGCCTTTGCACTCCGAGCGTATCCTCGAAGCGAACTTTGACTTTGTAGGTATTGGGATTGAGGTGAGAGAGATAGAGATAGAGACCTCCAAATACAAAGAGAGCCAACAGCACCACACTGCCGACCTTCGTTACCGTTCTCGATTCCATACCGAATCCTCCTCATACACTATAGGGCTGTTGTGCCGACCCGATGGGTTTCGGGATGCAGGAACTCCCGGACGATGGGGTTGGGCGAGGCTTTTAGCTCGTCGGGAGTGCCATAGATGACGATTTCGCCCTTGTGCAGCATGGCTACATGGTCTGAGATACGAAAGATCGAGGGCAAATGATGCGAAACGACGACGGAAGTGACGCCGGTACGTTCGCGGGTACGCATAATCAGTTCGTCAATGGTGTTCGCGGTGATGGGATCGAGGCCACTCGTCGGCTCGTCGTAGAAGACAATGGAGGGCTGCATTGCCAGAGCGCGGGCCAGCCCTACCCGTTTCTGCATTCCTCCCGAGAGTTCCGAGGGCAGACGTTTCTCCAGACCTTCCAGCTCCACTTCCGCCAGCCGGTCGTGCACCAGTTTGTTCAGTTCCGCTCTGGGAACGCGGTGGCGATGCCTTACCACGCCGAACACGATGTTGTCGTAGACATTGAGCGAGTCGAAGAGCGCGGAGTACTGAAAAACCAGACCAATCTTGAGCCGCATCTTGTCCATCTCCGTTTCAGAGAGGCCCGCGATCTCCTGGTCATCAATGTGTATCTGCCCGGAAGTCGGTTTGAGCAGGCCGGTCAGGAGTTTGAGCAGGGTGGTCTTACCGCTGCCGGACTGCCCCATGATCGAGACGATCTCCCCCTTCGCGATGTCAAGATTGATGTCGCTCAAAATTCGCTTGTTGGGAACCTCATAGCTGAGATTGCGGACGGTTACGGCGCTCATAGCAGTGGTTGTCTCCGATTCACTTCGTGAGGACCTGCGCCAGAAAGAAGTCGGTGATAAAAATCAGCACGACACACAACACGACCGAACTGGTGGTGGCGCGGCCGACGCCGGTCGCGCCGCCTTTGGTGCGAAGCCCCTGCTGGCAGGCGACCAACCCGATGAGGAAGCCGAAGACGAGCGACTTCAGAAGGCCATGCAGCAGGTCCGTCGACTTGGTATAGGTATGGACGGAGGTCCAGAAGGCTTCGGGCGGGATGCCTGCGCCGAGCGAAAAGAGGTAGCCGCCAAACAGCCCGGCGATGTCACCCAACACAGTCAGCAGGGGCAGCATGATGACGGCGGCGAGCATACGCGGCACGACGAGGTAGCGTACCGGAGAGACGGCCATCGCCCGCAGCGCATCCACCTGTTCGGTGACGACCATCGAGCCGATCTCGGCAGCGATAGCGGCCCCGGAACGCGCTGCCAGACCTACCCCGCCCAGCGTCGGGCCGAGTTCATTGAGGAAGCCGTAGGCGACTGTCCCACCAACAAACTGGTTGAAGCCGCCGAACTGCTTTGTCAGGGTGGCAATATAGAAGGAGAAGACGGCGCCGGTCGCGCCGGTAATAATGAGGACAATCCAGACCGAGTCGGCCCCGACAGCGGCCATCTGATTGATGAGGTCGCCCATATCGAAGCCGCCATGGAAAATCGAGGCAATGGCGCGTCCAGCCAGGATGGTGATTTCCCCGATGAAATTGACGATACTACGCAGAAACTCCACGACCGCAAATTTGCGAGGCTCTGCCGCAGGCGTCTCTTTCTCTGCTGTTTTCGGTTGCGTTGCCTGTTCCGCCATGCGGTAAGTATACCCCGAAAGCCTCAGTCCCTGATTCGGGCATCCCTCATGGCCCTGCCCGCCAGCCTAACCGGTTCGCGCCTCTTCGATGCGGGCGAGCAGGTGGGCGAGGTGGTGGGTTCCGAGCGTGAAGTCGTTCAGGTCCGGTCACGGGAACCTCTGTGTGAGCATTTCCAGTGTGTCATCTTCAGAATTATCTGTCACCTAATCTTCAACATTATTTGTCACCCTGCACTTATACCGCTCCCCTCGTTTAAATTGAGCTTGTGTCAAATCCGAGAAACTCCCACTCCCCTGTATCCCACCAGAGCATAACAGTCGCATCAAGTCCTAGATAATCGAAGTCTTTCTGGCTTTCAAGCCACTGCTTTTCTAAGCAGGCTACAAGCCAGGATAACCTGTAATGGGGACGAGGATTTACGCCTTCTAGAAATTCAATGTACCCAGTCCCGCTCCAGTAGTATTCCCCCGTCAGCCGTGCCCATTTCGGAAACCCTTCGTCATAGGTGCAATCCGGGTTGTTGAAGAAGGCTTCGATCTCCTCATGGATCTTCGTGAGAATGGCGCTCATGTGCGGCTGAAAGGCTGGTACTGCCTTCTTTGCCTCCTCTTCATCTTCATAAAATTCTATCACTGGTTCACGCGCCCAAGTCGGCAGTGGAATTAGATTGGCTTTGATATACGGTCGCACCTTTGCCCTCCCTTCGACCTCGGATTGCCTGTCGGTTCCATTTCAGGCAGAGTAGTACTCTCTTTACTCTATGAATACTCTGGGCATTCGTGCAGAACCAGAAACGGGGACTTGGTTTCTTCAACCACCTTCAACAGTCCCTGTTCCCGGCGTCTCAGTAAAAAATGCATCTTACATCGAAGAAATCTTCTGTTGCCCTACGGTGTCATCTTCAGAATTATCTGTCACCTTGCTTACACAGTACCGATCACCAGGCTCTCGCGTGCGGCATCCACAACCTGCAAAGTCACTGTAGAGAGGGCATTGATTTCCATGACCCGCGCGATCTGGGAAAGAAGACGGTGTAGCAGGCGGAAGTTGCCGCCGGTTATCCGCACGATAGCTACCAACACCTCTTCGTTCATGATCCCCTCCAGCGATTGACAGACCTCCGTGGGTTTCCAGTGTTGCTCCAGCAGCGACCGCACCTCCGCAACACTCAATGCGCGGAACTCATGAACAAAGCCAACACGCGAATAGAACTGGGGATAACGGACCAACCGCTTTTCAAGCCCGGACATCCCCAAGAGCACGACGCCGATTCCGCCCTCATCGAAGATGGCACGTATCTGTTCCAAGCTTGCCATTCTTAGCCGGTCGGCTTCGTCCACCACGAGCAGGGTCGTTGGGTCCGGGATCGCCTTGCGCTTCTCATGGTAAGCCCGCACCACCTCTGCGCGACCAGGACCTGTTTCTGCTGGCTCTTCGGGGGGAGCATGAAACCAATCCCGTTGCCACGCCTGACGACGCACCTCGTCTTCGCGCTGTTGGATCTGATGCAATACCCCATTTTCTTCCAGGCGAAGCGGTTCCTGGCGAATGGATTGGAGGTGGCCACGGCGCTGATGGATGTCGCGCTCGATCTGTCCTGGCGAGTTCGTCACTCCGGGGGTGTAGAAGATAGTCTCGCAGGGCAAGACCGCTGCCAACCTTTCCGTCCTGGCGACATCGTAGAGATCGAACTCTTCCACGCTATCCCAGGTGGCATAATGCCGGGCCGATAGCGTTTTGCCGACACCAGGCGGGCCATAGCACAGGCCAATGTAGCGGTAGCGGCGACAGGCATCGCAGAACTCGGTGAACCGGCGATACTCGCGTGTCACGATGAAGTTGGCTTCGGCAGCATTACTCATTGAAGTAGCGCTTGAGACGCGGCGGCGCCGGCTCTACTGTCGGCTGCGCCGTTGCGGTCTCTTCTGGTGGGGTTGGCGTCCATCGCCGCAGTTCCAGCAGCGTGTCTACCGTACGCTGGCGGTCCTGCAACGTCTGACGTAACTCCTTGCGGCGATGATTGCGAGCGCGCAGGATTTCGCGCAAAGGCACGGTCTCCCCAGCCAGTTCCTGGCAGATGGCACGACACAGAAAACGGTTCTGGTAGAAGACACGCACTTCAGCGATGTCGCGCGGATCGTAACGCAACACCACGTCCTCACCGACATAGGACGCCAGCGTCGGATCAATGTAGCGCATTCCCAGAAACCAGATTCCATCCGAACGGACTTTGCGTCCCTTGGGTACCGTCAGCAGCAAGAGGTCGAGTTGTTCGAGGCTCTCGGGCATCTGCGGCAGAAACCCGCCAGCTTCCCAGCGGGCTTGGGGCGGCATCTTGGTATCGCCGTGCTCGCGCACATGGTAGAGGTCAAGCAGGAACTTGAGGAACTGCGTCTCAAAGGCAGGCAGCGTGAGTTGAGGTTTTCCCCGTTCGGAGCCCTTGGAAGGCGTATAGCCAGGCAAATCTGAGAGCAGCATCTGGTTGAGCGTTCCGAAGAAGCGCTCGATACGGCCGCGGCCGCGCGGTTGCCCTGGCAGAGAATGCTGGAGGCGGATCTTCAGATCGACGCTGACCTGCTCCAGATGGTGGGACGTAAAGTCACTGCCGTTATCCGAGTAGAGTATTTGAGGGATCCCACAGAGGTGCCAACGGGGATCCTCTTTCCGCCAGATCGCCTGTCGCAGTGCCAGGGAGGTATGCAGCGCACAGGGAGCTTCAAAGGAAAGGTAGTAGCCTGCGATGGCGCGACTGTAGTCATCGATGATGGTTGTTAGCCAGGGTCTGTCAGGCTCCTGACCTTCACGCAAAAGCACGATATCGAGTTCGGTGTGATCGGCCTGCCAGACAACATTGGGTCCACTCGCCTCTCGGCGGTGGACCAGATCGAAGGTCTGGGAATAGGCTTTGCTTCCCTGATGGGCCAACGTGGTAAGCGCTCTGGGGAGATCACATATCACGCCGTAGACGAGCGAGTAACTTGGTACGGGTTCTCCCCGTGATTGAGCCAGATCGCTTACTTTACGGTGGATAAGAGCAGCGCTCAGAGGAGGCTTCTGCAGCGCCAATCCTTCCACGAGCTTTTGCATTTCGGGGGGCAGCTTGCGCCGCTCTCCTTGATCCGCCCGCTCTTTGCGCGCTAATCCGGCCAGACCCTCGGCTCGATACCGAGCGACCCAGCGCCGTAGCGTTCGCAATGTCTGGGAGTGCTGTTGGGCGACCTGCCCCAAGGGAAAGCCCTCTTCTACAAAAGGACGTAGGACCTGGTAGCGTTCCATTGCCAGAGCACGTTCCTGTTCGGTAAGTTCCGTGAGCGGTGTTTGCATGACTGGGACCGGTTCCTCTTTGACAGGGAAAAACACCTTTTCCCGTGTTCACGAAAACGAACGTTTTCGTGGTACAGGTCATTAGGGAAAGGCTGTCCTTATTTTCGACCATTCCGATGCCGATATCATACCACAGAACTGGTATAGGAAATCTACATAGCAAAGTGATTGACACCACTTGAGTTTCGTGGTACAAAGACCTCAACAAACGCAATGGAGGAATGTTTCTATGCTTGTCGGCTATGCCAGGGTCTCTACAACCGACCAGAACCTCGATTTACAGAGGGATGCGCTGAAGGCGGCGGGATGTGAGCGTACTTTTACCGATACGGCCAGCGGCGCCAAAACGGAGAGGCCGGGGTTGACACAACTGCTGAAGGAGTGTCGGCAGGGAGATACGCTGGTGGTGTGGAAGCTCGACCGACTGGGGCGCTCGCTTCCGCACCTCGTCGAGACCGTACGGGAGATGGAAGCGCAAGGAATTGGTTTCAAGAGCTTGCAAGAGAACATCGATACCACCACTTCGGGCGGCAAACTCATCTTTCACATCTTCGCTTCGCTGGCAGAGTTCGAGCGGGATCTCATCCGTGAAAGAACCAATGCGGGTTTGTCGGCGGCGCGGGCGAGAGGGAGAAAGGGCGGACGTCCCAAAGGCGTGATGGACACAAACAAGCAGAAAGCCGCGCTCGCTCTCAAGAACGATACCTCTCGCTCGGTCTCGGAAATCTGTGAGATCCTGGGTGTCTCGCGCAATACCTATTATAAGTATGTGCGCATCGACGATCAGGCAAAGAATGAGAAGCGCAAAACAGTGATGGCCTCCGAGGGTGACAAATAATGTTAAAGATTGGGTGACAGATAATTCTGAAGATGACATCCCACGCCGCATCGCTCAAATTGCACTGCGGTTTGAGGTACAATGGCTATTGTTAGTTTGCTTCCATCCTGAACCTATTTTATGAACGGATCATCTACGATGCCCCCCGAATCCTTGCAAACCGTATCCCGAGTCGTTCTAAACAAAGCGGACGAGCGTTTGATCCAGAAGGCAATTAAGACCTGTAAGTCGCGACCGATCACGGAAGCCCTGGAAGCCCTGCGCGACGGCCGATCCGTCGCCCCGACAGTCTTCCCGGATATCATCGGCTTTCTGGAGCAGCCGAACAGCAGGTTCCGTTCCCACTACCAGGCGGCGGTCATCCTCTGTCGGACGCTGCCGCCCGGCAGTGCGGAGGCAGATCGGGTCTGCGTGATCCTGACCGATCAGTACCACACTATGAACGCCAATGCTGCTGTGTCGGGATGCGTGGGGGCTCTGTTCGGCGTTGTGATCTCCTCGAACCTCAGTCCGGCGTACCGAATCTATCTGCCAACACTGTCGATACTGAATTCTTCGCAGGGGGCGTCTGTGGTCGCTGATCTGGCCATATCAGAGCCGCACGCACGCCCTACGGATGTCGGCGCGGAAGCGCTTACGGCGTTGCCGACTTTGCTGGAACGCGTTGTCACGTGCCAACCGGGCGAGCTTCCGGAAACACATTCTGCCGCCTTCGCGAAACTGGTTACGTTCAAACGGGCGCCCGAGGCTACCAAACTGCTCGCCTTGAAAGCGGTCCAAGCGATCGGCACATCGGCAACGGCGGCACTTTTGCAGGCATTGAATCGCAAAGAGATGAGCCCGACGGTTTCTTCGGAACTCGACCGGGTGATCGACGTGCTGATGGCCCGAAGCCAGGCCGAACAGACTGCCGTTTAAGGATTTCGATTGACTTCGTTTTGCTCACTCGTATAGGCCCCGGTGGCCTCTCGGAGGGCTAATTGCCGGAGAATTATGTCCGCTTGATGAGGCCTGCGATCAGCTTGAACAAACCATAGAGAAACGTGGCCGCGCCAGCGATACACAATAGTATCGAAACGCCTATTGCCACGGCCGCAGGGATTCCCTTCATGTCGTCCGTAGCCTTCGCTAATGGCGCTCCGACAGCCATCATTAGTAAAGCGATACCAATCAGTTTCGCTGCACTCTTAACCATATACGATATCCCCCATTGGTTTCTCTTTTAGCAGGCCATTTGCATTTCCATGACCAAGCGGGGAATTCCTCCCTGTGAAAGAGAAATCGGAATGCAAAACTGATAAAAGCATTGATGCGGAGAGCGTTTATTCGCGAGAAGACGGTTCTCGTTCCCTACAAGGGCAAACGTCCTATAAAAGCATTTATGCTCGCGACGGTCGCAAACCGTTCCTATCTACAGATGCGACGGCCCGCTTCAAATTCCTCCTCTGTCGCACGAAATCATGCGCTTTCTAAAGTGGTTCGTGAAACTCTCTGGCTCACGTTACGAACTTCCAGTCTAACCGGTTCGCGCCTCCTCGATGCGGGAGAGCAGATGGGCGAGGTGAAGCGTACCGAGGGTGAAGTCGGTAAGGCGAATGTTTTCGTTGGGGGCGTGGACGCGAACGCCGGGATATTCGATGCCTGGGCTGGTGACGGGCAGGCCCAGATAGCCGCTGAACCACCACATCGGGCCAGAGCCACCGATCAGCGGCGTGATGCGTGCCGATTTGCCATAGACCGTTTCGGCGGTCTGCGCGGCGAGCTGAACAAGCGGATGGTCGGGGTCTACACGGGCAGGCCGCTGTCCACCAAGGTATTGGATTTCGATGTCGGAGAAGCCCTGCGCGTCGAGGTGCTTTCGCAGTGAGGCGTGAACGGTATCGGGGTCTTGATCGGGGACGAGACGAAAATCCATTTTGGCTTTCGCCTCGGCGGGCAGAACCGTCTTGGCGCCTGCGCCCTGCCAGCCGCTGTCGAGGCCACAGATGGTGAGGGTCGGCTCGAAGACGGCGCGGCGCTGAAGTTCCGTTCCCTGCGTCTGCACTCCGCCCAGGAAGCCGCCTTCCGGCAGACCAAACTGCTCGCGCAGATAGGCGTCTTCGTTGGGGAGCGCGGCGAGCAGTTCGAGATCACGCAGGCTGGCGAGACGGGCCGAGGCGTAGTGGTCTGGAAGCAGGATGCGTTCGTTCATATCTTTGAGCGAGGCGAGCGCCCAGACCAGTCGCCAGGCGGCATTGGGGAGCAGCGAGCCTCTGCTGCCGGAGTGGGCGTCGTAGGCGATGGTTTTTACCGTCAGCTCGAAATAGGCGATGCCGCGCATTCCGCAGTAGAGGAAGGGGTTGCCGTCGTTGTCGGTGCCGCCCTCTTCCCAGATGCAGAAATCGGCCTTGAGCATATCGACGTTCTGCTCGATCCATGCGCCGAGATGCGGGCTGCCAACCTCCTCCTCGCCTTCGACCAGAAACTTGATATGAAAGGGATATTTGCCGCCGTTGATGGCGCGAATGGCGCGAAGCGCAAGCAGGCGGGAGATTATGTGGCCTTTGTCGTCGGCAACGCCGCGAGCGAAGGCTTTACCGTCGCGAATGGTGAGTTCAAAAGGAGGCGATTCCCAGAGTTCCAGCGGTTCGGCAGGCTGCACGTCGTAGTGATTGTAGAAGAGCACGGTGGGCGCGTGGGGATCGTCCGCCACTGCCTCTCCGAAGACGACGGGCGGGCCACCGGGAACGGGGATGATGCGCGGTACAAGCCCTTCGTCCCACATCAGCGCGGCGACCATCTCGGCACAGGGTTCGAGCGATTCGCCTTTCGCGGAGACACTGGGCAGGGCGCAAAGCGCGGCGAGGTCGGCGAGAGCACGCTCCTGTTCCTTCTCGATAACACTCTCTAAAGTAACCGGGGCAGCCAGCATAGGATCGTCCTCACCAAGTGTTTCGTCCGATACGATGATCCGATTGCGTCCGGTCGCTTTCGCGGTGTAGAGCGCCCGGTCGGCGGCGGCAATCAGTTCGACTTCATCCTGCATCTCCGGAAGATACTGCGCCGCACCGATGCTTATCGTCAGACAAAGCCCCTGGTAATTGGTGGTTTCAATGGCATCCCGAAGACGCTCCGCAAGGATCAGACAGCCGTCCGTATCGGTATCGGGCAGCAGCAAGACGAACTCATCGCCGCCATAGCGAGCCAGAAAGCCCGCCGCTCGCACCTTCTCTTTCAGAGAGTCGGCGACCAGACGCAGAATAGCATCGCCTGCCGGATGACCGTGAATGTCGTTGACCTGTTTGTAATTGTCCAGATCCAGAATCAGCAGCGCGAGGGGAGCCTGTGTGCGCCGTGACCGGGCGACCTGCTGCACAAGCTGTTCTCGGAAAGCGCGGCGGTTGTAGAGGCCGGTCACTTCGTCGGTCATCGCCAGCGTCTGAAGACGCTCGACCACATGGCGCATCTCGATATGTTGGAGACGCAGATCACGTCGGCAGTTCCGCACGTTTTCCGCCTGCGTCGCCACCTGCACCTGGAGGCGTTCGCGTTCGATGCGGAGCGTCTCGACTTCATGTCTTAGCGCAGCGACCAGTGCCATTTCGGGGTCAGGCGCAGTGGGAGCCGCAATTGCTTCTTCCATTTAGTTCCTTCGGGTGCGGTCGGCCCTTCTTTAAGTATTCGCCACATCTCCCCGGAATCCTCTGCTTACGGGCGGATTTTTTGTGCAGGAAAAACTTCTTCTCGCTCAGAACATAGCCGGTGAAACCGTAACGTGGCCTGTGCTGTAGACAGAGCCTGGAATTCCGATGAAGGAGCCGATGCCATGCCGACACTGGAGGGACGCGCTGTCCTGTTGAATGAGGCGGGAACGCCCGCCACGCTCGAAGAGATCACGATTGAGGACCCGGGGCCGGGGGAGGTGCGGGTGGCGCTGGCAGCGAGCGGCGTCTGCCACACCGACCTGACCATTAAGAATTTGAAAGGCAATGGGATGCCGTTTCCCATCGTGCTGGGACATGAGGGCGCGGGCTATGTGGAGAGCGTAGGCGAAGGCGTCACGCACCTGAAGCCCGGTGACCCTGTTGTGCTGGCCTACCGCGCTCCCTGCGAGCAGTGTCCTGCCTGTCGGCGCGGCGACCCGCGCCACTGCTACGCCGCCCTGAAACCGAAACAGCGCATACGCCGCAAACGAGATGGCGCTCTCTGCTCGCAGGTACTGCGCTGCGGGACGTTCAGCACCCATACCGTCGTTCACAGCAAAGCGGCGATCAAGATGCCTGCGGAGATGCCCCTGGACAAAGCCTGCCTCATCGCCTGCGGAGTCATTACGGGGGTTGGCGCGACGATGAACACGACGAAAGTCTGGCCTGGCGCACGGGTAGCCGTCGTGGGCTGTGGAGGCGTCGGCCTCAGCGTGATTCAGGGCGCGAGGCTGGCCCATGACCGGATGATTATTGCGGTGGACGTGAACCCGGTCAAACTCCAGTGGGCAAAGCAGTATGGCGCGACCCACGTCGTTAACGCAAAAGAGGGTGACCCCGTTGCGGCGGTTCGCGCCCTGACGGAGGACGGCTGGGATGGCGGCGTCGAGTTCGCCTACGAGGCGACGGGGATTCCCGCCTGCATCGAGCAGGCCGTCCGTATGCTCTCTTACAATGGCACGGCGACGACCATCGGTTTTCCTGCCGCCGACGACGCCGTGACCCTCAACCTCGGCGATATGTCTACCGGAGTCTACTGGAACAAGACGGGCATCTGTGTCTGCCATGCAGGCGATACCCTGCCCTCCCACGACTTCCCGCTGCTTGCCCAACTCTATCTCGACGGCCAACTAAACCTCGACGGCATGGTGACCAGCACCATTACCCTGAACGATGTGGAAGACGCTTTCCACGCGATGGAGACCGGCAACGTCATCCGCTCGGTGATTAAAATCTAACGCGCTCGGATGCTGTGGTACTTCCGCCGAGTGTCCACGCAGGCCGACAATGATACGGCCTCACCTTACACAGGCAACCACGCAAATCGCTGGCAGAGAGAAGACCGTGGGTTGTTCGTCGGCGGAAGGTGAGGCAGGGAGAAGTGCGATGTCCGCTCCGTTTGTGAACTTAAGAAGCGTCGCTGTCGTGCTTTCGGTCGGACTGGCAGCGCTGACGCTGCTTGCAGGGAACAGCAGGGTAACGGTGGCGCAGACGAAGACCGCCTCGCCACCTTCGGACGAAACCCAACGAGACAAGGTTCGTTGACTGCTGAGAGTGGCCCTAACACCATGGACGTTTCCTTCGGAAACTGGGCCGAGGTCAAATAGCGGGGACTTCAGTCCGTCGCCCCCTCGTCCGTCGCATCCCGCCAGAGTAAGATAAGTGAAGGATTAAAAGCGTTTGGAGGCGAAGAGTTCGGCGACGCGCTGGCCGACCATCTCCTGAAACTCGGTGCGGGTGACGGCGTGGGCGGAGCGCAGACGATAGTTTAGCGGCTCGAAACGGGGAGATTCGTGGGACGCAAGACGGTGGGCGAGTTCTTCGGGCAGGGCGGCGACCACCGTTTCCAGCAGCGCACTGCCGTCTACCACGATGTCCTCCCCGTCCCAGTAGGCGATTTGACCGGGGATCATACAGGGATCGAGCAGGGGCGAGCCGCCGTGCCGTTCGCATAGAAACCAGACGTACCAGTTTTCCGGGCGCGGCCTGCCTCCTGTCAGTTCCAGGAACATACGCAGGGCGCAGTCGTGGGCTTCCTGTTCCACCTTCCGGCGGCGAACCGGGGGCTTATCCGTCACTTTCCGTCTCCTCCTGTGTCCAGGCGATCACTCTGCGCGTTCAGACGCTGCAAGAACGATTCGAGCAGTTCCGTATCACGGCGCAGTCCGTCTTTCCAGAGGTCGCGCTCTCGGCCCGGCGGCATCTTCGCCAGCGCCCGCCCGAACCGTCCTAGCCATTCCCGTTCGTCGGGCTGTATCTCTGCGGCTTCTGCATTCGGCAGAGCGGCGGCGGAGACAGTCCGGCGGTCGGCCTCGTCCGGCACAAACCCCGCCAGCAGAAACAGCCGCTCCAGGTCTTCGCCCATACCGACCGCGAAACGGCGTACCGTCTCCGGGGTGCGGGCGTTGCCCTTTGCCAGCTCTCCCACCGTCGCGGGCGAGAGACCGGTGAGCCGTTCGGCCTGACGATACGACATTCGTTTGCCGTCTGTCCCGTGTCGCACCAGTATCTCGTTCACTGCGTTTGCCAGTCCCTGCCGTGCCTGTGCCATCTTTCCCGCCTCGCCGTTCCGCTGCCTGCTCACACCCCGAACAGGCAGACACCAGTCCATTATAACATACTCCATCGTCCGCAGACAACCGGCATTTCTGGTTTTGTCGCTGCCTCCACCGGCGTTGAGGTATACTAGTGGCAGTGCAGAGGCAGACAGAAAAACTGTCTGAACTGGTCCGTCACGGGATGGTCTGGAACACGTCTGAATCAGAGTATCGTTCTTTAATGGCTGTCTTGTCGTCTGGAGATTGGAGACTTCCCGATGCTGGCAAACACACAGAAGAGTCGTGCGCTTTTCCGAAGGACTTTCCGTGCCATCGCGCCCTGCGCGAGTCTGGTGATGTGCCCCTGTCTCGCACAGGCACAGCCGAACCGGTCTCGGCCATCTCCGCCGCCTTCCCCTGCTGAGAAGAGCGAGGCGCACACCAGTTCCCCGTTGTCCGTACCGCCCAAAGCGGAGACCGCGCCTATCGTTAGCAAGCCGGGCCACCCTCTGGACAGCAAACCTGCCAGACACGCCACGCACAGGGGCAAAGTGGATTTCGGCAGCCTGTTTCCGCCTCCCAAAATGGGCGGTGTGACAGAAGACAAAAAGAGTCAGGAGACGACGTCCTACGCGAAAGGCTCGGATATTTTTGACAGTGTCCGGCTTGCCGTACCGCCTGTGGTGTCCGCGACGCACCCGAATCGTGTCTCGACGGTAACCCTCCCGACGACTGGAATTACCAGCCTGGATCGGTATCGGCAGTCTCAGGAAGCCGGAACGGTGTCTGTTCACGCGAACAACAGAGAGAACCGGGACTTCCTCTACTTTCCCTATGGATATGCTGATCCCTTCTACGGCCCTCATGCCTACGCGTTCGGATACGGTTACGACTGTGCCTATCCCTGGGCTTTCCCAACGGTAATCTACGTGCCTGATCCGCTGCGCCCTCTGGGATGGCCGAACATTGCGGAATAGGCAGGCCGAAACGATTCTTTGCCGACTGCCCGTATCGGGGAGAAGGATCGTAGCGTATACGACAGAGTGAGTAGAGATGTTTCCGGGACGTGGGTCTCCGTCTGCGATGTAGTCAGACAGCGTAGCCGCGTCCCGATAAGAAGGAGACCTGAACGGATGCGTCCAGCTATCGCAATTTTTTGTTTAATTCTCGGTGGTGTTCTTCTCGCGGCGCTTGTTTCGCTGCGGACGACGCACCCGGACCCGCTGCCCAGCGAAGTGCCTCCCCCAACCGCCGAACCGACGAAAGCCGCACCACCGAAACAGACTGCCCCTCTGGACCCTGCTCAGGAGGCGAAGTTTACCAAACTGAAATCCAGCGCCATTCGGGCTACGCTGGAGATCGAGAAGCTAGGCGTGATCGAGATGGAACTCTACCCGACCGCCGCGCCTAAGACGGTGGCACACCTTTCTGCGCTGTCGGCCAAAAACTTCTGGGATAAGGTCAAAGTTCACCGCGTGGATGACCTGGTTGTCCAGTTGGGTGACCCGACCTCCAAGGACGCAGACCCGGCGCAGTTCAAAGACCTGGGTATCGGTTCGCATGGCTCCGGTTCGAGCGTACCCCTGGAAGTCGTACAGCAGTTGCCCAACCTCACGTACACCCTCGGTCTGGCCCGCACGGAAGACCCCGAAAGCGGTGACAGTCAGTTCTATATCAACCTGCACGACAATCCGGATTTCGACTATAAGTACTGCGTGTTCGGACGCATTACAAAAGGGGCCAATCTGGTGTCCAAAATCAAAGTCGGCGATGAAATCAAGCATTTTCAGATTTACGACCCCGCTGTAAAGTAGGAATGCCTCCGGATAGGACGCTGCCGGACAGAGTTCTGTCCGGCATTCGTCTGTCCGACAGGTTTTCCTGAGTTCGCATCAAGGAGATGTTGATGTCTGCTTCTCTACTCTCGGTCTTTTCCGGCGCACGTATGATTCGCCGGTTGGCTCCGCTGCTTCTGGCCGCGCTGGCGCTGTCGTGGGCGGTATCGGCGTTTGGACAACTGCCCGGCAACGGCCCCACTACGATGAAACCCAATCCGCACCTATCGCTGGTGATTGCGAAACGGGGTACTATCGACATCGAGCTTCTGCCGCAGGCGGCCCCGAAGACTGTCGCGCATATTGTCGCTCTTGCCAATCGAAAATTTTACGACGGCATTCTCTTTCATCGTGTCATTAAAGAGTACATCGCTCAGGCAGGCGACCCGAAAACACGCGGCATGGACGGCTCTAAACTGCATGGCCTGTCGGACAGACAGGTGTCAGAGCGATACGGTATTGGGGCGGGCGGTTCCGGGCAAACGGTTCCGCTGGAACCGAAACTGCCCCATGAGCGCGGTACCGTCGTGCTAGCACGCTCGAATCAGGTGGACAGCGGCGACAGTCAGTTCTTTTTTAATCTGAAACCCAATCACTCCCTCGATCAGTCGTTCTGCGTCTTCGGGAAGATCGTGAAAGGGCTGGAAGTGATGGACAAGATCGAACTGGGTGACCGCATAACGTCCATTCGGATCGTCAAGGGGAAATAGAGGCACGGCCTCTGAAAATGCGGGGGGGGGGTCTTGACGGGAGCCACCAAAACGGCTACCATAGCAGTATGAAAACACAAATGCTGCTACGCTGTCTGCTCTTAGCGCTCGGCCTCGTGCTGAGTACGATCTCCGTTCGCGCCGACGACACTCGTCCTGAACTGCGAGCGTTCTGGGCGGACGGCTTCAATCCCGCCATCAAGACCCCGCAGCAGGTGGACGAGCTGGTTCAGCGCCTGCACGATACCCACTGCAACGCCATTTTCGCGCAGGTGCGGAAGGGCGGAGACGCCTACTACGCCTCTCACTACGAACCCTGGGCCAAAGACGACCAGACCCATTTCGACGCCATCGCCTACCTCATCTCCAGAGCCCATGCCATGTCGCCGCGCATCGCCGTCCACGCCTGGATCAACACATGCGCGGTCGGCGGTAACGCGGCGAACCCCTTCAATATCGTGCATCTGCACCCCGAATGGCTCTCGATGAACCCGCAGGGCAGCGATTTCGACGGCGAAGCCACCAAGATTGACCCCGGCAATCCCGGAGCCGCCGACTGGACATTCCGCGTCTACCTTGATGTCGCCCGGCACTACGACGTGGACGGAATCCATTTCGATTTCGTGCGCTACGGCGGCAAAGAGTGGGGCTACAATCCTGTCAGTGTGGCGCGATTTCAACAGCAGTGGGGCGACAACAAGGACATCACGCGCATTGAGGGCTTAGAGCTGCCAGACCCTGCGGACGAAACCTGGAAGCAGTGGCGGCGCGATCAGGTCACGAATATGGTGCGGAAGGTCTATGTCCACGCGGCGGTCGTGAACCCGAAACTGGTCGTCTCCGCCGCTGTCATCACCTGGGGAGATGCGCCGCACACTGAGGCTGAGTGGATGAGCAAGACCGCCGCCATGAACCGGACGATGCAGGACTGGCGCGGCTGGCTGGACGAGGGCATGATAGACCTGGCCTGCCCCATGACCTATTTTCAGGCCGATTTTCACACCGACTGGCAGCGTAACTGGGCCGAGTTCGTCAAGAATCACCAGTATCGGCGGTCGGCAGCCGTCGCGGTCGGAACATGGTTCAATACCATTCCGCAGAACCTGGAGTTGATGGAGATTGCACGTTCCAAAAGCGCGAAGGGCAAACTGCCGTATGGCGTCCTGCTCTACTCCTACGCGGGAACGAATGCAAGCGCAGAGAAAGACGCGAAAGGTAAGCGCAAAGAGCTGGAGTATCAGCCCGACTTTTACGCGGCACTGACGCAGGCGACCGCCAAACCGGCCCCGTTCCCCACCGCCGTTCCCCTGCCCCCGATGCCCTGGAAAGATGCGCCGACGACCGGAATCGTGAAGGGCTTTCTCCTCACGCCTGATCTGGCCCCGGTGGATGGAGCTATCGTGACCCTGCGCGGACACGGCAAGACGCTGACGCACCGCTCGGACGGGACGGGCTTCTTTGCCTTCGTGGATGCCGCGCCCGGCGAATACCGGCTGCATATTCGGGCGAAGGGCTACTCCGATCAGGAGGTGAAGGCGCAGATTGCGGCGGGCAAAGTGACAACCGTTCCCTTCACGCTCGGCAGACCCTCCATCCCACTCACACCTTCCCTCGCGTCGCTGTTGGGAACACCGCCTGCCGTCAACGGGACGCCCGTCCGCCTGCAAAATATGCTCGTGACGCTCGGCACCGACACGTTCCCCGGCAATCTATATATTCAGGACGCGCAGGGCAACGCGCTGCGGGTACGGCTTGAGGAGGCCCCACTGACGCCTTTCCAGCCCGGCGACATCGTGGCGGTGAACGGCATCTTCCTCCTCGTGGAGAACGAGCCGACGATTGACCACGCCATCGTCCGCCTGACCGACATCGCCCCGCTCTCCGCTCTGCCCGCCCCGCTCGACCTCCGGAAAACCCTACAGTCCGGCAAACATTTCCAGACAGGCGCACTCTATAATGTGACCGGCAGCGTCGTCGAGAAGAGTGCAGACGGTTTTGTCCTGCAATGTGAAAACCTTCGCATCGCGGTTCCGACCGCAGGACGCAAAGACTTCGGGGTCGAGTCGCCGGGCTTTACCCTACCGGAGATCGCCATCGGGACGAACCTTGCGGTTTCCGGCCTGCTCGCCAGCATGGTCTCGAAAGACGGAAAGTCCCTTCCCGTACTGCGTCTCACTGGTTCCGACGCTGTGAAAATCCTGCCGCCAACAGCCTTCTGGCAGAGGCCCTCAACGCTCGGGGTGGCGTTGGCCCTCTTTCGCTCTCTGCGCCATTGTTCTCCTGCACTGGCTCAGTAGACGCCGCTCCGCAAAACCTGACGGAAGGTGACCTTCTCTCACTGCTACGCCATGCGCTCTCCGAACGGAAATCGGCGGAGAACGTAGTTCAAGTGGGAGCACCTAACGATGAACACACCTACCGGGACAATCACCTTTCTTTTTACCGACATCGAGGGCAGCACAAAGCTCTGGGAGAACGCCCCGGAAGCCATGCGTCTGGCCCTGGCCCGCCACGACGCCCTGCTGCGAGAAGCCATCGGAAGCAATCAGGGGTACGTCTTTAAGACTGTTGGAGACGCCTTCTGTGCCGCCTTCCCGACCGCATTGGATGCGGTGCAGGCCGCCCTCAATGCACATCTCTTGCTAATACAGGAGGAGTGGGGAGAGATCGGCGCGATTCGGGTTCGGATGGCGATGCACACAGGCAGCGCGGAGGAGCGCGACAACGACTATTTTGGCCCCACCCTCAACCGGGCGGCTCGTCTGGAGGCGCTGGCGCACGGCGGGCAGACCCTGCTCTCTCAGGCCACCTACGAACTGGTGCGCGACCGCCTGCCGGAGTTGGCGACGCTCCACAATTTAGGCCCGCATAGCCTCAAAGACCTCAACCGTCCCGAACAGGTGTACCAACTGTCCGCTCCCGGCATGTTGGACGATTTCCCCCCGCTGCGGTCGCTCAACAACTTCCCCAATAACCTGCCTATCCAGCCAACCAGTTTCATCGGACGCGAGAAGGAGATGCAGGAGATCAAGAAGCTTCTGCGTCTGCATCCGCTGGTAACCTTGCTCGCGCCGGGCGGCACCGGCAAATCCCGTCTGAGTCTACAGGTCGGGGCGGATCTGTTTGAAGAGTTTCCCGATGGTGTCTGGTTTATCGAACTGGCCGCACTGACAGATCCCGCGATGGTCGTTCCTGCGGCCGCCTGTGTCATCGGGGTGCGGGAAGAGGCGGGCCACCCCTTACTCCAGACGCTGCGGGAAGCGCTGGCGTCGCGCAAGATGCTGCTGATTCTGGATAACTGCGAACATCTGATCGCGGAGTGCGCCCGGTTCGCGCAGTCCCTGATACAGTCCTGTCCGTTCGTGCGTCTGCTTGCCAGCAGCCGGGAGAGCCTGAATGTTCCCGGCGAGACGGCCTACCGCATCCCCTCTCTACAAGTTCCCGATCCAAAATCGCGCCCTACCCTCGAAACCCTGACGCAGTTCGACGCGGTCCGCCTGTTTATTGACCGCGCCACCAGCATTCAGAATACGTTTGCTCTCACCCGTGAAAACGTACCCTCTCTCGCGCAGTTGTGCGCCCGCCTGGACGGTATTCCGCTTGCCATCGAACTGGCTGCCGCACGGATTCGGTCGCTGAGCATTGAAGAGATCAACAGCAGACTCGACAACTGCTTCCGGCTGCTCACCGGCGGAAGCCGCACCGCCCTGCCCCGGCAGCAGACCCTGCGGGCGTTGATAGACTGGTCGTTCGACATGCTGAATCCGGTCGAAAAGCAGCTTTTCTGCCGCCTGTCCATATTTTCTGGCGGCTGGATGCTGGAAGCGGCAGAGGCGGTGTGTGTTGGAGAAGAGGTGGAGGACTGGGAAGTTCTGGACCTGCTCACCGGTCTCGCCGATAAGAGTCTGGTCGTTGCGGAACCACAGGAGGCGCAGACGCGCTACCGCCTTCTTGGGACGATACGTCAGTATGCTCATGAGAAGTTGCAGGAGAGCGGAGAGAACGAACGGCTCGCGGCGGTGCACCATCGTAGCTTTTTCACTTTCGTCGAGGAGACCTCTGCCGGGCTTTTGGGCAACGGGGAGCAGGCAGCGCTCGAACTGCTCAATCGGGAACAGGAGAACCTGCGAACGGCGCTGGACTGGGCGATGGCGCACGATCCGAATGCCGCACTGCGGATGGCGGTGAGGATGGGCCGATTCTGGTATCTCGGCGGCTATCTGCGTGAAGGCCGGGAGCGATTGGAGAGTGTGCTGGCGACCGGGGCGGCGGCGGAGAGCGGCCTTCACGCGGAAGCGCTGTTCGAGGCAGGTCGTCTGGCAGTCGAACAGGGCGATCTGGCTCCCGCCCGCCCTCTTCTCGAACGCTGCCGGACACTCTGTCGGGAGACCGGGAAGAGTCGGCTGGAGGCTGCCGCAATGAACAGTCTCGGTATCATCGCCTTGCTTCAGAGCGACTATCCTGCGGCCCGAGACCTGTTGAAGGAGAGCATCGCGCTGCAGCGGGAGCAGGGCAATCGTGAGGGGATGGTAGCGGCCATGATTAACCTCGCGAATCTGCTTCAGGATCAGGGAGAGTATGCGGAGGCCCGCCTGCTGTATGAGGAGAGCATCCTCATCGAACAGGCATTGGGCAAAAAGCGTGGGCTGGCGACCGCCCTGCTGAATCTGGGCAATATGCTCCATCTGGAAGGGGAAGTCGCTTCCGCACGAACACGCATTGAGCAGAGCCTCGCCATCGGGCGGGAACTTAAGGACGACTGGTTCATTGCCTACGCGCTGGGCAGTCTGGCAAACATCGCTTACTACGAAGGCGAGTACAGCCAGGCACGGCCTCTCGCGGAGGAGTGCCTGGAGATTGTCCACAGTATCGGCGATGCTCTGGAAGTGGAGAATATGCGGATTTTGCTCGGTGGGATCGCCGCAAAGGAAGGGAAGTACGCGGAAGCAGCTTCTTTCCTGACAAAAAGCATGACGCTCCAGATCGAGAAGGCACAGACCGGAGGGAATATCGGCGCACTGGAGGCTTTTGCGGGGCTGGCCGCCGCGCAGATGGACAACGCCTCTGACACGGAACAGGCCAAGCGCCTGGGCCGTCGCGTCGCGCAGCTCTTTGCCTACGTAGAAGTGCAGCGAACCGCGCTGGGAACCCCCGCGTCCCCGCCGGTACAGAAAAGCAGAGAGTCACACCTGGCCGCAGTACAGGCTGTGCTTCGGGAAGCGGCATTCACCGCTGCCTGGGCGGAAGGGACAGAATTGAATCGTGCAGAGGCTATAGCTCTCGCGCTCTCAGAGGCGTAAGAGGGAGGCTTCGACGCCGATTTGCGGACACATATCGAGGAGCGGACAGGTGGAGCATTTGGGATTTCGGGAGGTGCAGATGTATTTACCGAAGGGCATTCCCAGGCGGTTCATGTCTGTCCAGAGTGGAATGGGAAGTTTGGATTTGAGGGCAAGGAGGGACTCTTCCGGCGTCTTTGTCGCGACGTAGCCCCATCGGTTGACGATGCGGTGAACGTGGACATCCACGCCGATGTGCGGCTGGTTGCAGGCAATGGAGAGGGCAAGGCCCGCGCATTTCGGCCCGACGCCGGGCAGTGTCAGAAGGGTTTCTATTTCGCAGGGCAGTTCGCCGCCGTACTCCTCTACGGCCCGCCGCGCAATCGTCTGGATATTCGCCGCCTTTGTCTCACTGAACGCGCAGGCGCGGATAATTCCGGTAAGTTGGGCAAGAGGCAGAGCCGCGACCTCTGCCGGGGTGCGGGCGACGGCGAACAGGGCGCGGGCCGTGGGAATCATGGTCTCGTCCAGCGTTCGTACCGAGAGAATACAGGCGGCAAGCTGCTCGAAAAGCGAGGTATGCCCTTCGTCGTGCAGCAGGAAGAGACCCGCTTTGGGAAACGGAGCGATGACGATGGCGAGGCGGCGCATCGCCTCTTCAATCTCGAATGACGCTTTGTCAGGTGGGTGGGTGGTGTTCATTGAAGTGAATTATGAGTGGGCCGCGAAAGCGTTTCAGCGGCCCGTAGACGGATCAAGGCAGAAAGAACTGCCGTGTCAACTGTCGAGTTGGACTTTGCCGGGTTTCCAGTCGGAGGGGCAGAGACCGCCCGTCTGGAGGGCCTGAAGAATACGCATGGTTTCGTCTGTGCTGCGGCCAATGTTCATATTATTGACGACAGAATACTGAAGCACACCGTCGGGGTCAATGATATAGAGGCCGCGCAGAGCAATACCCGCCTCTTCGACCAAAATGCCATAGTCCCGTGCGACGGATTTGGTGATGTCGGAGGCAAGCGGGAATTTGAGTTCTCCGAGACCATGCTTGTCGCGGGGAGTGTTCATCCAGGCCATGTGCGAGTAGATCGAATCGGTCGAAACGCCCAAAATGTCCGCACCGAGTTCTTCAAACTCCTCAAAGCGGTCGGAAAGCGCCGTGATTTCCGTCGGGCAGACAAGGGTGAAATCCAGGGGGTAAAAGAAAAGTACCAGCCACTTACCGCTAAAGTCGGACAGAGTGACTTTGCCGCCAACCGTTTTTGCGGTATCGCCGGGTTTTGCGACCGCCATCGTAAAGTTGGGAGCCAGTTCTCCCACTTTCGCAATTGCCATACGTGATTTCTCCTTGATGCGAAGTCGCGTCCGCTGGCGTCAAGCCCACAGGACACATCCGCTGTTTACGAACGAAGCATACCTGCTTGCTTCTGAGCGTGTCAACAATTTAGGCCCTGTTCGTGTGTGGAATTCGCCCTTCTCTGATGGTTCCATTGCTTGAAAAGTGTGTTTTTCGCCCGTTCGAACGCGTGAATTGCCCTGATAGCAGGAAAATCCGTCCGGTGAGATTGACAAAAACGTCCCTGTTGGGATATACTGCCTGCCACACGCTCCGTTGATGGAGTGTGCATCCGAACCGCAGACAGCGATGTCTGTGCCTCCGCAAGCAGCCGATATTCGCAGCATGCGGAGGAAACACTTTTCTATTTACGATGCAGCCCGTGCGCTGATGGAATCCGGGAACGATGCAACAGGGTAAAATACTCATCGCAGATGACGACGCCGTCCTCCGCTTAGATCTGAAAACCATGTTGGAGAGTATGGGACACTGCGTCGTCGGGGAAGCGGAGAACGGGGAAACCGCCTGTTACCTTGCCCGCAGCCTGCGGCCCGACATCGCCATTCTCGATGTGATGATGCCCAAATGCAACGGTCTGGAAGCGGCAGAAGTGATGAGTAAAGAGCGGCTCTGCCCCGTGATGCTTCTGACCGCATACAGCGACGTGCCGATGATCGAACAGGCGAACCGCGCCGGAGTGCAGGCCTATCTGGTCAAACCGTTTCGGCAGCAGGAGCTTCAGCCGACCATCGAAATCGTGATGACGCGCTATCGCGAAATGCTCGCCCTCGAAGGGGCGCTGGACACCGCGCAGGATCAGATTGAGTCTAACCGCCTCGTCGGGCGGGCGAAGCGCATCCTGATGGATCGGCACAATTTGGGTGATCAGGAAGCCTATCGCCGCCTCCACGCGCAGTCGCTCGCCACCAACCGGCCCCTGCGGGAGATCGCCGAGGCCATTCTTCTGACGGAAGATGTGGCTAATTCAGTAAGTATAAATCGCAAGTCTCGTCCCGAACGCTCGTAACGGAGCGAACTATTTTTGATTTTCGCTCCTTTCCACTTGTAATTTAACCGTTCGGTGAGGTATTCTGTAGACTGTAGAACATAAGTGTCCCGGTCTTCGATGCCTCGGTACCTCATACTGCCCGCCCGGGCAGTCGTGTCTTTCCACGAAAGCAAAGTTGCTTTTCCGTGGAGAAACAAACCCCATACTGCCCCCGGCAACAGCGCTGTTGCGTTCTCTGGCTCAATTTCCCTTTCTGTGAGTGTGTTTCCGGTCGCGTTCAGACGCGCCTGTACGACTCTGCCAGATTGCATGGACGTTCGCGGCACGACAGGTCAGTATTCGTCAGTCCGCTTACCTCAGCCCGATGCCTGCTCTCCTCTCGGCCCTGCCGGGAACGGCAGCCATCGTACACTTCCCGCCTTGAAAATCAAAAGGAGGACGAACCTCAGTGAATTGGAATTCCCTCCGCGTTGAACGCCTCTCCCGTAGCGCACAGAGCCGCCGGGCAAGCAATGGACTGGCAACATCGGATACAGTCCTGCGCCCCCGCCACTCAAGTCGCTTCGCGACCGGCTTTTCGCGCCCCATGCTTTCCGTTCTGACCTGCGCCCTGCTCGGATGGCCGGCAGTGACAGGCCACGCTCAGGAAGCCAAACCGGATGCCCCTATGGCCGCGAAGAAGGAAGAAGCTCCCGCCACTCCGCCCGCACCGGCTCCCGGCACCGTCACCGTCACCGGGCTTATTGACCTCTACTACGGCATCAACGTTCGCGCCCCACGCGCCGCCGGAGATAAACCGTTCACGGGCATCAACACCGTTGGCAGTCCAACCGGCGAGATTATCGGCGTGGACAACGTCGGTCATGCCTTCGACATCAACGACCGCGACCCCAGCTTCAGCCTGGGCGAACTCAACATTGTCCGCACACCGGGCAAGGGTTTCCCGCTGGGCATCACCGCCACGCTGACCGCCGGAGACACCGCTCGCATCGTCCACGCGAACGAGCCGGGCGGCACCAGCAGTTGGCAGTATCTTCAGCAGGGCTATCTGACCTATACGCCGCACCTGCTGGGTCGGGATGTCACCATTGACTTCGGTAAGTTCGTCACGCCCTTCGGCTACGAAGTCATCGAGAGCAGCAGTAACGACAATTACACACGCGGCTTCGGCTTCAACTACGCGATTCCGTTCTACCATGCGGGTATTCGCGCCGCCTTCCCGGTCAGCTCGAAATTGACCGTGACCCTGTTCGGCGTCAACGGCTGGAACAACGTTGCGGATGACAACGACGCGAAGTCCTTCATCATCCAGGCTGCGTGGAAACCGAACTCCAAACTGACCGCCTACTTCAATTATATGGGCGGCGCAGAAGGTACCGGTGCGTTCGGCAACTACATCGCGGTGACCGCGCCCTCACCCTTCCCGCTCGGCATCCCGACCACCGTGCTGAACGGCACTACGTTCATCACAACGAAGGGCGCTGGCAACGTCACCATTGACCTGGCGGAGTTCCAGCCTACCTATCAACTCACGCCGAAGTTCAAAATCGCCGCCGATTTCGTCTATGGACATGGCGCCGGGGACATCTACGGTGTGAAAGAGTCGGGAACCTGGCTGGCGGGCGCAGCTTACGGCCGTTACCAGCTCACGAATCACTTCGCACTGGCCGGACGTCTGGAGCAGTTCGAGGATATTCCCGGCACAGGCGGCGTTGGCCTCCGACTGGGCGGACCCTATACCAAACTCCAGAGCGCAACGCTCACGGCGGAATACACCAGTTTCAAAGGCCAGTTGCTCTCACGGCTGGAGTTCCGCCATGACTCCTCCAACAACGCGGTCTTTGGGGCAGGCGCAAACGGCGTCAAAGATCAGGACACTTTCACTCTCGGAGAAGTGTTTAAGTACTAAGGATGAAGCCATCAGGAGGGAGGCAGGAATCTTGCCTCCCTCTCCATGAATAGGCAGGGTACCATGCTTCCTATCCTGCTGCAATTCGCTCTCGTTCTTGTCGCGGCGCGTCTAGGCGGCGAGATTTGTGAACGCTGGCTCAAACAGCCTGCCGTTCTGGGCGAGATCGGTTTTGGAGCCATTCTGGGCAGTCATGCTCTCGGCTGGGTTTCGACTGGGCCGGATGGGCTGGGACTGCTGGCGCAGATCGGCGGCATCCTGCTTCTTTTCGAGATCGGGCTGGAGTGCGATATCGAAAGCCTGCTGAAAGTAGGCGGCACAGCCCTCTGGGTCGCGGTGTCCGGCGTGCTTCTGGTATTGGGAGGCGTCTGGGCCGTCTGTCGGGGCCTGGGTTACTCACAGATGGAGGCGTTTTTCGTCGGTTCGGCACTAACAGCGACCTCGGTAGGCATCTCGGCCCGGGTCTTCGCGGATTTGAAGGCCTTGCAGACGCGAGAGGCTGCCATCGTTCTCGGCGCAGCCGTGGCGGACGATGTGATCGGGCTGATCCTGCTGGCGGCGGTCAGCGGAATAGCCGCAACACAGGCGTTCGTGCCGTTCGCGCTACTGAAACTGACAGGTACTGCGATCCTGTTTCTGGTGGGTGCGCTTTTGCTGGGCATTCGGGCGACGCCGCTTCTGCTGCGTTTCGCGGGCCGTTTGCAGGCGCAGGGAGCGTTCCCTTCCATCGCGATCATCTTCTGTCTGCTGCTGGCGACTCTGGCGGAGCAGGCACATCTGGCGGCAATTGTCGGCGCATTCGCAGCGGGGTTGGTTCTGGCTCGCACCGAACATAAGATTCATTTTGAAACGCAGGTCAAAGCGATTGCAGACCTGTTCGTTCCCGTCTTTTTCGTCCTGATGGGCGCACAGATGGACCTGCACAGTTTCAACCCGGCAACGGCGTCTGGACGGGTGACACTGCTTCTCGGCAGTCTGCTCGTTCTCACCGTCGTCGTGTGCAAACTTCTCTGTGGTGGGTTGGTTCCCGGCCGAGGCACAAAACGCTGGATGGTCGGGATGGGCATGATGCCACGCGGCGAGGTCAGCCTCATCGTCGCCGGTGTCGGCCTGAGCGCACACATCATCTCCGGTGCGCTCTATGCGGCAGTCGTGTTCGTCGTTCTGGGGTCAACGCTGCTTACGCCTCCCCTGCTCCGGTTGGTTTCACGACCGGTGGAGGAAGAGACGGAAAGCCCCTGAAGTTCGCCGTATCGTCCGTTCTGTCTGGCAGAATACACAATGACCGTGTCCTCTGTGAGAAAGCGGACCTCCCGGATGGCGAAAACCATGACGTATCGCGACGGGACTGTCATCCTCTTCCGCAACACTGTCGTTGCCCCGGAAACAGGCGTTTCCTCACTCCACCTACTCTATATCCGGTCGTTTCCAGCGTGGGGGACGGTCGGCACTCACGCGGCAGGCAAAGTCCTGTCCACTCTAAACACCCTGAATAGCTTAATCTATCGTTCAGGTCGCTCTTGAGGAGGGGAACCACTGTGAGTTCAGAGAAGTTAACACGCTATCAGAAGCTCGTTCGGCTCGGCCAACGCATGAAAGACCCAGAGTGGCGGCGATTCGCCATGATTGTTTTCGCAGGAAAACTCGGCGCGGTCGCTATCCTGCTAATGGTGTTCGCGCTCTATACCGCTTTCGCAGGCGGTGCGGCGCACGCAGACGGAACTCCAGCGCTAAAGCCCGATGCGGTCGTCAATCCTATCAATACGGTTTGGACACTCCTCGCCGCCTTCTTGGTCTTCGCGATGCAGGTCGGCTTTACCATGCTGGAGGCGGGCTTCTGCCGCTCCCGCGAAACCGTCAACGTCCTGATGGAGTGTATCGTAGACACCTGCCTCTGCGGCGTCCTGTTCTTCGCCTGGGGCTACGCCTTCATGTTCAGTCACGGCAATGGCTTCATCGGTCAGCACTGGTTTTTCCTGAAGGATGCGCCGGAAACCTACGAAGCGACCGGGGTCGCCCTTATGGCCCACTGGCTCTTCCAGTTCGCCTTCGCCGACACCTGTTCGACTATCACGTCGGGAGCCATGATCGGGCGAACCGGCTGGATCGGCGACCTTCTCTATAGTTTCGGCGTGTCCGGTTTCATCTATCCGATCATCGGCCACTGGGCCTGGGGACCGGACGGCTTCCTCGCTACGATGGGCAGTTCGGGCAACTTCCTGCCTTCGCTCGGCACTGGTTTCCACGATTTCGCTGGTTCGACTGTCGTCCATACGATTGGTGGTGTCATCGCACTCGCAGGGGCTATTGCGCTTGGGCCGCGTCTCGGGCGTAAGTTCAAACGTGACGGTGGAGGGGCGATGCTCCCCCACGACCTTGTCATCGCGGCATCCGGTGGACTGATCCTGTGGTTCGGATGGTACGGCTTCAACCCCGGTTCTACCCTCTCCGCAATGGACTTCCAGGGTATCGGCCGGGTCGCTGCCAATACCACGCTTGCCGCCTGCAGCGGTGGTCTGCTCGCTATGCTATGGTCGTACCCGCAGACGAAGAAGTGGGATCTCGGTTTCACTGTCAACGGTTTCCTCGCGGGCCTTGTCGCCATCACCTGCCCCTGTTACTGGGTCTCTCCGGTGGGAGCGCTCGCTATCGGAGCGGTCGCGGGTGTCGTCGTCGTTCTCGGCGTCAACTTCATGGAATGGATGCGGATTGATGATCCCATCGGCGCGGTTCCCGTTCATGGCTTCTGCGGTATCTGGGGCACCTGGTCTCTGGGACTGTTTGCCACGGGTTGGTATGGCGCCTCGACACCAACGGGAGTGGATCACTCCGCTGTCTTCAAGGGACTATTCTATGGGGGCGGTACTTCGCTGCTGATGGCGCAGGTCATCGGTAACGTGATCATTGCCGTCGCGACATTCACCGTAGCGTTGGCGCTCATGTATGGTGTCAAGATGCTGGGTATCTTGCGCGTCTCGAAAGAGGGCGAACTGGAAGGTCTGGACATTCACGAGCATGGAATCCCGGCTTATCCTGAGTATGTGCTGACTCCGGCGGCGACCCCGCACGGTGCGATGAACGCCATGGCGTCCAGTTACAGCAGCGCTCCCACAGGCGTGTCGGAGAACCTTCCCTCGTCCTGACACGTATCAGGTAAGCAGCGCCGGGCATTCTGCCCGGCTATCGGCTCGGTCGCAAGGAGGACACCGACTGCCCAGGCAGTCGGGTCCGCCCTGTGACCTGCTTTCCCCTAACCGCAGACGGACGCATCCGTCGCGCAGAGTACAGGCGAAGAGGTGGACAAATGATAAAAGTAGAGGCGTTGATCCGCCCGCAAAAACTGGAAGACGTGAAGGCGGCCCTGTCCGACATGGGCATTAAGGGAATGACCGTCACGGAAGTCCGTGGTTCCGGCAAGCAGAAGGGTTTCACGCAGCACTATCGCGGCGCGGAATACACCGTTAACCTGCTCCAGAAGGTCAAAATCGAGATCGTCGTGCCGGACGCCGAGGCGCATAGTGTGGCGAAGGCTATCGCAGAATCCGCCCGCACCGGCGAAATTGGGGACGGCAAAATCTTCTTGATTCCCGTCGCGGAGGTCATTCGAATCCGCACGGGGGAAGAGGGCGACGACGCGATTCAGTAGCGTCCCGGTATCGCACTTTAAGCGCCTGCCTTTCGCGATTTTGTCGTGGAAGGCAGGCGCTTTGTTGCCTCTACTATGGGCATGGGTTCGTCAGGGTTTGCTGACGACTTCAAGGGCTTTCTCGAGAACTTCGTCGCGGCCTTCGGCGATGCCTTTGAGGGACGGCTGGGAGGGAATGGTCGGTTCGATGCCGTGGCCTTGATGGGGTTTGTCGTCGTGGCGGATGACCTGCATTCCCGTGAAGACGAGGCGATAGTGGCCGGGCAGATCGAAATAGTTGATGTTGCCGTTGGTTCCGGCGGTCGGAGAGCCGACGATTTCCGCGAGTTTATAGGCTTCGACGATGCCGAGGTAGGAATCTGCGTAGCTGATGGCGCGTCCGTCGGTGAGGAACGCGACTTTGCCCTTGATGTGCGGTTCTGCCGGAGCCGTCAGGGGCCAGCGCGAACGCCGATAGGTTACCTGCGCCTGATCGGGCAGCGTGTAGACGGGGATATTCCAGTGGGCGGAAGTGAACGGCTTGTCGGCGAGGTATGGCAGCAGGTCTATGGCGCCGCCTGTGGGATAGCCGCGCAGATCGCACACGACGCCTTTGGCCTTCGCGAGTTGCTGCAAGTGCGTTTTCAGTTCCGCACTGTCTATCTGCGCGATATTGACATAGACAATCCCCGGTCGGATTTCCGAGTAGTTCTGCGAGCGTTTGTCTTCGAGCAAATGCTGGCGGAAGGCGTCGCCCAGAGCCAGACTGCGTGTTAGGGTGATCTCGAAGGGCGCGGCTCCGCCGCGCCGTACACTCAGTTTCAGGGCCGATCCCTGCGCTCCGTTGAGGAGGCGTTCGACGGCGCTCCAGCGAATCCATTGCGGCGTCGAGCCGGAGACGAGTTTCTCCTCCTCCGCAATCGCTTCCGCAGCGGGTCGGTCCTGAATCTTCAGGACAACATCACCGGGTTTGAGCTGGGGCGGCCCGCCCGGCAATACCGTGAGAACGGCGAGATGATTTTCGATCCAGCGCCAGCGAAGGAGCGGCATATAGTAGGCGACATTGGACTGAAAGACATTGCCATGTCCATCGTGCAGGGCGGCAACCATGCGTTCCAGGGTTTTCAGGAAGGCATCACTGTCGGTGTCTGTAGCGGCGGAGATCAGGCTGTCATGCAGAACGGCTTTCCAATCGGTCTTGACGACATCGAAATAAGGGTAGAAATGCTGGAAGGCGTTCCAGGCCAGCGCGACATCGGCGAGGCGCGTGGTGCGATCCTCGCCGCCGGTGGTGGGCGCGATCAGGATGGGCGCGACGGTATGCGGCAGAACGCCGTCGTGGTCGGCGTAGAGTGTGGTCGGGACGAGGCAGGAGACCCCGTCGCTCAACTCCGCGATAAACGGTTTGCCGGGGTCCGGCTCCCCGACCGGAACGCCCCCGCCCGGCGAGGGAACGTGAACACGTTCGCTGGAATAGCCTGTTTTGGCGCCGCTCTGTCCAAAGCCGACGTGTTTCCAGTAGACGATCTGAAGGTCGTTCGCCTCTTTCGGCGGAGTAATGGCTGGAGGCAGCGCGGGTTTTTGACCCGTCGGATAGACGAGAACCGTCGGGGCGACGGCGTGGAAGGCCGATTGAAGGCGTTCGATGAGTTGGGGGGTATCCTTCGCCGCTTCGATGTCTGGCAGCATCTGGATAGCCAGCGCGTTCCAGTCGGCATTGGCGGCAGCGTCGGAAGGGTGAAAATGACGGACATAGCCGAGCAGACGGGTGAAGGCGGTCAGGTTTTGCAGGCCCTGTGGGGAAAGCGGCAGGGCTTTCGACACAGGGACTTCGCCGACGATTTCCAGATGAACGTCGTCAATGAAGACGGTTCCTTTTCCAATCAACATCACGCCGAAATTCAATTGGTCGGCATCTTCGTCCACCCGGCCCATGATCTCGTAATAGGCGCGTTTGCCGGGGGTGATGGGGCTATTCGCCATATTGTCGAACAGACCGAGGACACCGCCAACACGGTCGGCGCGTATCCACATCCGCGCCTCCCCTTCTTCCATATCGCTCTCATAGCGGATAGCAGCCCGATAACGGATATTCTTGCCGCGAAACTTCGTGGCGTCTATCGTCTGCATCATATTGCCGAACTCGTCCTGAGCAGGTTGAGCGCCTGGTTTGAGACTCAGAGTCACGATGCGCGTCCCGCCGACGGCGCTGACACGGGCGAGTTGCGCCGTATAGGAGCGAACGGCCGGGGGAACAAACCAGCCGGGCGGCACATCGCCCGGATTGCCCTGTGCAAAATCAAGATTGACAGGCGCCTGCGACAATTTCTGGGCCAGTACGCGCTCCCCGGTCAACAAGAGCATTACCAGACACAGCAGGAAAAACATTCTCAGGATAGACATTCGGTCTCCTCGTCACGGAATACCATTCTTGTGGGTCGCCAGTGGAGTTCACTCCGCCGAACAATCCTAACAGACGCACACAATCAGGACGTGCGGATGAGCGCGGTTTGCAGCAGTGATTCCGCCTGTTTCAGTGCGGGAGCGTTCGGATGCTTCCGCAAGGCGTCTTTCACATCCTGGAGTGCGCCTTTTATGTCGGCGGGTTTTGCGCGAGTCAGGCCGTCCTCGTAAGTCGTTTTTGCTGTCTCCGCATTGCCCTGCACGGCGTAGCAGAGGCCGAGATTGAAGTGGACGAAGGTAAGCGTCGGGTCCATTTTGATCGCCGCCTGGGAGTTGGCAATGGCGTCCGGTAACCTCCCCGCGAGATACTGATACCAGCCAAGCCCGCCCCGGCTCACCGCAGAGTTGTCCATCTGCGCGGCCTTATCCGCATCGGCGACCGCCTGATCGAACTGCTTCAAGCCGATATGCGCCTCGGCCCGCAGACGATAGGCGGGCAGGAAGGCGGGCCGGGCTGCGATTGAACGATTCATGTCCGACAGCGCGTTGTGATAGTCATTTTTCTTTAGATACGCCTGGCCGCGTTCAAACACGGTACCCGGATGCGGTTCCTGCGCGATGGCGATCGTATAGTCCGCGATAGCCCGGTCGTAGTCTTGCAATTCCGTATAGCAGAAGGCCCGAACTTCGTAGGCGTTCCAGTTTTTTGGGTTAAGCGCAAGTGCCTGACTGAAATCCGGTACGGCCTGCTTATAATCGCCCTTGTTGCGATAGGCCAGACCCCGATTGAAGTAGAGCGGATCACGCACCTCCGTAAGTCGTGCGTATTTTAGCCCGTCCGTGTCGTCGCGGATGGCCTTTGCGTAGTCCCCTATCTCTGACTCCGCCATACCGCGCAGCAGGTATCCGTCTACATTGGTGGGAGCCTTTTCGATCATGTGTCCGTATTCGACAGCCGCACGTTTGAAGAGGCGCTGACGGTACAGGTCGTTGCCGCGTCGGTTGTAATCCGCGACGGTCAGGTTCGGGTTGGCAGGCTCTTCCAGCGCCGATTTTCCGTGCATTCGCGGCAGCACAACGTTCAGAAAAACCGCGCAAAGCGCGATAAATCCGAGGACAAGTACGCTTAACGTTGCCAGCAGAACGATGAGAGGGGCGCTGTTGCGCTTCATAGTGGTTATTATCTCCCGGAAGTTAAGTTATGACGTGCGTGGCCCCTGACCGCACGGTAACGGGGCCGCTGGGTAAAGCCCAAGCCGCCGAGAAGGAACGGCAATCCACACCCGATGCCTATCATGACCTGCCCGACGTGAATTTTTTCCTGCGCGTTCTGACTTGCAATGGATAAAGTGACGCGGCTGACTTCCGGGTCGCCGGGAAGATAGTCTACCTGCACTTTCCCGCCAATCGGCTGGCTGTCGTAGGTCTCGCGAGAAACGGAACTGGAATGGGAATACGATTTGCCGTCTGCCTCAAAACTGTAGTTGAGAGAGCCTTTTGCAAATGTCCTAGAACAATGAGAGTTAGCACTCCTTGTCGAATTTGGTTTTGCCGATCAAATCGATAAAGGAGCGCTAACACGATGATTTTAGCAGATATTTGGGAGACTATCTGCTCTACCCTAGTGCC
>JBBRLP010000023.1:0-48467 GCA_038231295.1 Chthonomonadales bacterium
GTCTGCCGAGGGGTCTGTTGCCAGGAAAAGGCGAGATTGGCGTCTGTTTCTGAGTAGAATCGACTCTCTGCCCGCTCCGTAGCATTCTTGATGGGCAAAGCAACCACGGCGACAGCCGACTTTTGAAAAAGGCTCTATAGTAAAAAATCCCCGTCGAGAGGATCAATCGGGCAGGAGATTCTCTGTGGAGTTGTCTGGTTCAGACGACTTATCCGTGATGTGGGCTTTGTTATGAAGCCACAGAATCCATTATCGCGAGGCGCTGAGAAAGTGCTTGAGCATGTCTGCACACAGGGGGGAAAGTGGAGGGGGAGAGGAAATAACGCTCCATCGCGAACACCGCTGTCTGGCGGTGACCGTATGCAAGACAGCGGATCGCAATCGTTACGAAGTCTTCGGGAGTGTGCGCCAGACTCAGCGCCTCCTCAATGACCGATCCGGCCTGCGGGTTTTGGTTCTGCGTCAATGCAATCCCGAGGGATATAAGGGTGTCAACCGTCCGCCCGTCCGACAACAGAAGGACACGGGAATACTCTGCCACAGCCTCTTGCCAGTCATGAAAAAAGAGATGGATGGAAGGGAGAAGGAGATTGGCGGAGACAGAATGTGGCTGGAGTTCACGCACCCGCCGCGCATAAGAGATTGCCAGATTGGGATAGCCCCAATCTCGGTAAAACTCGCATACCACCACCAGAATAAATGCATCTTGCGAAAAACTGGCAGCGATCTCTTCGACATAGTGGAAAGCGTCTGTCGGAGAGACAGCCGGAGACTCTTTTTTTGAAGCCACCAACAACGTCCAGCAGACGTGCCAGTTCTTTGGAGCAAGCGCGTAGGCGCGGCGGGCGCAGATCGCCGCCTCTTCATGGCGATCCAGATAGTGAAACCGCCAGGCGAGGGCGGCGTGCGCCTCCGCGTTACCAGGGTGACTGAAGAGGAACTCCTGAAGGACACCCAGGCTCTCTTCCACGCGGCCCCGCTCGGCCAGAATCCAGGCCAGTTCCGACCAGCTCTCGATAAAGTCGGGCGAGAGACGCACGAGCCGTTCGGCGAGCGCGAGCGTCTCTTCATCGCGACGGCCCAGATTCATCCGAACCTGAAACAGGTGCTTGAGTGCCATCGGGTGGTTAGGGTCTATCTCGACGGCACGCTCCAGCAGAGGAGAGGCGATATCCCACCGCTGCAGACGCGCACAGGGCGTATACGCGGCGTCATAGGCGAAAATATCGTTCTGGTCAATCGCCCGCAGTGTCGTCAGGTTTTCCAACTGCTCGGTATAGCGGCTCAGTTCCCCCAGAGCCGCGTGCAGGCGATGGTAATTCGATTTCTCCTGCGGAGCCAGGGCAATAGCCGCACGAAACGCCTCTGCCGCCTCGCTATAGCGGCCCTCCGCCAGAGCGCATTCCGCCTGGAGACGGACGGCGACCTCTCCAGGAGGGGACTGCTCCAGCGCTTCACGGTAGACCTGGGCTGCTTCCTCCAGGCGGTCTTCCCGTTCCAGCATCTGGCCCAGCCGCAGGGAGGCTTCATAGCAGGCGGGCCTGTGGGCAAGAATAGCACGATACGCATCACGCGCCTCTTCCCACTTGCCACAATGATAACAGAGTTCGGCAAATGCAAGGCGCTGTTTCCAGGCGTGTGGATACGCCTTGAGATGCTGGCGGCGAGCCGCTATGTCGGCCTCGCGTCTCACCAGTCCATTGTCTACCCTCAGACATATCTGGAGTTCGCCACCACTCTGGAGCGGAACCGTGACGATACGCGCTTCCAGCACGATTTCGGAGATTTTCTGTTCAATGCGGCGAGAACTCCGCTGTGCCTGCTCGGCCGTCAGGGAAGGGAAACCGCACTGTCCGGCCAATCGGACCTGCAGGCGACGCCTTGCCCGATGGACGCGCAGCATCGAATTTTCCAGGCTGATCCCGAGTGTATCGGCGATTTCACGATGAGAGAACTCTTCGAGGAACAGTTTGAAGGGGAGGCGATGGATTTCGGGCAGCGCATTGATCTCCTGCGCCGCCACGCGCAGACTCTCGCGCTCTTCCGCCAGTCGCGCAGGCAGCGTTCGGGGATCCGTCTGCTCGTGCAGCTCCTCTTCGGGATCGGGCGTGAGCCACTGCCGTCTTCTGCGCTGACGGGCCAGCACATTCAGGCAGAGGTTTTTCGCAATCTCCAGGAGCCAGACATCAAACCCCTGCCCGTCTTGAGAATGATCTTGATAGCGGTCAAGATTATGGAGAGCGCGAATGAACGTCTCATTCGCAAGGTCGTGGCAATCAAGGGCCGGGTCGCGGAGCGGGCTGTCCAGATAGCGGCGGCAGGCGGCGAGGACTTGCTTCTCGTAACGCCTCCACACCTGGCTAAAGGCTTCGTTATCGCCCTTCTGAGCCAATTGTATCAAAACCCGGTCGTGCATAGTCGTCTTCGCAATTGCAGTGGGCAGGCATAGATTGTCAAACCAAACGGCAGAGCCATTGTGCGATACATGCAACTATTCTGCTGTCGCTCCCCGTATTCCTGCGCGATTGAGCCAGACCAGAGAGCGTCTATTCTCCCCGGTCGGAGGTCACAGACGAAAGGGCCTGACTCAGGCGGGCCAACTCCTCTTCCGCAGAATGGCGCGTTGGCCCCGACAGGGCAGGATCGGCCAGACTGTCCCTGTAGGCGATTACGGCATGGGCGGAGCGGCCTGTCCTTGCAAGCACCCGCGCCAGCCGCACAAGTGCGTCGGGAGAGTGGATTCGCTCCCTTGCGGTTGCGAAGGCCCTGTCCGCTTCCGGCGGATCGAAATGGCTCAGGGCGAGGCCGTAGTGAATAAAAATATCGGCGGTTCCGCTGTCCGGCTTCTGGAGAACGTTCCGATAGGCTTCCGCAGCCTCTGTCCAGCGTTCCAGACGCAGGTAGGTATCCGCGAGGGCGTTCCAGGTCTGTGGCGAATCCGGGTCCAGAGTGACGATGTGCGCCGCCCGCTCAATCGCCCGTTCCGGCCTTCCCCAGAGGCCATCCACCAGCGCCACACGGTCGAGCAGAAAGGCGTCGCTCGGAAATCTTGCCGCAATCTCGTCCGCTACGCACAGGGCTTCGTCACGCCTACTGCTGTCCGTCGGGTCGCCGAGTGCCATAATCATCGTCCAGCAGACATACCAGTCACCGGGAGCCAGCGCATAGGCTTCCCGTGCCTGTTCTCTGGATTTTATCTCAGCGTCTTCGCAGGTGTCGTAGCGATAGGCCCAGGCGAGAAAGGCATGCGCCTGTGCGTTGGCAGGGTGCTTGTCGAGGAAGGCATGTAGCAGCGCCACTCCTTCCGCCGTCTGGCCTTTTGCCCGGTAAAACCAGGCCAATTCCGCCCAGCTCTCCGCGAACTCGGGAGCCACTTCCACCAGTCTCTCGGCAAGCCGTTGCGTCTCTTCATTATAGAGATGCAGATTCATCCGCACCTGAAACAGATGCTTGATCGCGCCGGGAAAGTTGGGGTCTATCTCAACAGCCTGCTCCAGAAGCGGAAGAGTGGCCTGCCAGCGGGTCAGCCGGGCGCAGGGAGTGTAGGCTTCACAGTAGGCAAAGATGTCCTGCGGATCGAGGGTACGCAGGCGGGCCAGATTCTCCAGTTGCTCTTCATAGCGGCTTAACCGGGCAAGAGTCCGATGTAGGCCATAGTAGTTCGCCTTCTCTGTCGGGGCCAGCGCCAGCGCTTTCCGATAGGCGGCTGCCGCCTCTTCCCACTGCTCCCCGGCTTCCAGGCGGTGGGCTTCCAATCGGGTCGCCACAGGCAGAGGCGGTTCCATACGCAACGCTGTTGTGAACACAAGCGTCGCTTCCTGACCTTGCTGCTCTTGAAGCAGCATCCAGCCCAGACTCTGCACCGCTTCAAAGCAGCGCGGATTGGCCGACAGAACACGCTGATACTCCGTGCGGGCTTCGCCCCAGCGTCCGCAGTGATAGCAGATATGCGCCAGTTCCAGCCTGCGTTTCCAGGCGCATGTGCGGCCTTCCAGCGCCTCCCGCATCCGGGCGATCTCCTCTTCCCGTGCGGCATGGACACGCTCTGTCCGCACACAGAGCTGTTTTTCCCCTCCTCCCGGCAGACGAATCGTAACGATACGATAGTCGGCGATAATCGCCATGAAACATCTCTCCACATTCTTCAAGAGGGTTTTCGCTCCAGCACCTTTTTCTTTCGCAGTGGGCAGCGCGAAAATCGCCGCCATGCGCGGCTGAAGCATTCTTCGCGCACGCTGAATGCGTTTGGAAGCGTTACCTACGCTGATGCCGAGGGTTTCCGCGATCTCCAGATGGGACCGCTCTTCGAGCGAGAGCTTAAAGGGGGTTCGATAGAGGACAGGCAGTCCGTTGATCTCCTGGGCGGCAAGCTGAAGCAGATACCGCTCCTCTACGATCCGATCTGGTGAGAAGGACGGCGTGGAGTGTAGTTCGCTCGCTGCGCCTCCTTCGCTCCAGAGGCTGGAGCGTCTGTGCTGGCGAGTCAGATGGTTGAGGCAAAGATTGCGGGCGATAGCCAGGAGCCAGGCCTCAAAACCACAGCGAACGTCAGGCTGCTCCCGGTAACTGTCGAGAGAGTGCAGGGCGCGGATAAAGGTTTCGGTCAGAAGGTCCTCCGCATCCACGGCGACATCTCCAGTCGGGGAACGGACGTATCCATGACACAGCTGCAGGACTTTGCGGCGATAGCGTTCCCACAACTCCCCAAACGCTTCGCTGTCGCCCTGAAGGGTTCTGGCTACTAACTCCGTGTCGCTTCTCAGCATCGTTCCTCTTCCTTTGAGGGCAAGGTGTTCACGAAGGCGTCTTCACTTCGCGCATCATTCCGTCATGCGGTTCCTTCTCCAGTATAACACAAACCATTTCGTCTCAAAAACAGCGGCGCGGCAGACGGCAAAAAGCCCCCTCCTGCACTGGCGCAGAAGGGGGCTTGAAGAAACGGGACTAGCCCTTTTTACTGGGCGGAGACAGTTGATGGTTGATCTTTTTGGAAGCACTGTTCAGCGTGTGATTGAGGTCCTTTGACTCGCGGTTGGCTTCATGGTTGACGTTTTTGGAAGCCCCGTTGACGTTGTGGTTCACATCTTTGGACTCGCGATTGGCCTCTTTATTGACCATTTTAGAGTCGTGATTCGTGTCTTTATTGACACGTTTCGAGGTGCGGTTGGCATAGTTCGCGGCGGTAGGCGAGACGTGCTTCTTGTGCTTCTTCGTATGGTGCGTAGTCGTGTGGTGTGTCTGAGCCATACCCGGCAGGGCCACCAATAGCAGGCCCAACCCAAGCAGCGGCAGGGTGTATCGAGTGTTCATGAATAGTGACCTTTCGTTAAGTAACGCTCCGCATCGTTACGGAACGCCTTGTTTCTTTATCAGGAGAGAGGACGTGACAGCGGGGAGGAAAGTTCCCGTTGGCCTCAGTCAGGCAGCAGGCTTCGGCCCAGCGCCGCCGTCGCAGCGTCTTCGGCGAGCGCGACAACGACATCCGGCAGGCCGCGCTCCTTGACCAGATAGCGGCGCAGATGAAAAGCCCCGTAGGTCGCTGCCACCGCTCCGACCGCGCCAAGAATGGCTCCGGCGGTGCGGTTCCGCCGGTTTGCGGCACAAAAACACCCGCCGACGACTGCCCCGGAGAGCGCCCGAAACGCCACGCTCGCCAGTTGGGTACGGTCAGGAGTAAACGGCAGTTTGTCCACGATCATCTCGCCGGTCGCCATGATCGCAAGGGCCGTGGGCGTTCCCATATTGTCCAGAGGCGTCGGGGCGAGATGGCGCTGACGGGCTGTCCAGTTTCGCAGCAGGGCCGGGGCCGACATGGAGCGCATCCCGGCCACAACGCCGAGGCCAAAGGTTCGTACAAACAGAAGTGTATCTTTCTTCACGGTATCGCCGCCTTCATAAAGAGTCAGGATTGAGGGAAGGACGCAGAAGACGGGGAATTTGTTCTCTGATTCGAGGAACTGTCGCGGCTCTCTGCGCTCTGGAAAGGACGCTCACGTAGAGACCGCACCATCGGCGCTCCTCGTGCGTAGAACAGACAGACCTGCCCTGTCGCAGCGTTCACCTTACGAAAAGAGGAGGCCCATAATGCCGCGTCTCACTGTCGCACACGATTTTATCTGTCCCTGGTGCTGGGTTGCCTGGGAGCAGGCCCGGAAGCTTAAAGCGGAGTTTCCTGCGCTGGAACTGGACTGGGTCGGCTTTGAACTGCTGCCGGAGGGCCTGGAGTACAATCCGCCCGCACCGCACCCGGACGAAGCCCGCAAGCCTCGTGTTCCCGGTCGGTTCGATCTGCTGTTGCTTGCGGAAGGGCTGACCCTGCCACAGCGTACGCGCCCACGCTCCGTCTCGCGCCGTGCGCTGGAAGGCGTGGAGTTCGCAAAAGAGGCCGGGAAGGCCGACGCCTATCTCGGCGGCGTCTATCACGCCTACTGGGAAGAAGACCGCGACATCGCTGACCTTACGGTGCTGACCGAGATTGCCGAACAGTCCGGGCTGGACATCGGCGGGTTTCTGGATGCCCTGGAACGCCGTACCTACCGTGACCGCGTTGTTGAGTACGATGATCCTGCCCATGCCGCAGGCGTGTGGAACGTGCCGACATGGATGTTCCCGGAAGAGTGGGTGGCAGAACAGCCCTACTCCGTCGTTCGCGCCCTGGCCGAACGCTTCGTAAAGGCCCACGAAACGCATCCTCCTCTGGATTGAGACTACGGCTCGTCGGTGAGGAGGATTTTGAGGCGGGGATCGGCGAGGACAACCGTGAGGGTCGTGGGTTTGCCGTCAACGGTGAGGGTTTCGCGCACGAGCCGGATGCCGTGGCTGTAGTCCACATACGTGTCGCGATGAACGATGGTGAGGGGCTGAATCGGGCTGCCGTCGAGTTTGTGCCAGCCATAGAGCGCGACGCGGTTCGGCTTCTCCAGCAGACGCAGGGACTGCACCACGTCCTTCTTGATGCCCGCGACGAGCAGACCGAGCGGTTTGCCGCTGCGCTGCGTTTCGACAATGGCGTTGTGTTCGAGGAATGTCTTGACCGCTTCCCGGTTTTCCGTCATCGGATGCGGGTCGAGTTTGACTTCGGCCTGCGTATAGATGGCGTCCACCATTTTGCGGGTGGGCAGAGCGCAGCCAAAACGGGCGGCGATCAGGAGCGCCGTCATGGGGGTCAGCGGAGTCCGCACAAAGTCGGTGTCGCTTCCAACGGCAAGGTAGTCCGGCATCACGTCGAAGAGAGCAGTGTGCATCACGCCGTCGCTATCCTTCGCGGTAACCCGCACCGTTTTGAATGTCCGCAGAAAGTCGGGGAGGTTCCCGCCCGTGATCTCCCGGAGCAGCAGAGCCTCCCGGTCGGCAAGAGGCATCTCGAGGGTACGCGCCATGACCGCCTGTCCGCCTGTCGCCTCTTTCGGGCGGGCAGGGATCGCGGTCGAAGCGGGCGCGGCGGGCAGAACCGAGGCCAGGGCAGCAGGCTGTACCCAGGCGGTGTAGGCGCGTGGGCCTCCGAAGGTTCCCCACTGCTTCTCTTCCGGCGTCCCGTAGGTCATCCCCATCAGGAACCCGTTCATCTCCCCAACCAGGGCCGTATGCAGAATCTTGTTCGCGGGGTTCTTGTGGAGGAGGAAGAGACGGTGGCGATCCTGGCTCTCGTAGCGGTCGAAGTCGCCCTGTGCGGTCTGCGTCAGTGGGGTCGTTTTGCCGAAATAGTCCAGCATTCGGTGAGTGGCGCGATAGGTGCCGCCGTCCGGCCCGACCACTGGCTTGCCGTTAAGCTGAATGTTCCGGTCGTCGTAGGCGACGACGATCAGACGGCGTTCCGGCGCGGCGTTCAGCCATGCCTGAAGCTTTTCGCCATGTTTCGCGTCGTCTGCGTAGGCGTAGTTCGCATCCAGAAAGAGCAGCCGCTCCACATAGTCCGGCAGGCTGTCTCCGCCATTCAGGAAGCCGAACAGAAAACTGCCGCCCCCGCTGTGTCCTGCCAGCGTGACGCGGACGGGAGCGCCGGGAATGCGCTTCCGCGCCTCCTCCACCACTCCTCGAATCAGCGCGGCGTTGTCCGTATGTTTCTGCCGCCAGGCGGGCCAGCTTCGCCCTGCCGCCTCCACACAGACCAGCACGATGTTCTCGCGGCTGTCCAGTTCGCGCAGGCGGCGGGTCTGAGCCGCGATATGCTGAATGTCGAAATGCCAGTCCGTTCCGGCGATGAGGGCCGATCCGAGCGTCTGCTCCGCCGTATTGCCGTTGGGCGTGGCGTAGAAGACGAGTCGGGTCGGACGGGACGGGTCGAAGCGCGATGGGGCAGGCGCATTGAACAGCAGTCGCACTCCTGTCAGCGCTGTCTCTTCCGCGACCTGCTCCTCGAACCATGGACCGCGCTGAAAGCCGGGCAGCAGTCTCCCGCCGCCCTGCGCCGCCGCTCCCTGAACTGCAAGGAGGACAGCAGCAAACAGCGCTAACAGCCGAACGATTCCGCAGCAAAGCATACGTGCTTTCCTCCCTGACCGCTGAACAGCCCTTCCCACCTGCTTCCCTCTCTGTCAGCGTCTACGGGCGGCGCGTGGAACTGCGCTTGGCTTCGAGGAGGCGGATAGCGGTTTCGCGGTCGGTGCAGAGATCGTGGACAATCGGCTGGCTCCAGCCCATCGCCTGCCATTCGAGAACGGAGCGAATCGCATCCACTTTCGACGCGCCGCCTGCGACCACAACGACTTTCGGCACGAGATACAACTGCTCGAAGGTGATGGAGAGCAGACGCTCGTTGATGGCCTGGACGTAGCCCTCGAGTTCCGCGAGCTTGGCCGGGGCCAGATGCTTGCGGGCAGCGAGCGTCACGAACAGCCGGTTGCAGAGGTCGCCGACCGCGCAGGAGATCAGTTTGTTGCCGTTCCCGGAGATCTGCTCGATCAGTTCGATCATCTTGCCGAGTTCGGGCTGAAGGTTGCCGAGCATCGGCTCATGCAGCCCCACGATGAACCGGTGGCCGGATTTCGCCCGGACGCCGCCGATGCCGACCAGAGCCAGCGTCGGAACATAGACATCGTCGTCGCCTGCCACACCGGGAGGCGGAGTATTGCCCAGTTTGGCCTTCTCTTCCCAGACCTGCGGGGAGATCCAGCGGCCGGGGCCTTCGGCGAGCCATTCGTGAATCATCTCAGGCGACTTGACCGCAACGGGCAGGCTCAGGCGAATCAATTCGGCATCCGGGAAGGCCCGCGCCAGCCATGCGCCGCTGATGTCGGCGTCCATCGCACGACGGGCATCCGGGCTTTCCATGCTCCAGACTTCCGCCGCGATGTTGCCGTTCATGCTGACGACTTTCACGCCGCGCACATTGCGTTTGTCAAAAATATGCTTATTGAACAGACTTTCGCAGGCGTAGAAGACAGCGCGGCCCGACGAGAGGGCGACGATCTCATTCTGGCGCACGATGGTATCGAGATACTCCGAACAGAGCTGGCCAAGGGCCTGGTGCAGGCGGTCATCGGCGAGGGAGCTTTCCAGCGTCTCCTCATGTCCGGTGGCATCCGCGACAATCGCGGACTGAAGTTCATAGGCCGCCACAAGTTCGCGCTCCAGCGATTCGATGCGCGGGGGCTTGTAGGGCGCATTTTCGTCAATATGAACACGCACAATCCCGGTATCCAGTGCAAAACGATACAAACGCGAGACGGTACTCGCATCAATATGCGACAGCCCCGGCTCGGATTTTGTCAACTGCTGCAAAATCTCTTTCTGCTCCAGCCGATCCACCAGTACCATTTTCGCGATGCGGGCCGCAAGACGTCGGCGTTCTCCGGGGTCGAGGGCAGGGCGTCGGCCCCGGCGTTTCTCTCCTGACAGGGTCATCAGTCGCTATTTCCTTTCCTGATACGCGGATTCGCGCATTTAAGCCACAGTAATAGTATAGCTCATGCCAGGAGTAAATTCGACATTTTCCAGACAGGGAGTGTCTTATTTTTGCTCTGATAGCAATCACAGCACAGGCTTGCAACGATTGAGGGAGACAGCAGAAGATTCTGGTGAGGGTATCCGCCAATAGTCCCACAGGACGCGCTTTTCCACGCTCACTCTCCGCTCGGTTATGTCAGTGTAAAAAAAATATCTACAATCTGTCGCTTTATCTATTGACAGCCTGTGCGTAATGCGCTATACTATCCGTGAAGGTATCCTTCTTTCTCGTCCTCAATTTTTTCAGTGTTCCTCTCGCAAACTTCGGTGCGCTTGAGGTCACGCCCGGCTTCAATGGCGAAGCCGGGCTTCTTTTTGCGTGGGAAGCGGAGGAGAGGGGAGAAGGAGGAGGTCAGGCGCGGGTCGTGCGCTGCCCCAGGACACGCAGCAGGCGTAGGTCCTCGCTGTCCAGCACCCAATCGGGGGTGACGGCGCTGCACGGTGGCATGAAGCGCCGCGCCGCCCAGCCACGACAGTACTGAAGTTGCATCACGTAGCGGGTGCGGTCGGAGAGATTCGGTGCGCCCCGGTGCCAGCACTGGTGATTCTGGAGGTAGATGTCGCCCGCCTTGCAGCAGAGCGACACCGCTGCCTGCCCCTCGAAGGTCGGGTTCTCGCGGTCATTGGGCGGGTGACCGGCGTAGTGGCTGCCGGGAACGCACTGCGTGGGGCCGTATTCGACGCTCTCGATGTCGGAAAGCGCGACCTGCACCGTCAGCCACAGCACAGGCATCTGCATTCGCGCATCGTGCCGGGCGATGCTGTCCGGCAGAGGAAACTCCAGCAGATCGTCCACGTGCCAGTTGGAGATGGCGGTTCCGGGCCGATTGCGAATGATGTTCTGTCCGCAGCACTGGCAGTCTTTGCCCAGAATCGCCTCAACGAGGCCGATAATCGGCTCCTTCACCAGCACATCTCGGAAACAGGGTTCGCCTTCAAAAAGCAGCGAGGCCACAAACCCGGTGGGATGGAAATGGCGCGGCTTGCGCTCCCCATCGTCCAGAATGGCGTCACTCGCCTCCCGGAGTGTCGCGACTTCCGCCGCATCCAGCACACCAGGGATCAGCGCAAAGCCGTCCCGATGAAACTCCGCGACAATCTCCGCCAGCGTTTCGGCATCGAACGCACTGCCTTGCTTGATGTTGCTCTCTGTCATCACGTCTTTCGCACCTCCTTTGCAGTCCCTATTACGCAAACGGCCCGCCAGTCCCTTCTGCGCCACAGACCAGGAATCGAAAAGCGCTCTCAGCTAAAGGGCAGCGGAAACAGGGCAGGATTCGTGTACGGAGGGGAGGGTCTTGACGCGGCGTTTGAAGGGCGCACGGAGGACGATGGTGCGGTAGTCCAGTCCGGAGGCGGTGAGGGCGGCATCCCAGCTAGCGAAGCGCCGCCGGGCAGCCGTGATGAGGGTGATATCGTACTCTTCTATATGGCGGGCATTCAGGTCAACGCCGTTGGCATGGAGTTCGCGCAGACGGGCGAGAATAGTCTCTCCGTCCCATTCGCGGTAGCGGCGTATCTGTGCGTAATCCAGTCCGGCAGCGGTGACAGCGCGACGCCACGAACCGAAATGCTTGCGCTTGGTCGCTGCTGCCGCCAACTGCGGGTCTACGGACGTACTGACGTGCCGCCAACTGAGGTCTTCGCCCCGCGTATGCAGTTCCTGAATACGCTCCAGAATACGGTCGCGAGTCCAGGTCTTGTAGCGGCGGATGTCGTCGTAGTTCAGCCCGGCGTACTCGATGGCCGTCCGCCAAGAACCGAAATAGCGGGTCGCAGCCCGCAGCAGAGCCACCTCCCCGGCGGCAATAGAGGCGTAGTTCAGATCCTCGCCCGCCTGAAACATTCTCTGTATCTCAAACGCTATCGTGTCCTTGCTCCACTTTCGCACCAGGGGTTTCCTTCCCAATCTTCAACGGGACTTACTTGAGTTCCATGCCGCCGTTTCTCCGGGCCAGTTCACAGGGAAACGGTGCGAAGCGCGGACAAAGGGGCGTTCGCAGAGGCCTCTGTCGACTTACGGAGAGTTCGGTCAGGCGGCGTTAAGTTTTGCATCGTGAATTCAGAGCGGCCAGAGACGGGGGCATCCCGGTCGAATTTGTTTCCTGCACTATGATGTGTCATAAACCGGGGGATTGTCAAGAGGTTCGCGTCTTTTTTCACAAACCACGACACTTCCGTCGGGAACCGCACAGGCCACGTTCCGCGTAGGAGCATTCAGCCCTAAATATTTCCCACAGGGAGCGCCGAGACTCATGGAATTGATGCCCTTACGTGTATTGGAAATCGTCTGCGCGGTCACGGTCCTTGGCGTGATAGGATGGCAGGTCTACCGCAATCTCCGCCGCCTCAACGCCGGAGTCCGCGCCTTCAAAGCCGAACAGGAAAAACAGGACGGTCCTCTCGACCCTTATGCGGCTCTCACCGCCCTCTACACCCCCGACTCCTCACAGCGACCCGACCGACGGCCCTGACGGACAGAGCATCCCTATCCCGGCGTCTAGTCCGCGAACGAGGAGACGGTATCAGAAGCAGGGGACGACCGGTTTGCCTCCAGCACCTCCAGAAAGGCGGTAACCGCTGCGGGATCGAAATGCCTCCCCGCCTCCTCCTGAAGATACTCGCGTACCGTCTGCTCCGGCCAGCGGCTGCGATAAGAGCGCTCCGCACGAAGCGCCTCGTAGACATCCACAACGGCGAATAACCGCGCTGTCCAGGGAATCGTCTTGCCTTTCAGTCCACGTGGGTATCCGGTGCCATCCCACTTCTCATGGTGGCAGTAAGGAATGTCCGTGACCGGCTCCGGGAACCCGTGCGTGAGCATCATCCGCCGGGCAAGTGCGGGGTGACGGCGCAGCAGAACCCACTCCTCGACCGTCAACGGCCCCTCCTTCTCCAGAATATAGACAGGCACCGCGATATTCCCAATATCGTGCAGACGCGCTCCCCACTGCACAAACTGAACCTGCTCCGTATCCAGGCCAACATGCCGCGCCAGATGCCCCATCCAGACCGTTACCCGCTCGCTATGTCCTTTCGTTTCCGGCTTAAGTTCTGTCAGCCGTCCCAGCCACTGGTCCATCAGCGTGGAATACTCCGACTGACTCTCCGGTGATGTCTCCGGGAGAGCAGGCGACAGGCCGCTCCGTTCCGGTTCAGCCGCCTCTTCGCCCGTAGAGGGAATAGTGCGATGCGGTTCGCAGGGCGGCTGGATTCCTGGAGGAGAGACCCGAAAAAGATTCTTCGACAGGTGTGTTTGTGGGGCCATCGGGTTCCTCATTGAGGCAAAAAACGGTTGGAAGCAGAGGCTGTTGCCTCTGGAGTTATTGTGGGTGAAACGCGAGCTTTTTGCCTCTGCGAAAGGGTACATTTTGTATTTTATAGACAGCGGAAAACAGGAAAAGTTTCTGACCGAAGTCCTGCGGCCCTGCCCGAGGACGAGTACAAGATTTAGAGCCGCGCTCCTGGCCCCTGCCTCACCGAAGACGTGCTGGCAGGGAGTGGCGTCATTTTTAAGATGCGGGACACAGCGACAGGTCAGGCAAAATCCGCCAATCAGGAGATGCGAGCCATTTCTGTTTCTGCTACAATAGATTCAAGCCCCAACAAGATTGCCCCGAACAGTGCGCCCCTGTAGAGCTGGCGGTCAGTCGCCGCTAGCGCCTTTCAGAAGTCTGTGCCTCTGGGAAAGCAATGTCTTATGGAGAGAGAACGATTGACGGAACAGAACTCCCCTGCAAAGGTCACGGTCGTGCTGGTGGATGACCATGATATCTGGCGTGATGGGGTGCGGACGATGCTGGAGAACACCGAATTCGAGGTGATCGGCGAAGCCAATTCCGGCGCCGAGGCCCTCGAAGTCGTCGCCAGAGTACAGCCTGAGCTGATACTGCTGGATATACGTATGGCGGGCAGCGACGGCATCGAGACGCTCGGGCAGCTAAAAGCGCTTTTCCCGGCCGTGCCGGTTATCATGTTGACCACCTACGACAATCCGACGTATATGGCGCGTGTCATCGCTGCGGGAGCCGCCGGGTATATCCTCAAGGGTGCGAGACGCAGGGAACTGATCGAGGCGATGCGTGCCGTCGTGGGCGGGCAGACGCTGCTCGGCCCGGACGACCTGGTTCATTCTTTGCGCTGTATTACACCAGGCGAGCAGGGGGACCTTCCGGTGCCTCTGACTCCACGCGAACTGGAGATATTGCAGCTTGTCGCGACGGGGCTTTCTAACCGCGACATCGCACGGCTGCTGTTTATTACGGAGGGTACTGTGAAAAATCATGTTGTTCATATCATCGGTAAACTTGGGGTGGCGGATCGCGTTCAGGCCTCTGTCTGGGCGGTGCGGCACGGTCTGGTTTCGGCAATCGCATGAATGCACTCCAGGAAAGACCCCTGTTTTCCCCCCGGCAGAAGGGAACCCCACTGGATGTTCTCACGCAGGGCCGCATCCTCATCGTAGACGATGAGCTGGCCAACGTGCGATTTCTGGAGATCGTTTTAAAGCAGGCGGGCTACAATAACGTCTACAGCACAACGGACCCTACCCACATTCTGTCGTTTTTTACCAGATTTAAGCCCGATGTGCTTCTCCTGGACCTCCACATGCCGTCGTGCGATGGCTTTGCCGTGATGCAGCAGCTTCAGGCCCACCCGGAGTTTAATTCCGTTCCCATTCTCGTCCTGACCGCCGATGGAACGGTTCGGGTACGGCACAAGGCGCTGACGGAGGGCGCGAGAGATTTCCTTATCAAGCCGCTCGACGAGACGGAAGTGCTGTTGCGAATCAATAATCTGCTGGAGACGCGTTTTCAGAACACGCTTTTGGAGCAGAAAGTGCAGGAAGCGCAGCGTTTTCTGCGCTCTACGTTCGACGCGCTGACCTCCCATGTGGCGGTTCTCGATGAGAGAGGAACCATCATTGCCACGAACAAAGCCTGGCGGGCTTTTGCTGAGGAAAACGACGGCGTGGAAACCGCCTGCGATATCGGGGCCAACTATCTGGAGGTCTGTGATCGTGCGGCCGCCGATGGCATCCCGGAGGCTACGGCGGCGGTTCAGGGGATACGCCAGGTGATGGCGCAGGAGGTACGGGAGTTCCTTCTGGAGTATCCCTGCCATAGTCCGGACATCCAGTCCTGGTTTGTTATGCGGGTGACGCAGTTTATTGGCGCGGGGCCGGTGCGGGTCGTGATTGCCCATGAAAATATCACTGAGCGCAAGCTGGCGGAACTGGCCGTGATTCGCCTGGATAAGCACATACTCACCCAGCAGAAGATACTCACCCACTACTTCATGAACCGCCTCGAAGAAGACCGGCGCACGGTCTCCTATGAACTGCACGATGGATTGACGCAGTATGTCATGTCCTCGTTCGCCTTCCTCGATTCTTTTGCGGCGAAGTACTGTGCAGAGCAGGGCGGCATCAAATCGGTGATGCTGGAAAAAGGGCTGAAGAGCCTGGAGGAAGCGGTGCTGGAGGCCCGCCGTCTGGTCAATGGACTGCGGTCGCTGGCGCTGGACGATTTGGGTCTCGGGGGCGCACTGGAGCAGTTGCTGCAAGAGGAGCGACAGCGTGCCAACTGGGAGCAGGCCGACTTTATCTGCGACCCCGAACTGCCGCGTTTCGATGTCACTCTGGAGACGGCAGTCTATCGCATCGTTCAGGAAGCGCTGACCAATATCCGCAAACACGCGAAGACGAATCGAGTGCAGATCGGCCTGAAGATCAAACCGGAGGCAGGCGAGAAGCGGCTAACGGTGGAGATCAGGGACTGGGGGACGGGCTTCTCTTCCGCAGAAAAGCGACAGCAGTACGACCATATTGGGCTGCACAGCATGGCGGAGCGCGTCAATCTTCTGGAAGGCTCTTTCGAGATCGAAAGCCAGCCCGGCGAAGGCACCCGCATCTACGCGGAGTTTCCCCTTACCTGAGCGTCTGAAAGACAGCTCGGCAGATGCAGACGAAGCGTGTTATTTGCAGGAACGGGGCGTGCGATTGCGGCGGAGGCTGGGGAGGCGCGGGCGAACCATGAGACGATAGAGCATTCCGGAGACGCCGTCGCGATAGGCGACTTTTACGCGGGGAAGCAGGAACGGGTCGGTCTCTCGCTTTGCCAGCCCGCTGCGGGTGGTGCAGGCTCCGGTGAAACCCGCTGCGGCCACCAGCCTCGGTGTCTGCGTATTGAAATTGCCGAACGGGTAGCAGAAGGTCTGGAGGGCGTCTCCGAGATGGGCCTCCGCCGTCGCTTTCCCCTCGGTGATCTCCCGCAGGGCGTCGGCGTCTTCCAGCTCGTTCAGGTGCGGATGGGTGCAGGTGTGGCCCGCGATCTCCCAGCCGACAGCCGCCAGTTCGCGCAACCGCTCCCATCCCATCAGTGGCAACACCGGACGGCCATTGGCTTCGTCCCACGTGTTCCGTCCCCCCGCCGCATTCGAGACCACAAACACGGTGGCTGCAAACCCATACTTTGCCAGAACGGGGGCGGCGAAATCGCCCACACAGGTGTAGCCGTCGTCGAAAGTCACCGCGAAGACGCGGCGCGGCACGGGCAGCCCTCCCCGCAGCAGCGTCACGATCTGCGCGAAGGTCATCGCACGATAGCCCAGATGGGCCAGCGCCCGCATCTGCCGCTCAAACGTCTCTGCGGAGACGTTCAGAAAGGTGTCCTCCCGCGCATTGACGGGAGCGCCCACTTTGTGATACATGAGAATCGGCACGGTTGTGCGCGGAAATGGCATTGTCTGTCCCTGACCTCTTAGCGCCGACCGGACAGGAGCCTGGCCCCGGTGTTCCTGTTGGGGCGGCTCTCCGCTCGGTGTGAAAACTCCCACATTCTCTTCATGTTTCATGTCCCTAACTTCCTGCCAGCCTTCCCTGTGCGAGGCGCACCCTATCGCATGAAAATACCTGCTCCCCAGAATTGGGGTAGGGGGCGTCTCTTTTCCTGCTCCCCCAGAATTGGGGGCCGGGGGGCGGAATTGGGGCGGCTAGCTTCCTGCCAGCAGTTCGCGATAGAGGCCCTCGATCTGGTTGACCATGACCTCCGCCGAGAAGCGCGTTTCGGCGCGGCGGCGGGCCTCTTCGCCCATCGCCCGCAGGGAAGCCGGATTAGAGAGAATCTGTATCAGCGCGTCCGCCAGCGCCTCCGGGTTACGCTCGATGAGCATCCCGGTCACGTTATGCTCCACCAGTTCGGGGTTGCCGCCTGCGCGGGTCGCGACCACCGGCTTGCCCAGCGCCATGCCTTCGATAATCGCCATACTGCACGCCTCGTACCGGGAGGGCAGTGTCAGCACGTCCATTGCGGACATGAGCCGCCGCACATCCTCGCGTTGCCCGGTAAAGCGCAGGCGTTCCGCCACCCCGTCCGCCGCTGCGATCTCCCAGAGTTCCTTCTGTGTTTTCGGCTCGACCGACCCGACGCAGACCACACAGGCGCGAGGCCGCGCCGCCACGATCTGTTTGACAGCCTTCGCCAACACAAAGTGTCCTTTGAACTCCTCCACACGGGCGAAAATCCCGATCAGTTCGGCGTCCGGCGGCAGGCTGAATTCCGCACGGACGGGCAGCGCGTTCTGCGCTTCTGCCTCTGCCGCTTCCGCTGCGCTGGAGACGAAATCGGTGCCATTGTAGATGGTCTGAATGCGCGAGGGTGGGACACCTTTACGGGTGAGGCCGTTTTTGAGGAAGTCGGAGACGGTCACAATGCGTCCGCGCCGGGGCGGAAAAAAGTAGCGGTAAGCCAGGTCGGTGGTGCGGCAGTGGACGGAGGAGATCAGCGGCACTTTCGCCAATCGCCCGGCCAGAAGACCGGCGTAAGTCGCCCGCGTCAGATGGGCATGAATCAGGTCGAAGCCGTTCTCCCGCACAAAGCGCGTCAACTGCATGGGCGCCCGGACGGAGCCGCGCAGGCCGCGCATATTCATTTCGGTCGCCGGGATGCCCGCTGCCCGCAGTTGGTCCGGCAGCCACCCACCGGGTGGGCAGATGGCATGGACGGTGTGACCACGTTCGCGCAGACGTTCCGATAGCACGACGACGTGTTTCTCCGCACCCGATATTCGCGAACTGGAACAGACCTGAAGAATATTCATACGTTGATGATAGCACTCAAAAGCCCGTTTGGGGAACGGGACAGGCCGAGAATGTGCGTCGTGGCACGGCGGGGGCGACAGGGCAGACGTCTGGCTTCTACGGGCGGGGGTCTCCCTCGAAGCGAATGGTAGGCAGTTCCAGAACGGCGCGGCGCAGCGCCTGTTCCCACTGCGTATGAATTCCCAGCAGGTCGGGGTCGCGAGACGAGAATCGCCGATGGCCCGTGACCCGCAGGCTGTCGGCGGGATAGACGAGCAGGTCTATCGGCGGCCCGACCGTCAGATTGGAGCGAATCGTCGAGTCGAGGGAGATCAGGGCGTACTTGGCGGCCTGCTCCAGCGTGGTGAACTCGTAGTGAACTCCCCGGTCGAGAATGGGCCGTCCGTACTTCGTCTCGCCAATCTGGAGGTACGGGGTCTCCTCCGCCGCGCAGAGCGGATTGCCCTGCGGGTAGATCAGATAGAGATTGTGTTTCTGCCCCACAATCTGCCCGCCCAGAATGAGATGGGTGTTGAAGCGAAATTCGTCGCGTTCCAGCGCGGTCCGGTCGAGGTCGGAGACGCGCCGTATCTGTTCGCCGAGGATGCGGGCGGCCTCATACATGGAAGCGGCTTTCGCCAGCCCTTCACCCTGCTCCCACTCCGAGCGCAGGAGGGTAAGCACGGACTGCGACAGGGACAGGCTTCCGCTGGTGAGAACGACAAACAGGCGTTCTCCCGGCTGCTCAAAAATGTGCATCTTGCGGCAGACATTCACCTGGTCGTATCCTGCATTACTCCGCGAGTCGGAGGCCAGCACCAGCCCTTCCCGCAGCATAATTCCCAGGCAATAGGTCATTCGTTTCCACTCCTTCTCTTCGTCCCAATAAGATACCCTATTTTGCCCTCTCCGGGGGCAAAAGTGATAATTTCACTGATTGTTTGCTGGCAGCGAGAGTGGCGGCGAAGTCAGGCTTGGTGTCGGCGAGTATGTCGAGAATGGCTGTGCGGTCTGCCGGGGAGAGATGGGCGAAATCCGGGCGCGTGTCTTTGCTGGTCAGTATCTCACACAGCCGATGGTAGAGATAGGTTTTGGCCTCGGTGGGCAGGGCGTTGAACGCTTCCGAATAGATGAGATAGCTGCACGGGTAGCGAAGCAGGCGGTGGTGCAGGTCCAGTTGGCGCAGGGAACGATGCTGGCGGTCGAAGGGGCCTTGCGCGGTAAACTGCTCGGCAAAGCCGGATGTTCCCGAGATGGTGTCGGTCAGCGGCGCCTCTTTCACGAATAGCATCGCCTCCAGAAGCGGATCACAGACGCTGTGAATGCGGCTTCGGGTGCTGTCGGAGTGGTAGTCGGTGGGGCGATTCAGCTCTTTGTTCAGCAGGGCCTCGTCGTAGAGCGCCATCCGTGTGCCGTAGTTCGCTTTCGTCAGCAGGGTGTGCAGGCGTGTCTGATGCTCGGCGACGAGCAGGGCGACGATGTCGCTGTGGGGCGTCAGGTAAGGGGTGGTGTCGAGCAGTTTTCGCAGACTGGTCAGGTTCGCGCCCTTTTCCCGGTCAAGAATAACGTTCTCCTCCCCGTGTGCGAAGACATTGCCCATGTGACGCATAGCGCCGTGCTGTCCGGTGACATACCAGCCACCCCAGCGTTCGGAGAGCGGACTCTGGTCGGTGCTGAGGTAGGTTCCCGCACGAAATTCGGGCATCCCGTCGGCGTGGGTATAGACGGAGCGCATGATATGGCCCGGCACTCCGGCGGTCATGGAGGAGCTATGGCATTGCAGGCACTCGTAGGTCTGCCGCTGGAATCGAGGCGGTCCCCCTCCGCTATCCTGCGCCAGGGTATAGAAGACAGCGCCCAACTGTGGGGACTGCGTGGCGACCTCGACGACAGAACCGTCCTGCACCCATCCGACATAGGTGCTGTCGTTGAAATAGAGGGCGCGAGGAGCGTGCGGCGTAATCAGGTCGCGCTGAAAACTGGTCTTGGAGAAGACCAGCATCTGCGACGACGTCGGTATCTTCAACTGCGCGAGGACGGCGCTTAAATAGCCGTTCTTCCGGTTATAGGTCAGCCGAACGCGCCCCGCATCCATCTCTTTCTGCAAATGGCTGATCGGGTCGTCTGACACCTGCTTGATATATCGGATAGCGGGATGATCGAAATCGTCCGCCTCTTGCCCGCCTGCCAGACAGAGCAACGGCAGCACGAGCATTGCCCCGAGAGCCAAAACCGTGTGTTTTATTCTGTCACGAACCATTTGTCTTCCCTACTATGTCCCTGTGAGTCTTGCCAAGGGTTGAAAACCCATATGCGCTAACTTACGCACTTTGAACGCTATGCCCGGCTTGGAGGACCTCATCCCCCAACCCCCTTCTCCCGGTCGGTCGCAGGCTCCCTGGGAGAAGGGGGCTTTTCAGGCTTGCTAAAGTCCTGGCGTGTTCGTTGCTATCAGAGAGGGAGAAGAGGGAGAGGGATTGTCCGTTCCCGCTGCTTCTCAGTCCTCAACATTACTCCTGCATTTGCCCCTCTCCCAAGGAGCCTGCGACCGACCGGGAGAGGGGTTGGGGTGAGGTTCACAACCTCCCAGCGAAACGAGAAACGCTTGAGCCTGAAAAGCCCCCTTCTCCCAGGGAGCTTGCGACCGTCCGGGAGAAGGGGGTTGGGGGATGAGGTCCTCCAAGCCGGGCATAGCGTTCAAAGTGCGTAAATTAGCGCATAGGGAGTGAAAAAACCCGGCCAAACTGATAGGGACAACGCTCCTCTATTGTATCCTATTTCGTGGAGTCCTGCATATGCGAACAGGCGGGCGCTTTGTACGCAAGGTTCGACAGGGACAAGATTGGACAGGTATAATAGATTAACAAACAGCGGTAAGGAGCAATGAGGCCATGCTTGCGGAGAGAATGACAGCGGCGGTTCCCGATGATCGCGGACGGTTCGGGGCGTATGGCGGGCGATTTGTGCCAGAAACCCTGATTCCGGCTCTGGACGAGTTGGCGGCGGAGTATGAGAAGGCGAAGGCCGACCCGGAATTTCAGCGGGAACTCGACTACCATCTGCGCGACTTCGTGGGGCGGGCGACACCGCTCTACCATGCCGAACGCCTCTCCGCGCAGTATGGCGCACGGGTCTATCTGAAACGCGAAGACCTCTGCCACACCGGAGCACACAAGATCAACAACACCGCCGGGCAGATTCTGCTGACGAAGCGGATGGGTAAGCAACGCGTCATTGCGGAGACCGGGGCCGGGCAGCACGGAGTGGCGACCGCGACGGTCTGCGCCCGGTTCGGCCTGCACTGCGAAGTCTACATGGGCGAAGAGGATATGCGGCGACAGTCGCTCAACGTGGCGCGAATGCGGCTGCTGGGCGCGAAGGTGATTCCGGTCACGAGCGGCACAGGCACGCTCAAAGACGCGACCAATGAGGCGATGCGCGACTGGGTGACCAATGTTCGCGATACCCACTACATCATCGGCTCGGTCGTTGGGCCGCATCCCTACCCGATGATCGTGCGGGACTTCCAGTCGGTTATTGGCACAGAGACACGGGCGCAGTGCCTGGAGCGCGAGGGCCGACTGCCGGACTATGTGCTGGCCTGTGTGGGGGGCGGCTCCAACGCGATGGGGATGTTTTACCCCTTCATGGCGGATACCGAGGTCAAAATGATCGGCATCGAGGCGGCGGGCGAAGGGCTGAACTCCGGTCGGCACTGCGCTCCGCTGACCGCCGGAACACCCGGTGTCCTGCACGGCTCCGCAAGTTACCTGCTTCAGGACGGCGACGGTCAGGTGGCGCAGACACACTCGATCTCTGCGGGTCTCGACTATCCCGGTGTCGGCCCGGAACACTCCTACCTGAAAGATTCGGGCCGCGCTCAGTACGTCGCCGTCACCGACAGTGACGCGCTGAAGGCGCTGGAGAATCTGGCGCACACGGAGGGCATCATCGCCGCGCTGGAGACCGCCCACGCTCTCGCCTACCTGGAAACCCTTCAGTCCGATCTGACGCCGGAAACGGTGGTCGTCATCAATCTCTCCGGTCGTGGCGACAAAGACATGGAAACGGTCGTCCGCGCCCTCGAACTCGGCTAAGAGCAACAGCAGCGATGCCGACGGGGACGGAGCTGACGCATCAGACAATCCTTGATGGCTGAATGACGGTTTTGACGGAGCCGTTGGAGCCGTCGAGGAGGGAAGTCAGGACGGCGGGAAGAGCAGTCAGGGGGGCAGTCTGTTGGAGGAAGGCAGAGGCGGGTACGTCGCCGCTGATGAGCAGGGCGAGGGCCAGCTGGAAGGTGGCGGGCGTGTGGTGGAAAGCGCCGAGGAGGGTGAGTTCGTCGTAATGGACACGATGGGTGTCGAGGCGGACGAAGGTCTCGGCGGGGCAGCCTCCGAACAGGCTGACGGTTCCCGCCTTCCGCACCAGCGCAATCGCCTGCTCCCAGGCTTCCGGTCGGCCCACCGCTTCGATCACTTTGTCCGGGCCGCGTTCGCCCTCCGTGCGGCTTCGGAGGAGGGGCAGAATGTCGGGGTACGCGGCGATATCGAAGACCTCTGCCGCGCCCAGTTCGGCGGCGAGTTGCAGGCGTTCGGCGCGGCGACCCACCGCCAGTACCCGCGCCCCCGCCAGCACACAGAGCCGCACGAACAGCAGGCCAATCGGCCCCAGACCCAACACCGCCACCGTCTCGCCCGAACGCACGGGCATCGCCGCCATGCCGCGCACCACGCAGGCCAGCGGTTCCGTCAGCGCGGCCTCGGCGAACGAGAGCGTGTCGGGCAGGAGATAGAGGTTCTTCGCCACGATGCGGGCCGGAATCGTCACGGCCTCCGCGTAGGCTCCGTTCAGGAAAAGCAGGTCTTCGCAGAGTTCCGGGGTCTCGCGGCGGCAGTAGAAGCAGGAGCCGCAGGGCGCGGAGTTCGCCGCCACCACCCGCTGCCCACAATGCCACCCCTCCACACCCTCCCCGACCGCCTCTATGGTTCCCGCAAACTCATGGCCGAAGACGGCGGGCGGGCGAATCATGCGGGCGTGATAGCCGCGCCGAAACACCTTGACATCCGTGCCGCAGGTCAGCGCCGCCCCAATCCGCACCCGCACCTCTCCCGGCCCGACCGCCGGAATCGGCACCTGCTCGATCCGCACATCCTCTTTCCCATAAAGGACAGCCGCCATCATCGTTCCCGCCTCGCTCACGGCGTCACCAGCACTTTCAGGGAGTTGTCGCGGGGATGCGAGGCGAGATCAAGGGCATCCGCAATGGCGGCAAGCGGGAAACGGTGTGTGATGAGCGGGCGCACATCCACGCGGCGCGAAAAGAGGAGTTCCGCCGCCTCCGCCTGAAGCATGATGTCGCTGCTATAGGAGCCGAGCAGCGCCTTCTCCTGCATACAGACCGCGCCCGCGTCCACCTCCAGCAGGTCGTTCAGGCGAGTCTGCGCGAACAGCAGCACACGCCCTGCCGGACGCACCGCCGCGAACGCCCCCACGACCACCTGCGTATTCGGCACCGCAACGATGGCAAGGTCCGCCCCGCGCCCGTCGGAAAGCTGCCGAAGTACGTCGGGAACATCCTCCGTCTCCGGGTCGAGCGCGGTGTCCGCTCCTAACTGACGGGAGATGTCGCGGCGGGAGACGAAGCGGTCGGTCGTCGCCACCGTCGCGCCTGCCGCCTTCGCCAGCAGTGTAAAGAGCAGACCAATCGGCCCCTGTCCAATCACGAGGATGGTATCTCCTTCCCGCACCCTCGCCGTTTTCAGCCCTTTCAGACAGGTGTTTAGCGGCTCGACGAAACTGGCCTCCTCGAAACTCACACCGTCGGGAATCTTGACCATGCCACCCGCCGCGCACCAGTCCATCACCCGCACATACTCCGCGAACCCGCCACCCGCAGGCTCGAATCCTGCTGTCGTTCCTGTCTGCTTGTAGACCGGACACTGCGAAAACGCCTCCCGCGCACAGAAAAAGCAGTCCGCCCGCAGGCATGGCACATGGTGATTGACAACCACACGGTCGCCCACCTGCCAGTCCGTCACCTCTGCCCCGACCGCCGCAATCGTTCCCGCCGTCTCATGCCCGAAGATACGCGGCGGCGGCACCAGACCCAGATGAATCTTCTTCAAATCCGTCCCGCACACGCCGCACACCGCGACGCGCACCAACACCTCCCGCGCCCCGATCTCCGGTACCGGCACACGCTCCACCGCCACCCTATCTATGCCCCGATACACCCCCGCTCGCATCGTTTCCGCCACCGCTCTGCTCCTCGCCGTTTTTCCGATAGTATGTCACAAAATTCGGTATCAGGAACGTGCTGAGTCTCTCAAACAGGCGGCGAACTTTTGCGAGCGGGCTTCGTCTATCCGTTTAGAAATACTATCTCCGTTTTCTACCTGCTTCTCACCCTGTCTCTGAGAGGAGAATTTCCATGAGCGTCCGAGGGATTTTCGCCGCGCTGCTCGCCGTCTGTCTGTTCAGCGCGGGCCGCCCTGTGGCGGCACAGACCAAACCCGAACAGGATGCCGTCGCCATAGACCACCTGATCCGCGCTGCCTGGAAGAAGCGTAGTGTCACCCCGGCAAAACCTGTAGATGATGCCCGCTACCTGCGCCGCATCTCTCTCGACATCACCGGTACTATCCCGCCGGAACAGGTTGTCAGCGACTTTATCGCGGACAAATCCCCGGACAAGCGGGCAAAGGCTGTGGATGCTCTGCTCGACAGTCCGGCCTACGCCGACCACTGGACTGCCTACTGGGACAGTGTGCTGATGGGCAAACCCGCGCCGATGGCGACAGTGGACTACGGCGCGTTCCGCCGCTGGCTGCATGGAGAGTTCGCGAAGAACACGCCCTACGACAAGTTCGTGACCGACCTGGTTACCGCGACCGGCATCAGCAGTACTGGCCCGAGCTACCAGGAGGCGATGGGGTTCGCCATGACCAAATCCACCGTAGCAGATGACCCCGACCGTCCCAAAATTGACCCCGCTTCGGTCAATGGCGCAGTCAACTGGCATCTGCGCTTCGCGGCGAACCCGGCAGACGTACCCGGTCTCGCCTCCAAAATTTTTCTCGGAGTGCAGATTCAGTGCGCTCAGTGCCATGACCACAAGACCGAAAAGTGGAAGCAGAGCGATTTCCGCTCCTTTGCCGCCTGCTTCATCCAGACCGTCGGGGTTCCCACGCAGGGCTATAGGAAGGGACAGGCTATGAAAGGCATCGTTCCCCTCAATGTCCGGGACGTCAACTTCCCGGCGCGTGGCAACAAGATGAACGGCGGGGAGGAGCGTCTGCCCTATGTGCAGGCCGTTCCCGCGATGCTGGACGGCTCCCCGGTCACTGCCGGACTTACCGGGCGGCGCAAGGAACTCGCCGCCTGGATGACTACGAAGCAGAATCCCTGGTTCTCGCAGGCCCTCGTCAACCGGATGTGGGCGCGGTTCCTCGGGCACGGGTTCGTCGAGCCAATTGACGACTTTCGCCCTTCCAATCCCGCCGTCCTGCCGGAAGCCCTCCAGACGCTCGCGGGCGACTTCGCCGCGAACGATTACGACCTGAAAACGCTCATCAAGACCATCTGCGCCACCGAAGCCTATCAGCTCTCCGCTGTCCCAGCAGGCAAGGCCGACCCGGACAACACTCTCTGGGATCACTACCGCCTCAAGCCGATGGAGATGAACGTGATGATCAACTCACTCATCACTGCCACCAACTTCCAGCCCATTCTGGCCCGCATCTCCGGCGGCAATCTGGATCAGTTTACCGCCCGACTCCAGCGTCTGCTGACCTTCACCTTCGATACCGATGAGCCGGAATCGGAGCAGAAGGATTTCGAGGGAACCATCCCGCAGGCGCTGCTGATGCTCAACAACGGCCTGACGAACGGCACGATTTCGCCGATTCCAGGTTCCGCCCTCTCCGAAGTGCTGGCGATGCCCGGCAGCGATGCCGACAAGATCACCTCGCTCTATCTGCGGACTCTCTCCCGTAAGCCCACCGCGACCGAACTCACGCACTGGACCGCGTTCCTGAATGCGCCGCGTGAAGTCGTCACCATAAAGCCGGGCGATCTGCCTCCGCCGCAGCCGCGCCCGAATCCGGCAATGGCAGGCAAGCCCGGTCAGGGAATGGGAATGGGACGCGCCGCTGCCGACCCGCTTCTGCGCGTCAGCGCCATGCGGAATCGCTTCAACACTCCCACACCCAAACAGCAGGCCTACGAAGACCTGTTCTGGGCCTTGCTCAACTCCAGCGAGTTCATCTTCAACCACTAACCCCGTAGATTATGGTAAGGTGTCGAGTTATTTGACACAATGACGGGGAACTATGTCCCTTATCCCTTCTGAAAGTTAACCCGTGGTAAGGAAGTCGGCGGAGCGGCGGAGTTCGGCGAAGAAGAGATACTGCTGCGCCCAGCCAGCGTAGGCTCCGAAGCGGGAACGGTAGGTTTCGGTCAGGGCGGTGTAGACACGAGGCGTGAGGGAGGCGGAGGCGAGGTCAGGACGGAAAAGGCGTACCGCGATCTGGCGGGTGTGGGTGTCTATGGGGGCGACCTCGTCTTTGTCCAGCGCAAAGAGACAGATGCAGTCAGCGATTTTGGCCCCGATGCCGTGCAGAGCAGTCAGGGCAGGATGGACTTCGGCGTAGGGACCGGAACGCAGGGAGAGAAGCCAGTCTGGAGGGAGCGTTTGCAGATGCCGCGCCAGCGCGATGACTCGCGGCGCACGATAGCCCCACAGGTCGGCGCGAAGCAGTTTCTCGTCCGCCGAGGCCAGCGCCGCTATGGTTGGGAAGGCGTGAAAGGGGCCGGGAACAGGCAGGCCCGGCGGCATAGGGATGGGGTTCCCGTACCGTTCGGCGAGTTTGCGGACGCTGCGCTCAATCTTGACGACCGTGTTGCAGGTGGCGCACTGGAAACCGAAGAAGCATTCGACCGGCGGCTGACGCAGAATCCGCAGTCCTCGAAAGGCGGCGATGGCAAACGCCATCTGCGGCTCCGCCTCTCTCCACTCCGCGTAGAGGGCGGGCAGGTTCACATCCAGCCGAAAATAGTCCCGCACCAGACCGCGCTGGCCCGATTCGGGGAAGGTCTGCCAGCAGAGCGGGCTGTCCGGCTGACCGGCCTCCTGCCAGGCCGCAATGACCGTCTGCTCCACTGCCCCCCACCAGACCCCGGACACCTCCTGCCGCCAGCGAAAACTCTGCCCGCTCGCCAGTGTCGCCGTCAGATGAAAAGGGTTTTCCGCACACTCTTCCCGGTTCCATCCCCCCGGCAGTTCCCAATCCACCATTTTTGCGCCACTTTCTCCGCCGTCAGGCCGTTCTGTGGTCGGCGATCCGCATCTGTGTCGAAAGGGCGCAGGCGGGACGGTCTGCCGGGGTAAGTTCGATTTCGCCGAAAGCCGCCAGACAGCCGTTCGCGGGCAGGGCAACGGCTCCTGTCCAGGCATTCTCAGTGAATGTGAGCGGCACGGACTGCCAGACGCAGGCGCGGAAATCCAGAGACTCGGAGTGCGCGAACCAGAGTCGGGCAGACGAGGCGGCTGTGTCGGTATGGAGACGAATCTGGAGCGCGGTTGGCTCCTCGTCGAACTGCCAGTCGAGACGCGGTGAGGGAGCGCCGGACGCGATGGCCTGAACGAACGCCAGACTCGCCCGGTACATCCGCTCCGGGTCGTTCAGGCCATGCCCGGAGTTGGGAATATAGAGAACGTGCTTCGGGCCGGGGAGCGAGTCCCAGTAAAGATTGAGCGCGTCGGTGGCCCAGTAGCGGTCGTTCGCCCCGTTCATAATCAGCTTCGGCAGCGTCAGGCGTTCGCGGTAGGTGTAGGGGTCAATGATCTGCGCGAGCCGGAACCCTTCCGGCGTCCGCATCTTCGCAGGCAGGTCGTACTCCGTGTAGTCGCTGATCTGCTCGCTGTAGCCGCTCCAGACTTCGCGCTGATGCGGCATCTGCGCGAACAGGTTCAGGTTGTCGTAGACCATCGGGATAATCCCGGCCACCCGTGCATCCACGACCGCCGTCAGCCAGGTCGTCCAGCCGCGCTTCGACATTCCACTCACGACGAACCGCTCCGGCGCGGCCTGCCCGATCTCACTCAGCAGCGACTGCACCGCGTCCATCGCCCGCACCGCGCTTTTGGTCATCGGCAACAGCAGGGGCCAATCGGCCTCTTCCGTTTCCAGATACTGCACCAGAGTATAGGCTATGAGTTCGTCCTCGACCTTGCCCTCGAAGAGCGGCTGATTCGGCACGTCGGAGAGAAACGCGCAGATCAGCCCGGTCGCCGTCATATACAGGTCACCGAGACCCCGATGATAGTTCGGATTGCCGAAGTCCGCGCCTATCGTCAGCAGCGCCATGTCGGGGAACCGCACAACGTCCGGCACGAACACCTGGAGACGATGTTTCCAGACAAGGCCCTGCCAGCACTGCGAAGTCAGTTCCAGATCGTAGAGTGTCCCACTGCTGACCTTCTCTTCCGGCAGCCTCTCCACGCGATAGGCGGCATCGGGCCGCTGTACATAGTCCCATAGTTCCGTCGGCAAAGTCGTCATCGGATGTCTCTCCAGGGCGGTTCCGCAAAGCGTTGCCCCTGTGTTCGGCGGCGAAGACCGAGACTCCTGCCGCCGCTCTGTTGTCCGGCATTTGCCCCTGCTTCGCCAATTGGCAATATCTGCGAACTTGCGTCAGCAGTTGACAAAAATACACCTAAATGGTATAATAGAGAGTAGTAAACAGTAGCAAACCCACCACCCGATTGCAGCCGTAGGGGCCTTTCCCTCCCGCTGCCTTTCCCATTTTTCAGGAGAACAGGTTGGCAAACGATAACCTTCCCACCGATCCCAACGACAGCGTTACACCGCCCGCACACGGCCTGATGCTGGTGGATATCGAGCAGGAACTGCGCCGCTCTTACCTGGGCTACGCGGTCTCCACGCTCGTCTCTCGCGCCCTTCCCGACATCCGCGACGGCTTCAAGCCCGTGCAGAGGCGCATTCTGACCGCCATGCGCGACCTCGGCGTCGGCGCAGGCTCCGCTCGCATCAAATGCGCCAAAGTCGTCGGGGAGACGATGGGCAACTACCATCCGCACGGCGACGCGGCCATCTACGGCACGCTCGTCCGACTCGCGCAGGATTTCAGTCTGCGCTATCCGCTCATTGACCCGCAGGGCAACTTCGGCAGCGTGGACGGAGACCCGCCCGCCGCCTACCGCTACACCGAATGCCGCCTGACGCCGCTGGCGATGGAGATGATGGAAGACATCGAACGTGACACGGTGGACTGGCGTCCGAACTACGACCAGACGCGCCGCGAACCCGTCGTCTTTCCCGGCAAATTCCCGAACTTCCTCTGCAATGGCGGCGAAGGCATCGCGGTCGGCATGAGTACCAGCGTCCCGCCGCACAACCTGCGCGAAGTCGTGGACGCCTGCCTCTATGCCCTCGATCATCCCGACGCGACCTCAGACGACCTGATGAAGTTCATCCCCGGCCCCGACTTCCCCACTTCCGGGCTGATCCTGGGAACGCAGGGCGCGAAAGACGCCTATCGCACCGGGCGCGGGCGCGTCATCATGCAGGCGCAGCTCCAGATTGAACCGATGGACAACGGCAAGAACTGCATCGTCGTCACGGAACTGCCTTACCAGGTCAACAAGTCCCGACTCATTATCCACATGGCCGAACTGGTGCGGAACAAAAAGGTGGACGGCATCACCGCCATCAACGACTACAGCGACAAGCACGGAATGCGGATCGTCATCGAACTGCGCCGCGACGTGCTGCCCAAGCGCATCGTCAACTTCCTGCTCAAGCACACCGCCCTGCGCCAGACTTTCGGCATCATCATGCTGGCCCTCGTGAACGGTCAGCCGCGTGTGCTGAACCTCTCGAAGGTCATCGGGCTGTATCTCGCGCATCGCAAAGAGATCATCACGCGCCGCACCCGTTACGAACTCGCCCGTGCCAAGCAGACCGCGCACCGCCTCGAAGGGCTTCAGATCGCGCTCAACTTCCTGGACGAGATCATTGCGCTTATCCGGGCGGCTCCGAGCGGCGAGGTCGCCCGCAGCCAGATGGTCGAACGGTTCGGACTGACGCAGATTCAGTCCGAGGCGATTCTGAATATGCAGCTCCGGCAGATTTCGCAGTTGGAGCGGCAGCGCATCGAGGACGACTACAAAGCGCAACTCAAAGAGATGGCTCGCCTCGAAGATATTCTCGTGACGCCCGCCCGCGTCGTCAAGATCATCAAAGAGGAACTGCGCTATCTGCGCGATAAGTTCGGCGATGAGCGCAAGTCCCGCATCCTGCCCACCGAGGCCGACGACATCACGGAAGACGACCTGATCCCGGAAGAGAAGACCCTCGTCACCATCTCCCGCGACGGCTACATCAAGCGTGTGCCGATAGACACCTACCGTACCCAGAAGCGCGGCGGGCGCGGCGTGCAGGCCGCCAACCTCAAGGACGAAGACGCGCTCGCGCACCTCTTTGTGGCGACGACGACCCACTACATCCTGTTCTTCACCGACCGGGGGCGCATCTATCGGCTCAAAGCCTACGAAGTGCCGCAGTCGTCCCGGCAGGCGCGTGGACAGCACATCAACAACTTCATTCAGGTCGAACCCGGCGACAAGATCACCGCCATTCTGCCGATGAAAGACCTGAGCGTTGGCGGGCATCTGCTGCTCGCCACCGACTTCGGAGAGATCAAGCGCTGTGAACTCGCCGATTTCGCGAACCTGCGGGTCAACGGCAAGAAGTGCTTCGACATCGAAGAGGGCGACAATCTGCGCTGGGTGCGCCACACCGACGGCAACGCGGAGATCATCATGGTGACCTCCAGCGGAATGTCCATCCGGTTCAAGGAAGAGGACGTGCGCGTCAGCGGACACACTTCCGGCGGTGTGCGCGGCATCGAGATGCGCGATCCCAAAACGAAACTGCTTAAAGATCGTGTGGTCGCAATGGACGTGGTCAGTTCCACCAGTCAGTTGCTGGTGTGCAGCGAGAACGGCTTCGGCAAACGCACCGACCTTTCCCGCTACGGCGCACAGACACGCGGTGGGCGCGGCCTGATCACCATGCAGGTCACCGGCAAAACCGGCCCCATTGTGGACGCCGCTGTCGTAGAGCCTAACGATAAACTGATGGTACTGACCGAATCGGGAGTCGCGATCCGTATGGACATCGCCACCATCCGCGAAACCGGGCGCAGCGCCCAGGGCGTCAAGCTCATCAACCTCAACGGCGGCGACCGGGTCTCGACCATCGAGCCGCTCATCAGCACCGAAGACGCGGAAGAGGCCGCCAACGCCGAAGCCGCCGAAAAAGAGGCACAGGCCGTTGCCCTGAACGCGAAGTAAGCGCGTTATCGCCTCTGCGTTCAGCCCCCTTCCCCACGACAGACCGGGAGAAGGGGGCTTTTTCGTTCTCTGCTGGCTGGTCGCGCCGAAAAATGCAGGGGCGGTTGAGGAGGAGGCCGAGGCGCGATGGCGTAACTACAGAGACGGAGAGAGACGCAGACAGGAAAAGGAGAGACAATGCGGTATCGTACACTGGGCAAGACGGGCCTGGAGGTTTCGGCTATCGGGTTCGGGGGGTCGCCGCTCGGCGGCGTGTTCGGGGCCGTGGATGAGGGCGCGTGTATCCGCACCGTCCATGCCGCACTGGAGGCGGGCATCAATCTCTTCGATGTCGCGCCCTTCTACGGCCTGACACGGGCAGAAACGATGATCGGCAAATGTCTGGCGGGTGTGCCACGTGAGAACTACCTGCTCTCCACCAAAGTCGGGCGCTACGGGCAGGCGGAGTTTGACTTTTCGGCGGCGCGAGTCGTCCGCAGCATCGAGGAGAGCCTGGAGCGTATCGGCGTCAAGACGATAGACCTGCTGCTCTGTCACGACATCGAGTATGTGTCGCTGGATCAGATTATTGAGGAGACGCTGCCCGCCCTGCGACAAATTCAGAAGACGGGCAAAGTCCGGTTTCTCGGCGTGAGTGGCCTGCCGCTCAAAACTCTGGAGACGGTGCTGAGCCGCACGGAACTGGATTTCGCCCTCTCCTACTGCCACTATAGCCTGAACGACACGTCTCTGGAGACGCTGCTGCCCGTCGTGCAGGCGCAGAACGTCGGGCTGATCAACGCCTCGCCGCTCGGCATGGGGCTGCTGACCGGCGCGGCGCTCCCGGACTGGCATCCCGCGCCGCCGGAACTTCGCGCCGCTGCCGCCGAAGCCGACGCCTACTGCCGCCGTCAGGGCGCAGACCTCGCGCATCTGGGGCTTCAGTTCGCCCTCGCCAATCCACAGATCGCCACCACGCTTATCGGAATGGCGGACGAGGCCATGCTGGCCCGCAACCTGACCGCGCTCGGCTCGCCGCCCGACCCCGAACTTCTGCGGGCCGTGCAGGAGATTCTGCACCCCGTCCATAACCTGACATGGCCCAGCGGCAGACCGGAAAACAACGCATGAGGGCAGGCAGCAGACGGGAAACAGCATGACGGAACGAGCGGAGACGATAGTACAGTTCGGCGAAGGGGATTTTCTGCCCGGACTGGTGGGTCTGCTGGTGCATCAGGCGAACGCTGCGGGCGCGGAAGTCGGGCAGATCGTCGCGGTCCATTCCGAGGAGACCGAGCGGGTACGGCATCTGCGCTCCCACGACGGACGTTACCACGTAGACATTCGCGGGCTGGACACCAGCCGCATCGTGGACGAGACGGTGGAAGTGGACAGTCTGTCGCGTGTTCTGGTGGCAGGGCAGGAGTGGGAAGAGATAGCAGACCTCGCCTGTTCCGAAGAACTCCGGTTCGTCGTCTCCGACACCACACCTGCGGAGAGGACGCTGCTGCCCGAAGACGATGACCGGGAGAGCAACAGCCCGCGCTCGTTTCCCGCGCAGTTGACGGAACTTCTGAATCTGCGCCACGAAAACGGCCTGCCCGGTCTGACAATGCTGCCCTGTGAACCGGTCGCGAGCAACGCCGACGCCCTGCTCGCGCTGATTATGGCGCAGGCCGCCCGCTGGGGGTGGGAGGGCCGCTTCACCTACTGGCTGGAGACGGAGTGCCGCTGGCTGAATACGCTCGCCGACCGCATCATCCAGCCGATGCCCACTGACCCGTCCGGGTTTACCGTCGAGCCGTTCGCGCTCTGGGTCATTGAGGGATCGCGGGGTGAGCCACCGGTCTTCACCCATCCCGCCATCGGGCGTTCGCTGCATCTGAACCGCTATCGCCTCCGCAAAGAGCGGCTGTTCGACGCGGTACAGCACGACCTGGCAGTTCGCACGCATGGTCTGCCCTTCACGACCGTCTGGGCGGCGGCGACAGACCCGCTGCTGGCCGTCTGGCTGCGCGAACGGCTCTTTATCGAGATACTCCCGTCTCTGGAAAACCAGATAGACAACGCGGAAGCCTACGCCAACCATACCCTGGAACGGCTTGCCAACCCTCTGCTGGAGCGCTGCCTGAGCGATCTGCTTTCGGCAGCAGACGGCTAACCAAAATTTCCAACGCACACAGTGGAAAGTGACTCTCTATGCAAACCATCCTTTTAGAAGAGCCGGGGCGGTTCGTTCTGACGGAGACCCCCGAACCGGAGGCTCCCGGCCCACAGGACGCGCTCGTGCGTATTCGGCGCGTCGGAATCTGCGGCACCGACCTCCACGCCTTTCGCGGCAAGCAGCCCTTTTTCACCTATCCGCGCATTCTCGGCCACGAACTCGGCGTGGAGATTGTGGCCCTCGGCTCGCCGAGTGACCATCTTCATGTCGGTGACCTGTGCGCGGTCGAGCCGTATCTGAACTGCGGCCACTGCATCGCCTGCCGCACAGGCAAGACCAACTGCTGCGCCCATCTCAAAGTGCTGGGAGTACACATTGACGGAGGAATGCGGACGCTGCTGCACGTTCCCATGAACAAACTGCACCGCTCCTCCACGCTCTCGCTGGAGCAGTTGGCGCTGGTGGAGACGCTGGGCATCGGGGCGCACGCCGTAGACCGGGCGAAGATCGAGCCGGGAGAGTTCGCGCTGGTCATTGGCACGGGGCCGATTGGCCTCTCAGTGATTCAGTTCGCGCAGGCTGCCGGGGCGCGAGTGATCGCGCTGGATATGAACGCGCACCGCCTGGCCTTCACGCGGGAGAAGCTGGGCGTAGAGTTCACTACATCGAGTCAGGACAAGCCGCTGACCGCGATCCTGGAGATTACGCAGGGCGATCTGCCGACTGTCGTTTTCGACGCCACCGGCAATCCGACTTCGATGCAGAGCGCGTTTCAGTACGTGGCTCCGGGCGGGCGAATGGTCTTCGTCGGGCTGTTTATCGGAGATGTGAGTTTCTACGACCCGGATTTCCACCGCAAAGAGATGACTCTGCTCGCCACCCGCAACTCCACCGGGGCCGACTTCGAGCGCATCATCGCCCTGCTGGAATCGGGCAAGGTGGATACCGACCCCTGGATCACCCATCGCGCCGAAGCCGCCGAGATGTCCGCCCTGTTCCCCTCCTGGCTGGAGCCGGAAACAGGCGTCATCAAGGCCGTCATCACCTTCTGATACAGGCGGCGTCCCCCTGACCACGGCCCCGGATTGAAGTGAGTTTGCCCCATCCGACACAAACAGACGCCCGCCTCAGAGAAATTTCGTTCTCTGAGGCGGGCATTCTTTTTCGGGGCTTCCTGCACAGTAAGGGCAGGCGTTTCCTCAGTCGCAGGAAACTAGTTCGTGCTGAACGTGACGCCGAACTGACCGTTACTGGTTCCAGACGACAGGTGCGTGGTCATGTTCTCGGTATCGGTGCTGGAGAGCGCGTTGCCGCCGCAGGAGACCGCACCCGATTTCAGGTACTTGGCATGACCGTCGCCCAGGAGATAGAGAGCGCCCTCGGAGTGGCGTCCCTTTGCCATCCTGTAGAGGCTGGCAGCGGTGTACGGAGGATTGTAGCCGCCCGTATAGCCCGTTTCGAAGCGGGCGAGGCCGGGGGTACCGGCATCCAGGGAGGTAAGGATATTGAGACCATCTCCGGCAGGTGAGAAGACGGGTGCAGCGGCGCCGGACTGTTCGCCGGCAGTGACGATGTAAGCCTGTGCACCGGAGGTCTCCGCGAGCATAACGGTGGAAGCCGGGGCGTTCTGCGCCGCGATAGCGGTCGCGAAGGCCGAGATATTGTAGTTCAGGAAGTAGGAAATCGGAGAGAGTGCGCCAACAGTCGCGGAGGCGGGAATGCCGGGGGTCGGGTCATCCGGGCATTTGAATACCTGGGTGTTCTTCACATAGGCATAGACCTGTCCCGCCCATCCCTGCCCGGCGTGGGCCGCACGCTGCGCGGCGGTATCGGTCGGGGAGACACGCCCGGAGGGGAACTGCTCATCGTAGTCCTGCACATACATTAACACGCTCGTGCCGAGCTGCTTCATGTTGGACAGGCAGGAAGCCTGGCGTGCTTTCTCACGTGCCTGTGCGAAGACCGGGAAAAGGATTGCGGCGAGAATGGCGATAATAGCGATGACGACCAGCAGTTCGATCAGCGTAAAGCCCGCACTGGACCGACGCGACGCAGAGATTCGAGACATTCAGTTGTGCTCCTTGTGTTTACAATTCGTTTACGAGATGGGATGGAGTAGTGGGACAGCTACATTGATAACAGAGGATCTAAGTGTAGGCGTGAAGTACACAGAACAGGAAACCTTTGCCTCTGTTTTCTACAGAGCGCACGGCACCTGTCAACGGGGTGAAGTACGTTGTCCCAAGCCTCTCCGAGCTTACGCACTTCATTGATGCGGTTTAGTATTATAACTCTGATAATTGACCCCTGTCAAGTAGACAGAATGTGAGGTCTTTTTTCGACAGGGCGGCGTTTGCGGGCCTTAACGCAGGAGGTTGGGGTGGCGGTAAGTCTCGGGGGGGCGGGGACGATAGAGAGGAATCCTTATCTGAGCGGTCTTGCCCTCTTCGACAAAGGCAAGCTGCGTCTGCATATCGAACCCCTCAGCGGTCGCCTGGAGGATGTAGCGTCCGGCAGGTAGATCGGGCAGGTAGAACCGTCCCTCCTTATCGGTCGGGGGAGCCGCATCTGGAACCGGCTCTTCCACACTGGTAAAGGAGATAGTGACCGTTGCGCCTGCCACCGGGTGCTGGTTATCGTTCAAAACGACGCCGTAGATTCCGCCATGCAGGTGTGACTTCCGCCTTATGTCCCTCTCACGATAGTTTCCGATGCCATAGAAGGCATACAACGCCACTGCCAGTACGGCAGGGAAAAGAAAAATTCGCAGCGAACGCAGCCGAAAACCAAGATTCTCGTCGCGCAGTATCGGTCGCCCCAGCCGCATAGTAACCTATCTCCCGAACATTCTGGCAGTCCGTCTTTGCCTTCGCATCGCTGCCCGTTTTGTACGCCCGTCACTGCCGATAGTTTCGCAGTACCGTCTCTGCATTCTCCCTGTACATATATCAGGTAAGGGCTGTCTGCACCGAGTCTGCAATTTCTCTACGTCTCCAAACCTCTGTTCGTTTGCGTCGCTTCGCTTGACAGGGGCCGGAGACAGCCTGTATACTGCTGCACTGCTATTGTGAGGCAAAACGATGAAGAAAGACAAGAGCGGTGTCAAGCCGCCCGCGGAGGGCGACCGCAACGCGAAAAAGATGATCTCGGTAAACCGACGCGCCCGCCACGATTATGAGATCGAGGAGGCGTTCGATGCCGGGCTGGTGCTGGTCGGCACCGAAGTAAAATCGCTGCGGGCCGGACGCATCAATTTTCAGGACTCGTTCTGCCGCATCGAAAACAATGAGTGCTGGCTCTACAATATGCATATTATGCCCTATGAACTGGGCAATCGTTACAATGTAGAGCCGCTTCGCAAGCGCAAACTGTTGCTGCACAGTGGGGAGATCGCCGAACTGCGTAAGCAGACCGAGCAGAAGGGCCTGACGATTGTGCCGCTCGCCCTCTATTTTCAGCGCGGTTTTGCCAAACTGGAGATTGCACTGGCGCGGGGCAAAAAACTCTATGATAAGCGCGAATCCATCGCCGAACGCGATCAGGACCGCGAATCTCGCCGCGAAGCGGCGCACAGAGGGCGCGAATAGATGCAATAAAAGCGTTTGCTTACAGGTCTACAGGCAGTAATCGTATGCCTGAGCAAGCCGAATCGAGCGCATCTTAAAAAAATTTTGCGGTTGCAGGCTTAAAACCGCTTGCCGATGCAGGAGAAGTATGCGATAATGGTGTATTCTCTATTCGTAAATCTGACTGTGTCAAAGGAGGTGAATGCTTGAAACAACAGGTTAGCCCCGCTATCGTCGTCGTCGCAATTATCCTTATCCTCGCCGTCATGGGGGCCGTTGGCTACATGGTACTTGGGAAATCGTCTGACAAGGCCGGGGATACACGCGCTACGGACCCACGTTACCAGAACTACATCAAGGGTACCGGTTCCAGCGCTGGCCGTCCTGCGGGCGGCGGAGGTAATCCGGGGGGCGGTTCTCCCACAAGCGGCGGCCCCGGTCCGGGCAGCGGAGGCGGAACGCCGGGTAGCGGCGGCGCGCACTAATCCTTCTACTCATTTCCTGGCGTGTTTCTCTTTCGACAGAATGAAAAACACGTGGTGGCCGCCAGAAGACCGCTGGCAGGCTCTACGGAAAATATCATCGGTCTAGTTTGTGAACTGCATTTAAGCTGCAACAAGGAAAAAAAATGAACTACAAGAGAAAAACCTCCGGTTTTACACTCATCGAACTGCTCGTCGTTATCGCTATTATCGCTATTCTCGCCGCGATCCTCTTCCCGGTCTTCGCACAGGCACGTGAATCGGCCCGCACTACCAGTTGCCTCTCCAATCAGAAACAGCTTACGCTGGGTATTCTTCAGTATGTGCAGGACTATGACGAGCGATTTCCGTTCGGCTTTTACGACCTGCCTGCTAGTGACCCTCGCAAAGGCAAAACAGATCAGTTCGGCGGTGTCTATCTCGATCAGCATGTCGGTTGGGATGAGGCTTGCCAGCCTTACATCAAAAACAAGCAGATTCTTTTCTGCCCCTCGGCTAATAACCCCGGGAACGACTACAACGATAAGAGCAAGAACGATGACGGCTGGACCGGTTCGCTGAACTACACCACGAACTGCCGCCTCGTCGGACGTGACTGGGGCGCCTGGGACCAGTCCCAGAAACTCGCTGTCCTGAGCTACCCTGCTCAGACGATCCTGCTCACCGAAAACGGCGATCAGGGCAGCGAAGGGGCCTGTCGTGGAGACAACGGTACTGAGTGGGGATGGGCGGGCGACCAGAAGGCCGCTCTCGTTCAGCAGGGCGCGACCGGCAAAAAACCGGGACCGCTGGCACGGCACAAGGGCGGAGCCAATTACGCCTTCACCGATGGTCATGCCAAATGGTACGGCGCGAAATCGCTGGGCCTCAAGCCGGATAACACCGCGACGGACGTGTCCGTCAACGCCATTATGGATAACTCCGGTAAGAACCCCACCTACCACGTCAACGAAGGCTTCTGACAGACGTCTCCAGATAACTTCGTGCAAACGGCCCCATTCTGGGGCCGTTTGTGTTGTCATAGGGGCAGGCGTCCGACTGTTCCTGCCTATGCTGTCGGGAGAAGCGCAAACTTTGCCGCTTCTGTTGAGCGTACTGAATACTATGCATCTCAAAAGAGTCTATTTGTTACTGGTTCTGGGCCTTCTTGCTGCTGGAGGAGCCTGGGGAGTCAGGCATCGTATTCAGATGCAGCGGCAGACCCGCGCCGCTCCTGCCCGTGATCCGCAGGAAATAGCTGCCGAACAGGAACTCGTTCGCCTGCGTAAAGCCATTGCGGATGCGCCGAATGACCCCTCCCCCCGATGGGCGCTCATCGAATTTTTCAATCGCTATGGTCTGACCGACAAGGCAGGCGAGCAGATTGTTGCCCTTATCAAGCTAACCCCAAAAGATCCCCGGGCGCACCTCGCGCTGGCGAACGCGCTACTGGCAAAAAAACGCTTTTTGCTCGCGGAGGCTTCCTATCGAGATGTGCTGGACGTGGAGGCGAAATCTCTGGAAGCCTGGCAGGGCCTCGCCGCCACCCTGATGAAAGAGCATCGCTACCTTGAGGCGAACGTCGTCGCACAGCACGCGCTGGAACTGAGCCGCAGCGACCCCAATACCCATTTGCTGCTGGCAACGTCCGCGCTCGAGTACGCCAGTCAGTTTCCCGAGCCTTCCGCCCACGCCGCAGAACTCGATTTTGCCCGTATAGAACTGGAGGGCCTGAAAAAAGTGCTGCCGGACAACGCGGAGGTGTTTTACCATCTCGGACGGGCGTATGAGGGACTGCACGACCGGCAGGGAGCCATCACGAATCTCGAACGCGCCCACGCCCTTCAGCCAGACAGGCAGGATATCGGGCAGATGCTGGTGATCGCTTATCGCGCCAATAATAACAACCCGGCAGCCCTGAAAGTGGTGGAGGGATTGGCCGCCAGTCCCCAGGCGTCCGCACCGAACTACGATCTGATGGGGCAGCTCTACCAGGTCAGCCCGCAGCCCGATGCGTCCCAAAAAGCCCTGCAGGCGTTCAAAAAAGCGGCCGAGATGGTGCCGCAAAACGCCATTTTCAGAGAGCATCTCGGTTCGGCCTACTACCAGGTAGGAGATATGGAGGCGGCGCGGACAAATTTTGAGATGGTCACCCATCTTGATCCGCATCGCGCCTTCGCTTTTCAGAAGCTGGCCCTCGTCTACACGCGCCTGGGCAAGCCACAGTTGGCATCAGAGGCGGCCCGCCTCGCCAAAGGCGTGACGTTCAATGAGCAGCAGTTGACTCAGATTCAGGAACTGTGCAAAAAGCACCCGGAAAGCGTTAATCTGCATCTGCTGCTGGCAAAAAGGTATCGCGATCTGAAGATGCCTGGCCCCTCACGGGACGAGTATATCAACGTCCTCCAACTGGACCCTAAAAATCTCGAAGTTCCCAAAGAAATCGTTCGTGCGGCGAAGGCGAGTTACATTCCCCTCAAAAAATAGGTCTCCATCCGACCGGAATGCCACGCCTGTCACCCGTTATCCCCTTTCCATTTTCCCGGAAAGAATGCTCCTCCGAAAGGCTCACAAGATGCTGTCAAGGCGCGAGATGCTTTCTCTCTCCAGTCGGGTCGTTCTAGGCACCACGCTGGGAGTTACCGCCGCCGCTGCACTGCCGGGTTGCCATCCGCAGCCGGAAGCAGGGCCGGTTTCCTCCCCGCTCGGCGCTGTTCCCACCCCTGTCCTTTCTGCCGCCGAGGTGAAATTTACGGACATCACCAAAGAGGCGAATCTCGATTTCGTGCAGGCGAACGGGACGTGCGAACGCCGCTACTTTGCCGAGCAGGTCGCCGCAGGCGCTGCCCTCTTCGATGCCAATGGCGACGGGCATCTGGACATCTATTTTCCGCAGCCCAAACCGCTCGGCGTCTGCAAAGATCACTACAAAGAACCCCTACATCATCGCCTCTACATCAACGATGGAACCGGACATTTCACCCTCAAGCCGGATGCCTTTGGCGGCGTCGAAACCGATTACGGCATCGCCTGCGCGGTGGGGGACTATAATAACGACGGGCATCCCGACCTGTATGTCTGCTGCTACGGGCGCAACACGCTGTTTCGCAATCGCGGAGACGGCACCTTTGAAGATGTGACCGCGAAGGCAGGCGTGGGGCTGCACGGATTCTCGACAGGGGCGGTCTGGTTCGACTACGACAACGACGGGTTTCTCGATCTGTTTGTCTGCCGCTACTGCGAATGGACGGTGGAAGGCGACAATCCCTGTACAGGGCCGAACGGACAGCCCGATGTCTGCTCGCCCACCTACTACAAGCCCTCGACCAGTGTGCTGTACCATAACAACGGCGATGGGACTTTTACCGACGTGACCGAGAAGGCGGGGATCGGCAAGGAGGGGCGGCGCAGCCTGGGCGTGGCGGCGGCGGATTTTCACGGGGAAGGACGGCTCGACCTTTTTGTCGCCAACGATATCGGCCCGAACTATCTGTTCCGCAATCTTGGCAACGGCAAATTCGAGGACATGGCGGCACAGGAAGGCGTGGCGCTCGGCGGTCACAAAATAGACGCGCAGGCGAATATGGGCGTTGCTGTGGGCGACTATGACGAAGATGGCGACCTGGATATTCTGGTGACGACCTTCTCCAGCGAAGCCTATACCCTCTATCGCAATGAGGGCGGCAAGTTTTTCACGGACGTCAGCATCGAGACGGGAATTGCCGCGCCGACGATCCCGTTTCTCGGCTTTGGAACGGGCTTCTTCGATGCGCGGAACCTGGGCCGTCTGGACCTGTTCTTTGCCAACGGCCATGTCAATCCGTATATCGAACTCTCCGACAAAACGACCTCCGTCAAACAGCGCAACCAGTTGTTTTTGAACGATGGCAAAGGGAGTTTTCAGGAGCATAAAGAGGCGCTGCCCGCCGACGATGTGCGGATTCACAAGGGGGTATGCTTCGGAGACATCAACAACGATGGCCGGATTGATATTCTCGTGACGGCCAGCAACGACCGTCCGACGCTGCTCCGCAACGACTCTCCGCCCGCGAACTGGCTGCTGCTCAAACTGACCAATAAATTCGGCTGTGCGACGCCGATAGGAACCAAATGCGTCGCGACCATTCAGGGCAAAAAGCGGATGCGAGTGGTGCTGGGAGGCGGCAGTTACGGCGGTGACAGCGACCACCGCGTTCACTTCGGCCTCGGCAAAGCGGAGAGCGTGGAGCGTCTGGAGATTCACTGGCTCTCCGGCAAAAAACAGGTTCTGGAAAACGTCAAGGCCAATCAGATTCTGGCGGTGCGGGAGGCATAGGGCTTGTGCCAGCGTACCTTTTCGAGGATGAAGAGGATTGGCCGGACGCTAACAGGGGTCAGCGGAGGATAGTTCTTCGCTGACCCCTGTACGGTTACAATCCGAATGGAACTCACTGGTAGGCGGGAGTGGACGCGCCCATAATCGCGGCTTTGGCGGTTTCGGCGATGAGCGGGAAGAGGGTGTCGGCGGCCTCTTTCTCTTCGGCGATGGCCCGCTCGGCCAGGGCGACCGTTTCGGTGTCTCCCAACTGCTCGGCGTAGGCTTTGAGCGAGGTGTACATACCCACTTCGAGATATTCGGTGGAGTACGCCTTGATGATGTCCTGAGTGGTCTTGTCAAAATCGTCATGCCCGGCATTCAGCACTTCGCTGACTTTGCCCATGATCGAGTTCAGAATGCCCTTGCCGCTGGAGGTTTTGCCGCCGAGCGAGATCAGCCGCTGTTCCAATCGCTGCGCCTGATTTTGCGTGACGGCGAGATGCTGCTGAAAGGCGGTCTTCGCCTGTACATTGTTGACGCGGTCAATCAGACTCCGCAGCATATCGGTAATACCGACTTCGGCGGCGTGGGCGTCATCGAGATAGCGGAGCAGTCGCTCCTGCGGGGTTTCCATAAGTCTCTTCTCCTTCGTGAGAGTACGCAAGGCATTGGTTGTGGGAACTGCTTCCCGCCGTATGGGCGGGCAAGCCAAAAATTTCGAGACAGGTCGGCAAAGGGTTGCCACCCCTCGCCTGCGTAAGGGGAGTTATCAGTTTCTGCAAATAAGACGCGGCTCGCTCTGCCGTTGTTCCTGTAAAAACGCAGCAAAAATCCGGTCAGGGAAGGCTCCCTGACCGGATTTTTGCCTGACTATGTGCCGCCTATTTGCGGGGTAGGCGGGGGTCTTTGAGGAGTTCCTGCACGGCGCGTTCGAGTTGTATGTCTCGCCCGGCAATCGTTTCGGCGGGGGCGTTTTCGACCAGAATGTCCGGCGGCACCCCCCAGTTCTCCATATCGCGTCCGTCGAGCGTGTAACAGCCTATATGCGGAACCCGCATGAAACTGCCATCGAGGAGACCGGTTCCGGTGGTGAAGATGATCCAGCCCATCGTCGGCGTCCCGATGACCTTGCCGAGTTTCAGCTCTTTGAAACCGTTGGTGAAGACTTCGGCATCGCTCAGAGCGAACTCGTTGACAAGCAGAATAATCGGCTTCGTGTAGGCGCGTTCCGGCTCCGCGAACGGGGTTTCGGTGCGGGGCGCGAAGGTGAAGTAGTGGCGATTGCGCTCCAGAATCTTGAGCAGACTGTCGTGCGTGTCGCCGCCGTTATTGAAGCGCAGGTCAATAATCATGCCCGCTTTGCGCTGCCCGACACTGAACAGTTCGCGCTCGAAGCGGTTGCGGGCCGCATCGCCCATATCGGGAACGTGCAGATAGCCAAGCTGTCCGCCGGAAGCCTTTTCGACGACAGCGCGGCGTTCGTCCAGCCACTTTTCGTAGAGCAGTCCACGCCAGTCTCCGAAACTGACCGGCTTGATTTTCACCGTTCGCGCCCCGGTCTTGTCCGGCTTCGTATTGACCAGCAGGGTGACGGTGCGCCCGACCTTCTCCGCCATAGCTCTGTCATAACTCGAATCGGCGGTCACATCCTGCCCGTCCACGCTGAGAATATAGTCGTTGGGCTGAAGGCGGCTCTCTTCGCGGTCGGCGGGGCCGCGCTGCAAGACCGTCTTGACACGGACGCCGGGGCCATCGTAGGAATCGTCGTGCCAGACACCGAGATAGCCTGTCTCGCGGGCCGGACGCGCTCCGCCTCCGTTGAAGCCCGTATGGGAGGAGTTCAGTTCGCCGAGCAGTTCGGTCATCAGGTAGTTGAAATCCTGACGCACGGTGACGGCAGCCACCTTGTCGCGGTATTTGACGCGCAGGGCGTTCCAGTCGGCTCCGTGAAACTTCGGATCGTAGTAGCGGTCGTTGAGAATCTGCCAGGCTTCGTCGAAGGTGGCGCGATAGTCCACGAGGCGGTCAATCTCCATGCGGACGGTAAAGGCCACCGTCCCCATCGCTCCGCCGCCGCGTGGGAGCCAGTGGATCGCACTGCCGCTGACAAAGTAGAACCGGGAGGAGTCGGGGGACCACTCGAAGTCTCCAGGGGCGATCCCGGTCGTCGTCAACCGCTGCACTGCGCCACCGTCCGTGCTGACCTGCCAGATATCGCCCTGCCCCAGCGAGCGGGCGGTGAAGACGACGGTCTTGCCATCCGGGGAGACGGAGAAACTGCCGATGCCTTCGTCCAGCCCGACGATCTGCTTGGCCCGCCGCTCGATCTCCTGCGGGTCAATCTTGACGGTTACTGCCTTTTCGTCTTTTTTGTCAAGGACTTTCTCCGCAGGCTTCGGTGCGTCCTCGTCCTCATCGAATTTCTCCTTTTCTTTCTCCAGCGGGACGGTGTAGAGCGTATAGCGTCCGCTGTCGTTGATCGTTTCCACGTCGCGGTTGTGATAGCGGTTAGAGCGGAAGGCGAGTTTCTTGCCGTCGGCGAACCACTGCGGGTTGTTATTGAAGCCGGGATGATCGCTCACGTTGAGGGGCGTTCCGGGCTTCAGTGCCTGTCCGTCCGGCGTCACCCCGACCACCCAGACATCCTGATTGCGTATCTCGTCTTCCTGCGAATAGACCAGCCATTTGCTGTCCGGTGACCAGCGGTACTCGTTGACGTTGGGGCCTTTGACAATCACCTGCTCCCCGGTTCCGTCCGGGCGAATCGCATAGAGACCGGTCTTCGGGCCGCGCCGAAAGGCGATCCATTTGCCGTCCGGCGAGTAGAACGGGTTCGTGTCGGTGACAGTTCCCTTCGTCAGTGGTTTCGTCTCTTTAGTGGCGATGTTGACGGTGTAGAGGCGGAAGCCGCCGTCCCTGTTGGAGGAGTAGACGAGGGTCTTGCCATCGGGACTCCAGGCCATATCGCCGTCGCGGGTGGGGTTGTCGGTCAGGCGTTTGGCGTCGCCGCCTTTGTCTATGGTCACCACAAAGATGTCGCCGCGCACGACGAAGGCCATGCGTTTGCCGTCCGGCGAGAGTTCGTATTCGCTGACGTTCGTGCCGTTATAGGTGGCGAAGGAGGCTCTGGCCCCGCGCTCATCGGTGCGGCACAGAATGGGAACCGAAGTGACGGGGCCGCCCTTCGCGGACGTGACTCCGATGCGGTCGTCGCACTCATAGGCAAGACTGTTACCGTTGCGGGCGATACTTAGCCAGCGCACGGCGTCCGGCGCACCCGTCACGACCTGCACAGGTTTGCCGCCATCGCGGGGCTGTTTCCAGACTGTCGCCGTCCCCTCGCGTTCGCTGGTAAAGTAGACGGTCTTGCTGTCCGCGCTCCAGCAGGGCCACATATCGTTCTTGTCGCTGTCGGTCAGGCGGCGCGGCGCGGCGGAGCCGTCGGCAGGAGCCACATAGATGTCGAAGTTGGCCGCGCCTTTGTAGTTCTTGCGAATGGTGTCGAGCAGTGCGCCGCGTGTGTAGGCGATCCAGTTGCCATCTGGAGAGAGGGCGGGGAAGCGGCAGTAGTTCTCCTCGGTCAGCAGCAGTTTCATGCGCCCGGTCAGCACATCGAGACGGTAGAGACTGGTGCGTTGCGTACCGCGCAGTGAGGTGACGAGCAGGCTTTTCCCGTCCGGGAACCAGTCGTAGACGGTGGTCGGAACGCTATGGAAAGTGACCTGGCGCACCGGCCCGCCAACGGACGGCATGAGGAAGACCTGGCTGCCGCCTTCCCGGTCGGAGCAGAACGCGATCCAGTTGCCATCCGGCGACCAGCGCGGTTGGCTGTCATACGAGTCGTTGGCGGTGAGGCGGGTCGCAGGCCCGCCTTTGACCGGAGAGACCCACAGATTCCCCTGGTAGGTAAAGCAGAGGCGGCTACCATCCGGCGACAGCGCGGGGAACCTGCCGAGTCGAATCGGCTGTTCCGGCGGCAGCGTCAACTGCGCCCGGGCAAAGGGGAGTATAGCTAGATTGAGAATCAGCAGGAAGAGGAGAATAAGTCGGCGCATGAGAGGGATTAAGATTCCTTTCCGGGTTGTTAATCTGAACAGACGTTAATTTACGGGCGGGAGACTGTAAAAGCGTCTTTGCTACGCCCGTTTGTTTCGCCGAGACTGCTGAAAATCCTGCACACAACGCGACTGCACTCCGCTCTTGAAGAGTTACTGCCACAGGAAAGAGAGAGGAACCGCATAGAGTCCCTCTCCGAAGGCAACGGTAGATTCTCCTGAGTAGAGAACGACACCGCGCAGAAAACGCTTGCCGAGAGTTTCCTGTAGTACCTTTAGCCCACGGAAGTCGGACGCGCTCACGCTTGCTGCCGCTTTTACCTCCACCCCGACGACCTCACCACTCCTCCGCTCCAACACTATATCCACTTCCTGTCGTGCCTGGGTGCGAAAATGGTAAAGCGTTGGGCGTGTTTCGCTCCAGGAACTATGCTTCTGCAACTCCATCATCACGTAGGTTTCCAAAAGGCTTCCCAACAATTTTCCGCCCGCGCCATCGTTTTCGAGAAGGCGTTCAGCGCTGAGACCGAGCAGGTGTCCGGCAAGTCCGGTGTCGCTCAAATAGACTTTGGGAGTTTTCATCAGACGGCTGCCCGGATTGCCGGACCAGGCCGGAAGCCGTTTGACCAGATAGGTGGCTTTGAGCAGGGCAAGGTAGCGATGGAGAGTGGCGTAAGGAAGGTTCAGACTTCCCGCCAGGTCGGTGACATTGAGAAGGTTAGCCGTGCGTGAGGCGAGAACCGCAAGCAGGCGCGGTAGAAGCGTAAGACCTTCGATATTGGCAATGTCACGCACGTCACGCTGCAAAATGGTGGTTAGGTAGGACTCGTACCACGACGTGCGCCGCGAGTCCGTCGCTCTCTGAAGAGGTTCAGGATAGCCGCCCGTCAGCACACGCCGGACAAGCTCCGTGCGCGGAACAGCAGCAGTGGAGTACAAGGCTGGGAAATCGAGTGCGAACAACTCGTCTATCACCGTGGAGCGGCCCCCTGCAATCTCCGCCTCAGAAAGAGGATACAGGGTAAGTATTTCCATGCGTCCGGCGAGCGACTCCGACAGTTTCGGGAGTAAGAGAACGTTTGCCGACCCTGTTAGGATAAACCGTCCCGGCGCACGATTTCTGTCTACGCTGAGTTTTATCGCCGGAAACAGTTCCGGGCAGTGCTGCACTTCGTCAATGATGACCTGTTCGGGCTGACTCTCTATGAAAGCATACGGATCAGCTTTTGCCGCTCCAAGCAAGGTTGCATCGTCCAGAGTTCGGTACGTGATTGCCTCTCCCATTCGAGAGCCAGCAATGGTCTGAACAAGCGTCGTTTTTCCTGTCTGACGCGCCCCGTTCACCAGGAGAACGGGTGTGTCTTGAAAGGCTGCTGTGAGCAAAGTGGACAGGTAGCGCGGATAGAACATGGGTGTGTTTCTCCTCTCTTCCGAGCATGGATAGATATTATCCCACGCACAGTGAATTATTGCAACTATCCCTCCCTGCGGAGGTCGGATCCTGATGATAACTTCCCTGAAAAAAATTTGAAATGGCTCTTGACTCTCCTATTACGGGAGGGGCCGTACTCTGTTTGACACTCACGGTTGCTCTTGCCCGCCTACTGCCACAACCCCAGAATATGTTATAATATCCCATCGCCTGCCCGCTGCGATTTAGGGAGGCGAAGTCCTGTCAGGATGTAGACTTGTATGAACGCTTCTGTAATAAATCTTCGGGAATGCAATCGAATACTCTGCCAGAGGGTGACGCTGGGTTTCGCTCTCCCCGGACGCTGTTGTAGCAGTTTGCTGGCGATGGCGATGGTCACGGGGGCCGCACAAAGCGCAGTCAGTCAGGAACAGCCCTTTGCCCACATTGATGACGAGATACTGCACCTGACGCCGGTTACCCGGCAACTGGACTACCCGCAATTCCAAGCCTCATTTGGGTCCCTGCAATCATTGGGGTCGCAGACGATCCTGTTTCATTTCGATACTGTGCTGCTGCCTGCCGCGACCTGGACAGACGACGACCTCGACGCTGGCAGAAGAATACGCCTGGAAAATGCCAGCGAGGTTCGGCGTTCCATTCTGCCGCAGTTCAATCGCAACGGCACACTCTCGCTGCTGCTGAACGGCATCGGTCAGACACCGCTTGACAGCGATACCGGACTGACCGAATTCCGTTCGAACAGCCCCGCCGTGCCGGGTACGTTCGGCTTCGAGACGGAGACACCGGAACCGGGAACCGTCGGGCTTCTCCTCGCGACCCTGGCAGCGGCAGGAGTGCTGCACAGGAGACGCAGGCACCGGAACCTCTGAATCACCCGCCGCCTGAAATCCGCGTAAGATACGTAGAATCCCGGTGAAATCTACGCATTTGCCCCCATGTTTTCTGAAGCCCAAATGAGGTATATTATAGAGCCTTTTGCAAAAGTCTTTGAACGTTGATAAATGAGAGTTAGCACTCCCTGTCGAATTTGGTTTTGCCGATCAAATCGAGAAAGGAGCGCTAACATGAACATTTTAGCAGATATCTGGGACACAATCTGCAAGA
>JBBRLP010000024.1:0-48302 GCA_038231295.1 Chthonomonadales bacterium
CATATGCGCTAACTTACGCACTTTGAACGATATGCCCGGCTGCCAATTCGTATCCTGTTTGAACGTGGACTGATGCCGATAGCAGGAAGCAATACCCGCGCCAGAAGCCGTAAGTTAGCGCATATGGGTTTTCAACCCCCGGACAACCTCTGGCCTTCCCTTTCGGGCAGACACAGTCAATTTCCTGCTCGAATTGGGCCGTGCAGGTGAAACCGCACCGACTTGCTGCCGTAATCAGACTATATGAATATTTCCACTCCTACATCTCCCTGTCAAGAGAGACCTGCCCTGCGAATCTTTCGGCGGGAGGCTTCTGTAGGGGTGCTGGGGCCGGGGCAGAGGGCCGTTATCTGGGTGCAGGGCTGCCCGTTCGCGTGTCCCAACTGTATCGTCCCGGAATCGTGGGACGCGACAGGCGGTAAAGAGGTTCCGCTTGAAGAACTAAAGGACTGGATTCTCGCGCAGCCGGATATCGAAGGGGTGACCCTCTCCGGTGGTGAGCCAATGGCACAGGCACAAGCACTGACGCGACTTGTTAAGGAAGTACGGCGACATCGTGATCTTGGAGTGGTCTGCTATACCGGCTATACGCACGAGCATCTGATGGCGAATGGAACCGAGGCGCAGCGCCAACTGCTTCGGCAGATTGACCTGCTGATTGATGGCGTCTACCTTGCCCGGCGTCATGCTGACCTGCTCTGGCGCGGGTCGAGTAATCAACGCCTGCTTTTCCTGACGGAACGGTATCGGAAGAGGATGGGCGAACTGGCTCCCGGAGCAGACCGCTCGGCGGGCGTGGAGTTTTTCCAGGACGAGCGCGGCGCGGTCGCGTTTGCAGGCGTTCCCGCGCAGCCCGGATTTCGGGAGGAGTTCGCGGCGCGGATGGCGCAATGGGGCATCGGTTTCGAGGAAGACGAGGTGAAGCGATGAGCGGTGCGAAATTTGTGATTCCCATGCTGGCGGCGGATGTCGCGATGATGATTGCGGTCTCCAACGAGCAGAACTTCAAGTCCGCCGCACAGAAGCGCCATGAGGCGGCGGAAGAGGCGCGGCAGGCTCGACTGGACGAGACCCGCAGCGCCTGCCTCGTGGAGATGCGGGACGCTTATGTGATGCTTCAGGAACGGGACGCGCTCCCGGCAGCGGAGGCGACACGCCTGCGGGCCGAGTGCGACGCCGTGCATGGGGCGCTTCAGGCGGCGCAGTCCGACCGGGAGATGCGCGACATCGCCACCCGCATCCCCGACCTGATCTTTCATGTCAACCGCGCCGTCATGCAGCATCGGGATCAGTCCGCCTGGGCGGGACAGCAGGCGGAGGAGGAGCAGCGACAGCGGCAGGTGCGTCAGCAGCGCATGGAGATGCAGAGGGCCTCAACGGAACTCCACGCGCTGGCGGCAGGATTGCAGGCCGACCCGATGGCGATGCGCTGGCATCGGCAGGGGATAGTGCGGCTGGCCGAAGAGATTCAGCGCGTCGCCGCGACCGAGCAGGCCGCGCCGTTTCTGCTCGCAGCCAGCGAGCAGGCTGCCGTCATGATCGCGGAAGCGAAGGCAGCGCAACTGAAAGCCGACCAGCGCGACTACATCGCCCGGAGCATCATGCAGTCGCTGGCAGGCATGGGATTCCTCGTCAGCGAGCCGGTCGCCGAGCACACCAATCATCCCGCGACCGCCAAGATTCTCCACGCCGCTAACTCCGCAGGCAAGTCCATCGCCGTCAGTGTGCCGGTCGAAGGGGAGGTCTGGTACGAGGTGGACGGCTATGTGAAGACAACGGAGGCCAGAGTCGGGGGCGGCGTGGCGCTGGCCTGTGACGAGGGCGAACAGGTGCTGACCGAGATGCACGAACGGCTGACCGAAGAGTTCCACGTCGAGACGGGCGAAATCTGGTGGGAAGACAAAGACCCGCAGCGCATCCTACGCAAGGCGGAGGAACTGCCTGCCACCGCGCCGACCCAGGCACGGGAGCGCCTCGGATGACCGACTTCACGGGCCATCTGCCGCTCTCGTCCCGCTGGATACTCGACTTCGAGAAGCAGACCCAGCGGCGCAAGCACATCCTGCTCTACGGCAACATTCACGACCAGTTTCTGTGGCGCGACAGCTACCTCACCGCCCACGAGTTCTTTACCGCCTACTTCGCCAGCCTGAAATTCGACCTCATCCTGCGCTACGACCCTGTGGACGGCTTCGGGTTTGTGGACGATCTGGCAAAGCCCCGCAGCCGTCCCAATCCCGACCAACCGTTGCCCGCCTCCATGCGGCAGCGGTTCGAGGAGTCGGTGAAGCGGGGGATTGTGGAGCGCAACCCCGGCCTCTCCGGCCGCGCCCCCACCCCGAACGAACCGACGACTGCCCTCACCGACCCGATGGCCCCGCCGCCTCGCCAGAGTCCGGGCGGAGGAACCGGAATGCTCGCCACCCGGCAGGCCGCGCCCGAAGAGGCGTTCGGCAACCTGCGGATCGTGCTGGGGCAGGATAGGATGTCGGCGGTCGCGCTGGTAGACCTCGGCGATATGTTGACGATGGACGCGGGCCGCTATGCCCCCGACGAACGCCGCCTGCTGATGCTGCTTAAGAAGGTGACGCTGGAGGCGAGCGTAATCCGGCATGGCCCGCTCATCGGCTACCGCAACACCCTCATCGTCACGGCGGGCGATCTGCGCCGCGTCCCGGAATGGTTCTACCACGACAATCCGTTCGTCGCGCTGGTGCAGGCGGCGCGGCCCAACCGTGAGGAGCGGCGGCAGTTCGCCATGAACTTCGTCCAGCCCGGCCCCGCATCCGGCGGCTTCTTCGGCGGCGATTGCCTCGCCGTCGAGCGGGCCGAGGGCAAGCCGCAGTCTGAGCTGGAGCAGGTCGCCGAAGAGTTTTCCGACCTGACGGAGGGCGTACAGGCGATGGACCTGGAGGCGTTGCGGCACACCTCCTGGAAAGAGCGCATTCCTGTCCGTGTCCATGAGATGTGGCGGCTGACCGACTACTTCAAGTTCGGCCTGCGCGACGATCCCTGGGCGCAGTTGAAGCCGGAGCGGGTGCGGCGAGCGCGAGAGGAACTGTCGCGCACGGTCATCGGGCAGCCGGTCGCCGTCAACGCCGTCACGACGATGCTGACCGCCGCCCGCGTGGGGCTGACCCTCTCCGGGGATGCGAGTGGACGCACCGGGAAGCCGAAAGGCGTTTTCTTCTTCGTCGGCCCGACAGGAGTAGGGAAGACGGAACTGGCGAAGGCGCTGACCAAACTGGTGTTCGGGGACGAGCAGGCGTTCGCCCGGTTCGATATGAGCGAATACAAAGAGGAACACGCCGCTGAGAAACTGGCGGGTGCGCCTCCCGGCTACGAGGGCTATGAGGACGGCGGTCAGTTGACGAACCGTGTTCTGGAAAAGCCCTACAGTATCCTGCTTTTCGACGAGATTGAGAAGGCGCATCCCCGCGTTCTGGACAAGTTTTTGCAGATTCTAGAAGACGGCCGTCTCACGGATGGCAAAGGCCAGACCGCCTACTTCAACCAGACGGCGATCATCTTCACCAGCAACATCGGCGCGTCGGACCTGACGGACGCGCAGACCGGAGTGCGTCTGCGCGAAGGCATCATGAACCGCGTCCGCCTCGACACCATGCACGAGTTCTCTTACGAGGATGTCGCCGCGCATTTCCGGGCCGAAGTGGACTGGCACTTCACGAGCCGCATCGGTCGCGCCGAACTGCTCAACCGCCTTGGTGACAATATCGTGGTCTTCGACCTGCTGCGCCCGGAGTTTGTGACGGGCATCGCGCAGAAGTTCCTCGCGAAACTCGTCACCTCTGCCCAGGAGAAGTACCGCCTGATGCTCCACTTCCTGCCCTCGGTGCTGGACGTCCTGACGACGCGGATGGCGCAGAAAGACAATCTGCTCTTCGGCGGACGACGTATCAAGACGCTGCTCGAATCGCTGGTTGAGCGGCCTTTGAACGGCTGGATTTTCGAAAACTATCCTGACCTGACGCGCCTGACGGGAACGACGCTGGAACTCGGTCTGACGCCGGAAGCGAAGCTGGAGGTACGCGATGTTTGAGATGGAACTGGACTGGGATCGCCCTGCTCGCAATGGCGCCCTGCCGACCACGCACATCCTGCGCGTCCGCCTGAAACCTCTGGCCTCCGCCGACAGACCGAACACCTCTCTGCCCCTGCGTCTCGCGGTCGCTCTGGACATCAGCGGTTCGATGGCGGGCGCAAAGCTGGACGGAGCGATTGCGGCCTGTCGTGCGATTCTCTCTCTCCTGCGCCCGGAAGACCGCCTCTCTCTGGCCGCGTTCGGGGATGCGTTGCATATCCTGCTGAACACGGTTCCTGGCGACGCACAGGCGCTGGCGGCAGGCGAGGCCGCGTTCACGTCCCTCCGTCCGCTCGGCGTCACCCGCACCGATCTCGCCCTCGACTGGCTGACGCTGGCCCTGCCGCCTGCATCCGGCGCTCTTGCCATCGCGCTGCTCATTACGGACGGCCACCCCACCGACGCGCAGGGGCATCCGCTCTCCTCGGTCGTTCCCCTGCTCGCGCAGGCGACGAATCTGGCGGATCAGGGCGTTACGCTCTGCACCATCGGCCTGGGCAGCGCCGCCGATTTCAACACGGGCTTTCTGGTAGACCTGAGCGACCGGGGGCGGGGCGTGTTCCTCTATGCCGCGAATCCAGAGGGACTGGAAGCGCAGTTACGGGAGCGTCTGCACCGGGCGCACTCTGTCGCCGTCACGGAATCACGCCTGCTCCTGCGTCCGCTTGTTCCCGGCGTTCGTGTTGAGACCGCCTGCCGCCTGCGCCCGGAGTTTCTGCCGCTCTCTGCCCCGGAAGGCGAAGAGACGCTCGCCCTTGCGCTCCCGGCGTTGCCCGGTGACACTCCCACCGACCTTCTGCTCTCCGTCACCGTGCCGCCGCCCGGTTTTGGCGAACCGCTCGGCGTTCAGGAGGTTCTGGAAGTTCGTCTTGCTGCTGACGATGCGCCCGTTTGCGCCATCGCCTCTATAACTTCCACCGCCTCGTACCGGGAGGCGCAGCAGCTTCACGCGGAGGTAGATCAGGACCGCCTGCACTGGGAGATGAACACCTACAGCACCGCCCTTTCCCGCACGACCAACTCCCGCCGGACTTCCGCCCTGCTCTCTGATCTCGCCTCAACCGCCCGGCGCAGCGGCCGAACCGACCTTGCCGCCCGCGCCGAGCAGGAACTCAGCAACCTCCAGGCAACCGGCTCTCTCAATCCCCACAACGCCGCTGTCCTGCTGACCTCCACACGCGAACGGGAAGAGGCGTAGCCGCATGGGTTTCGGACAGGACCCCATTCCCGGCTACGACTTCCCCGCGCAGGCAGTCCCGCCTCTTGCTTTCACCCCGCAGACCGCCGCCCTGCGCCTGCTCAACGGCCCTGCCGCAGGCCGCGAATTCCCCCTGTCGGCTCTGCGAACGCTCATCGGGCGCACCGACCTGAAAGCGGGCCTCCACGCCGACATAGACCTCACCGACTGCGAACTCGGCCTCTCCCCGAAAATCTCCCGCCGCCACGCCGAACTCCAGTGGGCCGACAGCGCCCTCCACCTCACCGACCTCGGCAGCGCGAACGGCACCTGGCACAATGGCCTGCGACTTGCCCTCCCCGATGGCAAGCCCCCCTCCGCCTCCATCACCCTCGCTCCCGGTGACCATCTCCGCCTCGCCACCCTCGAACTCGAACTCATCACCCGATAGCACGATATTTCAGTTTCGGAGGATGGGGCCAGCGAGCGCGCGAAACAGAAGCGTATTGCGGGCGTGGTCGTAATGGCATAATTTGTTGGCGCGAAAAATCCCTGGGATGGTTCCCTTACCCGACAGGTTTTCGCCGTCACCCGTAGGTTTTCGCCGGAGTGAATTGTTAGCGTTAGTTTTCGCCATCGCCTGACAGTTTCGCCGGAGTGAACTCCTGCGCTGGAAAAAGCAAGTGGCCGCTTCGCGGGCACAGTAGAGTGTGAACGCAATTGCTGAACGGTCAGGCTATTCGGATATCTCGGGTGGAGCCGCTTCTCCGGGTTCCAGTTCGAAGGGTACGTTTTCCAGACGCGGCCAGAGTTTGCCGGTGGAATGACGCTGTTACTGATTGCGGATGTAGTCTATGACGGCATCCAGGTGGGCTAATTCGACACTGAACACCGCATATCCCCGCCTGCCAGATGACCTGGGCATCCAACTTGAGTCCCTTACTGAGGAACCGCGAAGACCCACCCTTGACATGACGCATGAAATCACTGATACGAAGGCTATTTGAGAACCGAACAAACAGGTGGAGGTGGTCGGGCATACCGCCGAGAGCCAGCAGCTCGCATTTGTCCTGTTTGCAGACCGCAGAAATATAGCGGTAGACCTCGGCCTGGACCTCCTCGGTCAACAGCGGCAGACGCTGTGTTGTTCCCCAGACAAAATGCAGGTAAGCGTGACGTAAAATGTGTTCGTCGTTTATCTCCGCCTCCTTGCCATCGTCCTCAGCAGCGAAAGCATTGTCCGCATTCAAACCCCTGCGCCCGCGAAGCGGCCACTTGCTTTTTCCAGCGCAGGAGTTCACTCCGGCGCAAACCTATCGGCGATGCGAAAACCAACGGGCGATGGCGAAAACCTGTCGGGCAAGAGAGCCATCCCAAGGCGTTTCGCGCCAACAAATTATGTCTTCCGTCCGCAGGACGGTTGGCGGAACGCCTCCCAGACGGGTCGTTCACGGCCCGGCTATTCATGGCAAATCTTCCCGTGTCTCCTTGCGTGGCTACCGCAACTGCTTGCCTTTCAGGGGTTTGAGATCGGGAGTGAGAATCTGGAACTCGTGGAGGCCGTGGGGACGGAAGGTTTTGAGGGTCCAGACGATCTTTTTGTCGGGGGTAACCTCGAAGAGTTTGATGTCATCGGGGCCGCCTGCGCCGTAGCTTTCGATGACCGTGTTGCCATTCGGGAGGCGCTGTGCGCCGCAGGCATCGTGGATGGGAGCGCCCGGCAGGTCTTCGTTCGCGACGCGCCAGACCTCTTTGCCCTGCTTGTCCACCTCGATCGTGTAGTTGCCGCGAGTGCAGTTCAGCAGCGTGTTGCCGTTGTCCAGGCGAATGGCGGTGAAGGGCCAGTCCTTCGTCTGCGCCTCCCAGACCACCTCCCCCTTCGCGTTGTACTCGCGCACCACATTGTCCAGAAGCTGCGGTACGAGATAGTGACCGTTCGCGAGTTTGCGGGCCATGCGGGTCTGCATGTGGGGATTCCCAAGCTGACACTTCAGCGGGAACTCCACGACTACCTTGCCCTTGCGGTCAATCTCCATCAGGCGCGGTTTGTCGCCCGACTCGGTCAGGAGAATGTGGCCTCCCGGCAGCGGCTGCACACAGTCCACCTCGCTCTGCGTCCCTTTGAACTCGAACAGCGTCTTTCCGGCGCGATCTATCTCCACAATGGCCCCGCTCGGGTACTCACCGCTTTTGGAGACATCCAGCAGCAGATTGCCGTTCGGGAGCATCCAGCCGTCGCGGGTAGAGTGCGGATAGGTCCAGACCGTCTTGCCGTCGCTGTCCAGAAGAAACGTCTCCGCGCCTGTCGCCAGCACCGCATGGCGAATTCCGCTCGCCGACTCCTGCTTCGCCATCGGCGGCTCCTGCGCCCACACCGCCCCTGCCGCCAACACCAATGCCGCTGCCAAACCCGTCCCTCTACGCATCCGTCCACCTCCCGCTATTTCTCACTCTTTCACGAAACGCTGTCCGTTCTCCTGCAAAAGCACGGTCCCGCCCGCTTCCCCTGCCCGTGTCAGGATACATGAACTGTACGCAGAGAGGCGCGTATAAGGAATTGACGGGAGCGATGAGAGGCGACAGCGCGAATATCACAGATCGGCTCTCCTGAAGAAGCGGAATAGGCTTTTGCTCGTTGGCCTCCCGCAAGTAAGAACATCGCGAATTGAAATAGGAATAGGATTTTATGTTGGAAGAACCCTGGCGTGTGACTCTGTGCGGCGGCTTATCCGCGCGCCAGGGCGCCCATAGCGTATCGCGTTTTCGGACGCAGAAGACAGGACTTCTGCTGGCTTATCTGGCACTTAATAGGGAGCGCACGCACGGGCGCGAGGAGCTGGCCGAGCTTTTCTGGCCCGAAAGCGCCGACCCTCTGCACACCCTGCGGCTGGGACTGGCCTCGCTGCGTCGGCAACTGGAGCCGCCGGGAGTGGGCAGGGGGCAGGTGCTGAGAGCGGATCGCAGCCATATCGGGCTGGTGTCCGGCACAGTGAATACGGATGTGGCCGACTTTCGGGCGGCAGTCGCGGAAGCCGCGCGAACTGTGGAGACAACGCAGAAGACGCTATGGCTCCGGGAGGGCGTGGAGGCCGTTTCGGGCGAACTGCTGCCGGGGAGCTATGAGGAGTGGGTGCTGCAGGCGCGTGAGCTTCTGTCAGAGCAGATGCAGAGTGCGCTGAAGGACCTTGTCGTGTTGCTGAGTGTGCAGGATCAGGCGGAGCTGGCGCTGCCGTTTGCGCTGCGGCGGGTGCATCTAAACCCGCTGAACGAAGAGGCGCATCTGGCGGTGATGCAACTGCATTTGCGATTGGAGCGTCCTGCCGACGTACTGCAACAGTTCGAGCGCCTGCGTGCGCTGCTGGAGGAGATAGGCGTCGCACCCTCTGTGCAGGCGCAAAAGTTGGCGGCCGGTTGTCTCTCGTTTGCGGAGACTCCCCTTGTTTCCATGCCGCGCCTCGGTGGATTGAGTGCCCGTCCGTCCCCCTCCCTTGTTGCCCCGTTTGCTCCACTGCGCTCTGCTACGGTTCCCTTCGCTGCAACCCGGCCTGCGGTCCGTCTGCCGTTGCCGCTTACCTCTTTCTTCGGGCGAGAGAAGGAGATAAGCCAACTGCGCGACTTGCTGGCGCTACCTTCTGTGGGCGATACGAACGGCGAAGCGCTCTTGCCAGGCGCAAAGCCCTGGCGAGGGCGTGTGCTGACGCTGTTGGGATCGGGAGGCTCGGGCAAGACCCGGCTGGCGATCGAGGCCGCACGCCTCTGCGCTGCCGACGCCGATAGGGCAGTCTGCTTTGTGGAGTTGGTAGATGCCGACACGCCCGAACGCATGCTACAGGCAATTGCGGAGGCAGTCTGCCCGCAGGCACCGGACGACCGTCTGCCTCTGGAAGGGATTATAAAGGCGCTCGGGGCAGGGGCAGCACTCTTGGTACTGGACAATATGGAGCAGATCGCCGAAGAGGGCGCGGAGGTCGTGGGGCGACTGCTGGAGCGGCTGCCGTACCTGACGATCCTGGTGACGAGCCGGCAGCGGCTGAACCTGGCCGGGGAACGTGAGTTTCCTGTGCTGCCGTTGCCCACGCCTGAGCGTGCCGATGCGCCGGAGTGCCTGCTGGAGTTTGCGAGCGTACGGTTGTTTGTGGACAGGGCGCAGGCGGCTCGCGCCGATTTTCAGCTGACCGTGCGGAACGCCGCCTCTGTGGCGGCGCTGTGCCGTCGGCTGGAAGGGTTGCCGCTCGCACTGGAGCTTGCGGCGGGCTGGGCGCAGACGCTCTCTCCTGCACAGATGCTGGCGCGTCTGGATCGGCGATTTGAGATTTTGCGTACGCGCAGTAAAGGCACTGCTGTGCGCCATCAGACGCTGGAAGTGTGTATCGCATGGAGCTTTCGCTTGTTGTATCCGGAAGTGCAGGCTTTTTTCTGCCGGTTGTGTCTGCTGCACGGAGAATGGACCCTGGAGACGGCGGAGGCCGTCGCCGGGGAGAGTGATATTTTAGAAAAAGTGCAACGGCTACGGGAGGCCTCTTTTCTGGTAGTGCGCGAAGCGCTCGACACGGAGGGAACGTCGCTGCGATTTCACATGCTCGACTCGTTGCGCGAGTTCGGGCTGGAGCGATTGGATCTGAGGGAGTTGGATGCCGGGTATGAGCGTCTGGCGCATTATTTCATGTCGCTCCCTGGTCACGACCCTTTTGCAACGATTGATACCGAAAACGTGCGCGCAGTCGTCTCCTGGTGTCGGGCTTCAGCGGTCGGGCATTCGCTGGAACTCGATCTGCTCAACGCGCTCATACATTTCTGGGGCAATCAGGGTAGCTGGGCTGAGGGACGGGATTGGGTACAGTCCGCGCTGGAGCGCCATGCGAGGGAAGCCGTTCCTGCACAGAGGAAGGCATGGAATACGCTAGGCTTTCTGCACGCAATGCTGGGTGACGACGTCCTGGCCCGAAACTGTTTCGAACGCCTCCTGGCCGACTCGGAACAAGCGGAAGATGCGGTAATGGCCGTGCGTGCCCTGAGCAACCTGGCGATTATCGCAATGAGAGAAGGGGACTCCGCACGGGGCTGTGCGCTTATGGAGCAGAGTCTGCATCAGGCAGAAAGGCTAGGGGACACACGGATCCTTGCCATGCAAAATTACAATCTGGGCGCGGCGTATGTGGAACTGGGACGCTACGAAGAGGCGCGTCGCTTTCTGGATCGGAGTTTACAGCAGAGCCGTGAACAGGATTTTTCGGCTGGGGTCGCGCTTTGCCTGTGCAGCCTCGCTGAGGCGGCGCGAAAAGAGGGAGACAGCCTGGCGGCCCGGCAGATGCTGGAGGAGAGTCTGGAGATATTTCGCTCTATCGGCGAACAGCCCCGTGTGGTGGAGATGCTTGATCGCCTTGTGATACTCTTAGAAGAGGAAGGGGATGTGTTTCAGGCACGCATTTATGCCGATGAGAGTGCTCTACTGCAGACGCGTATGCGGAGTGAATGAAAAGGAAGAAGAGGGTTGGCATAGAAGGACGTTTGGTTTTGCGGCTGTAACATAGTGGTTTCGGTAAGCTATTATTTTTTATTTGTGTGGCGGAAGAGTCGAGCCTACAGACACAGGCGCTGGCAAGAGCAGTCAGGTGCGGAGTAGAGGGTGTGCTTGAGACGTTGTTGAGACGAACGGTCGCTATACTGGATATGTAAGTGGTTGTTCCAGGGAAGGCGGGCGCAGGGAGAAGCTGCTAGCAATATGTTTCTCCATGCGCTACGCCCCTGTTTCGGAAGCACCACGACGCGAGAATGTTTGGTTAATGTGCTGTTCTGGAAAGGAACCAACCACCCATGTTTACCGCTCTTTCGGTTTCCCGCCGCGCTTTATCGGCCTCGGCAACCCTGCTGCTCGCCGGTGGCGCAACCCTCTGCTCCATGCCGCAAGCCAATGCCCAGGTGTCTTTGGTCGGCGTACTGCTGACGTCCAACACTTCGACAGGTGCTGACGCCACCAATGGTGTCTTTCGGTTCTCGACCAACCAGAACACCGACTTCACATCTTTGGTAGTGGGGGCCAATGGTCAATTTTACGCCTCAGGCATCGACCTTCCCCTCCATACCGGCGACAATGTCTTTACTTTCACGAATGACGGCGGTAATCCCGGCACTTTTGGCGGAATCGAGCTCTTCCTGAACAGCACAGGAGGAGGCTCCTATAATCCCAACGGAGGCGGACGCCCGGCCGACCTCGATGTGGCACGCGATACGGCAGCAGCCAATCCCTTCTTTGTCCCTGTGGCAGGGAAAAAGATCGCCGATTACAGCGCAAATAGCGGCGTACTCTCGTACGGCGGTGCCTCCAGTTTTCTTGTTGGCGGGCAAACCGTCTCGGTTACAGCTTTCTCCATCGACACCTCAGCTCAGGGAGGATTCACGCTTCGTGTAGCTCCGTCTGGCGCTTCCGCTGTCACTCCTGAACCCGGCAGCGTCGCTCTGCTGTTCGGAATGAGTGTGATGGCAACAGGCTTCGCAGTGCGGCGTAAGCTTCGCAAACAAACGTCGTAAGACGGGCGGTTTGCCTGATGCATTGGACAGACTTCCCCGTTGCAACACGCGTTGTAGCGGGAAGTCTGTATAGACGTGTTGTCGGCAGAAAGAGCATGGACAGAGGCCGCTGCTCCTGTCCTCCGTGATTGGTGAAGGGCGTCTGTCTCCCTGATTTTAACGGAGATCGAACGGACACGCTGTGAAGAAACCGACACAGACACCGATCACTTTCACACGCACAGCAGTCTATGTTCCGAAGCAGGGCAGTGAAGCGGCAATTCATGAGCAGGAATAGATGGACGGCGAGCGAAATAGAACGCAAGACAGGCAACGGAAGACGCCTGTATCCTCGCTTATGCTGGTGATGGCGGCGCAGGGTTGCGCTGCTCCGACAGCCATCAGGAAAACATTATGAAGCGACTGTTCGCTCTTTGTCTGTTTGCTCTATTCGTGTCCGGCAGTCCGGGGCCGCGTTGCGCGGAGGCGCAGAACGACACTAACCTGCTGCCAGACCCCTCCATTGAGGCCGTTCAGAGTCCCAACCAGTTCGGCATTCCCTTCGCGAAGTGGAGCGGCTGGCTGTTCGAGGGGGCAGGGGTGTTCCGTAACGGCAAGGTCGCGCACAACGGCAAGACCAGCGCGGAGATGCGCGGGACGCCGGGCGTGAAGATGCGGCTCTACAGCCCGACCGTCCGCGTCACGCCGGGCCGCTACCGTTTTACCTGCTGGATACGCGGTCTGGATGTGGGCGTTCATGCTTATGGCCTCAGCGAAGATGTGAATTTCGGCGACAACGCCTACTTCCCCCTGAAAAAGAGCGGCACGTTCGGCTGGACACGCATGGAGATGGTGCGCGAAATCCCGACAGCGCAGGATTTCGTCTTTCGTATTGGGCTGTGGGGGGCGGGCAGGCTCTGGGTGGACGATGCGCGGCTGGAGCAAGTGTCCAACGCGGTCGCGGTGACGAATGCGCCTCTCCTCGGCAGTGAAGAGAAGCCTATCGTGCCACCCGCGCCGCTGGAGAACGGCACCGCGATCCACTGCCCGGACTGCGGCTATCGCAACCTGGCCGCATGGCGCACTTGCTACGCCTGTGGGGAGACGCTTGGAGCGCAGGCGGAGACCGCACAGGTTCCTGTCGTGCGCCCGCTCGCGGGCTTTGAAGACGGCAAGCCTGCCCCGTTCGCGGGAAGCGGCCCGGATAATGTCGCGGCAGAAGCGGCCCATGCCACCGAAGGCAAATTCGCCCTGCGCCTCAACAATGGCTATGCTCGCTGGGAAGGCGCACAGGACTGGACCGGCTACGACTTTTTCAAGGCCGACGCCTACAATAGCGACACCGCGCCCGTCTCGCTCTACATCGAAGTGCGCGACGCAGGCACGAAAGACTACTGGACTCGCGTCAACTATACCACTGTTCTGCCGCCGGGAGCCTCAACGCTCATCCTGCCCGCCGACCTCTATGTGGGCGAGAAGAGCCGCCCCGGTCGTCCGCTCGACAAGGCACACATTACTGCCTTCGTGCTGAGTGCGGAGAACGCCAGAAAGCCCGTCTATTTCGACAACCTGCGCCTGGAACGCGACCTCTCTGACCGCGTCCACGTGCCGGGACTGCAAGCCTTTTCGTTCGGGCCGGGAACCGCGCCGCCACTGCGGGGCTTTACACAGATAACCCCCGCGACGCTCTACTCCCCCGGCAGAGGCTACGGCCTCAAAAACGCGCAGGTCTCCCGCGCCTACGATGCCCTTCAACCCGATCCCCTCTACCAGACCGGAATCTGCATCGAAAAGGGCGGGTTCGCGGTCAATGTGCCGAACGGCAAATACCATGTCTTTGTCAATATTGACAGCCCCTCCGGCTTCTGGGGCGAGTACCAGGTCTACCATAAGCGCACCGTGAAGGCCAACGGCGTCCCGGTCGTGCAGGAGACGATGGATCTGCCGCGCTTCATACAGAAGTATTTCCGCTTCGCCGATGTCGAGGATACGCCGCAGGAGAACACCTTCGACAAGTACCAGATACCCTATTTTCAGGAGAAGGAGTTCGACGCGGAGGTGCGGGACGGGCAGTTGTTTGTGGAGTTTGAAGGCGAGGGCTGGGCGAACTACGTCTCCGCACTGATTCTCTACCCCGCCGAGCAGGCGACTGCGGGCAAGAAATATCTCGCCAACCTGCGCGAACGGCGGCGGTTCTACTTCGACAACTACTACAAGCGCATCCTGCCGGACGGCCATCAGGACGCACAGGGCCGCATTCCCGACTTCACGCCGAACCCTGCCGAAACCGCGAAAGGCTACGCCCTGTTTGTTCGGGACTGGATGCAGGATGTCCCGGTCAATGCCATCCCGCGCCGTGAGGAGGCGGGTCGTCCTCTGGAAATCTTCGCGAACGCGGGCAAACTGGAGCCGATTGTCTTCTCGCTCTATCCGCTCAAAGACCGGGGAAAGGTGACCCTCAGCGTCTCCGCCCTCACCTCCCCGGACGCGACCATCCCGGCGACAGCGGTTCAGTTCGGCGTCGTCTCGCATCGCCTGACGCGGGTCACCTCGGAGGGAACCGTTTACACCATCGCCCCCCGCCTTATCCTGCCCCGCGACACCACCCCGATTCGCAAAGGTACGACTACCACCTTTTGGCTCACGCTCCACACCCCGGAGAAGGTGAAGGCGGGCCCCTATCACGCCAAAATCCTGCTGAATTTCGCGGACGGCCATACCGACAGCCTGCCCCTCACCGTCCGGCTCTTCGCAACGCCGCTCGACACGCTGGACACCGCCGCTGGCCCCTGGGGCAGCGGCCTGAGCCTGCCCTGGTACGAGGAGGAGCTGGGAGGCTACAGCCGCGAGATGTTCCGCAAAAGCCTCGCCAAAATACGTGAGTACGGCTGCACAACGTTCTCCGGCATCCCGACCCTCCGCATCAAGGGCTGGAAAGACAAAAAGCCGGAACTGGATTTCGCCCTCGCCGATCAGCAGATGCAGGACGCCCGCGAGTTCGGCTTCCACGCGGTTGTCGTCAACTACAACGGTGGCATTCAGGGCTTCGACAACTACACAATAGACACCGCCGCCATGAAAGCCGCAGGCTTTGACAACTATGTGGAGTTCCTCCGCACTGTCCTGACCGCTGTCTCCGACCATGCGAAGGCCGCAGGCTGGCTGCCCGTCGCCTTTAATCTCTGTGACGAACCGCTCGGAGAGGCGGCGCAGGCCGCCACCGCCAACGCGAAAGCCTGGCGAGAGGCCGCGCCGCCCGGAATGCTGACCACCGGGGCCACCAGCATCGGCTCTGCCTCCCCGGATGACCCGCATCTCCAACTGGCTCGCGCCCTCCGTATCGCCAACGTGAACCTGCACGACGAGTCCGCTCTGAAAGCCCTCAAAGGAACAGGAGGCGAATGGGCTTTCTACAATGGCGGCAACCGCTGGACGTTCGGCACCTATATGTACAAATGCGTCCGGCAGTACGACATGAAGTTCCGGCTCTCCTGGTACTGGAACGCCAGCGCAGGCGACCCCTACTACGCCCTCGACTGCCGCGAAGACGACTACGCCTGGGTCGTCACCAACGCGAAGCGCGAACTGATTCCCACTCTCCATTTCGAGCGCGACATCCGCGAGGGCCTCTACGACTACCGCACTATGCAGACACTCGCCCGCCTGCTCCGCACGAAACCGAATCACCCCGCTGCCGCGTCCGCCCGTCGCCTCCTCGACGACAAACTCGCCGCCTTCCAACTCGGAGAGCGTGACCACGACGCCCGCTGGCCCTCCACCGAATACCGCGCCTATCGCCTAAAACTCGCCGAAGCCATCGAACAAATGGAAAAGTGAAGCGGACAACAAAATGCCGCCGGAAACGCGATTTTCGGCGGCGATTCGAGTTAAACAGAGGTTCAAAAAAAATGGCAACGGCTTATGTCCGAAGGACACTCCGGCGAAGCCGCGTAGCGAGGGGTGTCAACCCTTTGCTCCCACCTGACAGGCCACCAATCAACGCTTTGCCCTGAATGAAACCTTTGCAGCCCTGGTAAGTTATATCATCCGAACCGGCCCTGGACATAGTCTTCTGTGCGCTTGTCCTGGGGGCTGCCGAATATCTGCTTCGTATCGCCGGCCTCAACCATCTCGCCTTTGAGGAAGAAGCCTGTCCGTTCCGCAACGCGCTGCGCCTGCTGCATATTGTGGGTGACAATGACAATCGTATATTTCGATTTCAACTGTTCCATCAGTTCTTCAATACGCAGAGTAGAGTTCGGGTCCAGCGCGGAGCAGGGTTCGTCCATCAGCACGACTTCCGGTTCGACCGCCAGAACGCGGGCAATACACAGACGCTGTTGCTGACCGCCGGAGAGGTCGAACGCCGATTTGTTCAGCACGTCTTTGACCTCTTCCCACAGTGCGCTCTGTTTCAGGCTCTTCTCCACGATCTCGTCCAGGCGTTTCTTGCTGCGTTCGCCGTGCAGTTTCGGGCCGTAGGCGATGTTCTCCCAGACGCTCATCGGGAACGGATTCGGGCGCTGAAATACCATGCCCACTCGCTTCCGCAGATGCACGACATCCACCTTCTTGTCATAGATGTCATGGCCGTCGAGTTTGACCGATCCCGTCACCTTAATGTCGGGATAGAGGTCGTTCATGCGGTTCAGGCAGCGCAGAAATGTGGATTTGCCGCAGCCGGAAGGGCCGATGAGTGCCGTCACCTGGTGATTATTCATATCCAGATTGACGTGTTTGAGCGCCTGGAATTTCCCGTAGTAGAAATCCATGTTTCGCACGGCGATCCGTACCCGGGCATCACCCTTCTCCTGCGGCTGTTTCTTAGAGGTCATATCCGCTGGCTCTTTCCAGTCGGCGTCGCTCTTATTCGGAACAGTATCCACTCGGTTCACCTTTCGTCATGTACCGCGACATACACTCTTAATGCGCGGCTCCCATGCGGTTGCGTGTCAGGAAACGTGCGATAATATTCAAGCCCAGCACCAGCGCCACCAGCACCAGAGAGATTCCCCACGACTGTTTCATGGCGAGGTCTGTACCCTGGTCTCTCAGGACATATATCTGTACCGGCAGGGACGCTAACTGATTGTGCGGGTTCAGATTCCAAAGCGTACTGTTACAGCCAACCATCAGCAGCGGAGCGGTCTCTCCGGCGATACGCGCCACCGCCAGCAACACTCCGGTGACGATACCGCTCTTTGCCGCCGGAAGCACTATCTTCCATATAGTACGAACCTGAGTCGCTCCTAGTGCCAGCGACGCCTCCCGGAGCGCCTGCGGCACCAGACGCACCAGCTCCTCTGTCGTTCGCATCACGGTCGGGATCATCATTATCCCCAGCGCGAACCCTCCTGCAAAGCCAAAGTTCTCATGCTTGGTATTCAGGGGGGAGAGAATGACCATCTGATAGGCGAAGATGCCGATAACTATGGAAGGAACTCCGTTGAGCAGGTCGGTGGCGAAGCGAATGTAGAAGCCGAGCTTATTGTTGCCAAACTCGGAGAGGAAAATTCCCCCGAGGATTCCGACAGGTATGCCGATTGAGGAGGCCATCCCGATGAACAGCAGCGTGCCTGCAATGGCGTGCCGCATTCCGCCCTGTTCCGGGTTCATCGAGTTCGGCATTCGGAAGAACTGCGCGTTGAGGGACGACAGGCCCTCTTTCACGACGAAATAGAGCAGCAGTAGCAGGGCCGCGCAGCCGAGGAGCGCTGCCACACCGCACATAATCATCGCGAACGAATTGCAGAACTGTCGCCACTTCACAAAGAACGGCTTGCCGGGGATATAGCGGTTGAAAGCGCCGAGAATCACCAGAAACGCGGTTATGAGGAAGGCTCCGCTGAAGAAGCCGCCCGTGCCCCGTGTGCTGAAATCGTGCCACATCTGATAGAGCAGTGCGCCTCCGAAGAGCAGAATTCCAGCCGCCTGGAGCGAGAACATGATTGCATTTTTGGCCTTGATACTGAACTCACTCGAAGTGCCGCCCGACCGCAGCGCCGTCAGCCAGACAAGCCCCCGCGCCATCGCATTCAGGACGATGGTGACGAGGAAGAGGGTCAGCGCGACCTGTGTGAGCGCGGAGATATGCAGAGGTGAGTTCGGACTGGGATACTGATCCGCTAGGATGGAGGTCATTGTATAGCCGGGCCGAAAGAGCGAGAAACTGGTCGGATCGCCAAGCTTCGGAATGTTGACTTTGCTTCCAATAACGATGGTGACCGCCATTGTCTCCCCGATAGCGCGGCCCAGCCCCAGCATGATTGCACCGATGATGCCGCCGCTGGCGTAGCGCAGCACGACGGACTTGATGCCTTCCCACTTGGTCGCGCCCATTCCGTAGGCGGCTTCGCGCTGCGCCATCGGCACTGTACGCAGGACATCGCGGGAGACAGCGGTGATGAAGGGCAGCACCATAAGAGCGAGAATAAGCCCGGCACAAAGAAAACTTTGCCCCGAACCGGAATCGTCGGCCGTGGCGAAAAGCGGAATATGGCCCAGAGCGGCATGGAGCCATTTTTCTCCCTTCGTCTGCATCAACGGCACCAGATAGAGCAAAGCCCAAAAGCCGTAGACGATACTCGGTACGGCGGCCAGCATCTCGATGAGAAACGAGAGCGGCGTACTCAGCCAGCGCGGCGCGATCTCCGCCAGAAAGATTGCCGCCCCGACCCCGATGGGGACGGCGATCAGGAGAGCGATGGCGGAAGTGACCAGAGTGCCGTAGATAAACGGCAGCACCCCATAGAGGTCGCCGACGAGTTTATCGGTGTCCGGCGCGACGGGATCCCAGGTGCTGGTTTTCAGAAAATTGAAGCCGGTATGCGCGATGTTCTGCCGGGAGGCGAGGAAGAGGGTGATGGCGATACCGAGAATGAGAACGACGGTAAAAAAAGCGAAGAGCAACGTAAGGTTACGGAAAATCCAGTCGCCCAGGCCAGAACCAGGGCCGCCGCTGAGGTCGGAATATCTATTTTTTTCGTTGCCTGAATCAGGAGTACCTGAATTTCCGCGGCGCGATTGTGCCATATAAAATGTTATCCTGTTCGTCGCCGGAATCCGGACAGCAGTGACAGGGCGAAAATAGACAGCTTGTTATCTGCTTCCCAACCGGGGAAGCAGATAACAAGGAGAGACGAACTACTTGACCATCGAACCCGGAACGGATTTGAGAGCCATGAGATTGATGCGGACGAGGCCATCGGGCAGGGGAGCGTAGAAAAGACTCTTTGCTTCCTGCTGAACCTGCGGCTTGAGCGCCCAACTCCACAGCGCCGTGACATCCGCGTTCTTGGGGTTCGTGGCTTTGTAGATCAGGATGTAGGTAACGCTGCAGATCGGGTAGCTGTTGACTCCCTTGGCATCTACCGTCGGGGTCTTGATGTTGTGCGCCAGTTCGGACGCATACTCATTGATCGCGGCAGCGGTGGATTCGACCGTCGGCTCGATGAACTTGCCCGCACGATTCTTGACATGACCATAGGGCATCTTGTTCTGAATGGCATACGCGAGTTCGACATAAGCGATTGCGCCCGGTGTCCGTTTAACGACGGCTTCGACGCCCGCGCTGCCTTTGCCGCCGAGGCCAATCGGCCAGTTGACCGATTTGCCTGCCCCCGGTCCCGCGGCCCAGTCGCTATTCGCCTTCTTCAGATAGTTCGTGAAGATATAGGTCGTACCGGAACCATCGGTGCGGTGGATGGGCTGAATGGCGACATCGGGCAGATTTTTGCCGGGGTTGATCGCCTTGATGCGCGGGTCGCCCCAGGTCTTAATCTTGCCGAGGAAGATGTCGGCGATGACTTCTGCCGTGAAATTAAGTCCGGTGGGTGCCCCCGCAAGGTTGTAGCTGAGGACGACTGCGCCGCCAACGGTGGGGATATGGACGACAGGGGCGGTAAGGGCCGCCTCTTCCGCTGCGGAGAGGGGTGCGTCGCTTGCCGCGAAGTCAACGGTCTTGTTCTTAAGGGCATTGTAGCCCGCACCGGAGCCAACGGCCTGGTAGTCCACCGACTTACCGGTCTGCTGCTGGAACTCCGCGAACCATTTGGAATAGATGGGGGCGGGGAAGGTCGCACCCGCGCCCCGCAGTTGGGCAGACGCGCCAGTCGGCGCGAGGCTGGCGGCTGCCAGCGCCACGACGGTCGCGAGTCTGCTCCAGTTGTTTATCTGTTTCATTTTCTCTCCTGTGAGGTTAGGGCGGCGCTTCGCGGTAAGCCAGACATTCCGGGATACGAACGAAGCGCCAGGGAAGTCACTTCCGAACTCAGAAGGCGGTCTGGAAGTTCGAAAGCAGTATCTGGCGACGCGCTCCGAAGAAGGCATATCCGTTGCCCTGCGTGTCTACGTCAATGTAGTTGAGCTGCATCTTCGAGTTGTGTCCGCGCAGGAAGTAGTTGACGCCAATGGTATATTCGCGAATGTTATGGTGGGTCGCCGCGATGGTCAGGTTGGTTGCCAGGCCGTTCGTGATGCCGCCATGCACTGCCGGGTCCCACTCGTCGTAACGCGCAATAAGCTGTACCCGCTTGTTCAGGCTGTGGCCGTACAGAGCATAACCGCCGAGGCCGATGGTTCGGTTGGCGATAGGAGTTCCGCCGACATAGTCGAGCGTGTAGGCCCCTTCCGCTTCGAAGGTATGCGGGCCGCTCTCCCACTTGATCGTGGCTCCGGCGCGATCCCGTTTATTGCGCGGGCGATAGTCTCCGATGTTCGTGCCGCCCCAGATGCCCAGGGTCAGATGGCGAATGCCGGTGAAGTAGACATGACCGTCCAGGAACTTGAAGCGGTCGGTATCTACGCCGTTCTGCGTCACGCCGTTGTCGTTGAAGATGCCGATCATGCCGTAGACGTTCGTGCCGGGAAGCTGTTTCTGGTTTGCGCCGTAGTTGTACCGCAGAACCGCTCCAGTATCGCGGATGTCACCGACGCGGCCAACGGTGGTGGGCAGCCCGTTCATCACAGAACGCTCCACCGTGAGCAACTGTGACGAGGAGCGGGTTCCCTCTTCGCTGAGGCAGGTCTTCTGCTGCCCGATTTCGGCGCGGAAGCGCTTGGCAAAGCCATATCCCACCCACAGGTCTTGCAGAGGAGCCGCCGCACCCGCGCCAGTCTTCGCCGGGTCGAACATGACTTTGAAGTCCGCCGCTTTGGTGATGACGCCCGTCAGGCTGATCTCGCCGCGCCGCAGGCGGAAAGTGTCGCCAACGCCGCCGCCGAAACTGCGGCCTACCGGTGCGCCGCTGAAGTTGCCGGTCGGGTTGCCGTTGAGCGTGCCGCCGAAGGGAGCGCCGTACCAGGCTTGCAGCAGACCGCCCACCGTCAGCTTTTCGATCCCGTCGCCCAGGCTGACTTTTTTTGCCAGTTGCGCGTTGGTGTAGTTGCGGAGTTCGTTGATGTTCTCCAGCGCCTGATCTACTGCGGTGGAGGTGTCCTTGATCGCCTTTTCGTTGGCGGTGATGCGGTCGTCGAAACCGTTGACCTTCTCCGTCAGGACGCCGACCTGCGCCTTGAGAGCGTCAATGTCCTCTTTGGCCTTGTTCAGGTCGGTTCCGATAACCAGAAGCTCTTTTTTGAAATCTTCGACGAGGGAGCGGATCTCTCCCACGCTGGCTTTGAGCGCGTCCAGGTCGGCCTGACTCGCCTTGTCGTTCGCGGCGGGCAGCTTCTGGCTCATCATCTCGTCCATGCGGGAGATGATGCGCTCAATGATCGTCGCCATCTCGTAGCGAGAGAGGGTGCGATTGCCGAGGAAATTGTTGTCCGGCGGATAGCCTTTGATCAGCCCTTTTTTCGCCAGGTCCTGAACAGCGGCGTAGGCCCAGTGTGTGGGGGGAACGTCTTTACCCACCTCCTGCGCCTGCGTCACTGCAGGGAGGGCGAGCAGCGAAAGCCCAACGCACGTCACTTTCCAGGTGTTCTTCATCAGATCTACATTCTGCCTTTCTGGTTGGTAGCGTAAACTACAGCGACCAGGGTGAATTAAAATATTGCAAAGAGGGTTTGTTCACGTCCACTGTAAGCCTGACGTAACTCTGATTATGTATTCCGAATGTTAAGGATATGTTAAGGGAGAGTTAAGGCTAGATTAAGGAAGGGTAAATTTCGATTATTTCCGGCTTAAATGAGGGCCAGCGCCTGCCGGAAACAGGCAGGCAGGTCGAATTCCGACACGGGCAGACGTCACAAACGGCCTGACGCAGAGAGGAATTCCAGAGAAGGAGGTGGAAACAGACGACTATCGGGGAAGCGTATCCCCTGCTATTCTAAGGAGCGAATTCGATGACAGCGAGAACATATCTATTCTACGCAGCGAAAATAGGGCTTATCCTGACGATTTTTCTAATTACCTGCGGTTTCGGTACCCAACGGGCCTGGGCGCAGGGCGAGAAAGCGGCAGCGATTGTGAACGGGGAGATCATCACTGAGCAGGAGTTTTTTGAACGATTACAGCGTCTGCACGGACAGGCGTTTGTGACGCAGGGCAATCAATTACGGGCGGAGTCTGCGGGCCAGATCGTGATGGACGCGATGCTGTCCGAACGGCTGACCCTTCAGGCTGCAGGCAAAGCGAACCTGCTGCTGACGGACGAGGAGGTCAGCACGGAACTCGAAACCGTGAAGAAGCAGCCGCAGGTCATCAACGGCCTGACCAGCCACGCTTTTACCGAGGAGATGCTCAAGTACGATCTGCGCGTTCAGGGAGCGCGGTTTAAACTCGCCACCGTAGGCGCGAAGGTGACGCCGGAAGAGGTCGAAAAGTACTACCAGGCCCACATCGCCGAGTATACCATCCCCGAACGCTGGGGGCTTTCCGTGATTCGCACCGGCAGTCTGGAGACGCTCACAAAAATAGATACCGATCTGAAATCGGGCAAATCTTTCGTGGATACTGCCAAACTCTATTCCGAGGATGAAGCGTCCAAAGCAAAAGGCGGCGACATCGGGGTCATCTTCGCCACCGATACCCGTGTTCCAGCGGTGCTACGTGATGCGGTACGGCCTCTGAAACTCGGAGAGATTACGCCGCCGGTCAAACTGGAGGCGGACGCCGGACCCGGCAAACCGAAACTCGTCACCTGGTGGCGCCTGCTGCTCAAAAGCAAAGAGCCGGAGAGCGTCCGTCCGTTCAACGAACTGAAGACCGCTCTGGAGCGATTAACGCTGGTCGAGAAGGCGGGCGGCTATCAGGTAGGAGACAAAAAGGTCGCGGAGTTTCGCCGCCAGTCCGAGATCAAAATCAACCTGCCCGGCTACGACAGCCTTCTGAACAAGAAATAGCTTCCGCTATAGGGTCATTCAACTCAATCGTTTGAGCTGGCGGAAATTTGTTCACAATCCCAATCCAGTTGCCAGTGCGCTCATGTCAAAGATGCGGATTGCGCCGAGGGATAGGCCAAAAGTAAAATGGGAGTGCCTGCGTCTGCTCACGACCCTAAAACTCAAGCGGGCCAAGATGCAGATGATTTCCGGTTTTGTGGACACGTATCTGAGATTAAGCAGTGAAGAGCAACGGAAGTTCGAGAAAGGTCTGGCTGCATTCGCACCCCAGGAAAAGGAGACCGCCATGCAGATTATGACAAGCTGGAAACTCGAAGGAATTGAGGAGGGACTAAAACAGGGCCGGGAGAAGGGCAGACAGGAAGGACGTCAGGAAGGCTCTCGACTGGAAGCCGAGCGAATCGCTTTGATGTTATTACGTCAGAAATTGAAAGAGCTGCCGGAGGCGATGGAGGGCAGAGTACTAAGTCTCGGCGTTGAAAAACTGGAGTTGCTGACTTCAGCGCTCCTTGACCTCAACGATTTGCAGGAGGCAGAGCAGTGGCTGCGGGACAATGCCTGATGAGAGGCTTTCCATCTGTCGGACTGATAAGGAAGAACAATGAGGCTCCTGGCAATCACCAGGAGCCTCGTATATCACAGACAACCCAGGGTTAGAGAATATAGCGGGTGAGGTCTTCGTCTTTGACGATGTCGTCGAGGCGGCAATGGACGTAGGCCGCATCTATCCGCAGGATTTTATCGTCGCGATCCGGGGCATCGAACGAGACATCCTCCAGAAGACGCTCCAGCACCGTGTGCAACCGACGTGCGCCGATGTTTTCAGTACGGCGGTTGACCTCGGCGGCGATACGGGCCAGTTCCGTGATGCCGTCGTCCGTAAATTCGACCGCGATGCCTTCTGTTGCGAGCAGGCTGACATACTGACGTGTGAGCGCATTGCGCGGCTCGGTCAGGATGCGTTTGAAGTCCTGTTCGGTCAGGTTCTCCAGTTCGACGCGGATGGGCAGGCGGCCCTGGAGTTCGGGGATCAGGTCGGAAGGCTTAGAGACGTGGAACGCGCCCGCCGCGATGAAGAGAATGTGATCTGTGCGGACAGGCCCATGCTTGGTATTGATCGTCGAGCCTTCGATGATCGGCAGAATGTCCCGCTGAACGCCTTCGCGGGAGACATCCGGCCCTCCCATCCCGGAGCCGCGTGACGACCCGGCGATCTTGTCTATCTCGTCCACGAAGATGATGCCGGTCTGTTCGGTGCGATTCACGGCTTCCCGCACCAGGGAATCGCGGTCAATCAGCAGTTGGGCCTCTTCCTCTGTGAAAATCTCCTTCGCCTCGGCAATCGTCACTTTGCGCTTCTTGGATTTACGCGGAAAGACCCCGCTGAACGCGCTCTGCATATCCATCCCCATCTCATCCATGCCCTGCCCGGAAAAGGCCTGCATGAACGGCATGGGCTGGCTCTCCTCGACCGTTATCTCCACCGTCTCGGTGTCCAGAACCCCAGAGAGTATCTGCGGACGCAGGCGGGCGCGAATCCGTTCCCGGCGTTCTCTGTCCGAGCGCAGGTCTTCCTCGTCCTTCGCCTCTCTGGCGGTATCGACAGCGGGTTCAGGCTCAGAAGAAGGCGTCGTTTCCGTTGTGCCTCCTCCGAACATACGGCTCATGATCTGATGGAGGTCGCGACTGATGTCCGGTCTGTCGCCTGTGGAGCGCGGCGCTGTGGGGGCGGACGGAAGGGGCTGGAGAATGTCCAGAATACGTTCGACGGCGCGTTCCGTGGCGGCGGCCTTCACTTCCGCAATCTTCTCCGTTTCGACCAGCCGAATGGCGATCTGCACCAGGTCACGCACCATCGAGTCCACGTCCCGCCCGACGTAACCGACCTCGGTAAATTTCGTCGCCTCCACTTTGATGAAGGGAGCGCGAGCGAGGGTAGCAAGGCGGCGGGCGATCTCGGTCTTGCCGACGCCGGTCGGCCCGATCATCAAAATGTTTTTGGGAATGACCTCGTCCCGCAGGTCTTCCGGCAGCAGACGACGGCGATAGCGATTGCGAAGCGCAACCGCTACCGCCCGTTTTGCTTTGTTCTGTCCGACAATGTATCTGTCGAGTTCTGCAACGATCTGACTCGGAGTCAGCTCTTCCGTAAATTCAGCCATGTTCTCGTGATGTCCTTCGATCTACCGTTCTCCTTACCCTATACGCACCGGGCAGGGCGAAGAGTTCACGGTCTGCCGACGGACAGCCACATCATGGTTAGGGAGCGGGTATCAGACCGCTGTCAGTCGGGTACGCAGGCGTCGGAATGCATTGGGAAGAGATCAGTCCTTCCGAGGCGAGTTTGGCATGACCGTCGCAGAAGTAGGCAACGCGATCCGGGCCATACGTGGTGTTGCCCGGAGTGGCCCCGGCCCACGCTTTCACCGCCTCCGCAGCCCCGATGTGGAAGGAAAGCACTTCTGCCCCCAGATAGGTCTCGGCAGGAAGCGGTATCGCCGCCATAGCTCCCAGGCGTGTCACGACTGTGTTCAGGCAGTAACTTGTTTTCTCGACTTTCCAGACAGGCTGCCCCTGCGAGGGATCGTTGACCAGCGCGGTGGGAATGCCGACATCGCTGGGGCATTTGAAGATATCAATGCTCTTGATATAGGGCTGCGCGTAGATTGTCGGGTCGTAGATGATGCTGTCGTTGGTCTTGAGATGCGGGCGGCAGGGCTTGCAGGGATATTTATTCGTGTAGGTCGTAGACGGCCCCCACTGCGAGTTATTGGGAGAGGTGGAGGGAGGAAACGTCTCGTCGTAGTCCTGCACATACATCATCCAGCCTAGGCCCAACTGTTTGACGTTGGAGATGCAGACCGTTCGGCGGGCGCTTTCCCGTGCACGGGCGAAGACGGGGAAGAGGATGGCAGCGAGGATAGCGATAATCGCGATGACGACGAGCAGTTCGATCAGGGTAAACCCGGAGCGAGAAGTATAAGTGCGACTGTGCATGAGCAGCGTCTCCTTCAGGGAATAGTTACCGGGACAGTGGCCCGGTATCGAGAACCAGTTTGCCGTCGCGCAGAGTCAACTGACGCGGCGCGGCGGCGGCAAGAACAGGGTTGTGCGTGACGACGAGAACGGTCAGTCCGTCCCGGTTCAACTGCTGGAAGAGGGCCAGGATGGAGGCGCCACTCGCGCTGTCGAGATTACCGGTCGGCTCATCGGCGAGCAGCAGGCGCGGCGAATTGACCAGGGCGCGGGCGATGGCGACCCGCTGCATCTCTCCGCCGGAAAGCTCATGCGGGCGGTGGTTCTGGCGGTGGCTCAGACCCACGCGCTCCAGCAGTTCGCGGGCGCGTTCGGCGGCGCGGCGGCGGGAAAAGAGCGTCGGAAGCGCCACGTTCTCCGCAACCGTCAGCGTGGGCAGCAGACCGAAATGCTGAAAGACGAAGCCTACCTGTTCCCGGCGCAGGCGGGTCAGTTCTCCGTCCCGCAGCCCGACCGTCGAATGCCCGGAGAGCGTGAGTGCACCCGCTGTCGGCGTGTCCATACAGCCCAGCAGATGCAGCAGCGTGGTCTTGCCCGCGCCGGACGGCCCGACGATGGCGGCGAATTCGCCCTCTCGCACTGTAAACGAGACCCCATCCAGCGCATGGACGCTCTCCGTCCCGCGCCGGTAGGTCTTCGTAAGCCCGACGGCCTCGATAACGACCGGGGGAGCGGAGGCGGAGAAGGGGGGTACCATAGCTTCGATGGGCCGCAAGTCCTGCGTGTTCATACGCCTCCTCCCTGTCGGATGGCCTCGATGGGTGTGAGGCGCGAAGCCCTCCAGGCGGGCAGCAGGCCCGCCACACTGCCAAGAAGCAGGGCAGTGAGGAGGCAGGCGAGAAACAGCCCGAACTCCGGCCGCAGCAAAGTCTCGGTTGGGGAGAAAGGCAGGCGTTCGCGCAGCCAGGTCTCGATACCCCGCGCTCCCATCATTGCCACCGCCGCTCCCACAAGGCCGCCGAGCAGACAGACCTGCACTGTCTCCAGCCAGATAAGTCCGAACACATCCCAGGGCGTCGCCCCGACAGCCCGCAGGACGCCGATCTCACGGGTGCGCTCCGTGACCGCCATGAGAACGGTATTGCTGACGCCAGCTCCGGCGATTAGCAGCGCGACGAGCGCGACACAGCCGAGCAGGGTGCGCGTCGAGTTCACAAGACCCTGTATCGTATGAAAGAGATGCGTCAACGGCACGACGTTCATATCCATGCCCGCATCGCAGCCACGCAGGTCGCTGACCACCGCGTCCAGTATATTGGGATCGGTGAGGCGCACCAGGATATGGGTCAACTGATTCGGACGCTGGAAAATCCGCTGCGCTTCCGCAAGCGGCATGTAGGTGAAATCGTCGTCCGCGCCCTGCGTGGGCGCGAGAATCCCGCTGACGATGCCCGTCTCTCCGGGCAGTCCCGGCAGCGCGAACTCCTGCCCAATTCGCAGATGCCGCTTCTCCGCAATTCGCGCTCCCAGCAGGCGTTCCCGAACAGCCGTCGGGAACGTTCCGTGAATATGCCAGGCGCGTTTGACCGCCAGCAGGCCCGGCTCCGCGCCCTGATAGACGAACTGCTCGCCGGTCGTAGAGTCATAGACTGCGTTCATCAGCAGGGGGGCCGCTGTCGCGACGCCGCTCGTCTGCGCGACCCGTTTCAGGTAGTCCGCCTTCAGGTAGCAGGGCCAGCTTGCGCCGTGTAGGGCCATCGAGGCCGCGTCGTAGGGGCAGCCTTTCGGCACGACCAAAACGTGCGCTCCGAGCCGCTCCAGTTCGCCCTGCATTCCGCTCTGATAGCCGCGCTGAAACGACAGCAGGCTGAACAGGGCGGCTATCGCAATCGCGACGCCTCCGACGGTGACGGCAGCCCGCAGTCTGCGCCGTCCTGCATTTTTCAGGGCCATTACAATCCAGTGCATCGAAGGGTTCTTCTCCCGAAGAGGTCAGTGCGACCCACGCAAGGCGAGAGCAGGCGGCAGGCGGCTTGCCTGCCAGGCCGGATAGAGACCGGCAATCAGACCGACACCCAGGCCAATGAGCAGGCATTGTCCGCTGACGACAGCGGACAGCGACATCAGACGGCCTTCCGGCGCGAGCGTCACGAAATGGCGCACGACGCCTTCCAGCGAATGACCGACTGCCAGCGCGAACAGCAGTCCGGCGAGACTGCCGCAGACCGTCAGGCACAGGGCTTCCAGCGTAAGAAGGCCGAAGACCTGCCCACGCGATGCGCCGACGGCCCGCAGAATTCCGAGTTCGCCAGTGCGCTCCAGCACGGAGGCCAGCATGGTGTTGAACACCGTCAGGGCGCTGATGGTCACGGCGAGAACCGCGACGGCCAGTACAAGCGTTCGCACCGCTCCGACAAGATTGAGAAAGGTTCCCATCATCTCCGCCAGCGTGACGACCTGCGCTCCCGGTGTCGTCTGGAGGCGTTCGGTGGCTCCGGTCACCAGCGCGGGGTCGCGCAGGCGAATGGCGATGGCGGTCAGGCGGTCGGGCTGATGAAACATCGTCTGCGCGGTGCGGAGGGGAACAAAAAAGAGACTGTCGTCGCTGGTGCCGCTGCGCTCCAGAATACCGCAGACCTTGAATCGCCGTCCGGTCTCCGGGCTGTAGAGCGTGTCTCCCACCTCGCGCAGTTCGGTCGCTGCGGCTTCTGCGCCCAGGATCACGCCGTTCTCGTCGGGGAACCAGCGGGAACCGGCTTTCAGTTTCCACCAGGGGCGCAGCGGACGGAGGGATTCATCTATGCCAACCCAGCAGTCGGTGCGGCCTTCCAAGGGGCGGGGCAGGGTCGCCATGAGCAGCGGGGCGGCATACGCGACCGCAGAGTCGCTTCGGGCGGCGATGAGGGCCGAGGCGGGCAGGGAGACATCCAGCGTTTTGCCTTTCAGCACCCGCGCCGCCGCGTCATACGGGCAGCCGAGGGGAACCAGCATCATCTGTACGCCCATGCCGTCGAGTTCGCGCCGCAGCCCGTTGCGGTAGCCTTCGCCGAAGGCCAGCAGGCAGGCGAGGCAACCGATAGCCACCGCCACGCCCAGCAGCGTAAGACTGCTGCGAAATCGCCTTCGGGTCAGGTTCTGAAAGGCGAGCGGAATCATGTCTGCGGCCGCTCCTGCGCGACCGTTTTGGTATCGCCAACTTGCAGCAGCACGAGGATCGTATGCGCGGCATCCAGCACGGCTTCTGCGGAACTCCGCGCCTCCGGGACAACGCCGGGTATATCCGCGCCGAGCCGCCACTGCGCCGCCGCTGTCTTGCCGATAAACGCGCCGAGCCAGCGCTTCGACTGAAGACCCTGCGCGACGGCCTCCGGCTCCCGCAGCCGCTGAATCTTCGCGCCGAGAACCGTGCCATCTGTTCGCACGGCCAGCACCAGTTCAATGACGCCCGACTCCCCACGCGCCCGCCGCGCCACCACCTCTCCGAGTACCTGCCCGTTCGCGAGCAGACGATAGATTTTAATCGTGTTCTCTTCCCCCGTCGGCGTCCGACCAAGCCGCCTGATGAGTTCCAGGCGTTTGCTGCTGAGGATGAGTGTCTCTTCACGGACTTCGGTGGCAGTAGGGAAGAAGGCGCGTCGGTCGGTGGTAGGGTCGCGCCAGGGACAGAGGCCGACCGACGCCTGTTCTTTCCAAACAAAATCTTTCGCATTGGCCTTCGCCGTTTGTATGTCCACCGGCTCAGAGGCGCGGACAAGAAACAGAGAGGCGCCCGCTGCCGCAAAGAGCAGTGCACCCCCGAGGAGCGGAAGCCCTTTTGCGCGTTTCAATACCGTATTCCCGTCGCTTTGAGGCTGGCTTCGGTTCCCGGCGTGACCGTACCACTGACCGTCATCTGCGTGTGGATAGGCACTTCGCTGACCACAAACCCCGCCGCTTTAGTATCCACCCGGACAATACCCGTCTTATCCCGCAGCATGAACCAGCAGCCCGCGACAGGACACTTCTCCACCATCTCCCCCTGCATGGTGACGGTCGCGCCCGTTTTCGCAGGCAGTTCCCTCACCGTCGCCGAAACTTGCTGCGCGGGAATTTTGCCCAGCACTGTGCTGGCTTGCGGCTGGCAGCCCGTCAGAGAGAGAAGGAGTATGGAACTGCTCGTAATGCGGGCGTAAAAAGAGTGCAACATCTGATTCCTCGACCGTTCGATGCAGAGAGACGTAACAGTTGATTCTCATTGTAATTCAAGTGGCTTAAAGACTGCTTAATGCCGAATTAAATTTTGTTAATCCTGCTTGACACATCTGCGCCTGTATGCTATATTGGCGCAACTACCGAACAGTTATCATACCAGTTCAACCTTATGCAATGTCGCGGGCTACGCACAGAGGAGGCAGCATGAAAAAGGAGTCAGGGTTTACACTGATCGAACTACTTGTCGTGATCGCCATTATCGCCATACTGGCAGCGATACTCTTTCCAGTTTTCGCGCAAGCGCGTGAGAAGGCACGCATGGCAGTCTGTGTGTCGAATACCAAGCAGCTTGCTCTGGGTGTGATGATGTACGCTCAGGACTACGACGAAAAAATTCCTATTCTTGGCGTGATCGCCGAGAACCGGGGACGCTGGATGTGGCAGATCAATCCCTATATTAAAAACAGGGATATCTTCACGGACCCGAACACTTCCAATAACTTCTACGATGGCACGCAATTTACAGACCGTACCGGCTATGGCTGGAGCTTCACGCTGCGTGCGGCGACGGGCTATGCCACGACCGCTGCAGATGGTTACTCGCTTGCCGGAATCGCCAAGCCTGCGGAAACGATCATCATCGGAGATACGGGCTACGACGGTGTGCCGGGATGGGCCATGTATGCCAATAATCCCATCAAGGCCCCTGCCAGTGATCCGCGTCCCGGCTACTGGCCGCAGTTCCGTCACCATGTCAATAAGACAAAGGTTATCAGGGACACGCAGTTCAATGTGAATCGACAACTTCCGATTGACGGGCTGGCAAATTTCGTCTTTCTGGACAGTCATGCCAAGGCGCTCAATGTCGGAGCGGCGTTCAGGGAAGCTGATGTAGAGGATGGAACGGCCCTCGCAAATGCCTCCGACTCGGAAGTCCTTCAGCCTGCCAATACACGCTATGTACTCTGGAACATCTACTGAATACAGGGAAGTTTGCTATGTCGCCTCCAGGGAGTGGAGAGACACGGCCTTGCGTTTCGGAACAGGACGTTCAGGGGAAAGAGATGACACTAAAATCAGTCCGTCGCGCTGTCATGTTGCTTTTCGTTCTGGGGGGCCTTGGAGCGCTCGGAGGATGCGGTAAGACGGAGGTCAACGAAGCCTCTCCGCCGTTGAGCACCTCGGAGACTTCACGCAACGAGCCACCGCCAAAGCTGGACGATGGTACACGGGTCGCGCCTGCCACTAACCCCGGTGAGCCGGCGACTCCAAGTGGCCCCGGAGAAATCGTGGGACGCGACCGTCCCACCGCACCCGGCGGAAATTAGACCGCTTCACCCTTCGGGGGGAGCGCGAAGTAGGCTTTGCGCCCATTCCTCGGCTGCATCGGCGCCTCAGTCTATAACAGCACAAAGGCTGGGACAACTGTCCCAGCCTTTGTGCTGCTTGCTTACAGAGAAGTTAATCCCAGTTGCCCGTCGTGGGGTTGGGGCCAACAACGCCGTCGAAGTTGAAGTCGAGGCCGCTCTTCGGAGGCGCATTATAGTCTATGGTGTTCGGCCCCGGATTGGAAATACGGGTGTTGTCGAACACAAAGTGCATCCATTTCACGTGTCCGTCTACAAAAGCATAGTTGGCCCCATCGGAATGAATGGAGGCGAAGATACGGCCAACGCGGTCTCCTGTCCAGCCGTTTACCTTTGTCTGCACGGCATCGTTGGGGAAGGACAGTCGGCGGCCATCGTGATAGGGAATGGCCCCGGCAGGCACGAGAAACGCGAGACACTGGTTGACGTTCGCGGCAGTGGAACTACTGAGGCCATTCGCGTCCGCGAAGTCGGGCGTCTGGGCAGGTAGGGGGATCGAAGAGAGTTTAGTACCCGTTCCGCCGAGAAGAAAACTATAGGCCATGCTGATCTGGTTGCTGTTGCTCGGGCAGGAGTAGACCTGTGTATTCTTGATGTAGGGCTGGACCAGTTTATTCCAGGCAAACGCGATGCCACCTGATCCACCACTGGACGAGTACGGAATACCGCGCTCATCGTAGTCCTGCAGATACATCATCCAGGCCGTGCCGACCTGTTTATGGTTGCTGGTGCAGGACGTTTGACGCGCTTTTTCGCGCGCCTTTGCAAACACCGGGAAGAGTATTGCCGCGAGAATAGCGATAATAGCGATCACGACGAGCAGTTCGATTAGTGTGAAACCACTGCGTTTCATAACAGGCCTCCTTGAAGTGAAAAGACGAGAACGGTTCTCATACCGGCGAGAATTACAGAGGTATTTCCGTAGAACTATCTCCGGTTCCTGCCTGACCTGGAAGATGGCGTACAATTGGTCGTGTTATTGCTCGGAAAAGGGGAAGTGAACGCGGCAGCCGGTCTCTGAAGCGCGGTAGGCGGCAAGGCACATCTCGACGGAGACACGGCCCTCTTCGGCTGTACACATCGGCACTCCGGCCTTGAGCGCCTCTATAAAGGGGCGGGCGACTCCGGCGATGCGTTCGCCATGCCCGGCAGGAATGGGCAGTCCGAGGTCTTGCCAGCCGAGTTCCGGTTTCTCCGACTGGTACATCTTCACGCCGATGGGGTGGGGAGGCTTGATGCCGCAGGAGGGAGAGTCGCCGTGATTCTGGATGATGACACCTTTATCGCCATAAATCTCGGTAGTGTTCTCTCCGGCGAGCGTGACGCTGGCGTTGTAGATTTCCGCGAACAGGCCGTCCTCATAGCGGTAGAGGGCGAAACCGGTATCGTCGGGAGCGACATTCGTCAGGACGTTGTCAATCTCGGCGATGACGGAGACTGGGCGGCGGCCCAGTGTCCAGTAGAGCCAATCGAGGGGATGGGTGGCGTCGTCGAAGAACATTCCTTTGTTGGCCTCTGCGCTGATGTGCCAGCGGCTCGGCCCTTCGACGAAACCTTTATTGAACAGCACGGGAATGCAGTGGCGGCGGCGGATCGTCCCGATGCGCCCGATGGCTCCCGCATTTACCAGTTCGCGCATACGGATATTCTGCGGGTCACAGCGCATCTGAAATGCGAGGCTGAACCACTGTCCGGTCTTCTGGACAGTCTGAATGATGCGGTCACAGTCGGACAGGGTGATCGCCATTGGCTTTTGAAGCAGGACGGCCTTGCCCGCCTCCAGCCCGGCAATCACAAGGTCTGCGTGTTTATTCGTCTCACTGGCAACGATGACGCAGTCTATATCGGGGCGGCTCAGGAGGTCTTTGAGATGTGGGATGAAGGGGATGCCGAACGAGTCTGCATTGCGCTGCCCGCGCTCCGCATCGTCGTCCCAGGCAGCGATCAACTGCGCGTCCTCGAACGTCTTGATCTGCTGCGCGTAGGCGTTGACGTGTCCATGCGCGAAAGAAACGATACCGATACCGAGTTTGCCTGCCAAGATGTCCTCCTCGACGCCGACTGCTGGTCTGTTGACCTGCGGATAGCGCGATTCTAACGGAACGGTACGCGAATGTCAAGCCGTTCCGTTCACGAGGCATATTCAGGCGACAGGGCGCGTTGCGGCGAGGAAGGGTAGATGCAGGTGGCGGCGATGCAGACGCAGGGCCAACCCGTCCAGAAACACATCCAGCACACTATAGAGCAGAAACAGCATCACCCCAAAGACGATAATCGCCTTGAACAACTGCGGGTCGCTGAGGGTCTGAAAGGCAATCTGGAGAACGCTCTGCGGCCGCTGCAGAATATCCCAGGTATTCAGCCGGATGAACAGCCCCAGATAGACTCCAAGTGCGGAGAGAAAGAAGAAGGGAATGGCCCAGAGCAGCGGATTATGGCCCGCCTTACGCACCAGCCGCTCGACCGGACGAATGGCGAGGGTGAAGCAGATGGAACCCGTCAGGCTATAGAGCAGAAAGAACAGCCCCTGTTTTCCCACAACGATAAGGGCTTCCCGGCCCTCGAAATTCCGCAGAGTGTTCGGAAACGCCTCGAACAGAAAATGCCGCCATTCGGTGAGGAGGTAGCAGGCATTGGGCAGAAACGCGAACCAGAGCAGGCCCAGCGGCAGCCAGAGAGCGACCGGGCAGGATTTGCCCGCCTTGCGATACCGCTCCACCACCTCAGTCAGCGTCAGGGCGAAAAAGAGAGGCAGAACCGCCAGAAACACGTTCCACAGAACTCCAGGGTGCATTGGGAATCTCCTTCTGACCAACCGGGGCCGCAGCGAAGAGGTCTATACCTGTGACGGAGAGGAAGGAAGCCGGGTTTCCTGATTTCTTGCGGCCTCCCCGATCAGCGCGAGATAAGGCGGCGTGAAGGGCAGCCCCAGAAGTTCGACCATCTGGCAGTCTGCCTGCGCGGGGTCGTCGGCAGTCAGCACTCTGCCCGTCTTACGGACGAAGCGCAGGGGAATGTGTTCGTCCTGACGGGCCAGCAGACGGCAGTCAAGGATGGTGAAGACATCGCGTCCGGTCGTGGCGTAGAGGTCGGCCACCATGGCGTCCATACCCTGTTTGTGCAGGGCGCTCCGCATATTGCGGCGACTCTCGGCCAATTTGTACTCTTTGCGCGGCAGGAGACCAATGAGATTACGGGTGCCGCCGCTGAACCAGCGCCGCCAGTGGTGACTGCGGAGTTTGCAGGTGGTGAGCAGTACCCGGCAGTCGGCCTCAACCCAGTGGCGCGGTAGCCAGAAGCCTTCCACCTGAGAGGGATTCGCCTGGGGATTGGCGACAAATACCGGCTCTTCCGCCTCCGCGTCTACAAATCGGACGTTCGGCAACGTTGTTAGCCCATGCTTCTCGGCGATAGGCAGAATCTGCTCAGAACCTACCCCCCCTTCCGTCAGCAGGATTTGCAGGCCTGGGTTCACCGCGTGCAGTTCTCGCACCACCTGGGCGACAAACTCCGCAGAGACCACAAACGGATAGGGAAGATCGTAGGCCGCGGAGACTTTGATACAGAGACGGGCGTTTGCCGGCAGCGCGGCAAAGCGGGACGTATCGCCGAGTACGGAGGCTGGAAGGGGCGGTTCGGGCTTCAGGAGGATGTCACGCAGACGTTCTTTCCAGCCGGGCATGAGTCTCCTTTGTAGAGAGGAAATTGTCTTACTGCTGTTTCTCACCGCGCATCAGATTGAGACCCATCCGTACCAGCACGATGCCGCAGAAGACCATGAGAAGCATTCGCCAGTTGCCCTGAAAGTAGCCGAACAGCCCGCCCACCAGCCAGAGCAGGCCGAGCGCAAAAACGAAGCCTCCCCATATCTTACGGGAAATCCGCATGGTTCGTCTCCTTTCATTTTCCGTTCAGGGTTTAGCAGGTTGTTTGGGCGGGGCCGGGGTGACGGCGATGATGTCGGCTAATCCTGTGGGGAGGCCCGTCGGAAGCTGCGGGTAGGCGGCATCAGGGCGCACGGTGACGATTTTGATTTTGAGGCCCGGATTGGCGGCGTGGAGGCGGGCGGCGATACCGAAGGCCGAGTCGCTGTGCATCGCGCCGTTGACCTGAAGAATCTTGCGGCCACGATGGGCGCGGAGACTGCGGAGAATGGAGTCGGCCATCGTTGCGTCCCAGAGGCCCTGAGCCTGTTTGAGCAGGGCGGGATCGGGCATTCCGGGCGGGGCAGGCTTCGTGCTGTCGGTGTCGTGGTTCCCACCGAAAATCTCCGTCAGTTGGCGGTCGTATTCGGGCGGCAGCGTCATGGAGTAGGGCAGGGGGGCAAGGTAGGCTTTCGAGGACTTCGGCAGTTCAATCAGCGCGGGCTGTCCCTTGCGGCTGACGATGTTGACGTAGCGGCGGGGCGCATTCGCCGCGACGACCGGCAGATGATTTTCCCGGCAGAACTCTATGAGCGGGCGATAGTCCTCTTTGTAGTTGGGCCAGGGACGAGAAGATTGCAAAAAGTGCGTTTCGGTGATATAGCCCGTGAGGTACTCGTCGAGGACGCCCTGCACATCGCGCTCAAACATCTCCAGCGAGAGAGTCATCTTCGGGTGCTGTTTATAAAGGCTCTCCAGCAGGGCGTGTTCGAGGGCATGGGCGTTTTTGTCGTCGTGCTGTTCGCCGAAGAAGACCACATCTGCGTCGGCCAGATCGTGCGCGGCCTCGTCCAGTGTGCGCGACGCACTGCCCGCATAGAGCGTATACTGCGGGGCGGCAGCGGCCGTCTGGCCGTGTGCGGGAAGGGCGGCCAGCAGAGCGAGGCCCACAACCAGAAACGGAACGATCTGCATCTCTTAATCTCCCGAGGATGGTGAATGCCTCCATGTTCGTTCCGCCCCAATCCTATTCCTGCCTGACCACATGCCCGCGCTTGCAGGTATAATGCGCGTATGGACCTGACGACACGACTCACAGCAACACTGACCTTGCCTTCCCCGGTGTTGGCAGCGGCAGGTGCGTTCGGCTACGGCACGGAAGTGGGAGACCTCACCGAGGGCGCGGGGATGGGCGCACTGATTACGCCGACCCTCACGCTCGCTCCGCGTCCGGGCAATCCCATGCCGCGTACCGCAGAGGCGACTGCCGGACTGATCCATGCGCTCGGCCTGCCGAACCCCGGTTTGGAGACTTTCCTACGCGAACGCCTCCCCCTGCTGCGAACGGCTCCCTTTCCGGTGATCGTGAGTATTCGGGGCGAGACGGCAGCGGAATGGACACGGCTGGCAGGGAGTTTGGCGGCAACAGGCGTTCCGGTGGCGCTGGAACTGAATCTGTCTCCGGCTTCGCTCTGGGATGCAACACGTTCTCACGAACAGCCTCTCACGGAAGCGGAGACGCTGGCGCAGACAGAGGCGGCGGTCGCCGCTGTGCGGAGCACGACAAGCCTGCCCCTCATTGCGAAGCTTCCGGCAGTTGGTGCGGAAGTCGGCGCGGCGGCGCAGGCGGCGGAGCGGGCCGGGGCGGACGTAATCTGTGTCGCGCAGGCGTTTCCGGCGGTCGCCATGCGCCTGAGTGGGCGCAAATTTCGTCTGCCCGGTGTGGTCGGTGGCCTCTCCGGCCCCGCCATCAAGCCGCTCGCGCTCTATCAGGTGTGGCGCGTCGCGCAGGTCGTCCGCCTTCCCATCCTCGGTTGCGGGGGTGTCATGACCGCCGACGATGCGGTGGAGTTTCTGCTGGCGGGCGCGTCGGCGGTCGCGGTCGGCATCGCGAGTTCCATTCATCCCGCCACGATCTCCCGCATTGCCCACGACCTGAGCGTCTACCTCACCGCCCACCACTTTTCCAGCCCCGCTGAACTCGTCGGCCTTGCCGCTCGCTCCTGATTTCCCTCTGTGTCATATTCTCCGCACAAAATCTATCTTCTCGCAGATGTTTTTGCGGCTCTCCGCCCTTATAATGGGTAGAGGAACCCGGTCCTCCCGCTAACCAGAACAGAGCCTGATTCGGAGAAGAGCCTACGATGTCTCGAATTCTGAACATAACCAGCCGTTTTGTCCTCGGTATTCTCTGCCTGCTATGGCTTGTGTGTATTTCCCTGCCTGTCCGCGCACTCGATACCGATAAGACGCTGGCACAGTGCCGTCTCGATGTCTGGACGACGAAGGACGGCCTGCCGCCGGATACCATCAATGCGATGGCACAGACGCCGGACGGCTACCTCTGGCTTGCCACCGGAGCCGGACTGGTGCGTTTTGATGGCGTCACGTTCCAGAAATTCGACTCCCGAAACACGCCGGGTCTCCGACGCAGCAATATCACCGCGCTGATGGTGGCACACGATGGCACCCTCTGGATCGGCACCGACGGCGCGGGTTTCGGCCCCTTCCGAAATGGAATTTTTACGCCCTGTCAGACCGGTATCAAGGATGAGAGCTGGAGCCTGATAAACGCCATGCTTGAAGCGCAGGATGGAACCTTCTGGGTGGGAGGCGGCGGAGAACACAATCTGCTGCACTACCAGAACGGGCGATTCACGAAACTGCCGAACGACTATGCGTTCGTTCAAAGCATCGTTCAGGATTTCAACGGCGCGCTCTGGGGCGCTACGCAGTTCGGCGGTCTCTATGTTCATCGCCCGCACGGAACAGAAGACCGCTTCAACACCATTGAGGGACTGCCTACGAAAAACCTGACCTGTATGGCGCTCGACCGCGACAGCAGTCTCTGGATCGGAACGGCAGATTCAGGTCTCTATCACTACGCAGAAGGCAAATTTACCACCTACACCACCCGCGATGGCCTCTCTGCCAATGAGATCAACGCCCTGCGGTTCGACCGTCAGGGCAATCTCTGGATCGGAACCCGCATCGGCCTGGATCGTTTTCAGGGCGGAAAGTTTTCGACATTTCGTAAAATAGACGGGCTGCACGATGTGGGCGTCAGCGCGATCTTTGAAGACCGGGAGGGCAATCTCTGGGTGGGGTCCGGGACGGGCCTCAATCGGTTCCGTAATACCCGGCTGACGCCCCTGAGTTTCGTGGGCGCCGAAGGGCTGACGAACACCACGGCGCTGGCTCAGGGGCTGGATGGCAGCCTCTGGTTCGGCACCGACGGGGGGCTGAAACGGCTCCGAAACGGCGCCATGACGACCTACACCACCCGGGACGGACTGCCGGGGAATACTGTCAATGCCCTCCATATCGCCAGAGATGGCGCTCTGTGGATCATCACTTCGGGAGGCTGTATCAGCCGTTGGGACGGAAGGCAGTTCCATATCGTCGTCCCCAAAAGTCTCTGGAGGGTCCTCGGGGAAGACAGCGAAGGGCTTGTCTTAGCCGATCAGGAAGAGTATGCCCGTCTGCGGGGCAGCAAGATTGTTCCACTGACCCATACAGGAGCGAGCGGGTTCGTCTTCAACTCCTTTCTCGATGCTGCCGGTACGCTCTGGTTCACCTCTTCGGGCGGATTAGCGGTGCTGCGTCACAACCATGTGACGGTTATCAATCAGGGTTTTCCGCCGGGAGCGCATATTCTCAGCATCGCGCAGGCGGGCAATGGCTGCCTCTGGATCGGGTCAGACAAGGGCTTGATACGCTATGAGAACGGCTCGGTGTTCGTCTATGGACTCTCCTGCGGGCTGCCTGACGATAATCTGTTTAATGTCCTGACAGATACACGTGGCGCTCTCTGGATCGGCGGATCGCGGGGGATATTCAGCGTTGCGGTAGCGGATCTGGAACGCTATCGCAGCGGGCAGATAAAGACGATTCCTGCCCATCTGTATGAAACCGGCGATGGCATCCGCTCTCTCCCGACCAGGGAGCAGGCGCTGCGAACCTTCGATAATCGCCTGGTATTTCTTGGCATGAAGGGCGCCACCATTGTCGAACCCGATCATCTGAAGGCCAATCATGTCCCGCCTCCTGTTGTCATCGAACGGGTCACGATAGATAAAAAAGCGGTGGATATGCGGAGTACGGTTCCGGCGCCTCCGTGCGCGGGCGATCTCGAAATCCACTATACGGGCTTGAACTTCTCCGATGCCGAAAACGTGACGTTCCGGTATCAGCTTGAGGGTTACGATAAGGACTGGATAGAGGCCGGAACCCGCCGTATCGCTTCCTATACGAATCTGCCGCCGGGCAGCTATCGCTTCCATGTCCTTGCCGGAAACAGTGATGGAGCCTGGAACAACGCTGGGGCCAGCTACAAATTCACGCTCACGCCCTTTTTCTATCAGACGCCGGGGTTCAAAGCAGCCTGTGTGGGCCTGCTCTGTCTGGTCACTTTTGCCCTGATTCGCCTTTCACTGTATCAACTGCATCGCAGCAATCAGCGCCTGGAGGCGAAAGTGGCGGAGCGCACCGAGGAACTGCATCGTTCCAAGCAGCAGATAGAGGCCACGAACCGGCGTTTGCAGGCGCTTGCCACCACCGACGGCATGACAGGGCTTGCCAACCATCGCGCCTTTCAGGAGCGGCTTCGCAGTGAATTGTCCTGCGCGACGGAGACACTGTCCTCTCTGTCGCTGCTGCTGATAGATGTTGACCGCTTCAAAGCGTACAACGATAGTTTTGGGCATCCTGCCGGGGATGAGGTGCTGCGCCGTGTCGCCCGCCTGATTCGCGAGAATGTGCGTGCGGAGGACTACGCGGCCCGCTACGGCGGCGAGGAGTTCGCGGTGCTGCTGCCCAGGGCCTGCCCGGCGAAGGGTTTCGAGGCAGCCGAGCGGATTCGGAAAGCGGTCGCAGAGTATCCGTTTCCGCACGGTCGCGTCACACTCAGCGTGGGAGTGGCGTGGAGTGAAGACGGAGCGACCGCGCCGGAACATCTGGTGGAACTCGCGGATGAGGCGCTGTACAAAGCCAAAGATGCGGGCCGCAACCGTGTGGTGTCCGCCTCAAGCGAGGCCATGTCAGAGGCTCCTCCGGGAGCGTTGCTGCCCCCGTCTGTCCCGCTGCAACTGGCCGATGGCGATCCTCTGCTGTCGCTCTTCCAACAGCAGGATGGGCATATTCTGAGCGGCATCATGGCGCTGCTCAGCCTGCGCGACCCGCAGACGGACGGGCATTCGCATCGGGTCATTATGTTCGCCCTCCGTCTGGCGCAGGAAGTCATCCGGCAGGATCGCGCAGAGTTTTGCCCGAACGATCTGCGGGACCTGACGTTCGGCGCACTGCTGCACGACATCGGCAAAATAGGCGTTCCTGATGCGATCCTGTTCAAACCGGGCGCCTTGACCGATGCGGAGTGGGAGATCATACGCACCCACCCGGAGCAGGGCGCGAAAGCCTTGCAGGCGTTTTCGCAGTTTGTCTGCGCTCTCCCGGTCGTTCGTTCGCACCACGAACGCTGGGACGGGACAGGCTATCCGCAGGGTCTGGCCGGGGAGCGCATTCCGCTGGTGGCGCGTCTCTTCGCCATTGTAGACACTCTGGACGCCATGTCGAGTGACCGGCCCTACCGTGCCGCGTCTCCCTATGACAAAATCTGCGCCGAGATCAGGCAAATGGCCGGCAAACAGTTCGATCCGGTGCTGGTGGAGGCGTTCCTGGCAATCCCCGAAGCGGACTGGGAACGGCTGCGCGGGCAGGCCGCGGGCGGCGCTCCCTACATCCGGATCGCAGACGGCAGTCCTGTCCTCCAGGCGGTGTGATGGGAGAATAGCCGCCCCCACTCACACCTCCTTCCGCCCCGACCCCAAATTCTGGGGGAGTGAGAACAGAGACGCTCCCGACCCCCAATTCTGGGAACACAGGAATTTTCATGCGATAGGGTGTCCGCAGGGCAGGAAAGACGGACACGGTTTCCTGTCCTCCAACGGCGCAGGGCCGGGAAGAGACTTCTTCCCGGCCCTCTCTTTGACTGCCTCTGTAACACCTCCCAATCCAGGCCGTCTAAGTGGGAAAGCAGGCGTCCCCGCACAACGGTTCAACGGAGAGGAACAGATCATGCTGGAGTACTACACGCAGTCGGTGGTTCATGCCTATGAAGGCGTCCTGACACTGTTTATTCGTCTCGCCATGCCCCTGGCGGTTCTGTTCGGGCTGGCGGCGGTGGCGGTCGGGCTGATGCTGGCCCTGCAGCAGGACGGGGTGGGGCTGAAAGAGGCGAACTGGCGGAAGTACGGGGCGGCTGGGTTCGGTACGCTCGGTATCCTGCTGGTTCTGGTGGCGGGCTGGACCTGTCTGCATACCGCGCTCGCCCTGGCACAGCAGGATATTCAGTGGCGCGAAGCCGCCGAAGCGACCGCGAACCCCATCCCCGATGCCCCGGCAGTGACGCAGTTCGAGCCGACCGTTGCGGTTCTGGCGGAACACACTTACCAGAGAACGCTCACGCTGCCGCCCGACTTTATGCAGCGCATCGGGACGGACGGGCTGGGAGCGCTCTCGCCCTACCTGACCGACCCCACCGCGAACAATGTGCTGCGCCTCGTGGATACTTTTCGCCGCAGCGGAAAAGATGTGGTGTTCACGCGCCAGATGACGCGCCTGGACGAGGAGCCTGCGCCCTTCACCACTTCTCAAATCCGGGTGACGTTTCGGCGGCTTGCGGGCCGCGCCTACGACGCAGACTTCGAGGGCCGCTACCTTTTTCAGAATCCTCACCCGCAGCCCGTTACAGTGCGATTCCTCTTCCCCCTGCCCAACGAAAACACAATCCGCAGCCTGAATGTGACTGTTGGCGGGCAGGCGGTGACGGAGCCGAATCCTTCGGGGGAGTACGAGTGGAAGCGCCTGATGCAGCCCGGCGAGCAGTGGGAGGCGGTCGTGCGCTACCATGTCATCGGCGCGAAGATATGGCGGTATGGCCTCGGATCACGGCGCGGCAAGGTGCAGGTATTTCACCTGTCCGCCGCGACCGGAGGCCCGGTGACGTTTCTGCGGGGCAGCCTACAGCCCAGCACGGTGGGGCGCGACAGCCTGCAATGGGACCTGGCGAACGTGGTCACGACGCAGCAGATCGCGATTGCCTTCCCGCCCGATATCGAGCGCCGCGAGGCGTACCTTCAGGCGCTGAGCGCCCTGCCCACCAGTCTAATCCTGTTTTTAGTGGGAACGCTGGCGGTGGCATGGCGGTTCCGCGCAAAACTTACTCCGGGTGGCGTCATGGCGGCGCTTGTCCTGTTCACTTTGGGACTGTGGGCCGCGCCGGTTCTGGCAAACTACGTCGGCGCACAGGCCGGGGTACTCCTCGCGCCGCTGGCAGGCGCGTTTGGGGCGTCACGGGTGCTGGGCCGTCGGTCGCTGCTGGCAGCCCTCCCTTCCGCTCTGCTGCCCGCGACCTTCCTCAGCCCGACGCACAGCGGACTGCTGGTGTTGCTCCTAACAATCGCCACCTTGTGCGCCCTGGTGGTGACGCTGCGCTCCGAACGCAGCGCGGCCTGATTCCCGGCCAGCCTTCCCTGCGCGAGCCGCGCCCTATTGCATGAAAATGCCTGCTCCCCAGAATTGGGGGCTGGGGGCGTCTCTGTTCTCACTCCCCCAAAATTGGGGGCTGGGGGGCGGAATCAAAGGCCGGGAATCCCCTACGGGATGCCCGGCCTGTCTTGTGTCTCATACCGGTGCGAACGGCCTAACTGCGATGGACGAAGACGTGCATAATGTCGTTGTACATGACCAGGATGAACAGCACTCCGATGATGGAAATACCGACAAGTTGTGCAGTCTGAACCTCTTTGGTCGAGAGTTTACGCCGCCGCAGCCCTTCCCAGGCCAGCAGCATCAGGTGTCCGCCGTCCAGCAGGGGAATGGGGAACAGGTTGATGATACCGAGGCTCAGACTCAGCATCGCGGCAGTCAGCAGCACCTGACGCGGCCCCTCTTTGCTGTCCTGATGAATCTGCCCCGCAATACGAATGATGCCCCCGGTGTTCTCGCCGACATCCTTGCTGAAAAGCGTGGTGAACGTCCCGACGACCTGCATCCGAACGATCTCGGTGCCGCGCACAATCGCCGCCACCGGCGAGTACTGCTTCCAGTGATAGTGAAGCTGCGGAGTGACTCCGATAAGACCGACCGTCTTCTTCACAAGATTCCCGTTCACCTCATCGTCCACCGCGAAGGCATACGGACGAACGGCCTTCGTGATACGCTCGCTGCCGCGCAGGACGGTGATGTTCAGAGTTTTGCCCAGCCCTGCATGAATTACCTCGACCATCCCCTTGCCGTCGGTAATGGGGGTGTTGTCAATCTGAATGACCTTATCGCCCGGTTTCAGTCCGGCAAGGTCGGCGGCTTTCTTCTCTTTGACCCCCGCAATGACGTTGTCGGTTTTGACATCGTCGGGCAGGCCGAGTGTAAAGCCCATGACGCAGAAGAGGAGGTAGCCGAAGGCAAAACTCATGAAGGGTCCGGCGAAGATCGTCGCGGCCCGCTGCCAGAGCGGTTTCTGGTTGTAGCCATCGGGGTCGGGCGTGAAGTTATCGGAGTCGAGGACTATCTGAATATACTTGTGTTCGTCCGTGTTGATGCTCGGGGAGAGCAGCAGGGCGTTCAGGTCTTCCCGGCCTTCTGTCCGCAGTTTGCCCTCAGAGCCGACCGCTTCGGTGACCATCCCTTTGACGCGCTCCGAGATATTCTCCGCTTCCAGTTGGGCCACCTGCGTCTCATCAAGGCCCGTCAAGAAAACGCCTTTATTCTGGCCGGAGAGTGTCGTCGAGCCGTTAAGCATATCTTCCGGCTCCATCCCTGCGATCTTGACGAAGCCCCCGAGGGGAACGCTGCGGATGTTATACTCCGTGCCGTTGCGCTTGCCGAGGCGGAAAATTCGTGGGCCGAAGAACAGCGAAAAGTCGTCCACACGCATCTTGCTCATTTTCGCCACGATAAAGTGGCCCCACTCGTGAACGATGACCAGGACGCTCAGGACGGCGAGGATATAGGCGGCGGTTCTTATCATTTCCATTACGGGAATGGCTCCTTGGGATGCTTATTTCAAAGGGCCGACGTGTCTTCCATCACCGCACGACGCGCCCAGGTATCGGCTTCGAGGATATTCGGCAGGGTGGGGGCGGCGGAAATATGCCGCTCCATTGCCCGCTCAATTCGCCGGGTAATCTCCAAATACGGGATTTTGCGCTCCAGAAACAGCGCGACTGCCGCCTCATTCGCGGCGTTCATCACGGCGGGCAGGGTGCCTCCGGCGCGAACCGCATGGCGGGCCAGTCCGAGGGCCGGGAACTTCTCTTCGTCCGGCGCTTCAAACGTCAGGTTCGCATAGGCGCTCAGTTCCATGCGCGGCAGATCGGTATTGACGCGCTCGGGGTAGACCAGGGCGTACTGAATGGGCAGGCGCATATCCGGCAGACCAAGCTGCGCCACCGTCGAGCCGTCCGCAAAGCGCACCATGCTATGCACGATGGACTGCGGATGCACCACGACCTCCACATCCTCAATCGGCACCCCGAACAGCCACTTCGCTTCGATCACCTCCAGCGCCTTGTTCATCAGGGTCGCCGAGTTGATGGTGACGAGGCCGCCCATACTCCAGATCGGATGCTTCAGCGCCTGCTCCGGCGTGACATGGGCGAGGGCTTCTTTCGTGAACGTGCGGAACGGGCCGCCGGAAGCGGTCAGCAGAATGCGTTCGATGCTGTTGTCCGGTGCGCCCTGCAAACACTGGAAAATCGCGGAGTGTTCGCTGTCTATCGGCAAAATCGCCGCGCCCTTCGCCTTCGCGAGGGCCATCGTCGGCTCCCCGGCGGCGACAAGCACCTCTTTGCTGGCGAGCGCGATGTCTTTTCCGGCTTCGAGCGCTGCCTGCGTCGGGGCGATACCGATGGCTCCGGCCACCGAAACAACGATGAGATCGGCTTCCGGCAGGGTCGCGAGTTCGCACATTCCTTCGACACCGACACTCACCTGCGGGTTCCAGCCGAGCGCGTTGAGCCGTTCGCGCAACTCCGTCACTCGCGCCTCATTACCTATGGATACGTAAGGAACGCTAAACTCATTCGCCTGTGACGCCAGAAGTTCCGCATTGCCATTGGCCGCCAGCCCCACAATCTGAAAACGGCCCGGCAGTCGCCGGGCCACATCGAGCGCCTGGGTTCCAATCGAACCCGTCGAACCGAGAATAACGATGCGCTTCATAGGGCTTCAGGACTCCTTGCTTGGTTTCCGGGGGTTGAATCCCCCCACAGTTTGGGCGGGGGTTGAAAACCCCCGTCATTAAAGTGCAAACGTCTTTCAGACGGAAATGCCCTGTTAGTTGGCAGGTTTCGGAGTGCGTTGTCGGAAAGTGGTTCACAACCCCACCAGAACAGGCACTCCGACGAGAATTGGCTTCTGAAGATTGCGTCCGCAGGACGCCCGCATTTTCTTGCCGGGTACGTTTTTGTACCCGACCCACCTGCCAGTGATTGGAGTGCGTTGCCCGGCACAGGAACGTGCCGGGCTGGAAAAAGCGGTCGTCCTACGGACGAATCATTCAGAAACTCTCCCTTGTCAGGACGCCCTGATAGGCGAAGAGAAAAGCAAGAGGTTGGCGCATTTCCGTCTGGAAGACGTTTGCTTTTTAATGACGGGGGTTTTCAACCCCCGCCCAAACTGTGGGGGGGCAACCCCCGGAAAACGACCATTTTACTCAACCACCGCTCCAAACTTGCGGGTGCGTTTCTGATAGTCTGCGAGGGCGGCGATGAGTTCGGCGCGGTCGAAGTCGGGCCAGCAGGTGGGCGTAACATAGATTTCGCTGTAAGCCGTCTCCCAGAGCAGGAAATTGGAAAGGCGCAGTTCGCCTGCGGTGCGAATTAAAAGATCGGGGTCGGGGATGTCGGGGGCGTAGAGATGGGCGGCGACGGCGGCTTCGTCAATCTGTTCCGGTGCGAGTTCTCCCGCCAGCACTTTGCGGGCCAGCGCCTGCACCGCGTCCACCACTTCCCCGCGCCCACCGTAATTGATGGCGAGATTGAAGGTGAGGCCCGTGAACTCCGTCGTGCGGCGCATGGCGTCGGCGAACTCTTCGCGCAGGTCGGCGGGCAGGTCGCTCATGCGCCCGGAGACCCGGACACGCACCCGGTTCTGAATCAGCTCTTCGATTTCGGCCTGCATCGCCCGCAGCATCAGCGTCATCAGCCCGCCGACCTCTTCCTGCGACCGCCGCCAGTTCTCCGAGGAGAAGCCGTAGACGGTCAGGTAGCGAATCCCAAGGTCGTCGCAGGCGTAGACGATATCCTTGAGGGTACGGTAGCCCTGATCGTGACCGAACAGGCGGTTCTTGCCCTGCGCCTTTGCCCAGCGTCCATTGCCGTCCATGATAATGGCGACGTGAAGGGGCAGGCGTTCGGGGTCAAGACCGGCCTGTTCGGGAGTGAGTGGGGTGTCGGACATGAGGGCTGCGCTCAGACTTCTATCAGGTCGGCTTCTTTAGCCTTCGTAAGCTGCTCGATCTCCGCGATATACTTGTCCACCAGCTTCTGCACCTGCTCGGAGGCCCGCTTCTCTTCGTTCTCCGACAGCGGATTCTCTTTGGCCTTCTTCTGGTTGGAGAGTTTCTTGACGGCGTCCTGCCGCACGGAGCGCACGGAGACCCGTCCGGTCTCCGCCTTCTGATGAACCTGCTTGATGAGGTCCTTGCGGCGCTGTTCGTTCAGCGGGGGAATGTTGAGGCGAATACCCGTGCCGTCGTTGTTGGGCGTGATGCCGACATCCGACTTCATGATGCCTTTTTCGATGGCTCCCAGCGCATTCCGGTCGAACGGCGTCAGCAGCAGTTGACGTGACTCAGGCACACTGATCGCCGCGACATCGCGCAGGCTCAGTATCTGCCCGTACAGTTCAACTTTGACGTGTTCGAGGATGGCGGGGCTGGCGCGGCCCGTGCGAATCAGCGTAAACTCGTGCCGAGTCGCCTCAACCGTCCGTTTCATCTTCTCTTCGGCCTCTTTCAAGAGTTCCGGTATCATCTGAGCCTCCTAAATGGGGAGCGTTATGCGGAGCGACTGACCAACGTTCCGATGTTGTCGCCCTGAACGACGCGGCGGATGTTGCCCTCCTGCGCGATGTCGAATACGACAATAGGAATGTCGTATTCGCGGCAGAAGGTAAACGCGGTCTGGTCCATGACTCGCAGGTTGTTCTGGATACACTCATCATACGAGACGTGGGTGTGGCGGACAGCGTCGGGGAATTTGCGCGGGTCTTTGTCGTAGATGCCGTCCACGTTGGTGGCTTTGAGGACGGCTCCGGCGCGAATCTCGTTGGCGCGGAGGGCGGCGGCGGTATCGGTGGTGAAGAAGGGATTGCCGGTGCCTCCGGCGAGGACGACCACGCGGCCTTTTTCGAGGTGGCGAATAGCGCGGCGGCGGATAAACGGCTCCGCGACTTCGGACATCGCAATCGCGCTCATGACGCGGGTGGGTACGCCCTGCTTTTCGAGCGCATCCTGCAGGGCCATGCTGTTGATGACCGTGCCGAGCATCCCCATGTAGTCGGCTCCGGCGCGTTCCATTCCCGCTTCGGCGGCACGCTCACCCCGGATGATGTTGCCTGCCCCGATGACGATGGCGATCTCCGCGCCCGCATGGTGCGCGTAGACAACTTCCGTGGCGATGGCGCGAATGGTGGCGTAGTTGAGGCCGACTCGCGGCTCTTTGCTGGTTTCACGGCTGGCAATGGCGGCAGGGCCATGCTCGGCGGCGAAAGCCTCCCCGGAGAGTTTCAGCAGGATACGCCGCCAGCGCAGCGAAGCGGGAGCCACGGCTCCC
>JBBRLP010000025.1:0-47563 GCA_038231295.1 Chthonomonadales bacterium
GGAGGGAGCGGATGCGTTCTGTCGGATCCGTTCCTATATCTGCACGCTCCGCAAGCAAGGCACGCAAATCTTGTTGGCGCTGGAGCACGTCTTCCGAGGCGACCTCCTCTACCCGCAATGCGCCGGGTGAATAGTTACGTTAGAGAAAACATAGGCGCAGATTGCCTCAGCGGTCAGCCACTGCTTTAACAAGCGGGAGGGTTTTTCCACACCGCGTACTGTCAATATCCGCGTCAAATCGGCATCTAACTGGTGGGCTGTCTGTTCCACCGTGCGGTTCGGATCATGTTTCGTCCGGTACGCGCTGACGCAACAGGCATTGACAAGTTCTTTAAATACCCAGGGAGTGACGCCAAAGTCGAACAGCGGCATGAGATCACTTTTGCCCCAAGGTTGCGTAAATGAAACACTGCTTCTGGGCAGGAAATAAGGATCGACTCCAAATTGTCTGAGCGTCGGACCGCTCTCGATGTTCAGCAGGCTTTTATCACGCGGCAGCGAAGCGAAGGTGATTTCATCCACCATAATATATCCGCGCTCAGGCGAACGGGTTGTGTCCACGACTTCGAGATGCGCCTTTTTGCCAATGAGAAGAGAGACATCCCAACCAGACTGCCGCAAATCTGCGCTATCGTCCCCTGTTGCAGTCCGCACGACCTTACCGTCCACCACCAAATTCAGACACGCATCTCCAGGATAGTTGCCTCCTCCGATAAGGAAGTTGATGAACGGCTTCTCTATCGTGAACTCCTTCGAGACCGCTTTGCCCGTCGCCGCGTTTCCCAATCGGGGATGGAGCGTACAGAGGAAGTGTTTGCCCTGAAATCCGGTGATCCTGCCTGCAAAGGTGGCATCAGATGCGGGTGCTTCATCCCAGCAGTTGCCGGTGAAGGTCCATCCACTCCATCCGTTCTCGAAGTCTTCCAGCAGAAGGTCTTTTGCATCGAAGACAGTTTTGGCAGGCTCCTGCCCGAGCAGTTTGGGCGAAGCAATCGTACAACCTATTGTAGAGAGTAGAAAGCTACGTCGGTTCAAGACAGGTTCCTTTCCAGGATACTGCAATGGCTTTGAAAAACGATTGAATACAGAAGAAATTAAGGCGGTTCAGCGCAGTGAGTTCTCCGGCCCCATCACCATCAACTCGGTCAACCCACTTTTACTTCCCTCGCTGTGAATCAGCGTTACCCGTACAGCAGAAACAGTCTGAGGCGCGAAAGTGACCAGATTGGGACCTGCTGCTACAGGTTTAGAGGGTATTTTCTTCGGCGTCTGTACATTCGTCCATTTGCCATTGAACCAGACCTGCACAGAGTAATCCGATGGGAGATGCGTCCCCGAACTATCCGCGTAAAAGTGGAGAACCACCCTGTTTACCGTCTTGGGGTCTCCAAATTCGACCTGAACCCAGTCGGAAGCATTCGGTGATTGGTAGGCTGTCCACCTGTTTCGGGGTTCCCCTCCATAGTTGATTTTGCCATCGATAAGCCAGGCAACTCTATCATACTGGTAGGTGTACGAGGCAGAAGCTCGGGGATACGTTCTATCGCCCGGATTATACGCTAGGTCTAGCTTCCGTTCGCCCGGATCCAAGACATAAGAGAATTCTGACCAGGGCGTTTGAAGCCAACTCGCCCGCATCTCTAGCATGGATTGGCGATCATACCAGTCCTTGGCAAGATCGTATTTAAGGGAGTTGAAAGCGCGCCATTGTTCAAACGAGAGTGTGATGAGACTCAAGTTCTCCGGCTCCATCTCTCCCACAATCACATTGTTTTGATAGTATTCGGCAGCGTATATCTCCCATGCCCTTTTGGTAGCAGGCATTGTTCGCCAGCCATTTTTTCCTTGCTGTCTCCTATAGTCTGCATATCCAATCCACGGGACGGTGGTATCCACAGGCACACGTATCCCGCCCTCGAATTCAAACACCAGAGCGCCATGACCAGAATGTTCCCAGGCAGTCCCATCGCGCCCTTTTCTCAGGGTAACGTCCATGTGCCAGCACTTTATTCCTGCTAATTGCGCCAAGCACTGCGTGATCCTGCCAAAACCATCGCAGGAAGCCAACTGTGTGCGATAGACGATGTCGACTGCCTGCCGTCTCCACCGCTCCCTTTCCCGTTCGTCTCCCTTACCCTGGGTGTTCTCCACAGTGTCAAAATCATAAGTGATCTTGGAAGTGACGTAGGCGCAGATCGCCTCCCCTTGAAGCCACTGCAGCAAGAACTTCGAAGGGTTTGTTATGCCAATGTCCTTGATGATCTGATCTACCTGCATCCGGAGAAGCCGACTCAAGTCCTCTAACTTCATGTCGGAGGTGTGAGGCAGCCAATAAGTATGCACACACAGGACATCCACCAGTTGCTTGAACACGTGTGGCGTGACGCCGAAATCGAAAACCGGCGAAAGGTCTCTATCACCGTATGGTTGAGTGAACTTCACATTGCTTCGATAAAAAAAGAATGGCTCGATACCCCATTCCTTGAGGGTTGGTCCGTTTTCCACGTCCAACAGTCGTTGATCCAGTGGGACCTCAGAGAATATAATTTCGTCCACCATCACATAGCCGCGTTCAGGGGATTGCGTCGTATCCGTTACCTCTAAATACGCCTTCTTCCCCACTAATAGGGAAACATCCCAACTGACCTGCCGCAACTCTGCCGAGTCACTTCCCGTTTCCGTGCGCACGACCTTACCGTCCACTACCAGATTCAGACACGCCTCTCTCGGATGGTTGCCACCGCCAATCAGAAAGTTGATAAACGGCTTTTCGAGGGTGAACTCTTTCGAAACTGCCTTGCCCGTCGCCCCAGTGCCCAGTTTTGGATGCAGAGTGCAGAGAAATCGCTTTCCCTCAAATCCCGTGATTTTACCGGGGAATAAGACATCTGAAGCGGGCTCCGGTGTCCAGCAGTTTCCAGACAGTTTCCAGCCATCGTAAGTACCGGACTCGAAGTCTGCGAAGACCTCTGATGCAGGGGCTTGTTGCTGAGTGCTGACCGTTTCCAAAAGTAAAGGAGACGCTACCAGAGCAGCAGTTGTCTTAAGAAATTCTCGGCGGGTAGGCATCGGTTTAGGGCCTCTTACTGGCTGTGAGTTCGGAATTTTCTTGCAGCACACGATCACAATAACGGTGATTAGTGATGTCCACTTTCGAGTCCTGCTCCATATTCGAAAGGTGCCTGTTTTTTTAGGCAGAACGTCCTATAAGACACCGAAAGTTTAGAAATTGCCCGCCCTCAAGCTTTCCTACTCAGTGGCTTTGTGCCCTGTTGATTAAATTTGCTGGTTATTTGCCGTTTCCTGCTCACATGCTCACACCCCCTCCTCTCTCCTGCTCGCTGTCAGATCGTAGTTATCCGCAAGTGAACCGCATTTCTACCCTGAGAAATGCAGGGTGCGGTTAAGATTGGTACGTTAGATCATTCTCATATGTGTTCCCAAATCCTGGCGCTCACCTCGCCCGAAACTGTTACCTCTATTACATCGTAATCCCCTGACTCCCGTCTCCTGAAAGAATGCGATCTGCTCCTGTGTGGGCTTCATGCCCGTGTGCCTCCCGTGGGATCTTGAATTTCCGAATGCGCTGTTGCCGGAGCGTTATTTGCCTGCCGGACGATACAGAAAGGGACGCCGAAAGATGCCACCGAAATGGTGCGGATCGGAGCCGCGCAGCACAATTGTGTTTCGGCCCGGCCGAAGCGTTTCACTCACCTCGACGTCCCACTCGAATTTATAGTCGTTGAGCCACCACATGGCCCCCTGTTCACGGTGCGCCACAAGGTTTCCATTGATATACAGCCAGCACTCGTTGAACAGACCGGGGAACATCAGATGGACCTTTCCTGCGGTCTGTGCGGGCGTGAGTTCGACTTCGGCGCAATACCAGTAGTAGCCGGTAAAGCTCTGCCGGTCGGGATGGCGCACTCCCTGCGCCTGGGCGTAGAGATCGGTGCGCAGCATCTCCCATTCGGCAGGATAGTCCTTGCGATTCTCCAGCGTAAGGCCAGCTTTATGGGCGTTCCAGTAAGCAAGATCCGTCGGCTTGTAGGCCCAGCCTTCCGCCAGGCCGCTGTCATGCGGATCGCGGCGAAACGCCCATTCGAGCGGAGTGCGCACCAACAGCGTGCCTTTGCTGCCGTCGCAAATCTGCGCCAGCCCGCGCATCTGCTCCACTTCCCCCGGCCACCAGGCAGGCCCGCTCTCCACGATGTTTTTGTAGGTGGTGAACGTCGGGTTCATGGCCGTGAGGGCTTCCCGCGCCGCCAGCCCCTTTGCGCCCCATTCTACCGCCGACCTGTAGTCGCATTCGCCCGACGCGGCGCGCACCATCGCCATGTAGTGGTTCAGCATGTCGAAGCCCAGGCGCGTGAACTTCATGCGGTCCAGATACTGTTGCTCCGCGTGGGAGAGATCGCCTCGCTTTTCCAGCGGCGCGAGGCTGGCTTCGGCCTCGCGCAGGGCTTTCTCCAGCAGGGCGATCCGTTCCGGCGTATAGATCGCCGGGGCGACAAAGTGCTCGTGCTCGGTGAGGATGCTGCTCTGCCACGCATTTGCAATCGTCTCCCAGTAGGCTTTCATCGGCGCGGCTGCGGGGCCGTAGAACTTCGGATAGAACTCGGCGAGCAGGGCATTGACATCGGCGTCCGGGTTCCACATCAACTGGCCGCGAAAGAACAGATTGAGGCCGGTGGTCGCAATCGCTCCCCGGCTTTCGGTCCCGATACCCAGGATACCCGCTTTGCGATAGCGCTTCACATCGTCGGCAAAGGCAAAATAGGAGGGAGTGGGCAGATCACGCCATACCAGCATGCCCTGATCGTAGTCGTAGATGATGAGCCGGCCCTGCATCACCTGCACCCAGCGCTCCATCATCGCGCCATATTCCCGCCGGGGCGGCGAATTGGGGTCTTGCATGCTGTGGATCGGATCTATGTCTATGGGGGCCAGCCACATCACGAGGTTCGGCTCCGGCACAAAGGCGCGCTGCGGGGGAATGGTGACATTGGTATAGGCCATCCCGCCGAGCCGGGTCTTGCTGGCGGGATATTTCACCCGCAGGCGGCGCGCCACATCATTGTAGAAGGTCAGCATGGCGTCGGTGAGCGACGTCTTCAGCATGTATTTGTCGTAGATCCCGGCGCTTAACTCTTTATCGCGGGGGAAACTGCTGTCATACGCGCCGTCTTCGATGGCGAGCGATATCCCCTCAACGCCCCGGCCATAGTCGGCTTCGATCTGCGCGGCGACATGCGCGGCGGTCTTCGGATCGGAGAAGGGCACATTGAAGAGGCTGCCGCCGGGCGGCGCAAGGTCTTTCGTGTACTGACCCAGGGCATGTCCCATACCGGACAGGCTGGTCTCGGTCATATAGTTGCGCCGCCGAAACTCATTCGCACCGGCGGCGTCCCCGTTCCAAGACAACCAGTAGTGGCGGATCTCAAAAGGAGGGGCCGCGGCAGTATCGAGCCTGCCGACCTTGAGCACGGGCAGAGTGGGGATGCACTCGCCAAACTCAGTCGGCATGTACCAGCGGCAGCCCCAACTCTGGAGCAGCCACGACACGGCGAAATAGTGGGATTCGTCATTGCTGCCCGCAAGATAGATGCGGTTGCCTGCGCGGCGAGCCACCAGAGCATCGGCACGTACAACAGGATTCTTCTTTTGGACCTTCTCGAGGGCCGTGCGGAGGGATGGCTCCGCTTTCAGCGCCTCCTGGCCGATAAGGAGCAGGGGCGTATTTGCGCGCAGCGCCGCGCCGATGGAGGCGGGAGTATTCGCCAGAGCGGGCCTGGCTCCGGTCATCTTCTCGATGTATTTTTGTAGATCTAGCGCGGCTTGCTGCTCCGATTTGGCGGCGTCGGGCGAGACAACGATCTGCGCCGTCGTCTTGCCGTCGGCAGCGATAACAAGATCGCCCGAAGGCTGCGCCTGCGAGGGCAGCGTCCGGGAGAGGGCGATAAAGAACATCCCTGCGGCGCAGAGCAGGAAGGGGATCCGGGGCAGAGGCATCACTTGAGAATCTCCAGTCTGTCTTTTTGGGCGACTTCGCGGGGCAGGAGCAGCGCGGCGGGCGAGGGCGACAGGTAGTTGGGCACGTTGAAGAAGAGGAAGCGGCCCAGCCCGAACGATGGGCCGCCCAGGCTCCAGGCTTTGCCGTCCATGCCTGTGGGAACGGGCACAAAGACATAGTCGCCGTCCACATCCACCTCTTTCACCACGCGCCCTTCCGGGTCCATCACTCGATGCGCACCGCCGTACTGCCAGGGTTCGCGCTTATAGTAGTACTCGATCTGCCGCGTGCCTTTCGGGACATAGAAATACATCGGCGTAACCGGGTGCATCGCGCGGAAGCCCCGGTCTCTGACGGGCAGCGCGACATGCTGATCCGCTACCAGAAAGACCTCCGAATAGGCGCCGTTGTCGTGGAAGTCCAGATAGTAGAGGCCAGGCGCGGGAACGGCAAAGGAGAATTCGACCATCTCCTTCGGCTGCGGCTTGCCGGTTTTGAGCGTTCTGCCCTGCGCGTCGGTGATCTTATAGATGTGGCGCAGGCCGCCGTAGGCGTCTCCCGCCTGCACCTTGATTTTGAGCGGTTCTCCATGCAGGCTCAGGTAGGCATAAAGCGAGCCTTCCTGGTAGAGTTGGCTGGTGGCAATCGGCCTGCCGCCTAGGTTCACCGCCACAAGGTCTGTGGAGAACTTTCGCTCGGTCGGCACTTTCAGGTCCGGAAAGAAGACCAGTCCCTCCTTAAACGCCTTTTCGGTCTCTGCGTGGGAGACAGGGCGATCCACCTTCCAGGGCTTGGGAGTGGTTGGGGGGAGCTGGTCTTCCCGAATCCCGTTCTGGCGAAGGGCCTCCCAATGGTCCATGTAAGCGTAGCGGGTGCGGTAGACCAGGGTGAAGACCTCCTGTTGCATCGCGGCCTTTTTCGCAGCGTCTCCTTCCCGCGCCATGCGATAGTTGAGGTATTCGTAGCGCAGATAGTTCTTGATGTCGTCGAGTCGGCGCTGCACATCGGGGCGATCCTGTGTCGCTTTTGCCGCCTCCTCCACGCGGCGGAAGAGCGCGCCGAGGACTCCGGGGCTTATCGGCGGCGGGCTGTCGGCCATTTCGTAATAGTGCTTCATTGCGCCCGCGCCCGCGCCGAAAGAGCGGATGTAGAAGTCGTCGAGCAGACTCTCTGCATCCGCTTGCGGGTTCCACATCAGTCTGCAGGCGAGATAGTAGCCCCGGCCATGCGGTCCCCAGTTGTTGCCGCTCTCGGCGGAGACGCTGGTGGCAAACGCTCCGCTCTGCGCGTTCGCCTTTGTCCATGCGGCGAACGTTCCAACGAGCGCGTTTTTGCTGCTGGCGCGTCCGCCGGGCCAGCGGTCGTAGTCCCAGAGCCAGGTGGAGAAGTAGTCGTAGAAGCCGAGGTTGCGGACCTTTTTGGGCCAGGCTTCCAGCAGTTCCGGAGTGGTCAGTTTGCCGCCTGCGAAGGCCATCGTGAGTTGAATGTAGACATTGGGTTCAAGCGCAAAAGGGGGCGGGTCGGAGTGCCAATTGTAGGCGTAGAGGCCGACCATCTTGTGCCGGCCGGGATAAGACTGCTCCACGGCTCGCGCCGCTTCGTTCGCCATGCCAAAGATCGCGTCGCCGGGCGTGCCGAGTTTCAGGCTCTCCGAACTCTCCGAATAGCCTCCGCCGTCCGCCGGATCCAGGCTCACCATATCGGCTTCGGGATGCTCTTTGAAGAAACCGAGGGCGTACTTCACTACCATCCGGCGCACGGCGGGATTGCCCAGTTCGATCTGCGGCCCCTGCCGTTTGCCGCCGGTGAGGGCGTAGTATTCGGGATGTCTGTCGAATTCGGCTTTATTCTGATCTATGACCGTAAAGAGGGCGTGTCCTGCATTGACCACAAAGGATTCCGCCATGCAATTGCGCCGTTTCCAGTCCTGATAGTCCTGCGTCGCGCTTCTGCCCTGCGGATGGCCGTTGTCGTTGAACAGGCCCCAGGCATACCAGATGTTGCGCGACAGGAATGCGGGGCGGTCGGTGACGTCGCGGCTGAAGGTCAGGTTTTGCTGGTGCGGCACGACTTCCCAGTTGGGGTTCGGGAAGAACCAGCGACAGCCCATCTCCTGGAGGAGGCGATAGGCCGCGTGACTGGCGCCCAGATCCGTCGCACCCAGGAGCAGCAGACGGTTCGGGCCAGTACGGATGGCATACGCTTCTTTGCCGTCAGAGCCATTGTAGACCGTGAGCGCCTTATCGAGGACTGGCGTCGGGAATTCGTGGATATTGCCCAGCACGATACCCTTGCTGCCGTCGCCGGTTTTGACTTCAAACGCCGCGCCGCTAATGCGCTTCAAATACCCGGCCAACTCGGCTGCGACCATTCGCGTGGAGGGGGACGCCTTTTCGGAGAGGACAATCGCCAGCAGTGCCTTTCCCTCACGCGTGAGCGGCAACGTGGTTTTGCTCGGCGTGGAATTGCGAGTGAGGGGTGTAATATGCACGCCCTGCGCGCCCGGCAGTTGCTGTGCAGAGGCGAACGCAATAAAGGCCTGACTTAAAACGAGGCTGGCGAGCAGGCCGTGAAGCCATTTGCTTGATAGGTTCATATGGTGCTCCTGTAATGGTTCCGTTAAGAGACTTTATGAGGTTGGGCGCCGGGTTCTGAAAGAACCCGGCAGGAAAAAGCAAGTGTTCGCCGGGCGCGTGTTTCACCATCCAGTTTACCACTTATGGCGGTGGTCGAAGGAGGAAATGCGACACGGGCAGAGAAACTGCCGGCTCTGGAGGACATTGCGGATGGATTTTCCCACGCTGGAGGCTACGAAAGTCCGATGAAAGCATTTATAGCCCATAGAGCCGGATGTTCATATTTCAGTATATATTCAGCGGAGGCGGTGGAGGAGTTCGGAGGCGAGGGTGAGGGTTTCGGGCTTTTTGCAGTAGCAGAAGCGGATTTTGGAGGAGCCGTCCGCACGATTACGGTAGAAACTGCTGCCGGGAACAGTAGCGACGCCAAGTTCGGCGATCATCCAGCGGGCAAAGGCGACATCGTCTGCGAGGCCGAGACGGGCGATGTGTTCGGAGGCATCCGTCATGATGTAGTAGGCGCCGTGCGGGGGATAGACGCGGAAGCCGACTTCCGTGAGCAGGGCAGACATTCGGTCACGCCTGGCGCGGTAGGTCTCCTGAAGCTGATGGTAGTATTCGTCGGGGAAACCGAGGGCGAAGGCTGCGCCCTCTTGCAACGGGGCCGCTGCGCCGACCGTCAGGAAGTCGTGGACTTTGCGGATGGCGTTCGTGGCTTCGGGTGGGGCGAGCAGCCAGCCGATGCGCCAGCCCGTCGCGCTGTAGGTCTTGGAGAGGCCCGTGATGGTGATCGTCTGCTCCGCCATGCCGGGCAGGTCGGCCATGCGGACGTGGGCGCCCTCGTAGACCATGTGCTCGTAAATCTCATCGGTGATCACCGTAACGTTCCATTTCAGGCAGAGCGCGGCGATTTCGGCAAGCTCCTCGCGAGTAAAGACCTTGCCGGTGGGGTTGTTCGGAGTGTTGACGATAATAGCGCGGGTGCGCTCGTTAAAAGCTGCCGCAAGCTCAGCCGAATCGAAGCGCCAGTCCGGTTCGCGCAGTTGGACGAAGCGGGGAATCGCGCCCGAAAGGATCGCGTCCGGGCCGTAGTTTTCGTAGAACGGCTCGAAAACGATAATCTCGTCGCCGGGGTCTACCGTCGCCATCAGCGCGGCCAGCATCGCCTCTGTCGCGCCACAGGTCACCGTGATCTCGCGCTCCGGGTCAGGGTGTGTACCGTACCATCGCACCGTCTTCGCCGCAATCGCCTCCCGCAGCGACTTCGCGCCCCAGGTGATCGCGTACTGATTGACGTCCGCCTGAATGGCGCGGCAGGCCGCCGCCTTCATCGCCTCCGGGGCGGGAAAGTCAGGAAAGCCCTGTGCCAGATTCACGCCGGGGCCGGTATTCGGACGGGCCAAAAACTGCCGCGTCATCTCCCGAATTACCGATTCGCCGAACAGAGCGGCTTTCTGCGAGGTGCGGAGAGGCAAACGTCCAGTTCCTTTCAGTCGGCCTGAATAATCTGGGCGGCGAACCGCTCCATCTCTTCGCGCTGCGGGCTGCACTGAAGCAGCAGGAAATCCACCCCCACCGCCTCGAACTCCGCGATACGCGCCTTCACCTGTGCGGGTGTCCCTACCAGACCGGAGCGCAAGCCTCGGTTCGAGACCGAATAGTCCTCCAGCGAAACCTGCTGTTCGAGCTTCGTGCCGGACAGCCACTGCTGATAGTTCGCATAGCCCGCCGCCGAACCCTTCACGTCCGTAATCCGCACCAACTCCTGCTCCGCCTCCGCCTCGCTATCGCGCACAATACTATAGGCCGCTACGCCGAACAGCAGTGGGGGCAGGCCGTGCTTCTCGCGCCGCGCCCGCATATCCGCGATGCGCTCCCCGATCTTCTGGGGCGGGTCGCCATGCATCACATAGCCGTCGCAGGTGCGGGCGATCAGTTCCTTCGCCGCCTCCGACTCGCCCCCCGCATAGAGCAGCGGACGCGGACGGGTCGGCACCGGCTTGGGCTGCAAAACGTTGTCGTCCACTTTGTAGTAATGGCCGGAGTGAGAGAAGTGATCGCCCTCCCAGACGCCATTCAGGACGGTCAGCCACTCGCCCGTCCGCGCATAGCGGTCTTCGTGCTGCTCGAAACCGACTCCGTACTTCTGCGCCTCGTCCTTCCACCACGACGACACGACGTTCAGCGACAGTCGGCCCTGACTGATCTGGTCAATGTTTGCGGCCTGTTTCGCCAGCAGGGCCGGATTGTGGAACGTGGGGCGCACCGCGACCATGATCTCCTGCTTCTGAGTCACCGCCGCCAGCGCCGCCGCCGTAGACCACGCATCCAGGGAGGGAGCCTCGACGCCCTTGATGTCGTTGAGGTTCAATTCCGCGACCAGCGTCAGGTCAAAACCGATCTGCTCGGCGCGGAGGGCGAGCGCGGAGTTGTACTCCCACGTCGCCGCCATCTGCTCATCCTCAACATTTCGCAGCCAGCCGCCGAAAATGGGCAGCCAATATCCGTAACGCATCACTACTCTTTCGCCTCCGCCACCAGAAAATCCACGAGCCGCTCGTGCGGATCGAACCCGATCACATTGCGGGCGTCCGCCACAAAGTTCGACAGCGCGTTTACGTCGTAGTAGACAATGCGTCCGTCGCGGTCGTCCACCATGAATTCGATGCCGCCCACGTCAATCTGCGCCGCCTGCACGATCCGCTCCACCGCCGAAATCACCTCCGGCGCGGGAGTCGTCGCCTCGACGGTGATGCCGCTCTTCGGCGCATCCACAGGGCAGGCGGAGCGTGTCAGTTCGACCCCGCCCCGCGTCTGACACACGTCCGCCGGGCAGAGGTTGAAACTGTCGCCGTTCGTATAGACGTTGATCGCGTAGAGGTATTTGCCGCCGAGCGTCTCCACGCGGGTGATGTGTCCGTCCCGCGCCGGAGTAAACTCCTGCACCAGCGCCGTGCTGTCCAGGCCGAGGTCTAGCGCCGCCTCTGCCGCCGCCTGCCGCAGCGTCTCCGGCGAATCGTAGCGCACAATTCCCGCGCCGCTGCCGCCGATGTTCGCCTTCACCACCACCGGAAAGCGCAACCCTTCCGCCGCCGCCGGGGCCAGCGCCGGATGGTTGATGACCCGCGCTTTCGGATAGCCCAGACCCAGCGATTCCAGGAGGCTCAACTGCAGCGCCTTGCTCGTCTCCATCGTGTAGGCCGCATTGCCATTGATAACCCGCAGTCCCTGCCGCTCCCAGTGCGCCAGAAGACTGGTCGTGTAGAACGTGCTGTTGCCGCCACCACGCAGATAGGCCGAGGGACTCATGCGATTGAAAATCAGGCTATAGGTCTCCGCATCGTGCCGGTCTGCCGGGTCGAAGAGGTGCTGCGCGGCGTTCAGGCGGACAAAGGGAATACCGCGTTTTTCGAGTTCGGCAAACAGGGGACGGAACCAGTCGGGGTGTTCGTGGTAGATCGCAAAGGGTTTGGTGATTGGCTTCATGACAGGGTCAGGCTTTCGTTCAGGGCGTTAACCCTATTATACTCCAATCCCGGCCTTTCCCTTTGCGGCATCGCCCTTCACAGTGTCGCAGAGAAAAAGGCCGGGCGAGTCTGTCGCCCGCGCCGGACACCTATCGCGTCACCATCGCGCCCATCTGAACGACCTCGAAATCGCGGCCTCGGATGCGCTTGAGGGCGTTGAGTTCCTCGTCGTTCCAGCGGGGGTCGGGAGCGCCGCTGACGAACCAGTCGGAGCCGTTGTCCGCGAGGATCATGCCGTACTTTTGCAGTCCTTTGAGAATCGTTCGGGCAGTGGGCGGGTAGCCGGAGAGGTCTACCGAGGCTTTCAGGCGGACACGCATCCCCATCGGCGGCAGGTTAGGGTCGGAGGAGCGGCTGGCGAAATGGCGGGCAGGAGGCACGAAGGCGCGACGGGACTTGACGCAGGTAAAGCGCAGCGCGTGGGTAAGCTCTTTGCGCTCGACGATCTCATCGTAGCGGGCCAGACCGGGGAAGATGGGCAGTCCCGCCGCGTCCGCCGAAGTCCAGCCGAGAGGCCGCTCTTTGTTGGTCTTCAAATCGAAGATCGCCCCGGAGCCTGCCTTCCAGCCCCGGCCCTGCGGATAAGAGGAGAACAGTTCGTAGAGCATCCAGTTGTCGCGATCCACGACCAGAATGTGCCGGTCGCCATCGGAATTCGGGCCGCCTTCAATCTGTGCAGTTGCAGGGATGGGATAGGGGCCGGGGTCGCTTTCGTTGGTATACTGGAACGTGACCGGGACACGGCTCTTCGCCTGCTCCCCGGAGATGATCACATAAGGAATGCCCATCGGGACGCCGTTATAGACCGTGCCGAAATCGGGGTGCAGCGGTTTGTTCAGGCCGATACTCGCCACCAGGGTCTCCGAGTGCGGGTCAACGGGCAGCCGCGAAATGTCCTGATTCCAGGGATTGTCCGCCGGCAAGACCCGCCTGCCATGAAGACTGGCCCCTAATCCCAACGCCGGGACGTCTTTCGTCGCCCCCTCGCCCTGTCCCCCGCTCCGCACTCCCAGGAACCCTATTGCGGCCCCTGCCAGACACGCCGCTCCCACGCTTTGAGTGAACTTCACTGTTTTCTCCTCCAAGTTCCGTCTGTCGCGAGTCGTTATCGGGCGTTCTCAGCGCGAGACGCCTGCTCTGGGTGCGTTATTCGAGAAATCAGGGGACAAGACCTTCGTAGTGCGGGAGGGGAAGCAGAATGCCGCCGCTTTGACGGTAAAACGATTCGTCGAGGGGAAACAGGCCGTTTTCGGTTTCCGTCCAGGCTGCGCCCGCACAGGGATGATAGGACTGCATCCGGGACCAGTCGCGGTAGTTCTGATGCCCGTTGGCCTCTAGAGCGCCATATTCAAGTCCGGGGAGCGATTCGAGGTGGGCGGCAAAGGTCTTGTTCCAGTCCACCAGAACGGGGTTCACGGTGAGGTCGGCGCAGAAGCAGGGGACGCCATGCGCGTGGGCGACCTGCGCCATGCGAAAACTCATGCTGAGGGTTTTGGCGGCAGGTTTGAGGGCGATGGCCCCGTAGCCGAGCGCGATACGCTCCGCGGTGTCCCGGTCGGTGTGGGCGCTCTCATCCGCGACGACACGCACTGGCACGTCGGTCACATTCTCCTTCAGGTCTTCCGGAAACGGCTCTTCCAGAAGAACCGTCTGCGCCAGCGCCCCGCACACTTCCAGCGACTCGATCAGCCGCAGCAGCCGTGCCTTGCTCTCATAGCGTCCGTTGGCGTCGAGATAGTAACGCACCGCCGGGAAGGGCCGGAGGGCAGCGTGAAGGTCTTGCATCCGGGCGATGTCCCAGGCCAGCATCTTCTCCTGATCGCCGTCCTTCGCCGGGTCGGAGCCGACTTTGATCTTGAGCAGAAAATGCCCCGCCTCCGCCAACCGTACCACCTCCGCCGTCGTCATGCCGTAGCCGACTGCCGGAACGCTGATGACGCTGCGGTGCCGGGTGGAGAGGGCGGGACGGGCAAAATCGGGGATAAGCGCGTCAAAGGTCGTGAAGTCGTTCTCGGCGGCGTAGAGCCGCCACGCCGCATTGTCCACCGCGACCAGCGCATTCAGCGCAAAGGTCAAGCGGAGGCTGGGGTTCCCGCTGATCTTCTGCCCATACTCCATCGCCAGAGGCAACAGTCTGTCGAGGAGTTCCAGAGGCGTCTCGAAGGACTGTCCCCCCGCCGCCTGGAGCGCCTCGGCAGTAAGGAGCAGCATGAGCGCATTCCCGGCTGCCTCCGAGCGGCCCGCGAACACCTGCGGGTCGGACCAGAGGACGCTCTGCACTCCCAGTCCCACCCCGCGTTTGCCGCTGTCACTTTGCAGCAGTGCAACGGACTGCCATATCTCGGTCAGAAAACCGCCTTTGAAGCCGAAAGGCGTCGCCAGCGGTTCCCGCTCGAAGTTCAAGTTGGTGCGTTGGATCGTTATCAAGTCGCTACGGTGTCTTCTTTTCGCCATTGGTGACGGGGAGGGGCGGTTGGCTGCCGGCAGAACTGGCCGCGTTGGTGTTTTGTCGTTCGCCGAATCGTTGCTGGAGCGGGTACGCGCCGCCATAGTACATGCGCGGGGAGTTCGAGTTATAAAAAGACTGGAAATCCGGCAACGCGGTGACATAGATGGCATTGCCAAGCCAGGACCAGCTCAATCGCGTAGACTGCGTCAGGACGTTCAGCGCTTCGGGCAGACTGCGCGGGGTGATGTATCCCTGCATATTAAACTTTGGCCCCGACGGAACGCTCGGGTCGAGCAGAATGCGCGTATTCGACTGTTTACCCAGTTCCTGAAGCACTTCCACGACCGGCGCTTTCTGCCCGCCCGTATTGATGTAGACCAGGCCGTTCTGCTGAAGGAATGAACGATAGCCAGTTGGATTGAGCAGGCTTTTGGTTTGCGGGTTCACCGCAAAGATGTAGTTGATGTCGCTTTCCGTCAGGTAGTTGTAGCGTGGGGCGACATTGGCGCTCTTCTCGGCCACAGGCCCTGCGGGTCCGGCAGGGCCAGGAGAACCGCCCTGCCCCGGTGTCGCCAGAGAACGGACAGCTGGTCTCCCCGCTCCTCTGCCGTATGTACCCTGCGCCTGTCCGCCGTTCCCTCCACCGCCGAAGCCGCTCGCGGCAGGCTGCTGCGCCCCGCCTTCCGCCCTGGAAGAACCTTTTTCAAGCGACATTCCAAACGCAGGAGCGTCCAGCGTGGAATCATCCGGCAGACTGATGCCGAAAGTACGCAGTTGCTGGCGCGTCAGGGCGTTCAGATCCCGCAGGCGGGTAATGGCGGCTCGTGTTGCCTCTATGTCCTGCTCGAAGAGATAGATGCCCCTGTCGTTCTTGTGATAGCGCAAGAGAAGCTGTCTGCAGAGCGTGTCCAGCGTCGTCGGCAGCGGCTGGTCGGTAAGCCGCAGCGTCACCTGCCCCACGACATTGTTGTCGGTAGTGAACTGCGCTCCGGCCTGATCGAACACCGCTTTCAGCACACTCTGAATATCTGCGTGGTCGGCGTCCACCGTGAATTTCACGACGGTTCCCGTTACGTGAAGTTTCGAGGCGGGAGCCGTGTATGTGGAGTTCGCTGCCTGCTGTTCTTCCCCGCGCTCGGCATGGGCGGGACAGAGTACGCCGTTAAGCGCTATCGCTGTTCCGAGGAGCAGCCATCCGCGCCTGTGTGTTATGTTCAATTTAGGAAATTTCATCGTGTGTGTCCTGTTTATGGGCTGACTGTGCATTCAGAGGACTGAGAAGGAGCCTCTCATAAACCCCTCACTGCGAAGGAAGAGACAGCGTCAATTGCCGTCCGCTTCGATATGAATCGTACCCTCTGAGTCTTCTGCGCTCACATCGCTGGCAAGGCGCGTCGTGCTGGTAAAACCGCGCACCTCATCCGCGACTTGCAGACTGACCCCACCCTCCGCAGGCAGCAGCGCCGCAACAATGGAGGGCCGTCCCTCCAGTAAGGAGGCCTTCAGATCAGGCAAAGCGGCTATCTCGGTTTTTTTGGCGTTAGCAGCTAAAGCAAACGTGGAATCAGCCGTGGAGAGTTTAGCGCGTCTCTGCACACTCGCCGCAAGGCTCTCCCCCAGCGCATCGGCCTTCTTCGTCGAGGCGTATGCGACGATGGTTCCATGCCATTTGGATACGCTGCGGAGGCCAGCTCTTCGTAGACGAGAAATCGAAGCATGGTGTGTCGCCGCGACTGTCAGAGCCTTTGTATCTGTTCGGATAAAGAGACGGTCAACGGTCTCTTCGGAGAGACCGGGAACAGTCCGCCGCGCCAATGCGGGAGCGCTGTCCAGGCTCGTCGCAGAGTGATTGCGGGAGGCATCACGCCGCAGAACGGTCTCCGTCTCAGGCATTGGAGTCGGGGTCGCGTGAGGGTTCCACAGCGAGTGCAGGGCAGGACGCGCCAGACTGAGCAGCAAGATACCGACCGCGAACGCCGGAACTGCCACCAGCCATCCGGTGCGGTGAGAGCGTGTTCGCTCCGCTGCCAGGCGGGAGTAGAAACCGGCGCGAAGATCGCCCGCAGGCGGAATCTGGGTTGCCGCCGACCGCAGGGCCGTTTCCAGAGAGCGGCAGCGATCCATTTCCAGACGGCAGGCGGCGCACGTCTGAAGGTGCTGCTGCACCGAGGCGCGTTCCGAAGGCGTCAGCAGTCCGTCAACGAACGCCCAGCATCCGGCCTGTACGCGGGTACAGGTCAGCGCGGAAGAATCGGGGTCAGCGTGTCGGTTTCGCGGCATCGGGCTGCTCCTTTCTGCGTCCCTCCGAAGTTTCCACTCCGTAAGTCGCGACGTATTTCTCTTTAAAAGTCTGCCGGGCGCGGTGCAGCCGCACTTTCGCCGCCGCCACCGTGCAGCCGAGCGTCTCGGCGATCTCCTCGACCGACAGTCCCTGATAGTAGCGCAATACTAAAATATCACGACCCGCGATGGGACAGCACATCAGTACCTTCTGCACAGCCTCGCGCTCCATGCTGCGTTCAAACGCGTACTCCGGTTCTCCCTCCGGCGCGGCCGCTCGCCCCAGCAGCGACGGTTCGTCCAGCAGGGGCAGGAAGCGCCAGCGGCGCGAACCCCGTGCGGCGTCTACGCCCCGGTTGACGGCGATACGGTAGAGCCAGGTGGCGAACCGCGCTCCCTGCCGAAAACCGCCCAGAGACTTGTAGACCTGAAGGAAAACATCCTGCGTCAGGTCCCGTGCCTCTTCCGTACTGCCGACGATACCGTAGATAATATTATAGACGTAGTCCTGGTGTTTGAGGAACAAAACGTCGAAGGCGGACGCATCGCCGCGCAGAAAGCGGGCGACGAGTTGGGTATCGTCGTCGGTCGTCACCGTCCGCTCCCCGTTCATCGGTGTTCCCCAAGCCAGCGTGCCAGTTTCTTGAAGCGCCAAAGGCGTCTCCCTGGCCGAACCCTGTCGGGCCGACCCTGCCAACCAGAGTTGTGTACAGTCTCGCCCATTAGACGCCTCGTCTTCACAAAAGGTTACGTGCCTCCCCACCTGGCGGTATTTAGCGTGGGCCGAGGCAGCAGCATAGGATTACGGTAAACGCGACAGCAGGCAGGAATTGTACGCTGGCACCTCGAATGACATCTGAAATCACCTGCCCAACCCCCTGCAAGAAAAAATTTGACACTGTGGCTGTGTGTTTTTTGTCTGCTGGCACGTCATTTCTACGTTATAATAGTACATTCGTGGCAGAACAGTCGTTTTAGGCGCCACGAGCGGCCTTGCAGACATTTCCGGCAGAAGCGATGAGAGACCATGGAAACTGAATTAATGACAGAGGCAACCGTTCAGGCTTTACGCGACCGTCTGGAAATGCGCGAGCGCCAGATCAACGCGATGCACCAGATCAGCGGTGCGCTCTTCTCCAAAACCAATCTCGATGACCTGCTGCGTGAAACCCTGACTGTCTCGCTGGCAACAGTAGACGCCGATGCGGGGTCTATTCTCCTGTACGACCGCGAGAAGAACGTACTGGTCTTCCGCTACGTCATTGGGGGAGCCACCTGGCTGGTCGGGCGCGAAATTGACCCGGCGACAGACCCGAGGGGCAAAGCCTCCCGCGTCTTCCTCACAGGCGAGTCGCTCATCACCCCCGACACGACAACAGCGGGGCATAACGTCACGATTGATGATGTGACAGGCTACCACACCGAGAATATCCTGACCGTCCCGCTCAAAAACATGAACGAGACCATTGGGGTCATGCAGGCCCTGAACCGCCGCACCGGGATGTTCGACGTGGACGATCAGGAACTGCTGGAGATCGTCAGCAGTCTCGCCTCCACTTCGATTGTCAACGCGACGCTCGCGCAGGAGGCGCAGTTGGCTGCCGTAGCGCGTGCCGTAGGCGACCTGGGGCATGACATCAAAAACGCGCTGACACCGATTGAGACGATGGTGGATACCACCGTAGATGCGTTCTTTATCCCGATGTTCGAGGAACTGGACGCCATCGCGGCTTCCTGGCGTGGAACCGACCCGGACAAGGCCGCCACCCTGCTGGAAACGACGCAGATGCTCCGGGACTGGTATCCCGAAATGCAAGGCTCCGTCAAGGATGGCTGCGCCGATATTCGCGAAATGGTCAGCACCATCGCCGACTACATCAAGGGCGTCCAGGCGACCAACTTCGAGGTGAACAGTCTGGACGGGGTCATTCAGGAGCGGCTGCGGCGGCTCAAAGTGCTGGCCCGCAACCGCCGCGTGACCCTGCATCTGGACGATATGACCGCCGTGCCGCCCTTCGCCTTCGACCACCGTCTGCTGGGCCGGGCCGTCTTCAATCTCGTCAATAACTCTCTCGGCGCGATTGACGATGCGGTGAAAAAGAAAAAACTGGAGATGCGGTCCGGCGGCTTCAATGTCCGGATCACCGCGACCGCGGTCACCGAAGGCGTCTTCCCGGACGGAGGCTACTGCCGGATTGCCGTGCAGGACGACGGCCCCGGCGTTCCCGACCATGTCAAAGAGCTGCTCTTCACCATCAAGGCCATCAGCACGACGCCCGGCGGCACCGGAATCGGAACGCGCTTCGTCAAGAGCGTGGCCGACGCACATGGCGGTCAGGTCGGGGTGGAGAGCAAAGAGGGATGCGGCGCGATCTTCTGGCTGAAACTGCCCCTCACGCATCCCGCCGTCTGAAACACCTGCACCGATTGAGAGAGGGGCAGGCTTTTATTCTCCGAGACGAGCGAGGAGCGGCGAGTCTGCGATTGTGAGCGGGAGTTTCACCCGTCCGCCGATGCGCGAGGATTCGTAGGTAGCGAAGATCAGTTCGGTCGCCTGAAGTGCGTGGTGGCTGCTCAGGGTTGGACGGCGACCGGAGTGAAGGCATTCGATAGCGTCCAGAATAGAGAGTACTGTATCGCCCTGCGGGGGGACAACATCGGTGAGGCTCGGCGTTTCCCATCCATTGCCGCCGGAGCGCAGCATCCGCAGCGCCGGTCCCTTCCAGACATTGACCTCGATCATCCCTTCTGTCCCGATGATGCGGTTATCGCATCCACCTCCGCTCGCGCCGCCCGTCACCAGAACGCCCTGCACTCCGTTGGCGAACTGCACGAGCGACAGCCCACTCCCCTCTACCTCCACGCCGAATACGGACTTGTGGCCTTCAATCTCTATCTGTCCCATCACCCACTCGGCAGGCGACTGCTCGTTGTAGAAGAAGAACATATCGAACCAGTGCGTTCCCCAGTCGAACAGGTTGTCGCAGCAGCCTTCGAGCCGCAGGATTTTGCCGATAACCCCGCTCTGCGCCAGTTCTTTCGCCTTCACATACTGCGCTCCGAAGCGGCGTTGATGACAGAACGTCAACTGCACCCCCGCCGCTTCACACGCCGCATGCATCGCCTTCGCCGCGCCCCAGGTCGGGGCCATCGGCTTTTCGGAGTGAATGGCCCGAACGCCCGCCTTCGCCGCGTCCTTGACCATCTCCTCGTGCAGCCGAATCCAGGTGCAGACGGAGACAATCTCCGGCTGATGCGCCGCAAACATCTCCGCATAGGACGGGTAGATATGCGGCACATGGTACTTCTCCGCCAGTCTCTCCGCCGCTTCCGTCAGTGGGTCTACGACCGCCACCAACTCTATCTCGTCGGAAGCCGCGTAGCCCTTCGCGTGTTCGTTCCCACGCCCTCCGCACCCGATGATTGCCGCCTGCAACTTTGCCACCTGTCACTCCTGTGTGTTGAATCGAATGCGCTGAACTGCCTGGTTCAGACGCGGATTTGCCCGCTGCCGCGCAGAATCGTTTTGTAGGTCGTGAGTTCCGTCAAGCCGACAGGGCCGCGTGCATGGAGTTTGGCGGTGCTGATGCCCACTTCCGCGCCCATACCGAATTCGTAGCCGTCGGTGAACCGCGTTGAAGCGTTGACGTAGACGCAGGCCGCATCCACCTCGCGCACAAACCGCTCGGAGGCCGGGTAACTCTGCGTGATGATCGCTTCAGAGTGTCCCGTTCCGTAGCGGGAAATGTGGTCTATCGCCTCGTCCAGCGAATCGAGAACGCGCACCGCGAGAATCGGCGCGAGAAACTCCGTCTCCCAGTCCGCTTCCGTCGCGATCTTCGCGCCGGGAAACAGCGCCCGTACCCTTTCGTCACCGCGCAGTTCGACTCCTGCCGCCGTCAGCCGCGCACACAGTCCCGGCAGCAGTTTTGCCGCCACCGCCTCATGCACCAGCAGTGTCTCCATCGCATTGCAGACGGAAGGCCGGGAGACTTTGGCATTGAAGGCGATCTCCGCCGCCTGATTCAGGTCGGCGTCCGCATCTATGTAGGTATGGCAGTTGCCGCCGAGTGAGTCCAGAACGGGAACAGTTGCGTTCTCCAGAATGCTTTTCTTGAGCCGTTCGCCGCCGCGTGGAATCAGAAGGTCCACCAGTCCCTCCGCCCGCATTAGGGCGATGGCGGCCTCCCGGTCGGTGGTCTCAATCAGTTGCAGGCTATGTTCCGGTAGCCCGGCGCGTTCGCCCGCCCCCGCCAGCAGCCGTGCCAAGAGGGTATTAGAGCGAATGGCCTCGGAACCGCCCCGCAGGATGACCGCATTGCCCGCTTTCAGGCAGAGACTCGCCGCGTCCGCCGTTACGTTCGGACGGCTCTCGTAGATGATACCGATTACGCCGAGCGGGACCCGCACCTTCTGCATCTCCAGTCCGTTCGCCAGCCGTCCGCCGCCGAGCGCCTCCCCGACCGGGTCCGGCAAGGCCGCGACCTGCCGCAGTCCCTCCGCCATGCCTTCGATGCGGCTGTCGGTCAGGGTCAGCCGATCCAGAAGCGCCTCAGAAAGCCCGCTCTCCCGCCCTGCCGCCACATCTGCGGCGTTCGCGTCCCTGATGCGGTCGGCATTCGCCAGCAGCGCGTCTGCCATCGCCCGCAGCGCCGCGTTTTTCGTCGCGGTGCCTATCGCGCCCAAAGGCCGCGCCGCAGCCTTCGCCCGTTGCGCCATCTGAATCACAGAGGTGTTCATCGTTCCCTGCTCCCCAAAAGTGTCCTCTGTCCTGGCTCCGCAGCGCCCTGCATCAGGGCGACGGCACCGCCAAAACGACCGAAATCAGGAGGAGCGGTATATGGCTCCTCCTGCTACGGATTATAACACATTCTGCACGTGGGATATTGATTCAGAAGGCGGGATAGATGGATTTCAGGGTGGAGAACCAGGGACGTTTGAGGCGGTCGTATATCTGGTGCTTGACGTGTCCGTCCGCCCAGAGGGTCGTCGCGCCGTTACGATGGAGCAGATGGAAGTGATCTCGGAAAGCGCCTCCGGGCGGGGAGGTGAGCCAGTCGGGAACCTGAAGGAAATTGCAGAGGGGGCGCGGATTGAGATGTTCCCAGCAGATAAGCGTCTCGGAGGGCTGTTCGAGTTCGGAGTCGGAGGCCGCAATCCCGATTTCGAGGCCGGTCACGGGGTCGGTCAGGCGCGACTTGAAGCAGGGGCTGTACTCGTTGTTCATGGCGGCCGGGTTGGTCGTGTAGTAGGCGGAGGGCGTGTAGATGTTGAACTGATTCAACCCGAAGGCCATCTGCCAGTTTCCGGGCATACTCGGACAGCGTTTCATGGCCTCGTTTTTGATGTAGGGGTCCAGCATTCCGGGATGCGGAGGGTGCGTGGCGGGCAGGGTCATGTCGCCGGGGTCGGGCGCATTGTTGTTGTCGTAGCCGATCCAGGGCGTCACCCAGGAGAACGACGGGTCGGGTCGGCCCACGCTGTCGGCAGGAAACCATATCTCGTCGTAGTCGGTGAGATACATTCGGCCCGCCATGCCGATCTGGCGCATATTGCTCGCGCACATCGCCTCTCGTGCGTTCTCCCGCGCCTGTGCGAAGACAGGAAAAAGTATGGCGGCAAGAATGGCGATAATCGCGATGACGACAAGCAGTTCGATCAGAGTAAACGCACGGTTAGGACGGAGCATGGGGGTTCTCCTCTCGAAAAACGTTCCTGCACAGAGACATTTGCAAGGCAGATTGCCGTGAAATTCTGTTCGTCAGGTCTTTCCGTAACTCCTCTGCGACCGCCCAAATTAGCAAGAACCGAGAAATGCCCTCTTCTGTCACCGGGCAGAAGAGGGCGAGAGACGATAGGATCAAGCCGTGACCAGGTCGCGGGAGTATTCACGGCAAGGCAAGCCCGCGTAGAGAGACATCTGGTGGTAGACGACATCCCCGCTCGGCGCGAACGAGCGCAGGGAAGAGGTATCGAGATAGCGCAGGACGGTCATGGGAACCGAAATCGCGAACGGTTTCTCCATACCGCGAAACTGTATCTGGACGGGTATCTGCTGTTCGAATGCGTACATGGTCTTTCTCCATAGAGTACAATGCGGTGTAAGTCAGGTGGACAGCATCCCTGCTGTCCACAGAGAGTTTCCCGGTGTTCGAATGCCGACAGACGGGGCCGGAAGCCTTGCCAACCGGGGAACTTCTCTATAAACACAGTATATCAAACTCTTCGGGAATAGACAGTGACAAATACCATTCTCTCATAGTGAAACGTGAGCCTGGGAACTTGACAACCGTGCGGGGATTGCTTATACTGGAAAAAAGAAAGGGAGTAGCGAAATGATTACCATGCAGGAACTTGCCGAGGCGCGAGGCCGCGCTCTGGACTATCTGGATCGCGCCGGAATTGTCCTGACCATCGAAGAGGCCGCGAACATCGAAGTCGCCGACTTTGGCCTCGACGAACTGGCGCAGACGGGCCTGGAAATCGTTACCTATGTGAACACCGCCCGCTGCTGCGCGAAAGAGCTGGTGCTGTTTCCGCGTCAGACCTGCCCCGAACATCTGCACCCGCCCGTCGGAGGCGAAGAAGGCAAAGAGGAGACGTTCCGCTGTCGGTGGGGTGAGGTCTTCCTCTATGTTCCCGGCGATCCGACGCCCAATCCGCTGGCCGTTCCGCCGCCCGGGCGAGAGTCCACCTATAACGTCCGACACGAGATTCGTCTCCGGCCCGGCGATCAGTACACTATCCTTCCCAACACGCCCCACTGGTTTCAGGGGGGTGAGCATGGGGCCGTCGTGAGCGAATTCTCCACCCGCAGCCGGGACGAAGCCGATGTGTTCAGCGACCCGCAAATCGTCCGTGCGCCGGAAATCCTCGCGTAGGCTTGTACTCTTGGACAAAACTCTGTATAATTAGAGAAACTACTGCGAGGAGTCTACCGGTTCGGCTTATGGAGACACACTGGGCCATTGATCTGGGCACAACGAACACACTCATCGCGAAATGGGTCGGAACACACGCCACAACGGTTGCGCTGGAGGACCTCGTAGATTACGAACCCGCCTGGCGCACACCGCTCATTCCCTCTGCCATCTATTTTCAGGATGAAAGCAGCGCGATCATCGGACGGCCTGCGCTCTCTGCCCGTGAAATCGTACATGCGAACGACCTCACCACACTCGGCCCCCTGGCGAAGTCGTTCAAAAAGACCCTTGCACGGGCAAGCCAGCAACCCGTCGCCCAGATCGGTTCTCAGTCCATCTCGGCCCGGCAGTGTGCGACCGTCTTCATGAAGGAGCTGCTGAACGCGACGGCGGAGTATCAGCGGCAGCGGATGGAGCCGAACCGGTCGCGGATGCAGCGGCTGATGTCGGCGCTGCGCTGGTGGCGCAAAGAGGGTCAGGTGACCGACCTGACGATGACGGTTCCGGTCGAAAGCTACGAACCCTACCGGGCAGAACTCTCCAACATCGCCCGTAAACTCGGCGTCTCGAAATTCCGCACGCTGGACGAACCGGTCGCCGCTGCCCTCGGCTACGGCGTAGACCTGACGGAAGAGAAGCACCTTCTGGTCGTGGATTTCGGCGGAGGAACGCTTGACCTCGCCGTGGTCCGCACCCATTCGCTGGGAGGCGGCAGTGGGCGAGACGGCAATCCCGGTCACCATCGGGCCAGCCTGCTGGCGGCACGCGGCCTGGTCTATGGCGGCGAGACGGTGGACGAATGGATCGCCGACCTCGGCGCGGAACAACTGCGGGCGCATCAGTCTACGCTGCGCCCTCTGCTGCTCTCACAGGCCGAAGCCATCAAAAAAGACCTGAGCAACAAAGCCTCTATCGCCGAATCCAGCTACTTTCTTTTGCAGGGCGGCGGCAACATCGAGATCACTCGCGCCGCTTTCCTTACCCTTCTGGAGACACGCGGCCTCTATGGAACGCTGGAAAAACTGACCGAGGCGACTCTGGACGACTGCGCCCGCGAACTGAACGAGACGGAGATTGATGCGGTGTTGCTGGTTGGCGGGTCTACCCTCCTGCCCGGTGTGCGGGAGCTGTTCGAGCGGCTGTTCGGCCCGCAGCGCGTCCACTACTGGGAGCCGTTTGAAGCGGTCGTCAAAGGGGCGGCGATCTTCGGCGCAGGCTACAGCGTGGATCAGATCGTTCACCACGACTACGCGATTCGGGTCTACAACGACGTGGAGCAGCGCCCGGAGTATGAGCGGCTGATACGGCGCGGGACCGGCTACCCCACCCCCAACCCTTTTCAGACCCGCTACTACTCTGTCACCGAAGGACAGGCCCTTTTCCGCCTGCCCATCTGCGAAGTGGGCTACGGCGGGCGCACCACACTGCCCTGGTCAAAACGCATGAACGGCAACGAATACTGGCTCCCCAACGGCGCAGAGGAGGGAGAGTGCGTGACGACGTTGAATGAAGGAGATGCGTTGAAGCTGAGTCCGGTCGGCAGCGGCAGTCAGGCGCGTCTACGCATAGACTTCACGATAGACGAGAATCGTTATCTCTGCGCCACCATCCATGATCTCCAGCTTCAAAAGGATAAGCGCACGGAAGAGCGCGTCGTCATGCTGCGTTGATTCCCTGGTTCTTCAGGCGCAGGAAGCCGCTTTTTCGCGCTTCGGCCCTCTCTACAACAGATGCACTCACGTCGGAAACAGGACGGAAAAGGAAGCAAAATCATGTCGGCTGAGACGGATGCAGGACTCGCAGCGCTCCAGAGCGGGGATATCAACGGAGCCATCGCGCAGTTGGAACGCGCTATTGCCAACGACCCCAACGATTTTCAGGGCTGTCTCTACCTCGGCGCGGCCTACGGGCAGGCCGGGCGGCAGATGGACGCGGTCACCATTCTGACAAAAGCGGTGCAGCTTCAGCCCGCCAACGCCCAGGCCCGTTATAACCTGGCCGTGGCGATGGAGAGCGCAGGCTATAAGGATCAGGCGCTTCAGGCGGCGCAGCAGGCCATCCAGCTTCAGCCTGACTACCCAAAGGCGCAGGAGATGGTCTCCCGACTTTCCAGCGCTCCCTCCGCCCCGCCTGCTCCGCCCGGTTTCGGCGCCCCTGCGCCGCAGTATGGTCAGCCGCAGCAGCCGATGCCGGGCCAGCAGCCGGTCGTCTATGGACAGCAGCCCCCGGCCTACGGCCAGCCGACACCCTACGGCGCACCGCCTAATTCGATGCCCTATCAGCCCCAGGGAGCGGCCTCCTACGGCGGCGCTCCGATGGGAGTCCAGCCACAGCCTTACGGCGTCCCTATGTTCCAGACCGAGGCGAAGGACGCCAATACCGCTCTGATCCTGTCAATCATCGGGTTATTGTGCTGTGCCATCCTTGCTCCCATCTCCATCTCATTCGCGGTCAAAGCCAGAAAAGAGATCGGGATGAATCCCAGCCTTACGGGTGGAGGAAAAGCAACGACCGCACTGGTACTCGGCATCGTTGGCACCGTGATCCTTGCCATCAATATCATCTATCTCATCGTCGTTGTCATCGCCGCCGTAGGTCAGGGTGCTCATTAGAAGTCCGGTTCCTGTCCCAATCCCGGCGATGCGTTTTCGTCGGGAGCCAGAAAATACGTCAGAAGCCATCCTCGTTATAGCGCGTTCTCCAGTCTGACCGGGACTGTTTTATAACTCGCAACGGGAATCTCCTACCGCTGGGAGACAGTCGGTAGTAAAGAGAGGAAAGTAGGAATATGTCAGCAGAAACCGATGCCGGACTCGCAGCGCTCCAGAGCGGCGATATCAATGGCGCGATAGCGCAGTTGGAACGCGCTATTGCCAACGACCCCAATGACTACCAGGCGCACCAGTACCTCGGCGCGGCTTATGGGCAGGCTGGACGGCAGATGGACGCGGTCACTACCCTGACCCAAGCCGTGACCCTCCAGCCCTCCAACGCGCAGGCCCGCTATAACCTCGCCATCGCCTACGAAGGCGCGGGATACAAAGAACAGGCTCTGGTGGCGGCGCAGCAGGCGATCCAGCTTCAGCCCGACTATCCGAAGGCCCAGGAGGCGGCCAATCGGCTGTCCGGTGCAGCGGCTCCCGCCCCCACGCAGTACGCGCAGCCTGCGCCGCCGCAGTACGGACAGGCACAACAGCCCTATGGTCAGCCTGCCCCTCCAACGCAGTACGGCCAGCCGCAGCAGCCATACGGTCAGCCCGCTCCCGGACAGCCGCCCTATGGTCAGCCCCAGCAGCCATACGGTCAGCCTGCGCCGGGACAGCAGCCCTATCAGGCGCAGGGCGCGGCAGCCTACGGAGGTGCGCCCCGCAATGTCTATGCCCCGCCGTATGGCGCTGCGCCGATGATTCCTACAGACAGCAAAAACGCTAACGACGCGCTTATCATGGCTATCGTCGGCATCTTCTGCTGTAGTATTATCCTCTGTCCTATCGCAATTTCCAAAGCGATGAAAGCCAAAGCGGAGATTGCGGCGAACCCTGGAATGCGCGGAGAAGGCAAGGCGACTGCCGCTATCGTCATCTCCATTATTGCGCTGATTCTCTCGGTCATTGGGATCATCTTCCGTGTATCCTCCATTGGCTCGGCGCTCAACAATCCTTCCCCGCGTCCTTTCTAAGCGGACAGCAGGGTCATTCGGCATCATTCCTCAGGAGTACAGAACACTATGTCCGCAGAGAGAGACGCAGGGTACAGGGCATTGCAAAGCGGCAACGTTCCAGAGGCGGTCACCTCTCTGGAACGCGCCGTCGCCGCCACGCCCGACGACTTCCAGACGCTGCTCTATCTGGGAGCGGCGTACGGACAGGCCGGACGACATGGGGAGGCTGTCGGGACACTTACGAAAGCGGTGACCTTGCAGCCGTCCAGTGCGACGGCCCGCTACAATCTGGCCCTTGCGTATGAGACGGCGGGACATAAGGAGTATGCGCTTCAGGCAGCCCAGCAGGCCGTTCAGCTTCAGCCTGACTACCCGAAAGCGCAGGAGTTGGCCGCACGTCTCTCCGGCGCTCCAGCTCCTGCGTCCTCTGTGCAGCCGACACAGTACGGACAGCCTGCCCCCACACAGTATGGACAGGCTCCACAGCCTACGCAGATGCCGTATGGTCAGGCTCCCCAGCAGCCGTATGCGCCCTCACAGCCGCCCTACGGACAGGCGCAGTCCGGCTATGGACAGCCGGGTCAGGCGTATCCCGGAGCGGCGCAGCCCGGCGCGTATGCTCCGCCTTCCGGGTATCAAGGCGCGGCGGCCTACGGAGGAGCGCCTGCCGCCAAAGCCTATAACCCGTATATGGCTACACCGGTCATTCAGACGCCGGATGTTTTCGACATGAAGCAGGCGATGAAAGACTGGAAGCGGGTCATCATGGAGCCGCACGCCTTCTATCGGGAACAGGCGCAGCGACAGGGTTACAATGCGCCGCTCTCGTTCCTCGTCATGTTCGGAATCGCTGCCGCCCTTATAAACGTCCTCTCCGGGATCATTCGGATCGTCGTCGAACCTTCAATGGCGCTGAATGCCATTATGGGAATGGCTTACGGACTGGTGGGCGGCATCATGGGAGCGCTCATGGGCGCGTTTGTCTGGGGAGGCGTCCTCCATATCATCGGCAAGATGTTCGGCAATCGTGCTCCCTATCACGCTTCGTTCCGGGTCGTGGCCTACGCCCGTGCGCCACTGCTGTTCACGTCGCTTCTCATAGCCGTTATCCTGCCGTTCGTTCTGCCGCTCTCCACACTACAGCCGAAAACGCCCGGTCAGCCTTCCCCCTTCGGGCAAGTCGTGCCGGTGCAGTACAGCGAACCGAGTCAGACGACGCCCGGAGCGCCGACCTTCCCGTTCCCCGGCGGGACAACGCGCAGCACTCCCGGTGGCCCACGATCCGGCAACCCGTTCGACACTCCGGCCATGCAGACGCTCATCCGCGCCTATGAGTATATCGGCGTCATCTCTCTGCTCGGAATGATCTGGCCGCTCTGTCTGGAGGCTATCGGCCTGCGCTACGCTCAGAATCTCTCTCCCGGCGGTGCGGCAGGAACGGTCATTGTCGCCGTATTGATTCCACTGATCGGGCTGGTGCTGATAGGCGTCCTCTTCGGAATGCTGATTGCGGCGGCCATGAGTTCCTCACGCAGTGGCTTCCTGTCGCCGGAACTGCCTCTCTCCCTGCTGAAGTACGGACAGGCGATGTGGTATGGACGCTGAAACCCCGGCCTCGCCACGCCTGCTGCGCTCGGAGCGGGCGATTCATGCCGCTATCGAAATCTATGCCCGCTGGCAGGAGGAGCGCGAACGGACGCCGTTGGATCGGGTCGTCGGGGCAGAGTTTCGCTCCCGGCGCTATCTCAATGCTTCCGAACGCCGCTGGGCCGCAGAAGCCCTCTATGGCAGCGTCCGCTTTATGCGCCGACAGACCCATCTCCTCAGTACGCTGGGGCGGCCCGATACGCCGGAGACGCGCCTGCGCCTCTGGGCAGAGCAGGACGCGGGCGACGAAACCGTGCAGGCGGCCTTCGACAGCCTGCCCGGCCCCGGAATGCCCCGCGACTACCTCCGCATCACCCTCTCCTTCCCGGACGATATGGCGAACGCGCTGGAGTCCATGCTCGGCTCCGAGGCGGCGACAGCGGGTGCAGCCCTCAACGCGCAGGCTCCCACGACCCTTCGCCTGAACCCGCTTCGCTCCGACCGGCAGCGGGTTCGCACCGCCATTCCCGAACTCACGCCGACGCACTTCTCTCCCTGGGGGCTGGAACTGCCCCAGCGGGTCAACATCTTCGACCTGCCTGGCTATCGCGCCGGATGGTATGAAGTTCAGGAAGAGGCCAGTCAGCTCGCGGCCCTGCTGACCGATGTGCAGCCCGGCCAGATGGTCGTGGATGTCGGGGCCGGGGCGGGCGGCAAGACCCTGCCCCTCGCCGCCCTGATGGAGAACAAAGGACGACTGGTTGCGCTGGATGTCGCCCTGCCCCGTCTGGAAGAGCTTCAGGAGCGGGCGCAGCGGGCGGGCGTCTCCAAAATGGAGATCATCGAACTCGATGCGAACGCCGAAGGCATCTGGCGGCGGGACGGCGAGGCCCGCAAACTGCTGCTCGGCCTGACTGCCGCCGCCGACCATGTGATGCTCGATGCGCCCTGCACGGGAAGCGGGGTTCTGCGGCGCAGCCCGGATGCGAAGTGGCGGCTGCACGACAGCTCGGCCCTGACCCGGCTTCAGCGCACCCTGCTGGCGCAGGCGTCGCTGCTGGTAGCTCCGGGCGGCTTTCTGCACTACATTACCTGCGCCTTCGAGCGGGAGCAGAATGAGGCAATTATCGAAGCGTTCCTGGCCTCTTCGGAGGGCAAGGGGTTTGCGGTCGCGCCCGTCGCGCCGCATCTGTTCGCCGCCTGTCAGCGTGCCGAGCAGATGGCGAAACAGGCTCCGCTCACCCGCCGTCACAGGGAAGAAGGGGCGGTTCCGGCTCCTGCCACGCCGAATCCCGCTCTACAGAAGCGTCTTGCGCCGCTGACCGAAGGGCCGTTTTTGCGGACATGGCCTCACCGGCATGGACTCGACGCCTTCTTCGGAGCAACTTTGCAGCGTAAAACGTAGACATACTAAATGCTACCGACAGAAGCGCTTCGCAATCAGGCCGAGCAGATCGGCGAGGAAGCCCATCGTCTCCACACCGAAGGGCCGCAGTGGCCGCCCAGCGCCGCGCCGCGCTTCTCTATGCGTCCGCGATGCAGGCGGAAGAGTTCCCGACTGCGACGGCCTGGGAGAAACGCGCTGACGCCTGCAAGCGGCTCGGCGACTATCTGACCGAATCCGGAATCTATTACGAGGCCGCCACCTATTTTCAGGAGGCGACGGACTGCTATGCCCGTGTGGAAACCGAAGAGGCCGAGATTGCCACCCGCGCCTGCGCCCGTAAACTGCTGGAAGTTGTCGCGCTGCTCCGCTCCCGCCCGGACGACCGCCTCTATCTGCTGACTTCCCACTACGAACGCCAGAAGCAGCAGTTCGCGCTTCATCCCGGCATGGAAGCCCGGCAGGCGGAGTGCAGCGTCCATATCGCCCGTATCTTTCAGCGCCGTGACCGCCCCCACGAGGCGATCACCCACTACGAAGAGGCTCTGCGGCTCTACGGGCAGTCCGCTCCGACTGATGCGATCCTGCTGGCCTGTGCCGAGGTGCATCACCGTATTGCAGGGCTGTACGCGAACGCTCTGGAGGCTCCCAACGAGGCGGCGCATCACTATCGCGAAGCCATCGCCCTCTACACGGCCTGCGAGTCGGTGGTTCATGGCGAGCAGACAGCGCGGGCGCTCTGTGTCCATGCCCTGGCGATGCTGGAAGAGTAGAATCCCGCTGATCGGGAACCGTTCTTGAAAGGCGTCCCTGGAAAGGTCTTTATGTCTGCATCTCCTCTGAGAATCTATACCCTGCCTCTCTTCCCCTTAAACCTGGTTCTGTTTCCGCCGTTTCTCCTGCAAATGCACATTTTCGAGGCGCGTTACAAAGCGATGCTTACCGACTGTATCGAGCGTGATTCGCCCTTCGGCGTGGTTCTCATCCGCGAAGGCGCAGAGGTGGGGGAGCCTGCGGTGCCATATGACATCGGCTGCATGGTACGGATTCAAGAGGTGGAGACGCTCGAAGACGGCAGAATGAATCTGGTTGTCGCGGCGGAGAGGCGCTTCCGCATCCTCGAATATATGGTGGCAGAACAGCCCTATCTCGTGGGGCGCGTGGAGGATGTGGAGGACGAACCGGAGTCGCTCGAAGCCCTGGAAGAGGAGACAGGCGAGCTGACAACGCTGTTTCTGCGCTATCTAACCCTTCTGGCGGAACGGGTGCAGCAGAAACAGCCGGAGTTCTCCCTGCCGACTGACCCCTCGCTGCTCTCGTTCTGTGTCGCCTATATCATCCAGATTCCCCTGCCCGGTCAGCAGCGCCTGCTGGAAATGACCGACGCCCGCGAACGCTGCACCGCTGAACTCGACTACCTGCGGGAACACGTCACCATCCTGGAGGCCGAACGGGAGAACTGGGATATTGACCCGCATCATGCCCTGACCTTCGTCCCACTCGAACCGGAGAGCGACCGCTGGAAAGAGTACGGCGACGACTCCCGCAACTGACGCGTACACGCCGAGAATGCGTTCCGTTACGCCCGGCAGAGTTCTCGCCAGAGGCCGCGATAGCAGCGCAGGAACGCGACCCCATCCTCCTGCCGGATGGAGTTTCCGACTTCACACAGGGTATAGCGGTCGTAGCCGGACTCTCGGAAGAGGCGGAAGAGTTCACGGTAGGGGTAGCTTTCGTCCCACAGGTCGTTGATGTGGCAGGATTTGATGTCGGGCCGCAGCAGGTCGAAATAGGTCTTGACAGAGCCGTTCACGATGTCGCCTTTGTTGGAGTTCCAGCAGGCTCCCACATTCGGGAGTTTGCACTCGTCCAGAATCGTTCGGATGTGCGGCGGGTGCGACGTGCCGCCGCCATGCACTTCGAGCCAGATTTCCACGCCGTGCTCGGCCGCTGTCAGGCCGCATTCGTGCAGTTTCGTTCCGATCTGCGCGAGCGTCTTCTCGACAGGCACACCTTCCGGAAGTCCATTGGGGCGCACTTTGACGCCATGCGCTCCCACGTCCTGCGCCAATTCACACCACTTTTTACACTCCTCGACATTCGCCTTGACCACCGCCGCATCCGTCGCGTGAAACTCACAGGTCGTGCCGAGGCCCCAGAGCGTCAGACCGGCATCGGAGAAACGCTGTTTGACTTCCTTCCGCTTCGCGGCCTCCAGAGCGACCTCGACGCCGTGCGCGTGTTGCGTCCGCAGTTCCACGCCCTCCAGTCCCGCCTTCTTCGCATGATCCAGCAGGGTCGGCAGGTCCCAGTCTTTGGCGACATTGTAGGTGATGGTTCCAAGTTTCATTTTTGAGGGTCTTTCCTGTGTGCGGGTCTCCGCACCGGCGGGCAGTGTCAACCCGAGCGCCAGCGCCGCCGTTCCTATCAGCAGTTCCCGGCGTGACCCGGATAGTGTCTCTCGATTTCTCTCCATAGCGTGTCACTCCTCTCCCTGCCCGGGACTTCTCTTTCTCTCCACGCACTGCGCCGATGAACCCTATTCAGGAAGCGGTTTGCCCTTCGTCTCCGGGGCCAGGGCCAGCCCGATGAAGCCAACAAAGTAGATACAGGCGATGATACTGGCGGCGGTTCGCAGTCCGGCGGTCTCGTCCCCCGGGACGGCATAGGTTTTGGCGAGGCTGCCGAGCGCGAACGGGGCAAGCGCGGCAAAGAAACGGGCGCAGTTGTAGCAGAAACCGATGCCCGTCGCCCGCAGGCGGGTCGGGTAGAGTTCCGGGAAGTAGACAGCGTAGGCGGAGAAGGGCGCGAGGGCGCAGAAGCCGAGCGGAAAGGCCAGCAGATAGGCGGACGGCACATCGTGCAGATAGCGGAAGGCCGCTTCGACTGCCAGGAAAGCCAGGATAAAGAAGAGAAACAGCGCGGGCTTGCGCCCGGTCTTCTGGCTGAGCGCGGCATAAGTGAACATGCCGAAAAACGCACCTATGTTCTGCACGATGGAGGCTTTGCTCTTGTAGGCGTTGAGCAGCGTCTTGACGGCCTTGTCGTGTTCGACGCCGTGCAGGGCCATGATCTCCGGCCATTTCTGCACGACGGGTTTCAGCGCGGTCTGCACCAGATCGGGCAGGAAGAAGCCGACGCCCCACAGTCCCCCGACCCCGGCCAGCGCGAGCAGCACCCCTGCAATCGTGTTGCGGCGCAGCACAGGCTCCCGAAACAGCGACAGGATATTGCCGAGTTCCTGCGGCGTCTCGCTCCGGGCAGCGGCCTCTTTTGCCTGCTGCCACTGTTCTGGTTCGCGCACCGAACCGCGTATCCACAGGACGAGTAGCGCGGGCAGTGCGCCCACCGCATAGGCGATTCGCCAGCTTGATGCACTCAGCACCAGCGTAATCAACGCGGCCATGACGTTGCCGATGGCGGAAGAGGCTTGCAGAGCGCCGAGGGCCATCGGGCGCGACCGGGCGGGCCAGACCTCCGCGACCAGCGCCGTTCCCGCCGCGAACTCGCCGCCGACGCCCAGCGCGGTCAGAAACCGACACGCGGCGTACTGCCAGAAGGTATGGACAAGCGCATTGAGGCCGGTAAAGAACGCGTAGATGCAGATGGTGGCGATCATGGTGCGGGTGCGGCCCAGACGGTCGCCGAGGATACCGAAAATGAACCCGCCGGTCGCCCACCCCAGCAGAAAGATCGCAGTGAGAACGGCTCCCTGCTGCTTGGCGGCAGCATCCAGTGCGCCCGCAGCCGCGCCGGAATAGAGCGGCTTAAGGAGTTCCGTGACCGAGGACTGCCGCACCAGATTGAACAGGTTCTGATCCATGGTATCGAACAGCCAGCCGAGCGCGGCCAGAGCCAGCACGACCCATGCGTATCGCGGCACCCCTTGAAACCATTGGCGACGCTCGGTACCGGTCGCCTCTTCGCTGCCGTTCGTCATGCGTTCCGTCTCCCTCTCGCAACAAACTGGATCGAACGGCTTATTCGGTATCGCTTACTTCTTCTCCTGCTGCCTGCTGAGCAGGCCGGGAGAGTATCGCATGGCGGCGGGAGGCGAGATGGGCCATAAGGGACGGGAAGAGGGCATTCAGGATGAAGACGAAACGAATGGGAAAGTAGGGCTGGACCTCGGCTCTGGGACGTAAAGAGGAGGCGGTTTTGACAATACTCTGCGCCACCCGCTGCGAAGAGATGACGACTCCGGCAGGACGGTATTTTTTGCCCTCGACGCTCTCGAAAAATTTGGTCTGGACGGAGATCGGCAGGATTTCGCAGACGCTGACACCATGCAGGCTCGCTTCTATCCGAAGCGCCTGCGTATAGGCGTGTACCGCGCCCTTCGTTGCCGAATAGGCGCTGACACGCGGGCTGCCGAACAGCGCGGCAGCCGAGGAGACATTGATGATGCAGCCGCTTCTGCGTCGCCCCATACTCTCCAGCGCCTGTCGGCACAGTTCCGCAAGCGCGAAGAAATTGACCTCAAACACCAGCCGCATCTGTTCCGGGCGCGTCTCCAGCGCCGTCGCTCCGAGACCGATTCCGGCGTTGTTGACAAGAATATCCAGCGGCCCGGCCTCGTCCTCGATTTTCGCGATCAGCCCCAGCACCTCTTCCGGCCTGGATAAATCCACCACAAATGCCCTCGCCTTCCCTCCGGTTTCCTGAATCGAATGGGCGACGGCATTCAGCTCCGGGCCGTTCTGCGCTACCAGAACGACCTCCGCGCCCTGCCGGGCAAACTCTTGCGCCGTCACCTCTCCGATTCCCGAAGAGGCTCCTGTCACGAGAACACGCTTATTTTTAAGGCTCATCTGGCTTCGTGTTTCATTATATTGGGCGGAGGCCGTGTCAGCGAACGAGTACGACGGGAGCAGCAACCCTGGAGACTTCGGATTCGGAGACGAGTGTGGGAACATGCGGAAAAATATCTATCGCGGTGCTATAACCTACATCTTCGCCAAATCCCCGGTCGGCCAGGGTGCGGGCGTGAACGCCTTCCATCAGGCCACGCAGCAGGTTAGGTTCGGTCTGCCACAGGCGACGGGCAGCGATAGCAGAGTCGTCCTGATCGGGCATCTCCCAGGCTCCCGCCTGCGCGGTGATCGCCTCGACATAAAGCCCGGCTACCGTCGCATCTTCCAGCGTGAACTGATCGCGCGTTCCCGAACAGACAATCACGATGTCGGATTCTGTCTCGGTCGCCTCATGCCAGGTCGCCTGCGCGACCGCCATCCGATTGGTCGCCGCGCCGAGATAGACGCACCTTGCCCCGGCCACGACCGCCGTCGCCTTCGTGCCGTTGGTCGTGGAGAGAACGACCGGACGGTCGGTAAAATCTAACTGCGCGAACTCGACAGGAGAGTTGCCGTAGTCGAAATCAGGAACGCGGTAGCCTTCCGTCTCCCCACACAGGACATACCCCTTCGCCCGCGCAAACGTCCGCGCCGACTCATGGGACGCCGCCACATACACACGCGGGCAGTGACGTTCAAACAGTGTCGCAATCACCGTCGTCGCCCGCAGCGCGTCAATAACGATACAGACCGCTTCCGAAACATCTCCCGCGAGTATCGGCATCAAGGCCACTCGAATCTGCATCTCTGACTCCCCTGCCTTACGCCTGCTGAACTTCGAGTGTGCGCTGCTCCTGTTTGACACGGTTGAGTTCCGCCTCGAAGAAAGGAGCGTTCTGGGCGTCCCAGACCCAGATTCGCACGGTGCTTGCCATCAGTCCGCCTGCCACAATCGCATCCACCATGATGCGGGCGGTCTGCGCGGCAGTGGCACGGCGCTGTTCGTCGGTGATCCAGTTGGGCTGGGCAAGGAGATTTTCGGTCATGTCGGGAAAGACGACAGAGTTCACGTCCAGTCCGCGCAGTTTCCGCAGCGCGGTGGCGATGGACTCCGAGATGATGGCCGGGCTGGTGCGTTTGCTCTCGTCGAAGATCACGGCCAGCGCCGTGTGCTTGTAGCGGTACTTTGCGCCCGAACCGACGAAAGCGTCGCCGGGAGGCAGCGGCGCGGCGGCATTCGCTTCGTGCTGCACCGTATCGGCCCCCATGTCGCGGGCCATTTTCGCGATGCCGAACACCATTTTCAGATCCGTCGCGACGGGAACGATGATGGCATCCGCACGCAGCGCGAGCGGTAGTTTGCGCTGCGATACCCAGAGTTCGATGGTCAGGTCTTGCAGAGCCACTTTCGCCGTCGGGCGGAGGCTGGCATGAGGCAGTTGGAACAGCCGATGCAGGGTCGTGCGGAAAGTCTCGAGCGGCGAAGACATTTGGCGGTAGGTTCTCCCTCTGGTAAAATCAGGTCAGCGGCAGGGGCGTGACAGGCTGCAAGTCCGGGTTTTCACAGGATTGGCGACCGATTTTGCTCATCGGATACCACTCCCCTTCGATCTTGACCCGGACAATATCGGCGGTAAAATCGGTGTTGGTTCCATTCTCCGAACAGTTGGAAAGGAGCGAAGAGCCGACCCCGTAGACATCGGCAGGAACGTTCATGGCTTCAAAGGCGCGAATGCGCTCCGGCGTGAATCCGCCTGTGACCGTGATCTTGACGTTTCGGCACCACCTTCGCGCCTGATCCATCCAGCGCATCGGCAGGTTCCACGCCTCGAACGCATTGTCTATCGCGGCCCGCATGGCGAAGACCAGGCGCGGATTCACCCCGTTGTCGAGTTTCGGGTCGCCCAGAGGCGGTACACTCACATCGCGCATCGTCGCGCCCGTATCCGGTCGCACCCCGAACAAGACGAACTTCTGCGCCTCTTCTGGCTTGCCCGCATCCATCAGCGCCCGATAACGGCTGAACATCTTCTCCATGACATTGAGTGAAGTCCCCACGCAGTCGTTCTCGAAATCCACCAGAGCGATGCGCGGAATGGAAGGCGGCAGCACAGAGGAGAAGGCCATCATCGTCTCGGCGGTATCGCCCAGGAAGCAGGCAATCGCGGCATGAGCGACCGTCCCGCCCCCGCCGCCGCCCCACCAGTCACCCTGCTCATCGGTCGAGACCAGCGAGCTAGCGTTGTGGCCGTAACGGGCATTATAGGCCTGCACCGCAACATGGTAGGCGTAGCCATCGGCGGCCTGAAGCTCATGGGCGTCGAAGCGGGCCGGAAAGAACAGTACATCCTTACCCTTTGCCGCTTCCAGAGTCAGGTAGACATTGGTGGCGATGCGGCTGCCCCGCGTCAGCGCACCGAGCGTCGGCGTCTCCAGAATGGCGAAGTCACGGTAGCGTCCCTTCACCTTCAGAACCGGAGCGACGTGCAGGGCATCTCCCCCATATGCGGCTATCGCCCCATCATGGACGGCGACAACCTCCATGTTGGCGTAGGTGTCTACCCACTTCCCCGCCTCGTCCAGGTAGCCGGTGCAGGTCTGAAGCATCGCCAGCGTCTTATCCACACCGACCACGACAGCGAACGGCTTGCGGCGCGTGAACCACTGCATCTCCACTTCAATGTCGCCAATGCTGATATTGGCGAGGTCGAGGTTCAGATCGCTTAAGTCCGGGGAGGTTCCGCCGAAACGATAGCCCTGTTTCGCCACTTCCGTAAGAACGGAGACGATGTTATGAAAATACTTATCAGAGTACCAGCCCCGCCGCATCCGTTCAATGTCCAGTTTGAACGCGCTTATCGGCAGCCGCTTCCTATCGTAAACACTCATGGCCCGCCTTCTCCAGACGGCAAGGGCGCATCGGCTCACGTCCGTCAAGAAAGTATAGCACATGGTCTGGGAGAACGGACAGAAAAAGAGTACGCGAGGGATTTACGGAGAGGCTTCCTGTCTGAGTTGAAACTTTTGCAGCGCGTCGCGCAGTTGAGGAAGCAGACTCTGTTCATCCAGGGGCTTCACGATGTAGCCGCAGGTTCCGATCTCGCGTGCCTCCTCCATATGGTCTGCATAGGCGGTCAGGATGACGATGCAGGCCGAATACGTGGCGAGGATACGGCGGGAAGCCTCCAGGCCATTGTAGGGGCCGGGCATATTGATATCCATCAAAATCACCTCCGGGCGTTCCCGCAGGGCAATGTCCACGCCCTCTTCCCCATTGAGGGCGGCTCCCACCTGAGCAAACCCAACGCGCTTCAATATTTTCCGCAGTTGCATCTGCGTGATGCCTTCGTCCTCAACGACCAGAACTCGCCGGTCCAAAAAGGGATTCGGCGCTTCCTCCGCGCTTGTCTCTGTACTCACACGCCCTACTCCTCTCCCGGTGTTTTCGTCAGTTTCGGCACGGGAAACTCAATGACGACACACGCCCCGCCTTCAGGACGGTTGGTATAACGAACCCCTCCCCGCATATCCATTCGCGACAGCGAGCCGATGAGGTCCAGCCCGGTATTGGCCGCACGGGCAGGGTCGAAATCTTCAGGAAAGCCCTGGCCTTCGTCCATAACAGCCAGCCGGGCAGTTCCTTCCTCCACGCGGAACTGCACATGAATCGCTCCCTCTCCATGTTTGAGGGCATTGGAGATAAGTTCGTTCACCAGCACAGCAAAAGTGCTGCTCTGGCGCACCGGCAGACGAATATCCTCCACCTCAAAACTGATCGTGCGGCCTTCTACCATCCCCTGCACGGTCGGCATCAGTTTTTCCATCACCTCCCGGACAGAGAGATCGGAAACCTCGGCATCCGTCTGCGCCTGTCGGGTCAAGAGGTCATGAATGGAGGCCAGCGCCCGGATATGCTGGGTCAGGCGCTGGAGTTCGGAGACAGGGACCTGATCGTCGTACTGCATCTGCTGCATATTCACCAGCGCCGTGATGACCTGAAGATTGTTCTTGACGCGGTGATGCGTCTCGCGCATGGATCGCTGCAGCTGCACATTCAGCATCTCGATTTCGGCCTGATGACTTGCCAGTTCATCCTGCGCCTGCTTGCGCTCCGTCACGTCATGCACGGTCCCGGTCACCCCGACGATGCTGCCTTCGGCATCTCGCAGGGGCGCAAAGAGAGTGTCGTAAAATTTCGGCTCCTGGCCCAGTCGGGTCGCACGGGCGATATGGCGCTCCTCTATCCCCGTTCGCAACACTCTGCGCTTGATCTCCGTAAGGGCAGCGGCATCCTCGGGTTCCAGAAAATCCGCGTCTGCCTTGCCCTTGATATGCGCGAGTTCGCCTTCGCTATTGCCATCGTACGACCAGGGGTAGCGCAGATCGGCGTCCATCATATAGACGGTGATACCGGATTGGGCCAGGGCGAAACGGAAGCGTTCTTCACTGACGCGGAGCGCGTCCTGAACACGGCGTCGCTCTTCCAACTCCTGCTGCGCGGCCCGGTACAGGCGGGCGTTATCAATGGCGAGGGCGGCGCGGGCCGCCAGTCCCTCCGCCAGCTCCTGATCTTTCTCATTGTAGAGATGGCCGGAGGTTCCCGTCGTCACGAACGTGATCGCGCCGAGAACACGGTCTCGCGAAACAATGGGAACAAGCATCACCGACCGGAACCCGATGTCCCGCATGATCTGGAGATGTTCGGGATCCCGCGCCCCAGCGACCAGCATCTCGTCGGTGATGTCCGAATAGATTTCGGCCTTGCCTGTACGGAGCACGTTGGGAAGTCCCGGCTCGCCCATACGGGGAGGGTATATTTTACGCAGGTCGTGAGCCAACTGAACCTTCTCGGGGTCAATATGCCCCACGCCAAGCAGCACGATTTCGTCATTCTCCTCCAGCATATCCACCGCGCACCAGTCGCCAATATGCGGCACGGCCAGCGTTGCCACGCGCTGAAGGGTCTGCTCATAATCAAGAGAGGACGCCAGCACCTCCGAAGCGTCCGTCAGGAACTGCCGTTCGATTTCTATCTGCTTGCGCTCTGTGATATCTGTGGAGACACCGCACAGCCCGTAGATCGCGCCCGCCGCATCGCGCAGGGGAAATTTGGTGGAGATATAGGTGAGAGCGCGATCCTCATACGGGCCATTCTCTTCAAACTGCTGCGGCTTGCCAGTTTCAAGCACCAAACGATCATTGGCGACAATTGCCTCCGCAAGGTGCGGGGGGAACATCTCCAGATCCGTCCGGCCCCGCATCTCTTCAAAACTGCGGCCATTCAGGGTCTCAAAAGCATGGTTGACCAGCAGATAGCGACCTTCCAGGTCTTTCACATAGATAATAGAGGGCGTGTTATCCAGAATAGAGCGCAGCCGCTCCTCGGCGGTGATGCGGTCGGCGAGTTCGTCCTGCGCCCGGCGATAGAGCCGGGCATTCTCTACCGTGAGCCAGGTGCGCTCCATCACCTTCTCCATCAGTTCCGCCTCCTCCGCCGTCCACTGGCGCGGTTCGATAGAATGCACGTTGAGGATAGCGCGAAGTATGCCCTCCTGCAAAAGCGGTACGGTCAGAACGGCGCGAACCTCAAGGGGAGCAAACCGGCTTTCATAGGCGTCCGCAGTGCGGGGGTCGGTCTTCGTATTCTCAATGAGAATAGTCTTCCCGGCTTTGAGGTCGTCCGTACGCTGACGGCCGAAGGCAGAGAAGGTGTAGATACCCGCATGACTTGGCACACCGTTACAGTAATCGGAGCGGACAACAGCGGTATCTTTTGCGGTGTCTATATCCGCGAAGGTGCAGCGGGCAACACCGAGGTGTTCGCCAAGCGCACATACCGTCTCCGACAGCACCTTTTCCGGGTCTATGAGCGGGCGAACTCTCTCATCCAGCAGCAGCAAGAAGCTCTGGATGCGCTCTTCTCTTCGGGTTTCGGTGACGTCGGTGGTGGCTCCCAACATGCGATAGGGCTGGTTGTTTTCATCCGCGTAGACCCGCCCGCTGGTCGCAATCCACCGGACTTCCCCATCAGGACGCACTATACGAAACTCAATCTGGTACGGTAAGCGTTCGGAAAGGGATTTCTGGATCGCTGCCTGGACTCTCTCCTGCTCCTCCGGGTGAATCAGGGGTGCAAAATCGGCGACCGTCCCGCCGAACGTGTCTTTATCTACCCCATGAATTTCGTAGATTCGATCCGACCAGGTGATCTGGTTCTTCCGTATGTCCCAGTCCCACGTTCCTACCTTGCCAGCCTCCATCGCCAAACGATGCCGTTCCTCACTCGCCTCCAGGCGTCGCTCATCCTCTCGCCGCGCCGCAACATCGCGGAAAACAAGGACGACGCCACTGATGTTATTGGCCGCGTCCCGGATCGGAGCGCCGCTGTCGTCAATAGGGTGTCGGGTTCCATCCTTCGCCGTCAATACCGTATGGTTGGCAAGCCCGACCGTCGCTCCCGACTCCTGTACCTTTCGTACCGGACTGTCCACCGTCTGTCCTGTCTGCTCATTCGAGATTCGGAAAACGTCCTCGCACTTCTGACCACGCGCCGCTTCCTCCGTCCATCCGGTAAGAGCGCAGGCGACCGCGTTCATCAGCGTGATTCGCCCCTGAGCATCGGTGACGATGACGGCATCTCCGATGCTGTGCATCGTGGTGGCAAGCTGCTGCTCTTTGAGCCGAGTTTCCCGCAGACTCTCTTCTGCACGTCGTTTACTCCTGCGCTGCCCCTCCCCAAGCGCCGTAATACACAGCCCACTGAGAACAAAGACGAGGAGCGACCAGCCATCCGAGGACTTGATGAGATGAAAAGAGTAGGCGGGCGGCATGAAGTAGTAGGCGGCGAGCGCAGCCCCGAGGAGAACACTCAGCGCTCCCGGGCCGGCGCCGCCGACCCATGCACTGACAACGACTGCGACAAAATAGGTGAGGTAGGGCGTATTAAACATTCCCAGAACCGGAGCGAGCGCGAATCGGGTAAGGGTGGCGACGAGAACACTCCCGATCGCGCTCCCGTACCTTATAAGCCGGGATGGCTCAAACGTGACGGTCACTGCCGGAGGTGGCGAAGAAGGAGAAAGCATGGAGGCTTCCGCTCGCCGTGCAGTATTCGAGGAAACAGATTTTGGCGCATCCGACATTCAAAAATCCTTCGAGGGAGTTCGATCGGTACGTGCGGTCAGTATCAGAAGTGAGGCTCTATTCTCTCCTCAACGTGCAATTCCCTTCTTGCTTACGCAGAACACAGCCAAAGGTTGCAGGCGAGCTACACGTCCTGCAAATCCGCTCTCTGCGCGGCACAGGGCTGTCAAAAGGTGCCGAACAGACGGTCTCCAAAATCGCCCAGACCGGGCAGAATATAGCGGCGGGCATTCAGTTCGCGGTCGAGAGAGGCCGTGATGATATGGAGCGCCGGGAAGTCGGCCTGAAGCCGCTGTGCTCCTTCGGGCGCGGCCACGACACAGAGCAGGATCACCCGCGCCGCCCCGGCCTTATACAGTTCATTGGCGGCCCAGGACGCTGAGCCTCCCGTCGCCAGCATGGGGTCCAGCAACAGGGCGGTTCTGCCTTGCAGGGGAGGAAGTTTGGCGTAGTAGGAGGTCGCGATGGCGGTCTCCTCATCCCGCTGAAGCCCGAGGTAGCCGACATTCGTCGCGGGCAGCATCTCCAGCACGGCGTCCAGCATCCCGAGTCCGGCGCGGAGGATGGGAACGGCGACGATTCCCTCACGCAGGGCTGCGCCCGGTGTCTGCTCCAGCGGCGTACGCACCGTAATTTCTCGGATCGGCAGTTCACGCGTCGCCTCGACAAGCAGTATCTGGGTCAGCGCATGGGTCAGGGGGCGGAACTGTTCCGGTTCGGTGGTCTCGTCCCGCAGTCGGGTGAGTATCTGCGCGGCGAGCGCATGGTGAAGCACGGTGAGTGGCATGAGTCTCTCCTCTAATCGTCTGCGGAAAGCAGGGCAGCGCGTTCGGGCGCGGGCGGTTCCATCGGCTTTCCATTGGCGGTCAGCAGTTCGGCAATGGCGATTATAATGGCATCGGCGATGACTTCGCGGGAAGTATCCGGCGGGAAGGTCATTGGTTTGCCGAACGCCATTGTCAGCGGCACACGCCGTAGCTTTTTCGCGTTGCGCGGCAGCATCTCGAACGTCCCGATGAGCGCACAGGGAACGACGGGAACTCCGCTCTTCTGCACCATGAGTCCCACCCCCGGCTGACCGGGATTGAGCAGGCCGTCGTGCGTTCGCGTCCCTTCGGGAAACATTCCGACAGCCTCGCCCTGCGCCAGCAGTTCCAGCGTCCGCTTGAACATCGCTCTGTCCGCTGTTCCGCGCCGGATGGGGATTGCGCCCATCGAATGGATGCAGTAGGCCAGAATCGGATTACGAAACAGTTCGATCTTGCCGATGCCCCAGAGTTGCCGATAACCGTACAGCCCCGCCCATCCGAGAACCGGATCGAGATTGCTGGCATGATTCCCGGCGAGCAGGACGCCTCCCGTGCGCGGCACATTCTCGACGCCAATCACTTTCAGCCGCCCGTAGAACTTGAAAAACAGCCGAGCCAGCAGCCCGATAACGAGGCGCGTGATGCGCCGATCCAGGCGGTGGATGTCGGGCGGCGTCTCGCTCTCTTTTGACCTCTTCGCGCTGACAGAGTTCGTCTCAGCCACGCGGAACCTCCGTGCGCTCACGATGCAGTCTGAGAATATGAGAGACGACTTCGGGGATGGAAAGGCCGTCGGTCGTGAGGGAGACAGCATCCTCGGCGGCGGCGAGTGGCGAGTCGGGGCGATGCGTGTCGCGTGTGTCGCGTGCGATCTGTTCGGCGAGGGTCTGCGCGAAGTCCGTCTCAATGCCCCGCACTTTCAGCTCTTCGACCCGGCGGCGAGCACGTTCTTCGGGACTGGCCGTCAGGAAAATTTTAAGTTGTGCGTTGGGAAAGACCACCGTGCCGATGTCGCGGCCTTCCAGCACGACGCCCTGCTCCGCCGTCTCTCCCATGCGCCGCTGCTGCTCGACCACGATACGCCGCACCGTCGGAAAGGCCGAGATGCGGGAAGTCAGTTCCGAGACCTCCGGGGTTCGGATGGCGTGGGTCACCTCCTCCTCGTCGGCAAAGACCTGCTGTCTTCCCTCCGGTGAGAGAGGCGTAAACCGTATGGTGACCTTGCGGGCAATCTCCTCCATCGCCTCTTCGTGGGAAAGGTCGGCGGCAGCCTGCAAGGCTTTCCAGGCGACCGAGCGGTACATCGCCCCGGTATCGAGATAGGTATAGCCGAGCGCCGCCGCCACCTGTCTGGCAACCGTGCTTTTCCCCGCGCCCGCTGGCCCATCTATGGCAATAATGACAGTCACGAGGTGTTCTCTGCGCCTCCTTCTTACGCCGGTTATTCGCCCTCAAAGCCGCCATTTCCTGCTGTTTCCCGTACACGACGGAGCAAACGTCTTTCGGAGGCAGGATTCGGGAGGGCGAATGGCGTACCGTATCCACGCAGGCATCGGCAGCATTTTCTGTCTGAACCTTGATTTGTCGGATTATGGGATTGGCATGATTTGAGGCTGTCCATTTCTCGTTGCAACGGAAAGAATGTTGCAGACAAGAACGCTTCCTGGCGACAGAATGACTTGCGGACTGCAATCATGCCAATCCCATAATCCGACAAATCAAGGTTCAGACAGAAAGACACCCAAAACGATGCGCCTCACAGGCAAGCCCGTTGTTTGCCAGGTTAACATGCCTGCAAGCAGCCACTTGCTTTTTCCAGCGCAGGAGTTCACTCCGGCGCAAACCTGTCGGACAAGAGAACCATCTCAGGGCTTTTCGCGCTGACAATTCACCCTGGCGCAAAACCTAACGGAACCATAGGGATCGCATCTTCCCTTGCCGAACAAGGCGCAGTCGTCCATCCGAAATCACCGTCCATGCCAGAAACATCCCGGCCCTCAGAACCAAAAGCCTCCCGTCTCTCGCGCCGTACACTGCTGAAACTGGCAGTCGGAGCGGTGGCAGCGGGAACGGCCGTCGAAGCCTTCGGGCTGGAACCGCGCCGTCTGACTTTTCGCACCCTGGAGGTGCCGATAGCGGGCCTGCCGGACGCCTTCGACGGCTATCGCATTGCCCTGCTCTCCGACTTTCACTTTCCGGTTTGGAGTTCCGCCGAGACGATCCGCCGGGCCGTTGCTATGGCGAACGATTTTCAGCCTGATCTGATGACACTTCCGGGCGATTTTACCGACAAACGAGTGAAGTCCGTGCCGGATTTTGGCGGCCTGTTCGATGCGGCGCACGCGAAGGACGCTGTCGTCGGAACACTTGGCAATCATGACCATCTGGCGGGGGCGGACGCGGTTCGGCGCGGCATCGCCGACAAGACCCCTATTCGCCTGATTGACAATCAGTCCTTCCTCGTCGAGCGGGGCGGCAATGCCTTGGCGATTGGCGGGGTGGACGACCTGTGGGAAGGCGCGATCATGCCGGACAGAGCGCTGGCGAAAATCCCGCCGGAAGTCCCGCGCATCCTGCTCTCCCACAACCCCGACCTCGCGGAAGAGATGACGGTCAAGGTACGGGTAGACCTTCAGTTATCCGGGCATACACACGGCGGCAGCGTCTGCCTGCCCAACGGAACCGCCCTTATCGTGCCGAGCCTCTACGGGCAGAAGTTTCGCGCCGGGCTGGTGCAGGGCCGCAGCCACCGTGTCTACGTGACACGCGGCGTATGCAGCATCTGGCACAACCGCCTCTTTTGCCCGCCGGAAGTGACCGGCATCACCCTCAGAAAAATGCGCGTGGCCTGACACAGGGCGCACAAAGGAGAGCAGCGTGGAAGCAGTATCGGAAAAGGCACTGGTGCGGAAAGTGACATGGCGGCTCATCCCGTTCCTGTTTCTGCTCTACGTGATCGCCTATCTGGATAGAACCAACGTCGGTTTTGCGAAACTGCACATGAAAGACCTCCCCTGGTTCAACGAAGCGGTCTTCGGCGCGGGAGCGGGCGTCTTCTTCCTGGGCTATTTCCTGTTCGAGGTGCCGAGCAATCTGCTGCTGGAGCGCTTCGGGGCGCGGAAGTGGATCGCCCGCATTATGTTTACCTGGGGCATCCTCGCGATGGCGATGATGTTCATCAACAGCGTTAAAACCTTCTACTTCATGCGGTTTCTGCTGGGACTGGCGGAGGCGGGATTCTTTCCCGGTGTCATCCTCTACATGACCTACTGGTTCACCGCGAAAGAGCGGGCACAGATCGTCGCGCTCTTTATGACGGCCAACGCTATCTGCTTCATCTTCGGCGGGCCGGTCTCCGGGCTGATTCTGGACGCTTCCAAAGGGCTGGGCGGACTGGCGGGGTGGCAATGGCTCTTCCTGCTGGAGGGCATCCCGGCGGTGCTGCTCGGGTTTGTCGTCCTGCTCTACCTGCCCGACAACCCGGCCAGCGCCTCCTGGCTCTCCGCGCCGGAGCGCGACTGGATCATCGCACGCTACAAATCCGAGCAGTTCAAGATTTCGGCGGGCCATTCGTCTCTGAAAGACGCGCTTTCCAATCCGCTCGTCTGGCTGTTCAGCCTTCTCTACTTCTCCCTCGTCGTCGGAATGTACGGGATCAGTTTCTGGATGCCTTCCATCATCAAGGAGTTCGGCAAACTCAGCGGTTTCCAGGTAGGACTCCTGAACGCCATTCCGTTCATAATCTCCGGTACCTGCATGGTCATCAACGGCTGGCACTCCGACAAAACGCACGAGCGGCGTCTCCATATCACCATCCCGGCCATCCTCGGCGCGACAGGTCTCCTACTGAGCGCCTATCTGCCGGAACCCTGGATGAAACTCGCTTCCCTGGCGCTCGCAGCTTCCGGGATGTGGTCTACGCTCGGCCCGTTCTGGTCGCTTCCCACTTCAATCCTGGCCGGAACCGCAGCCGCAGGCGGCATCGCCTTCATCAACTCCGTTGGCAACCTCGGCGGCTTCATCGGCCCCTTCGCAGTCGGGTATATCAAGGACAAGAGCGGTCATGTGGCCTACGGGCTAGTCTTCCTGGCCTGCTCTGTCTTCTGCGGCGCTCTGATCGCCCTGATCGTCCCTCGCCGCAAGGTGGAGACGCTCGCCCCCACCCCCGCCCATACCGAAACCTGAGTACAAGTTTCAATCCAGACGGCTTCGTTTTCGCAGACCAGAAAATGATGTTGTTCGGCTGCATAGTTATCTCCTCCCACAGCACTACAAGTCTGTGATTCGGAAAGGTCGCAATCAATTGCATGCGCTTTAGTCGCAACGCTCCGAATCGACCTGTTTTGTGGGCAAAAGGACACTTGGGAAGTGCCTGTTTCGATCTCAAAACCGTTCTTGGACAGGCCAATATCGCTTTA
>JBBRLP010000026.1:0-47398 GCA_038231295.1 Chthonomonadales bacterium
CTATACTGCTCATGGTGATGGCTCCTGAGTATTTTGAAGGGTGATAACTCCATTTTACTCGGAACCGCCGCCACTTAAAAGATCAGATGGGACGGAACATTATTTGTCTACTGGTTTCAACCCATGACTCGGGTTAAGTTAGCGCATAGGGGGGCAACCCCCGGAAAACGCTATGGATACTCTCCGATGAAGAGTTGGACGCGCTCCGGATCGGTAAGTTGGTAGTTGGGGAGTGCGGTGCGCCGCACCATGTAGATGCTGACTTTCTTGACGCGCTGTTCCGGAGGGTGGGTTTGGTTCCAGTGGTTGCCGAGATAGGAGGCATAGGTGAAGCAGTGGCTCTGATTGTCGCCCTCGCAGATGTTCATCAGGTACTTGCGCCAGCGTTCATTGTAGTAGGTCGCTGAGACGAGCGGCGGGGGATTCCAGTTGACCGGGGCGGCGTCTGTCTTGAGGTCTACCTCCTGCCCGTTCGCCAGTATCGCCGGAACCACCACCCAACCGTGTGACATCATGGGGTCGGGAGCGAACAAGGCCCAGTACTGATCTACGCGCACGACTTCCCCGATCCAGTTCCAGCTTCGCGGAAACAGGTGCACGTAGCGGTCAAAGTCCAGAACGCGGACATTCCAGGCCAGTATATAGACCAGGTAGAAGGCGACCAGACCTGACACGAGGCGCGGCGAACGCAGGTGGAGACGTTGCGGACGGAGACGTTCCCGCAGGGCAGGCCAGTGCAAAAGGAGCGCGGGCGGCAGGGTGGGGGCAAACCGAAAGGGGAGGCGAGCAGACAGACGAAACAGGGTCTCCCAGAACCAGGAGGGCAGGAGGACGAGCCAGGCAAACGCGCCAATGACGGGAAACAGACCCAACTCCAGCGTCAGACCGAGTGAGATATGGAAGCCCACATAGAGAAACACGATAAGCGTCCGAAACAGCCCGGAAAAGGCGGAGGCCAGAAGGAACAGCGGAGCCAGTAGTTCCAGACGATAGGCCAGAATGGTCAGCACCTTCAAGAGATCGTGGTAGTGAAGCAGGGAGAGAGCGAGCGGCGTGGAGAACTGATCCATACTCAGCGAATAGAAGACGGCGGTATTGTCGGTATGCCAGGTCGGGCCGGACTTTAGCAGCGCCCCGAACAGGTAGATACTGGCGAGCTGCACAAGGAGCGCGATGCTCCCCATCGAGAAAATACGCGGTGGAACGATCTCTCCGCTCTTGTCCAGCGCCCGATCTACCGACCAGCAGACGCCGAGCGGCAGGAACATTCCCCAGAAGGCCAACATTCGCAGCATTTGATCGCCGCCTGTGAGTACCATCGTGTTGCGGTTCTGGAGCGAGATGAGCAGCAGCCAGCAGATGACGGAGACCGTGCGGGTCCGATAGCCCACGAGCAGGGAGAGCGCGAACAGCCCGGCCAGCACAAACAGCCCGACCTCGAACGGCAGCGCAGGGTGCATGGTGTGAATAGACCAGTACCAGTGCTGCTGCTGCACGACAGAGACCAGCGCGATAGGCATCACTCCCGCGTCCGTATAGTGCGCCTGCATATCCTGCGCCCGATACAGCAGATCACTGAGCATGAGCAGAGCCAGACAGATGCGAAACAGGGCCAGCGACCGAATGTCTATCCCGAACATCTTCTCCGCGAAGAGGTACAGGCGACTGCGGCCCCCGGACGGCTCTAAACTCTCCGGCGTTGTCGGGGAAGGTGTGGTGTCAGCGGGAGGACGCGGGGCAGCAGTCCGGGCGAAGGACGCGAGCAGACGCCCGAAACCGCTCCGGGAACGCAAAACGCGGGTGGGGTGAAGCCGGGCAGACGACATATTCGCAATTCTCCTGGGGCGGTGGGTTCCGGGGAGGTGGTTCGACGGAAGACGACAGTCGTCTTCCGCCCTGATGCGCTTATTCTACCTCATTCCTTCCGCTCCCGAAAACAATAATGAGGCAGGACAGCAGAGCCGCGGTGTCGAAATGTTCCTCCGACAATTCCCTCTGGAGGCTCTGATGCCTGAGAAACTTCCCAATATCGTTCTCTTCGCCGTCGACTCGCTGCTCGCCGACCACATGAGTTGCTACGGCTATTCTAAACACACGACTCCGCACATTGACCGCTTTGCGGAGGGCGGTACGCTGTTCGAGCGCAACTACAGCGCCCACATACCTACCACAAGCGCATATGCCTCGATGCTGACAGGCACCGACTGCTTCACCAATCAGGTCGTCGCGCTGCGCCACAAGGGCGGCCTACGGGCGGAAGTGAAGACGCTTCCCGAAATGCTGCGCGAGGCAGGGTATAACACGACCTGCGTCGGTTTCACCGGCAATCCGAGTTCACGCGGCTTCGACAAATACCTCGACTATCCGGGGTGGGGAAACTGGAATGAAGGCCGCAGCCCGAAAGCCGAGAAGCTTAATGAAGTCGCCATACCGGAACTCGACCGGCTCATCGCGGAGGACAAGCCCTTCTTCCTCTTCCTGCGCCACATGGACCCCCACGCCCCCTACCTGCCGCCCGCGCCCTACGAGCGGATGTTCTATCACGGCAACGAGAGCGACCCCGCCAACAAGTCTATGGAACCCGTCATGGCATTCAAGCCGTTCTGCGACTTCTTCGCCAGTTGGATGCCGCCCGGCGTCTCCGATAAGGACTACGTGATCGCGCAGTACGATGGGGCCGTCGCCTACATGGACGCCTGCATCCAGACCATTTTTACCGCACTGGAGATGCACGGCATCGTCGAAGAGACTATTGTCGTGCTGAACGGCGATCACGGCGAGACCCTCTACGACCACGACTGCTGGTTCGATCATCATGGCATCTACGACGTGACGCTCCACGTGCCGCTCATCATTCGCTATCCGGGCAAGGTCGCAGCAGGCAAGCGCGTCACCGGGTTTAGTCAGCACAAAGACCTCGTTCCGACCCTGCTGGAACTGGCAGGCATCACCCCCGAAGGCGTGAAGTTCGATGGCACGAGCCTGATGCCGATGGCGAAGGGCGAAGTGGCCTCGCAGGATAGTGAGTTCTACATCACGGAATGCACCTGGATGCGAAAGCACGGCTGGCGGACGCCCGAATGGAAACTCATCCTCGCACTGGAGCCGGATTTCCATTTCAAGCCGCCTGTCGAACTCTATAACCTGGTCGAAGACCCACACGAGGACAATAATCTTGCGGAACAACTGCCGGATGTGGTCGCGCATCTCAAGGCGCGTATGGACGCCTATATCGCCCGACGTGAGGCGGAGACGGGCCTCTCCAACCCCATCCACAATCAGGGCGACTGGCACGGCATCACGGGACTCGGCCCATTCACCTCCTCACAGCAGGCTTACGACACCCTGCACATCGGCGACCCGAATCAGGCCGCAACCCTGCAAGCCAAATCGCGTGACTGATTCCCATTCGCAGCCGAGCAGGAATCTCCACAGCATGTGAACAATACGTCAGACAAACGTGCGTCGCAGACAGAAAGGGAGTGCGTCATGTGGATCGTATCGCAGGGCAATCGGCTCATCAACACGGACAAGATCGAGAGTATGGAACTGGCGAGCCGTCGGGAGACGACCGCCGGGACGGTCGCGTATGAAATCATCGCCCGCACCGCCGGAGTAGGACAGGGAACGCCCCACATCCTCGCCCGCCTGACAGAAGAACAGCCGGGACATCGCCTCTTTGAGGAGATCAAACAGGCGATTGTCAGCGACGTGCCACTGTACGACATTCCCGCTGTCCTGAAACAGATGGGACTGTAGAGCGTTCCCTGAGTGGTAAACGCAACCAAAAAGAGGCTTCGGGAAAAGCGCTTTTCCCGAAGCCTCTTTGCGCTGTCTGGACCGTAAGGGTCAGGCGACACCGAGGGCTTTCCTGACGAGCGCCGGAATGTCGTGCGTGGTGTCGGCGACGGGAACCCCGGCTGCTTCGAGGGCCGCGACTTTTGCCTGCGGCGTTCCGGTGCCGCCGGAGATGATGGCGCCCGCGTGGCCCATGCGCTTGCCGGGAGGCGCGGTGCGCCCGCCGATGAAGCCGACAACCGGCTTGGTCATCGTCTTGATATACTCTGCCGCCATCTCCTCGTCGCTGCCGCCAATCTCGCCGACCATCACCACGACCTGTGTCTGCGGGTCGGCCTCGAACATCGGCAGGACGTCTATGAACTTGGTGCCGATCATCGGGTCGCCGCCGATGCCAACCCCCGAAGACTGTCCGAAACCGGCGCGTGTGAGTTCGTCGGCGATCTCGTAGGTCAATGTCCCGCTGCGCGAAACCAGACCGACCGGGCCGGGGGTGAAGATCATGCCGGGAATGATACCGATTTTGCATTTGCCGGGGGTAATCAGGCCGGGGCAGTTCGGCCCGATAAGCCGGACACCGCCGCGAGATTTCAGAATGGCGTTCACCCGGATCATGTCCTCGGTCGGGACGCCCTCCGTGATGCAGACGACGAGTTCGATGCCTGCGTCCGCCGCTTCCAGAATCGCGTCCGCCGCATTGAACTTCGCCGGAACGAAGATTACCGAGGCGTTCGCCCCCGTCTCCTTGGCTGCCTCCCGCACGGTGTTGAAGACCGGAACGCCCTGCGCGGTCTGACCGCCCTTACCGGGAGTCGTGCCGCCCACGACTTTGGTTCCATACTCGATCATCTGCTGGGTGTGAAAGCCGCCGTCGCGCCCGGTAATTCCCTGCACTAGAACGCGGGTCGTGTCATCTATGAGAATGCTCATGCTGTATCAGGCTCCATAAGGGGATTGGGGGTGTCTTCCTCCGAAAGAAGAATTTCACCGTCTGCATCGCAAAAACCTTCGGCGGGAACATAGATTATTCCCTTTGTGTGCGCGGCGAGGGGGCGGAGCAGCACATCAAGGGCCGACCATCCGCTGTGATCTTCGTCCGCGAGCAGCGCGGGCAGAAGCTGAATATCATACACGGCTTCGGTGCGCCGCAGATGATCGCCCATGATCAGGCCGCCGGCCGGGTCTGTCGTGTTGACGATCTTTTGCAGGGCCAACGAAATCGCCTCCGCCGCCTCGTCCTCTTCCGAGACGCGGCTGCACTCGATCAGACAGACATCGTGAAGTTCCGGTTTTGTCCAGCGCACAAAGGCCGCGTCCCAGTCCGTCAGCGTCAGGTCTTCCTCGCCTGCTTCGCCCACGATGCCCAGACTGATCTGCGCCGGATAGCCCGCCGAAGTCAGTGCGTTGAGCAGAACTCCCACCGTCGGGGCCACTTCCGACAACGCAAAGACACACAGGGGAATATCGTCCATTTCGACCTCGCTTCCCAGGCACGTTCGGGGCTTCGCTCTCCCGCACGTTCCGTATTCAGTTTACCTCATCGGAAGGATTCACGCCGTTGCTTTCCGAATAGAGACCTACCTGCGGACGGCGTGTCCTGACTTCAAGTTCCCGGTTCGCCGTCACTCTCTCTGGAGGCTCAACGATGAATACATCTCTTCACCCATTTGTGCGGACAGTGCGAAGGCTTGCCTGTGCGACGCTCTGTCTCGGTGTCCTGACCGGGGCCGCGATTCATGGCTATGCGAAAGACGATACGCCTGTGGACGATCACACACCCGCGCATCCGATTCCGAAAGACCCCCATGTCCTCGTTCTGTTTTCCGGGAAGCAGGAGGAACTGGCGGCGAACTGGGTGCGGCAAGGCTCCAACGAAGCGCCCACCTGGGAAATCAAGAATGGCGCGATGACGACCTCGAAGAGCAGCATCCTCACAAAGCAGAATTTCAAGGATTTTCAGCTCCATGTCGAGTTCAAAGTGCCGTATATGCCGGAAGCGCACGGACAGGAGCGTGGCAACAGCGGCATTGGCCTGCTCAATAAGTATGAGATTCAGGTGCTGGACTCCTACGGCTTTAAGGAGCCGGGAGCGGGCGATTGCGGGGCCGTCTACAGTCAATCGGGACCACTTGTAAACGCCTGCAAGCCGCCGCTCTCCTGGCAGACCTACGACATCACCTTCCACGCCGCCCGCTTTGATGCGGACGGCAAGACGGTGACACAGAAAGCCCGCGTCACGGTCTTCCAGAACGGTCTGTGCGTCCAGAACAATCAGGAGATCAACGGCGGAACAGGAATCGCCGGAAAGGGCGATGTTGCGGAAGGCCCCATCTACCTGCAATTCCACAACAACACGGTGCAGTTCCGCAATGTCTGGATTGTGCCGCTGCCGGAAGAAGGCCCGAAACACTACGAGCCGAGATAAGACGAGCAGGCAAATTTCTCGACACTGCGTCGCGCCGGACTAAAGTCCCCGCTATGTGGCCTTCCGCCCAGTTTCCTTCGGAAACGTCCAGGGTATGAGGGCCACACTTCACACTTAAGGTATCTTGTCGCGTCGGGTTTCGTCCGAAGGACGCTTCGGCTAAGCCGTGTCGCGAGAAGTGTCAACTCCTTGCCAATTCGGGTGTTAACCCTTTGCTGGCTCCTGCGCGGTTTTCGTTTTGCGGTATAATGTCGGAAGTCGCCACAAGCGAACTATCCGCTTTCCGGCCAAATGTCGGGAGGGAAACTGAAGGGAAAGAAGAGTCATGATCGTCGGAGTGCCGAAGGAGATTAAGAACAACGAGTACCGTGTCGCGCTGGTTCCGTCCGGGGCGGAGGCGCTGGTCGAAGATGGGCATACCGTCTTGATCGAAGCCGGGGCTGGACTGGGAACGCAGATTGAGGACAGTGAGTATCGGGAGGCGGGCGCGGTCATCGTTAGTTCCGACAAAGAGGTCTTCGCGAAATCCGACATGATTATGAAGGTGAAGGAGCCGATGGAGCCGGAGTATGAACTGCTGCGTCCCGGTCAGATCGTCTTTACCTATTTCCACTTTGCTGCCAACGAAGAACTGACGAAGGCGATGGTCTCAAGCGGGTCGGTCTGTGTGGCCTACGAAACGATTCAACTGCCCGACCGTACCTTGCCTCTGCTGACTCCCATGAGCGAGGTTGCGGGACGCATGGCGGTACAGGAGGGTGCGAAATATCTGGAGCGCCCCATGGAGGGCCGGGGAATCCTGCTCGCGGGTGTGCCAGGAGTGCCGCCTGCGACCGTCGTGATTCTGGGCGGCGGCGTTGTCGGGGCGAATGCGGCGAAGATTGCGGCTGGCTTTGGCGCGAGTGTCTATCTGCTGGATGTGAATCTGGAACGCCTCCGCTACCTCGACGACATCATGCCCGCAAACGTCACGACCATCTACTCGAACCGCCTCAACATTCGCAATCTGCTGCCGAGTGCGGACCTCGTCATCGGCGGCGTCTTGCGGCGCGGGGCGAAGGCTCCTGTCCTGGTGACACAGGAGATGCTCAAGACCATGAAACGCGGGGCAGTCGTCGTGGATGTCGCGGTGGATCAGGGTGGCTGTTTCGAGACGACGCGCCCCACCACGCATAGCCAGCCGACCTATATCGTGGAGGGTGTTGTTCACTACTGCGTGGCGAATATGCCCGGTGCGGTGGCCGGAACTTCGACCTACGCCCTGACCAATGAGACCCTGAGCTACGCCCGCCTGCTTGCCGGGAAGGGCTGGAAACAGGCCATGCGCGACAGCCGCCCGCTCCTGCTCGGCCTGAATGTCGCGAACGGCAAGGTCACCTTCAAGGATGTCGCTGAGCAGTTCGGCTACGACTACACGCCTGCGGAGAGCCTGCTGGACTGAAACAAGGCACGCTGCTATCGTTAAGGAGGAGAGGCCATGTATGGACTGATGAGGGCGAAATCCTGCGGACAGCATTCCGAAGAGAAACATCGCTACCGACTGCACTACTGCGGGACGTGCAAGACGATGGGCCGTCTCTACGGCCAGCGGTCGCGCCTGCTGCTCAATAACGATGCGGTCTTCTTCGGGGAGCTGCTGACTGCGCTCTCGGCGGAGACGGAAGCGGTCACGTCCTGGGATAGCGCGTATCAGTCCTACAACTGTTTCTCCCTGCCGGAGTCGGAGGCGGCCATGCCGCTCTCGCTGCAAGTGGCGGCGACGGCAACGCTTGTGATGAGCGAGTTCAAATTCCGCGATCAGATTGAAGACGGCGCGGGCCGGGGCTGGAAACTCGCGCTTCGGGTCTATTCGCAGGGCTTTCGGGAGGCGTCCGGTCGGCTGAAAGCCTGGGGATTTCCCGTCGAGGCGATGTGGACAGCGGGCGGGATGCAGGAGGCGCGTGAGGCGGAAGCGAGGGAACGCCACACCGAGCGCACGGCAACCGAGTGGCTGGACTATCTGGCATATCCGACTGCGACCGTGACCGGACTGGTGTTCCAGCACGGCGCAGCAACAGTCGGCAGCGTTGCGGCAGAGACGATGTTCGCGTTGGGGTATGCCTTCGGGCAGTTGGTCTACCTGCTGGACGCCCGCGAGGATTTCGAGAAGGATACAAAGCGTAAGGAGTTTAACGCTCTGCGAGCCGCCTATGGTATTCGCGAAGAGACACTACCGGACTGCTATTTCGCCGCGACGGACGAGCGTATCCGGGATGCCGCAGGCGAAGTAGCAGCGTCCCTGCGGCTACTGCCTCTCGCCCCGGAACTCGCGGCCCGGCTGTCAGCCCGTCTGAATCTCAATCTCAACCGCAAGATTGGGGATGATTCGTGCGAAACGAACGCCGTTTGCCGAACCACCGCGCAGAAAACAGGCTGGAAGACGCGCTGGAACGCCGCCGTCTCACTCGCAAACACGCTGACGCATCGGGAGCGGGAAAACGCTCCTGGTACGCTCGGCAAGACCCTCGCCGCGCCGTTTGTCTTCCTCTCCGTGCTGACTATTGCGCTGCTGGCCCCGCGTTTCGCACTCGCCGCGACTTCGTACCGCGAATGTCTACAATTCTCCCTGAACCTAATGGCGCTCGGCGCGATGGTCAGCGCGATTCTCTCGGTTCCTGTCCGCCTTATGCAGCCGGTGCTGCGCTTCGCAGGCGCAGGCGGCAGCGGTTCGGTCATGGTAGACCCGATGCAGCCGGGCGTGACGCGCTCCGGTCAGCCGCGCCGCCGCCGTCCCGGCTGGGCCGATGGCTGCAACTGTGGCTCGTCCAACTGCTGGGACTGTATCTGCTGCTGCGAATCCATCGAGTGTTGCTGCAACGGCATCTCCTGCTGCGAATGCTGCGCTGCTGGAGAGTGCTGTAACGCCTGCGGCTAATCCCGGCTTCTTCTTTTCGTTTTCTCGTTCAAAAAGCCAGACTAACTCGCGGAAAGGCCGGTTGTCCTGGCTTTTTGTCTGTCTTCACGCGACTTCACCGATCAAAACGGCAGGCAAAGGGGTGACACTCCTCGCTACGCGGCTACATCGGGCAAGGGGTTGACACCCCTCGCTACGCGCCTGCGGCGGATCGTCCTTCGGACGGGATGCGTAGAATGCGAAGAGTGGCCCTCACACCATAGACGTTTCCGAAGGAAACTAGGCCGAAGGTCACATAGCGGGGACTTCAGTCCGTCGCGATATTCGCCTGCGGAAGGTGAGTTGCCTCAACAGGATTTTTGCTTGCCGGGATGCCTGCCCTGTGAAATTCCTCGCCGCACGGCGTCTGCAACCAATCCGCTGATGCAGCGACAAACCTGTCGTTCGTCCGGCACGGCCCACGCAAGGCGTGTGTCCGCCACAAAATTTCTATCGCATTTCCACCGAAAGGGAAATTCCGAATGGACTCAAGATTCCTCAAGGGCGTGTCGCTGCTGACCGTGCTTTTGCTGGCTTCTCTTACGAACGTTGAGGCGCAGGAAGCCCGCAAACCCGCGGTGTCCCCATCCTCTCCCGTCCTTCTGAAGCTGGAAGAGATTACTACCGAGAACGACATTGAGTATGCCAATCCCTCTGAACAGCATCTCAAACTCAATATGGCGCGTCCCACGAAAGGAACCGGGCCATTTGCTGCCATTGTGTGCATACACGGCGGCGGGTTCCGGGCAGGCGACCGCAACGGCTACAACGGCATGATTCGTGAACTGGCGCGGCATGGCTATGTCGCGGTGACGGTGGAGTACCGTCTCGCGCCGAAATTCCCGTTCCCGGCGGCAGTGTATGACGTGAAATCCTCTGTGCGCTGGCTCCGCGCCAATGCGAAGAAGTACCGGATTGACCCCTCGCGTATCGGAACGATGGGCGGCTCGGCGGGCGCGAATCTGGCGGAGATGCTCGGGGTGACGGAGGGCGTGAAGTCGCTGGAAGGCGACGAAGGCAACCCGGAGCAGTCCAGCGCGGTGCAGGCGGTCGTCAGCTACTTCGGCCCGACCGACTTCACGAAATCCTACGGCAAGAGCGTGGATGCGGCGGAAGTTCTGCCGCTCTATCTCGGCGGTGATCTGGAGAAAGCCCGGACGAAGCATCTCCAGGCCAGCCCGCTCTACTGGATAACCCCTGCCGCCGCCCCGACGCTGTGCATTCACGGCACCAAAGACAACTATGTCGCCCATGAGCAGGCCATCTGGTTCGTGGACAAGATGAAGGCTTCCGGCGCAGAGGCGGAACTGCTCACGCTGGAAAACGCCGGACACGGCTTCGGCGGCGACGATGCCCTCCATGCCGACGAAGCGATGTTCGCCTTCTTCAAGAGCCATCTGGCGAGCAATGCACGTACACTTGGCAGCATCGGGGAGATATTTTAGAGGACGCGAATCTTACCGAGAATAGGCCGCCACATCACTTGCGATGTGGCGGCCTGTTCATTGACCAGGTGAAGTGAGACTTACCGAAAGAGACCCGCCGGTCAGTCGTCGGTGTCGCGGGAGGGATGGGAGGTGCGGAGGGAAGCGCCGTTGGCGAGAAGGTGGGCGCTGCGGACGGGAGCGGGCATCGGAACATTCGCCCCTTTGATGGAGTGCCACAGGATACGGTTCAGCGCCTGTTCGTCGGCTTTGTCGTAGGCGGTGAAGTCCATACGGTTCGACTCTCTGGCTCCGTAGGCGAGCGCGGTGTTCTTCATGTTCAGGTCAATACGCGGCGCGACGTTGGCGTAGGGCGTGAGGTCGGCCTTGTTGGTGAAGCTGTTGAACATGGGCGTGGCGGAGGCATCGTACTGCGTGAGGGGCGGCAGGCCGAGAATCAGTTCCATAGTACGAAGCATGGAGGCGGTTGAGTAGAGGGTGCTGTCTATCGCATTGCGTTTGACGTAGGGGCTGATGACGAGGCCCATCGTGCGGTGGGAGTCGATGTGGTCGGGGCCGTTCTGGGCGTCGTCCTCAATGATGAAGATCGCGAACTCTTTCCACAGTTTCGAGTGGGAGAGGCCCTCGACGATCTTGCCGATGGCCTGATCGTTGGAGCCGACCATAGATTTCGGGGAGTATGAACCGACCTTTGTGCCGTTGGTGTGGTCTTCGCCGAGGCTCATGACGGTGAAGGCGGGAACCGTGCCTTTCGTCTCCATCTCTTTGAACTCGTCGAGATAGATGTCGGCCTTGTCCATATCCCGGCCTTTCGGCACGGTGTTCGGCTTGCCCTTGCCGATGAACTCCTCGTTGGTGTGGCCCGCGAGGGAGGGGTGACCGGCGTACTCGCCATAACTGCGATACGTCAGCCCCTTGCGCTTGCAGGCGTCCCAGATGAACCCGGCTTTGGGATCGGTGACGCTGTCCGTCTCTTTGACACTGCCTTTGCCGGAGTAGGAGAGAACCCAGGCCCGCTGTGTGAAGTCGGTGGCGAGCGCGGAGGTAGACCAGGGATGCCCGTCCTGCGAGACTTCCCCGCTGCAATAGAGGTTGTCGAGCAGCACGAACTGTTCCGCGAGGGCGTGGTGATTGGGCGTCACATCCTGTCCGAAGAGGCAAAGTTTGCTGTCGCCGTTCCCCTTCGCGATGTCGCCGAACATCTGATCGTAGGTGCGGTTCTCTTTGATGATGTAGAGAATGTGCTTGATGGGAGAGGGATCGCCGAGATGGGCGGGGATGGCGGTCCTAGAGGTAGCGATGGAATCCGTCAACTGCTTATCGGCGTAGGGCGTGTTCGCCATGACCTGTTTTGTGTATTCGGCGAGTTTGGCGTCGTTCGGAACCTCTAGGAAGGAGAGCAGGCCGCGCAGTTGATGCCCGTGATGCACGAAGCCGGCGGGATGATCGGGATTGATGGGCAGCTTGACCTCGTTGGGGCCGGTTCCCATTCCCTTGCCGCTTCCGATGATAAGTTTCTTGCCGTCCGGCGTGACTTTGATGGCGGTGGGATACCAGCCTGTCGGGATAAAGCCCTTGACCTTCGCCTTGCCGACTTCGGAGACATCCACGACGCAGACATTGTTGTTATCGGCGTTGGCGATGTAGAGTGTTTTGCTGTCCGGCGAGACGGCGACGGCGACAGGAGTGCTGCCGGAGGGCGATTTCGGGGTGAGCGCGGTGCGTATCGTCTCCAGAGGTTTGCCCGACGCCGCGTCAAACACGGAGACCTCATCGGAGTTGCCGCAGGAGGCGTAGAGGCGGTCATCGGCGGCGAGAGCGAGGTCATTAGGATGCTCGCCGGAGACAAGGTGCGCGACGACTTCGGGCTGCGCCGGGTCTTCTACGCGCACCCCGACGACCTCCGCGCCGCCCATATTCGCGATGCCGAGCAGGGTTCCGTCGCTGTTCAACGTCACCGCGACGGGATGGTCACCGACCGCGAGACTGGAGAGGGTTTTGCCCTCAGCGGTATCGAGAATGTAGAGTTTGCCGTCGGAGTTGTTGAGGGCATAGAGGTACTTGCCGTCTTTGGAGATGGCGATACCGGCAACGGCGGTGTTCTTCGGGTCACTGCCCGTCAGCGCGAAACTCTTGCCCTTTTTCCAGGTTCCGTCGTCCGCCTTTTCGTAGACGAGGACATCGTTGCCGAACAGAGGAATGCCGCCGGACGCATAGAGCCGCTTGCCGTCCGGCGACCACGCAATACCGTTCCAGGTTCGCAGTACGCCGAGATTGGCGACCTCTTTCTCTGTCGCGACATCAATCAGGTGAATCGCATGGGGATTGTAGCCGCAGTTGGCGATAGCGAGCGTCTTGCCGTCCGGGCTGAACGCGCCGCCGAGCAGAAAATCGTTGGTGGTGAGGGGCCGACCTGCCGGGCTGATCTTCCAGCCATTGAACAGCAGAGTCGCATCGCCATCCTTGCCCGGAACCACGATGGGCAGGGACGTTTTCGGGTGAATAAGGTGGGAGGGGCGCAGGGTGGGGGCGACCGCCATCGCGCCCAGTCCCGCCGCCAGCAGCGCCGCTCCCGCCAGTGCTGTCGTTCGTTTGGTAGCCTGCATATCTCTCTCCTGTCCGTCTGAATGTCTGACAGAAGAGAGTATAGCACAGGGAGTGTTAAGGAGAGGTTAAGCCTTCTTTAACAGACGAGCAAATATGCTCTTGCGGCTCCGAGCGTAACCCAAACTGCTGATGCCAAGAGTGGCGAGAAGCGCATAGACGCCGGGTTCGGGGGTCGAGGCGACAAACCCATGTGCCACACCGGCGGCGTCGTTGAAGTTTCCTATGGCCTTCCCGTCCGAGAAGCCGGACAGGCTGGTGCCGCCGTATGGTTGGTAGGCCTGCGGCTCGTCCACCGTGACGTAGTTCGTACCGTCGAAAATGTATCCATGTCCATTTCCATCGGTATCGACATAATTCCCGACCACTGTGCTGTCCTGTATGGCGTATGCCGTCGTTCCCTGCGCCCCGAGCGGATCGTCTAGCGTTGTGTAATCTGTACCGTTGTACGAGAAGCCGTGGTAGTTTCCTGCACCGTCAAAGTAGTATCCGACGATCGTATTCCCGTAGATACCGAGAGCCACGGTATCTACACCCAATGGGTCATCGAGCGTGGTGTAAACGCCGGCAGTGTAAGCGAACCCATGATCTACGTTGGCGTCATCGAAGAAATCGCCTACAACCGTTGTTCCGGAAACGCCGTTCGCGGAAGTCGCGCCAGCAGACTGCGCCAGAGGATCATCCAGTGTCGTGTACGCTTGACTCAGCGTATCGTACGTGAATCCGTGGTTATAGACGAAGACCACTTGACCGAACTGTTGACCTGTATAATATGTGCCGACGATGGTGTTGCCAGAGATGCCGTAAGCCGCTGTGCCAAATACCTGATCGGGGTGGTCCAGAGTCGTGAAGGTTGTGCCATCGTAGAGAAAACCATGACTTGTGGTGCTGTCATAGTAATAGCCAACGATATTATTGCCATCTATTCCATAGACGGCTGTTCCTAATGCGCCGGGGACATCCACCGTAACAAACTCCTGGGCATGAGTTGGTCCTACCGCCAAGCAGAGCGCGACTGCGGCCAGAATCATTGCACCAGCCCGCAAAATACCAGTAGAGGCAAGCGCAAGACCCTTCTGCACCTTGAGTTTGCGTTGTGCCTTTCCGAACTGAGAGTGCAGTGTGGTGTTCTCTGTTTACACGGCTACATTGTCCTGTTCAAGATGCTCCAGGCGGGCTTCGAGGGTGTTGCTTTCGGTTGTCATGTGAGGAGTCTCCCTGGGTTGGTTGTTGGTGTGTATAGAGGAAACAGAGACGCGCCTATTTGCGGCGCAGACGGGTTTTAAGCAGACCACCGAATGCCGTGAGGCCCAATAGCAAGCCCAGTGTGCCCGGTTCCGGTGTGATCGCCGTTAGCGAGACGTTGTCTACTCCCTGGTTGAGCACAAACTGGTTGTCCACTTCTGCAAAGCGCACCTGATAGGTGCTGCCCGTCGGCAGGAAACTGGTCAGGTCAAACTGGTAGTGTGTGTAGGCGTTGGGCGGATTGCCGGCATCTTCTCCGGCGTAAAGGTTGACCAAGATGTCCGAGACGTCCGTAGAAAGCGCAGAGGCTGTGCCTTTGAGAATGTCCACCCGGGCGTATTGCGTGGGCGTAGCCTGTGTGGGATCGAGCGCCCCCCCGACGTTGAGCGCACCCGCGCCGTTGTAATCGTTGACGAACATATCGAAACTAAGTAGAACATGGCTGGCTGCGCCCGAAAGGGTGAACGATTGCAGGAGCGCATGCGCTCCGGGGCCAGCATTGTCGGGACTGGAGCCATCGGAGACGGCATAGTAGAAGCCGCTTTTGGGGCCGACCGAAAAGGACTGCGTGCCGGGTGTGAGGTAGTGGCCGCTGCCATCGTTTGCGGTGGTACCGAGTTGGAAGCTGCCATCACCGGAAGCGGCGGTCGTCCACCCGCTCAAGTTGCCGGTCTCGAAGCTGCCATTAGTGAGGAGGGCATCCTGAGCGTGGGCGTGCGGGGCGACCCAGAGCGCGCCGAGCAGGGCGGCGAGAGCGAACAGGTGACGGCAACTACGGGAAGCAGATTTGCCGGGACGGGGAGCTAGGGTGTGGAGGACGTTTCGAGAAATAGGGCGTATCGCTGGGCAGAGGGAGAGATTGCCGTTAACATAATGAGCAGACATTCGCATGTTTCCTTTTCGCAGAAGAGCAAAAGCTATCAGGCCAGTGCTCGGATCGCCGCTTGCCTCGGACGTTCCCGGGGCGGTCGTTATTCGGGGTGTATGCCCCTTATCGAGCCATCAGACAGTTCCACTGGCCGGGCAAGTGAGGGAGGAGGAAGCCGTTATTGTCTCGGCTTCCCCGGAGCCTGCTGTCCAGTTACCCGGTGCACGGCTCGCTTGCACGCTTAGTTGGAATTGTAGGTGCCACTTCCGTTGAGTACGCTGCCGTTGGTATTGCCCGCAGCCCATCCATATGTAGTGCTATCCAGAAGAAAGTAGCCCCCGGAGACCGAGGAGTACTGGCCGTTGGCCATGTTATGGTTGCCGCCGGAGACCGAGGCGCCAGTATTCCCGGCCGTGTTGCCCCCACCACCGGAGACTGAGGAGTACGTGGAGCTGGCTGTGTTGAAAGCGCCGCCGGAGACAGAAGCATAGAAATAGCTGGCTATGTTACCTTGGCCACCGGAGACCGAGGAATACTGGCCGCTAGCTGTGTTACTCTGGCCACTGGAGACAGACGAGTACTGGCCGCCGGCCGTGTTTTGGTTGCCGCCTGAGACCGAAGCAGTGAAGTTACTGGCCGTGTTTTGATAGCCGCCTGAGACACAGGAGAGCTGGCCGCTAGCCATGTTTAGTAAGCCGCCGGAGACCGAGGCGGTGCTGCCGATGGCCGTGTTTTGGGAGCCGCCGGAGACCGAGGCATATCCCCCGTTAGCCGTGTTGGATAGGCCGCCGGAGACCGAGGAATACCCGGCACTGGCCAAGTTGGTGCTGCCACCGGAGATCGAGGCATACACTGCGCTGACCGTGTTTTGGTAGCCACCGGAGACTGAGGAGTATTGCCCGCTGGCCAAGTTGATACCACCCCCGCAGACCGAAGCAGAGTTGCCACTGGCCGTATTGGATTGCCCGCCGCATACCGAGGCGTACAGGCCGCTGGCCGTGTTGGCGTAGCCGCCGGAGACAGAGGCATAGTTGTTGGAAATCGTATTGAACTGGCCTGCGACCAGCCCGCCATATGAGGAGTAGCTCTGGTTGTCTCCTATAATCAGGTTATGGCTGCCTGTCCGTATATCTGACGCATTGCCACGGAGCGCATTGTAGCCTAGGATCAGGTTGCCCACTCCGGCTCCGGCGTTGTTGGTGACGATGCTGCTAGTCTGACCACCGCCGTCGTTGACGATCACGTTACAACCGCTGAAGGTTGTGGCCTTGGCAGTGGCGTCGGCAGATTGGAACTGCGTTTTGGATTCGACGGTGTTCAGGCGGGTATTGAGGCTGGCGAGGGTGACGCCGTAGCCCTGAGCGATAGCGACTCGGTTGGCGGGGGAGAGGAGGATGGCTCCGACCACGGCGACCAGCGCGAGGCCCATCTGCACCTTGAGTTTGCGTTGTGCCTGTCCGAACTGAGCGTTCAGTCGGGTGTTGTCCGCTTTCACGGCTGCATTGTCCTGTTCAAGACGCTCCAGGCGGGCTTCGAGCGTGTTGTGTTCGGTTGTCATGTGAGAATTCTCCCTTGGTTGGTTGTTGTGTGTATGGATGGGGATACCAGTCGAGCAGACAGTTCCGGCATAAAATCTCTGTCTGACTCACTTGCACCAGGTGGTGAATGTAGATAAGGAACGAAGAGTGTCCGGTACAGGGCAAAACTCTTGCACTGTACCGAACTGTTTCACTTACGGAGAAGGGGTTTATGCCTTCTTGCGGGTGTTGCGACGGCGCTTGCGGAGAAGCTGGCCTGCGCCGGTAACCCCCATCCCGATAATCAGGGCCAGACTACCTGGTTCCGGTGTCGCGACGCTCAGGGAAGTAATTGCCACGTTGAACTGTGCGCCACTGGAACTTACGGAGGAGTTCTGGGCTTGAACCTGAACAAAATGCGTCTGCCATTTACTCAGATCGTATAGCCCGACGTTCAGTTGCGTGTTGGTGATAGCCGTTCCACTATTATCTACCAGGAAGATGTGTGCTGCGACGCGATTGAGAGTCGCGGCAGAGACGTTGGTGGAGGTCACCGCTACATCGGAGGAAGTTTGGACTTCGTCTTGTCCGCCCGGAGAGGCGTTCGTAACGTAGATATACATTCCGTTATTGACTGTAAAGTCAACGGTCTTCGTGAGGGTATAGTCACCCACTGTGGCGTCCGTCCCAAAGCCGGAACCAAAGTGATAGAACGCATTCGTGGAGTTGGAGCCTGGTTCGGGCGACTTGCTGAAATCTATGGTCGTTGTGCCGCTGAAGGGCGTTCCGATCTGAATAGAACTGTCGAAAGCATGCCCGTTGTCGAATATCTGCGAGATAGTTCCCTGGTAGTTGATCCGTTGTGTCTGCGCCTGCGCTAGGGAGGAGAGGGAGATCATTCCCAGTACGCAGAGCATTTTTGTCGCTTGATTGAGTGTCATTGTCGTCCTTTTCTCTTTTTAGAGGAAGATGATTTTGCGCCGCCACCATTCAAAGTGAGTGATGGCGACGTGGGATGGGAAACATCAGGCCTTTTTGCGGGTGTTGCGACGGCGGGCGAGGGAGAGACCAAAGCCGCCCATGCCGACCAGTAGGCCGACGGTTCCCGGTTCCGGTGTGGCTGCTGTTGTAGAGCCAGAGGTCAACAGAAAACCATGATTCTGGCCGAGGGAATTGGTGCCGTAACCCACGATAGAACCACTGCTGTTGATACCGAAAGCTGCGGTAAGCGTCCAACCCGCAGAGGGAGAAATCAGAGTGTTGAGGTCCGTCAATCCACCTCCGTTGAAGAGGAAGGCATGGACTGTGTTACTTCCTGTAACCCTCGACTCACCGACGATTTGTCCTGAATTGTTCACGCCTAACGCAATCGCAAATGTACCTCCCAGAGTGCCCATGTCGTGGATAGATCCGTCGTAATAGAACGGGTGCGTATCTCCGTTGGCAAGGTTAGCACCACCAACGACCAGTCCAGAATCGTTGATGCCTTTGGACTGGCTGTAAGTTCCGCCGAGATTGCCGAGATTGGTTATAACTCCGCTCGTATAGCGGAATGCGTTATTTGTTCGACCCGCAACCTGGCCTACGTTATTGACACCTTCCCCTCCGCCGTTCGCGATTTTCTCCGCCGCGAGTATTGGCCCAGTGCCAGTATGAAGATAGGCGCCGTAGGCGGAATTTCCTGTGATCTGACCGGCATTGTTAATTGCCGATCCGTTTTCAGCAAAGCCGCCGTTATTGAGGGAACTGATGTTGTGCATAGTTCCACCGCTAAAAAGAAAAGCTTGAGATGTGACGGTAGCGGTATCTCCCTGTCCTACTACATCGCCCGTGTCATTGATTCCGAGACCGACACTGGTTAGTCCCCCTAGGGTTCCCAGGTCGGTCATGGTGCCGGCCGTCCAACGGAAGGCATGAGAATTCCCGTCTGCGCGTTGAGAGACTCCGACGATCTGGTTAAAGCTGTTGATACCATAGGCGTAACTATCTATCCCGCCTAGTCGTTAGTTAATCCAAGTTTTATCGTTTCAAAAGCCCTAATTGTTTCCGATTTGAGATCGCAGGCTTCGATGTCGAATGTATAAAACTTCAGTTAACTGACGACTAGCGTACCCAGGTCGGTGATACTATATGTGTTGGCGTGTGCAACGCCGCCGATGCCGACACACAGCAGGGTCAGAAGAGCCGCCGTCGCGGTTGTAGAACGCATAAACTGAGTCATGGATGAGTTTTCCTTTCGCAAATCAGGGTAGCTTTTGTCGATCATTTGTCCTCAGCCCGTTATCGGCGGACTGAGTCTGTGCAGGAAGAAGGCAGAACCTATGTGGGCGCGACCTGCCTTGTTCCCTGCATGTGTATCCAATGCCTGCCAAGGGCGGCATGTCATTTACGCCGACGGCGCAGGGTGCCGTAATTGTTGCCACCGCTCTGATCGGTACAGGGCAAAAGTTCTGCCCTGTACCGGACTGTTTTCACTTACGGAGAAGGGGTTTAGGCCTTCTTGCGGGTGTTACGACGGCGGGTGAGGGCGAGGCCGAAGCCGCCGAGACCGATGAGCAGCCCGACCGTTCCCGGCTCTGGGGTGTTAGCAGCGGCAGACTGCGTTACGTGCAGTTGGGCGTTGGTGCCGTTGTAGGTGACGCTGTAGCCGTAGCCGTTGTTGAGGCTGTTGAGGGTCGAGAACGCCCCGGTCTTGCTGCTGTAGTTGAGGAAGGTGAATGTATCCCCTACGATGGGCGAGAAGCCGTTGAGTAGGTTGACGTTGAGGATGCCGTTCAGCGTCGAGGTGCCAGAGACGGACAGCCAGTCGTAGGTGGTTCCCTGTGTGTAGCCAGCCAGGTCAACAGTCAGGCTGCCCGCGATGGCCTGCGAGTAGTTGCCGTTGATGGTGAGCTTACCGGAAGAGGGGCCGTTGGGACTGATGGAGCCGCCGTTGTTGACGACGTTGCCGACGATGGTTCCCTTGCCGGTGAGCGTGCCGTTGTTGATGGTGAGTATTTGATTGCCGACCAGTGTTCCGTCCACAATCGTAGCGCCCGCCGTCTGTGTATAGCCACCGGTCAGCGTGCCATTTCCAGGCACAGAGACCGTCCCGGTGTTGAACCCACCGCCGTAGGTGCCAGCGATAACGAGCGAACCAGCGTTGTTGCTTGATCCGATGATGTTGATGACACCGCCGTTCAGTACATTCAGGACGCTGCCGTTGAGGAAGGTTGTCGTCCCACTCAAGTTGATCGTTGAACCCGTCCCATTGGCTGTCAGTGTTCCTGTATTGGTGAAGGTCGCCCCCCCATAACTGAGCGTTCCTCCGTTGAGAGCGGAGAGGGTGCCGGTATTGGTGAGGTTAATGGCACTGCCTCCTCCGTTACCCAGGGATATCGTGCCGCCGGAGACATCAGCAGAGATGGTTCCGGCATTTGCGAGGTTGCCAATGGCTCCGTTGCCGTAGATGCGTCCGGTGTTGCCATGTACCAGTTCGCCTGCTCCCAGAGTGAGTGTACCGTTGCCAGCGGTGACGAGGCTCGTGCCGCTGTTGGTATCTCCGAAAGTGACGGTGTTGTTGTTGAGTGTGTAGTTGCTGCCGAAGATCAGGTTTCCGCCTGTCTTCAAAATAGTAGAGGCTATGTTGTAGGTAGGGGTGCTGCTAATCGAGAGAGTACTTCCACTCAGCGTCAGGCTGCTGGCATCGAGAGAACCGCTATTTTTCGAGACGGTCGAGCCATTGGAAACGGTGACCGTGTCGGCAGCCGTTGGGACGACGTGCGTGGAGTTGGTGGTGTCGGTCCAGTTGGCGGCCACGTCCCAACTGCCACTGCCCGCCAATGTCCAGTTGATGGTGTCGGCGTGGAGGGAGGGAGAGAGGCTGAGAGCCCCTCCGATGGCGACCACCCCGCAAAAGAACCGCGCCCAGGACGGACGGCCACGCAAGGGGGATTTCCGTTTCTTGTAGTTTGTCTGCACCATGTTTTCCTTTTCAAAGAAAGAGAGAACGGGGAAAAGCGCCCTCTTCGCTACTTGAGCGAGACGGCGTCTGTGTACTGCGTATCGAACGCTTTGATCTCGGCGGCTTTCTGGAAGGCCACCGATTCCGCCTGAATGGACGCGCCGTTGTCTTTCGCGCCCTTCTCCAGCCGGGCCAACTGCTCACACTCCGCCTTGACCTTGTCGAAAGGCACGGCGGCCTCGGTCTGGCGACCCACGCAGCGCACAAGCCAGTAGGTATTGCCGATCTTGATGTCGTCGCGCTGCTGGCCCGTCTGCATTCCGAAGAGAGCCTGCTCCAGACCGGGGAACTTACCTGCGTCCATCTGTCCCCGCCGAATGGCCGGCAGCAGGCCGCTGTTGGCGCGGCTGGCGTCCTTGCTATACTTCGCGGCGACGGCGGCGAAGGAAGCGCCGCTTGCCAGGTCATGTATGGCCTTCTGGATGTCCGCCGGTTTGTCGGTGATGATCGCCGCGACCTGCACCGCTTCGGGCCGATAGTAGCGGGCGTTCGGATTTTTCTGGTCGGAATTGGCGTTGTAAAAGGCAAAGACCTCGTCCGGGCTGACCGTCACGCCCTTGCCGAGGATGGCGGCGTTTGCCAGATCGAGCAGGATGCCCCGCCGGAAGTCCTCGGGGGTCTTGTGCTGTGCGGCGAGGGTCTTCAGGAAGTCCGGGTTCTTCGCGGCCTCCTGGTATTTTGCCTCGACTTCCGCCGCACCCGGCAGGACGCCCTGCTTCTCGGCGAACTGAAGCTGAAGCTCCTCCTTCACCATCTGCTGCGCGACCGCGTTCCCGGAAGCCAGCTCGCACCGATGCCGGAACTCTTTCGCCGAGATGGACGTACCATTGATCGAAATAACGCTGGAACGATCCATCTTGATCCGCGCTCCGACCAGTCCGGCCAGCAGGCCGAGACCGACGAAACCGGCGTTCTTGAGCAGACCGACCGGGAGACGCCGCCGTGAAGCGGCGCGTTTGACTGCGGCGGCAGGAGCGGGAGAGGCAACCGGGACATCTTCAATATCCTCGGCCTTGTCGTCGCTCCAGGTGGAAGGGGAGGCGGTGGGGGCAGTAGTCGCAGCGGGCGGCAGAGGCTGCTTGCGAATGCGCGAGAGGCGATTCGCCATATCGTCTTGAATGGTAGTAGACATAAAAGCACCAGTCCTTTCGAGAAATGCACATCAGCCTTCCATGCCCTGTGTATACTCAATGGCATGTAAATCCCTGCTCCCCCGGAATTAGGGGGTGGGTGCGGCTATTTTCCAGGCACGCAACATCTTAACGGATCGGTCAGACAGAGTTATCTGATCACATGGGAAGAATAACATAGGCCGGTTATCAGCAGGGTTATCAAAAACAGAGGATTTGAGCTATCAAGCGGTGAATTGAACGCCGAGGATTAAAAAAATAACAGCGGAGAGTTTTTGACAAATGATTTATCAACAACATCCTGTCTTTAATCTGTTTGGCGCGATGCAGTTTAACATTGACGGTGTGCCGATGCCCCGGCTGCGGACGCGCAAAGGCTACTGGCTGCTCGGACTTCTGGGGCTGAATCATGGCCGGGAGGTACAGCGGGAATGGCTGGCGGAGACGCTCTGGCCCGATAGCTGGGGAAATCAGGCCAAAGCGAATCTGAACCTGAGCCTGACGGACCTGCGGAAAGCGCTCGGAAAAGAGGCGGATCGGATTGAATCGGTAACGAGAAACACCCTGCGTCTTCATCTGGATGGAGCGGAATGCGACCTCGTCATTTTTGACTCCCTTTTCGCCAGTAAAGACCCCTCCTGTTTGGATCGCGCGGTCGCCTATTATCGCGGCCCACTGCTTCAGGACTGTCAGGAACCCTGGGTGATTCCCGAGCGTGCTGACCGCGAACACAAATACATACAACTATTGGGGCGACTTTCGGAGGATGCCCATCGGCAGGAGAACTGGCGGCTCGCATCGCGCTATCTGCGTCTGTTAGTTCGGGCTGATCCTTTCCGTGACAGCGCCCATAGGGATTTGATGCAGGCTCTCCTACAGGGAGGCGATCTCAACGCCGCCCTGCTGGTCTTTCAGGAGTATTCCCGCTTTCTGCGCGAGAACGAACTCTCTTCCCGGCCACCCGCAGAGATGGAGCAGTTGTATCAGGGCATCCGCGCCGATCTCCAGCAGGCGGCAAAGCCCCGTCTCATTCGGCCAAAGGGGGAGGACTCCAACGCCAGACCAGTATCTGTTCCCGCTCGCGTTCGCCCGCTCATTGGCAGAGAGAACGACGTTGTTCAGATCGTCGCGGCGCTGGGGAAATCCCGCCTTGTCACCCTGACAGGCTCCGGCGGGGTGGGGAAGACCTCCCTGGCGGCGGTCGTCGCCGCGCAGGAAGCGAATGGCTATCCGCAAGGCGCGGCGTTCGTCGCGCTGGACACACTGACCGATCCCGACGAGATACCATCGCGAATCCTCGCTGCACTCAGCATTCCCCCGGACCCCAAAAAGCAGCCCGCCGACAGTTTGATCGAATTCCTCCGTCAAAAGTCCCTGCTGCTGGTTCTGGACAATATGGAGCATCTGCTCGGCGCAGGCACTGTACACATCCAGTCGCTCCTTCAACAGTGTCCAGGCATTACGGTTCTCATGACCAGCCGGCAACCGCTCAATCTGCCCGACGAAACCGTCTGGCGTGTGCCCTCCCTCTCGTTGCCGGACACGAACAGCCTACCCGAGGACGATGCGACGCTCCTTCCACTTGCGGATCGTTCCGATGCCGTGCGGCTTTTCCTGGAAAGGGCGGAATCGAAACTGCATGGTTTTTCACTCCATGCCCGAAACTGTCGCGCCGTGATTGAAATCTGCCTCCAACTGGACGGCATTCCGTTCGCCATCGAACTGGCCGCCGCCCGTGTCGTCTCGTTGCCTGTCGGGGAGATCGCCCGGCGTCTCCACGACTGCTACTCTCTGCTGAGTGGCGGTAACTCCGCCGCCCTGCCCCGGCATCAAACACTCGCTACGCTCATGGACTGGAGCCACAATCTTCTCAGCACCCCCGAACAGCAACTCCTCCACCGCCTCTCCGTTTTTGCGGGCGGATTTACACTGGAATCTGTCGAGATCGTATGCGCTGCATCGCCGACGGAAACTGCAGGCATTCTTGATGCTTTGACGTCCCTTGTAAATCACTCTCTGGTCCTCTACGAGGAAATGGAGGGGGTCGGACGGTACCGTCTGCTTGAGACGGTCAGGCAATACGCTGCCGGACAGTTGAAGGCATCCGGGCAGACGGAACGATATCAGAGGCTACACGCTGAACAGTTCCTTGCCTTTGCGGAATCGCAGGAGGAGTTTCTGTCATCAGGACAGCAGGTGGCCATCCTGGATCGCCTGGACACAGAGTACGACAATCTGGAAGCCGCCCTGCATTGGAGCGCAGGGAGTGACAGCTCTCTGAAACTCGCCTGCCAGATGGCAGGGGCTTTATCTTTCTTCTGGATCGTGCGTGGGCATTTCGTGGAAGGGAGACGGTGGCTGGAAAACCTGGTTCCACGCTCTAACCATCTCTGGGGAACAATCCATGGGAAACTGCTCTTTGGAGCCGCCTATATGGCGACTTCTCACGGAGATTCTCTTCAGCATGGAATTTACTGTGGCGAGGCGCTGCAAATATTTGCCGACAGCGCTGACCGTCTGTGGTATGCGCGAACACTGGTGCTGAAGTCACGTAGTTGGACAATATCTGATGAAGATGCCTTAGCGGACTTAACAGAAAGTCTTGAGATATTCAGACTGGCAAATGATAAGCAAGGCATGGCAGAATCCCTTTGCCAGATGGCGCAAAGATGGTTACAAGAGAATAGTATACAACAGCGGATTGCGTGGTTTGAGGAGGGACTGCGCCTGTTCCGCGAACTAAAGGACTACAGAAATATCGCTGTCGTATCCGGTGAATTAGGCTACTTGCTGCTAAGAACCGGCGGCGAGATAGGTGCGGCCCAGACTTTGATTGAGGATATGGTCCGCTTGAGTAAACACCTGAAAGACCGAAATACAGGCTCACACGCACTCTGGTTGTTAGGCTATTCCGCCTTGCTGGCAGAGGATTTTCCAATGGCAGTCTCCTGTTGTCAGGAAGGTCTGGAATTGACTCAACATACGGGAGCGACATCCGGCAAAGGTCTGCTATTGGTGAGTCTTGCCCAGGCGGAGTACAAGTTAGGCCAGTACGCAGAGGCGCGTGAGCACGCGGAGAAGAGTCTGGCCTAAACTATGAGCATCCTGTACCCGGTGTCATGGCCTTGCTTGAAAAGATTGCAATCGCCTACGACTCTCCATCACTCCTTTCACGGGAGGGACACGCCATGGCGAACAAGACAGAAGAATAGGTCAAGACTAATACGGGGTACCGTTTAGGAGCTTCTTCGGCGGATTTAGGTATTTAGGGGACAGCAGCCGCTGTCCCCCGTCGCTTTAGGTAGAGAAAGAGTTGGCTGGGGAGCATTATGGAAGCGGAGGCTGTAGGGTATGTAAAATCTCTCGTGAAGGAGACTATGAAAATGGCGGATCAGGAGATGGCGGGGAAAGTCGTTGTCATAACCGGTGCGTCCAGTGGAATCGGCAAAGGGACTGCCCGGAAATTCGCGGAAACCGGGGCGTTCGTCGTGGCGGCCGCACGGCGGGAAGAGCTGCTGGAAGAACTGGCGCGAGAGTGCGCCGCACTTGGCGGACGGGCGCTTGCCATGCATACCGATGTGAGCAAGGCAGAAAATGTGGAACAACTGGCCCGAAGAGCGGTTTCCACGTTCAGTCGGATAGATGTCTGGATCAACAATACGGGCAGTGGGACCCTCGGGCGCTTCGAGGAAGTTCCACTGTCCGAACACGTGCAGGTTATCGAGACAGACATGCTCGGCACACTCTACGGCAGTTACTACGCCATGAAGCAGTTCCACAAACAGAAGCATGGAACGCTCCTCAATGTCTCTTCCGTGCTGGGCAAGATTCCCGCGCCCTACTATGCCTCTTATGCCGCCGCGAAGCATGGTGTCGCCGGGCTGGACGGGGCGCTGCGTCAGGAACTGGCGGTCAACAATATCGAGGGAATTCACGTCTGCACGGTCTACCCGATGGCGATGGACACCCTCTTCTTCGAACACTTCGCTGACCACACCGGCCATAAAGCCATGCCGATTCCGCCCGTCTATGACCCTCAAGAGGTCGTAGACACCCTCTATCGCCTGGTCAAAGAGCCGGAAGACGAAGTGGCTGTCGGCGGAATGAGCGGGCCGGGAACGCTTTTCGCGCACCGCGTCGCTCCCGCTGTCGTCGAAAAGGCGCTCGGCAAACTTATCCCCCGCGAGCAGATGGAGAAAGCTGATCTCGCTCCCGACATCTCCGGCAGTTTGTCCGGGGGTTGAAAGCCCTGGTAGGTGTTCCGGGGGTTGAAACCCCTGTGAGTTTGGCCGGAGGTTGAAAACCCCCGTCATTAAAGTGCAAACGTCTTGCAGACGGAAATGCCCTGTTGGTTGGCAGGTTTCGGAGGGCGTTGTCGGAAAGTGGTTCCCAACCCCACCAGAACAGGCGCTCCGACGAGAATTGGCTTCGGAAGATTGCGTCCGCAGGACGCCCGCACTTTCTTGCCGGATACGTTTTTGTACCCGGTCCACCTGCCAGGTTTCGGAGGGCGTTGCCGGGAAGTGGTTCCTAAACCCATCCGGCCCTTTTCACCCTACCCACCTGCCAGGGATTGGAGTGCGTTGCCCGGCACAAGAACGTGCCGGGCTGGAAAAAGCGGTCGTCCTACGGACGAAGCGGTCGGAGGCACGTACTTGTCAGGACGCCCTGATAGGCGAAGAGAAAAGCAAGAGTTTGGCGCATTTCCGTCTGCAAGACGTTTGCTTTTTAATGACGGGGGTTTTCAACCCCCGGACAAACTCACTGGGGTTTTCAACCCCCGGAACACCTACCAGGGTTTTCAACCTTCGGACAACCTCGCAGGGACGATATAGAAAGCCGTCAGGAGCAGGAACTGCGCGGTGTAGTCTATCGCAGGCTCATTAATAACGAAGTCATGCACCGAGTCCTGATAGACCCCAATGTCGTCAGGGTTACTTTCCGGCGAGGGAGGTGTTCCGGTGCTGAACTCCAGATTGTCGCGGCGAAAATCCTGTTTATCGAAAACGGCGAGACTGGTCGGGCCTGCAATCATGCCGCCCGTAAGTTGGAATTTGCCGAGACTGGCCGCCTGATGGTGGGGGTACTTCGGGAAGCGGGTTCCCACACCGATGACGCAGGAGAGGCCAAACGGATTACAGCCGAGGATAAAGTCGCGCTGTCGTCGTGCGGTTTCGAGGGCCGTTTTATTGCCGGAAAGCCGGGCAGTGAGCAGACAGGTCAGGGCCGCGCCCACTGCCGTTGCTGCGGTTCCCCAGGTGTACGGGGTGGCGAGGCCAAAAGGGTTTCCACGTCCGCGCCGGTGCATCTTCGCGGCGTCGGCCTGCAAATACCCAAGCAGCGTCTCCCTGTCGTCCGCGCCGACATGAGGATAGAGACGGAAGTGGGCCAGAGCATTGGTCATATAGACGCTCAGTGGGTCTTCGGCGGCATCGTTCTCATCGGCGTAGGCAAGCGCCTGCTTGAGATAGGCAGGTTTCCCGGTCACCGCATAGAGTTCGGCGGCTCCCCACTGCATATCGTCCTGCCAGGTCTCTTCGGGATAGAATTCTGACGGCGTTGTGGAGACAACGCGCCGGTTCGCCTGTCCCAGCCGATAGACTGACTGCGCCGCCGCCAGACAACGGGCTGCCAGCGCAGGCAAAAAAGGCCGATAGTGCCGCGAGGCCAGCGCGAAAGCCGCTGCTGTCCGGCCCGCAAGATTCGCCCCGATGCCCTGCATGACCGGACGCGGCTTCCAGGATTTCCGTTTTTGTGTGGTGTCGTCCTCCGGCAGCCGCCAGTGGTCGTGATCGTGCTTATCGCCTGCCTGGTAGTAAAACTGCTGCGGCGTCGGGTGCATCTTCAGTAGCCAGTCAAGGCCGACTTTTGCCTGCACGAGCAGAGGAGGAAGAACGGTCGAGGAAGTAGGGGCCGCGTGACGCTCCGTGCGGAACTCATAGGTAAGCAGCATCAGTGCCACGACGTAGCTGGTCGTCTCCACAAACTTGAGGTAGTCTCCGGCATCATGCCAGCCGCCCGTCGCGTCAAATTTCTCCCCATCCCGTGATCCGCCCTTGATAATCCCATCGTCCAGATGACAGGGCTTGCGGTGCGGAGAACACTGCACTCCGCACTGCTGTTCGGAAAAATAGTTCAGGATGAGCGGCTGTAGATCGGTGTAGAGGGTGTTTCCGATGCCAAAAGGGGGCGAGACGCTGCCGTCCGAAAGCCGAAGCCGATACCGCCCTGCCTTCTGGTAGGCGTCGAAGTCCGCTGCCAGATAACGCTCCTGACCACGCTGGAGGGGAAGCCGTTTCAGTTCACCGGTAAAACGAACGGAACCTTTCGCGGCATCAATCAATTCAAAATGGCCCGTGGCAGGCGCGTGAGCAAGAGGAATAAGAGCGCGTTTCGGCTCGTCCGGCAGGTAGCCGACCTGATTGACCAGAACAGGAGTTGCCGCAGGCCGGTTTTCCGCGCCTGCAACGCGAGGCAGAATGGCAGTCGCACCCATTCCCAGACCGCCCACAACCATCTGACGCCGACTCACTTTACGCCCCGGAATCTGCTCTTCATGCTCGTTTATTGCGATACCCTCTTCGGTGCAGCACCACTTCCCGTATTGTTCCGTACTGCGGAACGGGCAGGAACGTCTCGTTCCCCTGTGGAACATACGCAGCAACTCGCACAGAGTTCGCCGCTCGCCATATCAAGACTATTTCGAGGGCAGCGCTATACGCAGACAAGTATTTGTCCACACCAATCAGGACATCCGCTCATGATCGTCGTTGCAGGTCGTGTCGCGATTCAGCTTCCACGTCTGCGAGGAATGGGAGAATGAAACGACCCTCTATACCCATTTCGAGACGCCGTACATGGCGGAGTTTCAGCAGGCTCTCCCCGACATTCGCTGTAAGAAAGCGATATGTAGGGGAGAGTGAGAACGAAGGGAGCATCAGCCCGCAACATCTACGACGCGGTTCTCCTCCCAGCTTGTTTTTGCGGCTTCGATGATCTCCTGGACGGCGAGACCGTCCTCGCCGCTCGCTTCGATCTCTTCACGGGGAACGCCTGCCTTGACCTGTTCGATCCAGCGGGCAATGCGTTTGTCGAAAGTCTGCCCGAACCCGGTCATGCCGCCCATGATGCTGTTCTTGATGACCGTCAGTTCCATACTATGGCGCGGGTAGAAGGTCAGTTCCTCGAAGCAGTTCTCCAGAACGAAGCGGCCCTCCGTTCCCATGACTTCGCACCGCTCCAGATTGTGGGCCGGGTTGGTGTCGTAAGAGCCAGTCAGGTGTCCGACCACGCCGTTCTCGAAGAGGATATTGACCTGCGCGTTGCTCCAGCAGACGCGCTTGCCGTCCGGCCCGTCCGCTTTCGGGGCGCGGTTGAAGAACGCCTGCACTTTGACCGCCTTGCCGCAGTAGTAGCGCATAATGTCCAGCGAATGGGGATGCAGGGCGCGGATGTGGAACCAGGGCGACGTTTCGTTCGGGTTGCCGATCCACATCGTCATATTGCAGAGCAGGGGCGTACCGAGCTTGCCGCTCGTGATCCACTCCTTCGCTTTTGCGCCGGGTGGCGTGAAGCGGTGATTGAGGTTGATCCCGAAGTAGAGATTCTTCTCTTTCGCCGTCGCGACCATCTCGCGGGCGTGTTCGATATTGTTGCTGATCGGCTTCTCGCCCAGCACGTGCAGGCCCGCATGGAGGCATTCCATGACTGGGGTATAGTGGTCGCCGCCGTTGTCTGCTCCGGCAGAGCAGACGGAGACCATATCGAGTTCGTTCCCGACCTCCGAAAGCATCTGTGCGATGCTCGTCCACTGCTTCACCCCGTCCCGAGCCGCCGACTTCGCGACCCGCTCTTCCAGAATGTCGCAGTAACCCAGCAGTTCCGTATCGGGGTGCCGCAGATAGATCGGGCCATGCGTGTTTCCAATGCCGCCGCATCCGATGACCGCCACTTTGAGAGCCATTATCGCTCCTCCTTCTAAAATCTTAACGGAACGGTTACCCGTTCGCCACGTCCACGACCCGCTCTTCTTCCCAGCTCTGAATCGCCGCCTCGATGATCTCCTGTACGGCAAGCCCATCCTCGCCGCTCGCCTCGATCTCGGCGCGGGGAACCTGGGCGTTCAGTTGGTCTACCCAGCGATGAACGCGGCGCGAAATGGTCGCGTCGAAGTTGGGAACGCCGCCGAACAGCGCGTTGGGAATCACCACCAGTTCGTTACTATGGCGGGGATAGAGCGTCAGCTTTTCGTAACAGTTGTCAATCACGAACCGTCCTTCGGTTCCCATGACCTCGGTGCGCTCCAGGTTCAGGCGGCTGTTCGCATCGTAAGAACCGGTCAAATGCCCGACCGCGCCGTTCTCGAACAGGACATTGACCTGCACATTACTCCAGCAGACGCGCTTGCCGTCCGGCCCGTCCGCTTTCGGGGCGCGGTTGAAGAAGGCATGAACCTTCACAGCTTTGCCGAGGTAGTAGCGCATCACGTCCAGGCTATGCGGGTGCAGGGCGCGGATATGGAACCAGGGAGACTTGTCGTTGGGATTGTCAATCCAGAGCGTGACATTGGCGAGCAGGGGCGTTCCGATGCGTCCTGCTTCCAGCCACGCTTTGGCCTGTTCCGCCTGCGGGGTAAAACGGTGATTCAGGTCGGTGCCGAGATAGAGGCCCGTCTGCTCCGCCTTCGCGACCATCGCCCGCGCCTCGACCAGTTGATTGGAGAGAGGTTTCTCACACAGCACGTGTCTGCCCGCTCCGAGGCATTGCATGGCCGGGCCGAAGTGATGGGAACCGTTTTGTGCGCCCGCCGTACAGATAGAAACCGCATCGAAGGTCTCTTTCGAGAGCAGGGAACCGACATTGTGGTACGCCAGCGTACCGTACTGTTTTGCGGCGGCCTCCGCTTTCTCTTTAAGCAGATCGCAGACCGCGACGATCTCGACATCGGGGTGCGTGTGATACGCTTCGAGATGCAGGGAACCGATGTGTCCGACGCCGATGACGGCGACACGTAAGGACATGATACAAACTCTCCTTCGGCAGTAAGCAGGGAGACGCAAAGCCATTTTCGCGCCTGCTCGCCGATCTTTTTCGGATGGTTAGAGGGACTGTTCGCTGTGGATAGCAGTCGAGAAAGTCGAGACGGCCCTGACCGGTATATTCGGGTTTTGCAAATTGGACTCCTGCCCCTCTTGACATCCTGACGAAGATAGGGTTATAATGAAAATGCAAAGCACTTTGCCGGGCAAAGCGATAACAAGGCCGCTTCTCCGCGAATTGTGCGGAAGAGCGTTGAGAGGAGCAAGTCAAGATGACAGCAAGTATTTGTGATTCACAGACGGTTCCCACGATGGGACAGAGGCGTGTTGTGCTGGCGGAAGTCGCGGGTTTCTGCTTCGGGGTGCGCCGCGCCGTCGAGATGACGGATGCCGCCCGCCGCGAACAGACGGGGCGAATTACGACGCTCGGACCTCTGATCCACAACGAGCAGGTTATCGAGCGAATGCGGCGGCAAGGCGTCGAGACGGCGGAGAAACTGGAGACGATTCGGGAAGGCACGGTCGTCTTGTCGGCGCATGGCGTCTCGCCTGCTGTTGTCAGTCAGGCCAAATCACAGGGCTTGCAGCTTCTGGACGTAACCTGCCCCTTTGTCACCAAAGTCCATCTGCGGGCCAAATTGCTTCACGAACAGGGCTATCAGGTGTTGTTGGTCGGAGACAAGGGCCATACGGAAGTCCGGGGCGTCGTTGGCGCGGTGGAGGCGCTGGGAGGGCGCGTGAGCGTCGTCAGCTCGCCGGAAGAGGTCGCGGCGCTGTCGCTCGGGAAGAAGGTCGGCGTCATCAGCCAGACAACGCAGTATGCGGCCAACTTCTCCGCGATCGTCGCGGAGGTCAGCAAAAAAGCCGCCGAAGTCCGCGCCTTCAACACCGTCTGTAATGCGACCGACGAGCTTCAGGAGGCGGCGGTAAGAATGGCCCGTCAGGTAGAGGTCGCTCTCGTTGTAGGGGGCAAAAAGAGCGCGAACACGCGTCGCCTGCGCGAGTTGTGCGAGGCCGAAGGCATTCCCGCCTATCACATCGAAACTGCGGACGAGATAGAGGGGGCGTGGCTGGAGGGCAAACAGATCGTCGGGATTACAGGCGGGGCTTCGACGCCCGACTGGATTCTGGAGGACGTCGCCCGCTTCGTCAATGCGGGAGAACTCCCCGCAGACTGGCGAATGCACCATCCTGACGAGTGAAGGTCTTCCCGGCCCTTCGCACAGAGCCGGGAAGCGCTTTCGGGTCAGACGCCGGCTGCACGGACGGTCACGACGAGATAGTGGAAATCCACCGGTCTCTGTCCCGTCAGCGTGGACTGCATCAGCGTACCGCCAGCCAGAGTGTCGCCACTCCTCTCAGGCTGAAACTGGAAACTATCCCAGTCGGGTTTAAGCGGGGTGTGCGAAGTCGGAAGCGCCAGGAAATAGACCCCTTCGCGCAGTTTCGGCAGATTCCCGCCGGTCATACTGAATCGGCAGACATGGCCGGTGGCAGGCGTTCCGGCATCCGGGCAGGTGGCGAGCGACAGAGTAAGGCCGTCCGTCTTGCCAACTGGCATAGTAAATGTCACCGGGCTGCTGTGATGATTAATGTCGTCGCGGCGGTAGTGGAACGCACCGAAGCGCTGGCCCTCAACAGACTTTGCCGAAGGGAAATGCGCGTTGAGGTCGAACGAAGCGATCTCCGGATCAGCATGGTCGCGTCCCAGCCCGTGTACCGTAATCTGTACGCCTGCGGTGAATCGCTGCATGTCTTCCGGCATCAGACCGCTTGCCGCCTCGACGCGATTCTTCTCCGCATTCCAGTAGCCGACGGCTGCTGGCGTCAGAGCGGCTGTTTTCCCGCCGATAACGGGCGCAGCCTGGTTGGCCCGGGCGGCTCCTGTCAGCGTACTCAGGAGACTTGCCGCTGTTCCGCCCACCACAAAGGTTCTCCGGCTGCACGCTTTCACCAGTAGACTGGGCTTTGAACTTCCCCCACCTTCCATTGCTTCGGGACTCTGCATCTGCTTGCTTTCCATTTTTTCTCTCCCTGAGACGGTTTCGCGAGAGGCCGTCTCATTAGTTGCTGGGTGGATAGACCCCTTCAATCGCGATGATAAAGTTCAGGCCAAGGTAGGCCTGCATATTGTTGTGCGCTGTGCCGCCGGGAGCAGGCGCAATAGCCGAGGCGTCCAGAGCCACCAGCGTTCCTGACTGCTTATAGAGTGCGCCCGCGTTCGGCTGGGCCAGGACACTCCCGACCGGGGAATGCGCCGTGCCAGGCGCAGAACTGGCAAGCAGGGCGTGGCTGTGCGTCGGAACCTGCGCCTCCGTCAAGGTGACCGTTTCGACTCCGCTGCTGTCGCCGAGGTTGACGTTGGAAAGCCCAGGACCCTGACCGGGATGGATCGGAGCGCGACCGCGCATATCCGGCAGGTTGAAGTTTACGGCATCCCCGCCGTAAGTGGTTCCGATGAGTGAGAAGAGAGCGGTGTTCTGGTCTGTGGGCAGTGTTCCGCCGTCACACTGCGCCCAACCCCGTGGGGCGAAGTTTCCCCCGAATATTTTGATTTCACCGATGAAAGGCAATGACATCTTCGTACTCCTTAATTCCGTGAGGGGAATATCCCCGACATGGCGATGATGAAGTTGACAGCGAGAGTGGGCATCCTGTTTTCGTGTGCTAGACCGCCGCCACCCGCTGTGATAGACCCCGAAGCCAGTACCGAATCAGGATTAGATCCATAGGCCGAACGCCGCGCCGAGGCTCCCATGACTTTTCCGGTTGGGGAGAGGGTCGTTGCACTGTCGGGCGAGACCATCAGTGCATGAGAGTGAGCGGGCAGCGCGTCAACGGCGACCGTCGCCATCTCTGAGCCTCCTGCGGTTCCGATGGAGAAATTCACATCCTGATGAATGGGGACGCGGCCGCGCATATCAGGAAGAGCGAACGTATTGATGCCATTGCCCCCGTAATAGGTGCCGAGCAGGGAGAAAAGCGCCGTATTCTGGTTGAGACTGAGAAGCTGGCCGTTGCAGAATGCCCAGTCTTTGGGAGCAAAGTTCCCGACGAACATCTTGATTTCACCGTAAAATGGTTCTGACATTGTAGTCTCCTTTCAGGACGGGTAGATGCCCTCTAACGCGACGATGAAGGTGATCGCCAGAAATGGCTGCATATTCTGATGCCCGTTATTGGAACCGGTCGTACCGACAGCAGAGGTGTCCATAGTGGTCAGGTTTGTCGCCGCCCGGTAGACGCTGCTAAGCGTGGTAGACGCCTGTGCAAGGGCGGAAGCGTTGGGTACGTTGGTTGAGGCCGGATTCGAGACGCCCATGAGCGCATGGCTATGTGGTATCTCTGCATTGGTGAGGGCGTGCTGGTTCTCGCCTCCGTTTTCTCCCAGAGCGCGGCTGGTCAGGCCAGTGCCTTGACCATAATGGATCGGGGTACGCTCCAACAGATTGGGCAGAGCAAAATTCGTTATGCCGTTGCCGCCGTAGGTTGTTCCAAAGATGGAGAAGAGCGCTGTATTTTGCGACCTGCTCAGTATCGATCCATCGCAGAATGCCCAGCCTCGTGGGGGGAAATTGAAACCCACCATGCGTATCTCACCCAGATAGGGGTCTGACATCATTGTGTCCTTTCTCGAATGAATGACTTACTTGCGTTGTGTGTGCCGTCGGCGCAGCAGAAGGCCGCCGATACCCGCCCCAATGAGGAGCGAGAGAGAGCCAGGCTCCGGAGTCGCCGCGCTGACCGTACCCGCCCCAAGGTGGACATTGTCTATCAGCAACGCCGAGGATATCGTATTATCGGCCACGTTGACCGCGCCGAAACCGAGCGTATAGTTGCCGGTGCCGGGCAGGGTAATCGTGGCTGTCGCAAAACCTGTGTGCTTGTCGTAGGCTGCCGAAGCGCCGCCGGGGACCGAACTCAGACTGCTGCCGGTGTCTGCCAGCTTGAAAGCAACTCCGTTCAGGGTGTAGAAGCCGAAGTCGTTATTGATCGGATCGGTGGTTTCCCCGGTAGCGAAGTCCCAGTCGAAGGAGAGCCTCTCTCCGGCGTTCGCGTGAAAAGTCTGCTTGAAACCGGAGCCTTCGATGGCGCTGTCCGGATTGGCAAGGCCGTTTAAAGTTCCGGCTGACAGCCCGAGAAAACTCTCGAGACTGGAGGCGGAAACAGGATCAGGTTCGGTTCCGCCGAAGTGGTAGGTCGAAGCCAGCCCGAGATAGGTTCCGTCGGTAGGGGTGATCTGAAAACTGTCGTAGTGACCGTCTGCTGTGGGCGTTGTGGTGAACTGCTGTGTGGCCGTGTAACCCGTGGTCGTCCAGTTCGTGAAATCGTTGCTCTCGAAGCTTCCATTGCCCACCTGCGCGTTCGCGGCCCCGGCGAGACTCATTCCGAGAACGCTGAAAATCTGCCATGCCTTGATTTTGCTGCCTGTTGTCATAATGCTGGCCCTTTCCTGTAAACCGGTGCGTGCCACCTTGTCCCTGCCGGACAATGGCGAGCCGTGCGTGGGGCGGAGAACGTCGTTCGTATGCAGGCGCTCTTCCGTTTTCCTGCTTATCAGTGTAAGCCAGCCGGGAAGACATTTCTGTGATACGGGTCACATTTGGCGCGTACATTCCGCACAGTAGACGTAAAATCGGGCCGAGGGTGAGAGGCGCTGGAAAGAGTGGTGGGCGCGTCGAACGGGTATAATGGAGAGGAAGGTGACCCGAAGGGAGGGAACAGCGATGGATGCGAAAGAGGTGGCTGCGCGGGCAGCCCTGAACTATGTAGAGGATGGCATGGCGCTTGGCCTGGGAACCGGCTCAACGGCAGTTCATTTCATTCGCCTGCTTGGCGAACGAATGCAGGCCGAGGGGCTGCAAGTGCGCGGCATTGCCACTTCGGAGCGTTCCCGCCAGCAGGCCCTTGACCTCCATATCCCGCTGCTCGATCTGAGCGAAGTGGACGCGCTCGACCTCGCCGTGGATGGCGCGGACGAAGTGGACCCCACCCTGAACCTCATCAAAGGCGCTGGCGGTGCGCTCGTGCGCGAGAAACTGGTCGCAGCGGCCAGCCGAAAATTCCTCGTCATCTGTGATCAGAGCAAACTCAAGCCTTTCCTCGGAACGTGTCCGCTGCCCGTTGCCGTTCAGCCCTTCGGCTGGACGACCACGCGCCGCCGCCTCGAAAAGTTCGGCGCGGACATTGCTCTTCGCACGTTGCCGAATGGAAACCCCTTCCTCACCGACGACGGCCTCTACATTCTCGATATGCGTTTCGGGCAGATAAGCCATCCCCCCGCGCTGGAAGAGGCGTTGAAAAGCGTGATCGGAGTCGCCGATGTAGGACTCTTCACCGGCTTGACGACGCTCGTGCTGGCAGGCGATGAAGACGGTCAGGTGCAGGTATTGGGCGGGCTGTAGCACGATCCTCGCAAAACAGCCGGCACCTGCTACAGAGTTATCTGTTGCAGGTGCCGGCTATTGCCAAAAATCCCCAAAATCTGCGACGGCGCGAACGCCATTACGGATTGCTATTTGCGACCTTCTTCGCAGCGGGCTGCCGGAAGGAACGTTCGATCATGTCGTTGGGATCGGTGGAGACCGCACCGTCTCGCCACAGCCAGCGCATCATTTCGGGCATCGCCACGCCCCCGAAGCGCTGCCCGTGATTGTTCATGCCCCAGGTGTAGTTGACCTCATAGCCCTTCTTCGTCAGCGCCTTCATCAGCCGTACATTCTGGTAGAACCAGTCCCACGTCTGATCGTACTTCCCGCCGCGCATTCCCCGGTTGTCGTTGCGCCCATCGCATAGAAATACGCGTATGGGCTTCTTCGGGCTTGCCAGCACGATGTCGGGGTAGGCATGACCGCCCCGGATATTGGTAAAGCTGCCGACATTGCTCAGGACTTTGCGGAACGCATTGGGCCGCTCCCAGGCAACCGTGAACGCGGCGATAGCCCCCGAACTCGATCCCCCGATACCGTGTTGCTCCGGGTCTTTGGAGATGTTGTACTCCTTGTAGAGGACAGGCATCAGCTCTTCCGTGATGACTCGTGCGTACTTGTCGTCCAGCGCGTTGTACTCCGTGCCGCGATTCGTGAAGCCGTCGCCCCATCCGACCTGTGGCGAAGGCTCCTGCTGTTCCGGGGTGCGTCCGGGATTGATGAAGACCCCGATCATCACCGGGATTTCGCGCCGATAGATGAGATTATCCATCACATTCTGCGCCCGCATATCGCCTTTTTCGTCTTTGAACGCTTGCCCGTCCTGAAAGATCATCAGACTCGCTGCTACCGCCGGGTCATACTGCTCGGGAACATAGACCCAGTAGGTATGTTGCGTACCGGGATACGCCTTGCTCTGAATGACGAACGGCCCGCGTATCTCCCCCTTCGGAACCCCGTCCTGCGCCATCGAGTCCGGCCCAATATGATACTGAGAGTCCGGATTCGGGGGCCGCTGCCCATTGCCCTGTCCTGTCTGCGGTATACCGGGCGCAGCAGGCGCCCTTTGGAGAGCGAGCGTACCCAATCCCAGGAGAGCAAGAGCAATCGCAGCCAGTGTCGTTTTCTTCATCGAAGGTTCACCTCTCATTTGCGCGGTACAGATGGAGACAGGCGTGATGCCTTTCTGCCTCCAGCGTTCAGATCAGATAGAATCCAGTTGGACGAGTTTGCCGTTGCTGTCGCCGATAGAGGCAGGATGGACGCCTGCACGGTCAAGCAGGGTCATATAGAGGTTCGCGACGGGCGTCTCGCTGGTATAGGCGAGGTGGCGGCCCGACTGAACGCTGCCACCGCCCCGGCCTGCGAGCAGGATGGGCAGGTTCTCGTGGGTATGGCGGTTGCCGTCGCCGAGGCCACTGCCGTAGACAATCAGGGAGTTGTCGAGCAGCGTTCCCTCCGCCTCCTGCGTCGCTTTGAGCTGCCCCAGGAATCGCCCGAATAGCCCGATATGGAACTGATTAATCTGAGTCACCTTCTCGATGAATTCAGGATTGTTGCGATGGTGGGTCAGCGGGTGGTGGCTGTCCGCGATGTTGATCTCCGGGTAGGTCCGCATACTGCCTTCGCGTCCGATCATCATGGTCGAAACGCGGGTCAGGTCGGTGCGGAGGGCGGCGGCCTGGAGATCGAACATGAGGGAGACATAGTCTCCGAACGCGACGGGGATGCCTGTCGGTTTTTCAATACCGGGCTTCACCGCATGGGTTTCCCGCTCCGCATTCTGGATGCGGAGTTCGATCTCGCGCACCGAGGTCAGGTATTCGTCCATTTTGCGTCGGTCGGCCTGTCCCAGCGTCGGCGTCAGCGACTGTGTGTCCTCACGCACCATGTCGAGGATGCTCTTGCGGTACTGCGCTCGCCGCGCCCGCGTCGCCGGGTCCAGTTTGAAATCCTCCGTGCCAAACAGTCGCTCGAACATCAGGCGGGGATTGACTTCCGGCGGAACGGGCGTCGTCGGACTGCGCCAGGAGATACTGTTGGTGTAGGCGCAGCTATAGCCGGAGTCGCAGTTCCCGACCGTCCGCGAGTCCTCGCAGCCGAACTCCAGCGAAGCAAAACGGGTCTGGGACTCGAACGCCCGAGCCGCGATCTGATCTGCCGAAACTCCCGCATGAATGTCCGCGCCGCTTGTCTTCTTGCAGTGGACACCGGAGAGGAAAGAAGCCCCTGCTCGTGCATGATCCCCCGCGCCGTCGCCGAGTTCGTTGCCGTTGTGATCCGCCAGTCCAGAGAGCAGCATCATGTCGTCCCGGTAGGCTTTGAGCGGATTCAATATCCGCGTGATCTCATACTCCTTGCCCATTCCCTTTGGCGTCCAGTCCTTCATGATGATTCCGTTCGGCACATAGACGAAGATGAGGCGGACAGGCGGTTTGGAGGCCCGACTTGCGGCGGCGAACGCCGGCGTCATGGCGTCGAGCATCGGCAGGGCAATGGCGGCGCCCACGCCGCGCAGAAGGGTACGGCGGGACAGGGGAGTGCGGGTTAGAAAATTCATTTTAGTCGGTCTCCTCGGCGCATCTGGAACGGCTTGCTGGTGACGATCTCATAGACCAGATTGGAAAAGCGATAGTCGTTGGCGGCAATGTGTTTCGTGATCTCTTTGACGGTCGCCCGGTCATACGTCTCCAGACCGCGCCCGAGCGCATACGTCAGGAGCTTGGAGGTCAGGCACTGCGCGAATGCCTCCCGGTCGGCCTGCAAAACGGTCTTGAGTCCGTCCGGGCCTCGGAAACTGCGGCCATCCGGCAGCGACCCCGAGGCATCAATCGCGATCTGCCCGTCGCTGTCTCGCCACGCGCCAATCGCATTGAAGTTCTCCAGGCCAAATCCGAGCGGGTCCATCCGGGCATGACAGGAGGCGCAGGTCGGGTTCTTGCGATGCTGCTCCAACTGCTGCCGCAGCGATGCCCCCGTGCCGACCGACGAGACATCGAGCGCAGGGACACCTGGCGGCGGCGCAGGCGGCGGCGCGTTCAGCAGGTTTTCCAGTATCCACTTCCCACGCAGCACCGGCGAGGTGCGGTTGGGATAGGAGGTTACTGTCAGGACGCTCGCCTGAGTCAGAATTCCTCCACGCGGCGTACCAGCCAGGTCTACCCGCCGGAACGCTGGTCCTTCCACACCGGGGATGCCGTAGAAGTTGGCGAGCCGTTCGTTCAGGAAGGAGTATTTCCCCGTCAGCATATCGAGAATACTGCGGTCTTCGTGAATGATATTCTCGAAAAACAGCTCCGTTTCCTGCCGCATGGACATGCGGAGATAGTCGTCGAAATCGGGAAAACGGCCCCGGTCGGGTTTCGCCGACTCCAGGGACCGAATCTGGAGCCACTGCCCCTCGAAGTTCTCCGCCAGTGCGCTTGACCGGGAGTCTTGCAGCATCCGTCGGATCTGCGCTTTCAGAACAGCGGGCTGCCGCAGCGTCTGATTCTCGGCACAGGCCCGCAGCGTCTCGTCGGGCATACTGCTCCACAGGAAGTACGACAGCCGCGAAGCCAACTCGTACTGGCTGACCGGGTGTCCCTCCGCGATGGTCACCGCCGGGTCGCGCTCGATGCGATACAGAAAGTGCGGCGAGACCAGCATTCCCTGGAGCGCCAGGCAGACGCCCTCTTCGAAAGAGTCACCCTGACTGCGGGCCAGCGTGACCAGACTGGCGTAGCGGGCAATCTCCGCTTGTGTCAGGGGCCGTCTGAAGGCGCGACCGCCGAGGTTCGCAACGATCTTTTTCGCGCAGTCCGGCCCATGTCCGCCGTGCAGATGGCCGCAGGTGAAGATTTTGCCCAGACTCTCCGGGGATGGCCCGGTCGCCTGTGTGTATGGCCCGCCGATCTCCAGCGCGTTGACATGGACCTCGTTGATCGGCACTCGCTCTTTTTGCCGGGCCGCGATGCGCTGTTTGATCTGTTCGATGCGTTCCGGCGTCAGGCCGGGCGGCGGCTTGAACTCCGCAAACGGAATGACTCGCGCCGAGGGAGAGGGGCCGTTATAAGATGACGGGAGGCCCTCGTACATCCGGGCAATCACCGCTGCAATCCAGTGACTTCCGGCAGGAACCCGCACACGACATTCGACCGTGCGGGCGGAAAAGTCCTGCCGATCCGGGTTGAAGGCGGCCTGTCCGGTCGGGTCGAAATCCATCGCCTGCGCGTGTTTGCCGTCAATCCAGAGCGCGAGATGCAGGGCCTCGGAGCCAAGCGGACGCACTCCCTCCAGCTTCATGCGAAAAAGGTATTCGGCATCTGCCGGGAAACGGTGCATGGCATGGAGAGAGTTGGGGAGCGTGAAGCCCGTCGCGTCGTAGTGGGCTGGAACGGTGGGTGTGCCAATAATGCGTCTGCCATGTGCCTCATGCACCGCCAGGGTCGGCTGCATCGGCTCTGGGCCGAAGACGGCAGTGCGGGCGACCTTTTCCGCCGAAGCGACATATCGCTCCATCTGCGACGAGGAGAGCGAAAGCACGTCCCCAATATTGTCGAAGCCGTAGCCGGAGTCGTCCTGCGGGAAGTCGTCCGCCGGATGGGTATTGACTCCCAGCAGGTCGCGTATCGTGTTGTTATACTCGGCACGATTCAGACGCCGCGCCGTCACTCGACCGGGATTGGAAGCGTCGCGGCGGTCGGCCCGTTCGATCTCGGCTTCGATACTCAGCGCGGTCGCCTTGACCTCTGCGGCGGGAGGACGCGGCGAACCGGGAGGCGGCATCTCTCCGGTGCGGATTTTACGCACGATGCTCTCCCACGAAGCGCGGTCTTTCGTCACGGAGTCGGCGCGTTTGAGCACGAGAATATCCAGTCCGCCCGCTTTCGCCTGCGGATTATGACAGCCTGTGCAATTCTTCGCGAAGAACTTTCCAGTTGTCTGTTCAAAGGGAAGCGCACTCTGCTTCTGGCCTGTCTGCCCACCCGAAGGCAGCACAACGGCCAGCGTCACCAGAGACGCCAGGCTGATTGGCAGAAGTAGAATTAGTTTGGATCGCATTCGCAATCTCTCCTCTATCATCGGAACGGGTTTGCGCGGAGACCGGGCGGACAGGACGGTCAAACCGCCATCGCCGCGAGCAGTATCATCTGCGTATTGCGCCTGTCGGCTTCGCTGCCAGGATGCCGTCGGACATAGCGACCATCCGGCTGCAAGTCCCAGGATTGAACGTTGTCGGTGAGCAGCAGTTCCAGGACATCGGTTTTAAGGTAGCGGCAGAGGCCGGGGTCGCGAATGGGTACGATGACCTCGATGCGCCGATCCAGATTGCGCGTCATCCAGTCCGCGCTGCCGATGTATATCTCCTCATCTTCGCCGCCGTTCTGGAAATAGAAGATACGACTGTGTTCGAGGAAGCGTCCCACAATGCTCATCACGCGGATATTCTCCGAGAGGCCCGGAATGCCGGGGCGGAGGCAGCACATCCCGCGTATAATCAGGTCTATCTCGACGCCCTTTTGAGAGGCCGCATAGAGGGCGCGAATCATCTCCATGTCTACGAGCGAGTTCATCTTCGCGATGATGCGGCCCGGCTTTGCGGGCGAGTGCAGCGCGGCTTCGCGCTCAATCATGGCGTGCATCCGCTTCCGCATCGTCACCGGCGCGACGAGGAAATGTCGGAAGACATCCTGTCGAGAGTAGCCTGTCAGCAGGTTGAACAGGTCGGTGGCGTCGGCTCCGAACTCCGGGTCGCAGGTCAGCAGGCCGATGTCCGTGTAGATCGTCGCAGTTTTTGGATTGTAATTCCCAGTGCCGACATGGACGTAGCGGCGGATGCCATCGTCTTCCCGCCGCACCACCAGAGTCACTTTGCAGTGAGTCTTGAGGCCGATGAGTCCATAGACGACATGAACGCCGGAACGTTCCAGTTGCTTTGCCCAGGTGATATTGTTGGCCTCGTCGAAACGCGCTTTTAGTTCGACCACGCAGGCCACCTGCTTGCCGTTGTCCGCCGCCTGGATGAGGGCTGCCAGAATAGGGGAGTCGCCGGAAGTCCGGTAGAGCGTGTGCTTGATCGCGAGAACGTGCGGGTCTTCCGCCGCCCGCCGCAAAAACTCCACGACACTTCCGAAAGACTGATAGGGGTGATGCAGTAGCACATCGCCATGCCGTATCGCCCCGAATACGTCGGTCGTACCGCGCAGGGCAGGCGTGATACCGGGTGCGAAGGGAGTGAACCGCAGTTCGGGAATGTCTATGGTCGTGATGGAGAAAAAGTCCGACATATTCAGCGGCCCCGCCACCACATAGACCTCCTCGTCCTGCGCGTCCAGCTCTTCCATAATCACACGGCGAATCTCTTCCGGCATGGCCTGCGTGATCTCGAGACGCACCAGCTCTCCGAACCTGCGCCGCGACAGCCGCTCTTCGATCATCTCCATCAGGTCGTCCGCCGCGTCTTCCTGAAGCTCCAGGTCGGCGTTGCGAGTGACGCGGAAGGGGAAGCAGGCTTTGACCTCCATCCCGGAGAAGAGCCGACCGATGTGTGCTGCGATGACCTCTTCCAGCAGAACATAGTTCCAGCCGGAGCCGAGCGACACCAGCCGGGGTAGGACACTACCGATAGGAACCTTCACGCGGGCGAAACGGTCGAGATTGGTGACGGGATCGTGGACGAGCAGCGCGAGACTCAGGCTGAGATTGGAGATGTAGGGGAACGGATGGCCGGGGTCTACGGCGAGCGGCGTGAGGACGGGGAAGACGGCGCGTTCGAAGTAGGCTTCACAGGTCGCCTTCTGCTGCGCGGTCAGGTCGGCATAGCGCAGAATATGGATGCCGTGCTGCGCCAACTGCGGCAGGAGGTCACGAAAACACTGGAAGTGCGCTGCCAGCATCGGCGCGACTTTCTCCTTGATGCCGTGCAGGGTCGTCGCCAGCGCCTTTTCGATGGGGTGCCCGTCGGTCTCTTCCCGAACACGCTGGTGCATCCCCGGCACGTGAACCATGAAGAACTCGTCGAGATTGTTGCTGAAGATCGCCAGGAACTTGAGGCGTTCGAGCAGGGGATGATTCGGATTCTGCGCCTCTTCCAGAACACGGGCGTTGAAGTCCAGCCAGCTTAACTCCCGATTGAAGAACAGTTCTTTGGGCGAACGGGCCGTGCGCGATCTGCCATTGGCAGGGGCGCGTCGGGAGATGGGGAGTTCCGTAGACTTCGGTGTGGTGACCATGTAGGGTGTTGGCTCCTGGTTCGCTCGTCGGTTTAGCCGACGACGCTCTCCTCCATGATCCAGCCGGAGGCGGTGGTTCGAACAGCGGCGGGACGAATCAGCCCGAGGGCTTCCGCGAGGTCACGGGGCGTATTGCCGACGACCCGCAGGTCGAGTCCGGACTGCAAGCGGGCCTCCTCCAGTGTGACATCGTCCAGAAAGAGCGTCCCGTCTCTCAGGCAGATAGCGGGCAGATAGATCGTCGCATGGCGTTCGGAGAATGCCTGCACCTGCGCCAGAATATCCTGCGCGGTCAGCAGTCCGGCAATGTGGATATCGCCGCCAAAAAAGTCGTTGTTGACGACGCAGACATTCACGTTTACGCCCTCGATACGATTCAGCCGAGCCGCGAACTCCCGCACAACGGCGGCAGGCATCTCCGCCGTCACCAGCGTCGCTTCGACGGGAACGGGAATGGAGGCAGGCAGACGGCGCTCCAACTGCTTCGCATTCTCCAGAAACAGCCGAATCGTGCCGATACCGTCTTCAAGCTGCGGGAAGTCTTCATAATGCGTCTTGCCGGGTACGGGCATCTCCGCGATGATGTACCACTCATCGGCAAGCCAGACAAACCGAGTTCCGAGCTTCGCCATGAACGCCTTTTCGCGCTCGGTCACCTGCGCGATGACCTGCCGCGCATAGTCGCGCTCGACATGGCGCAGGCTCGGCAGCCGTTCCCGGAACCGCGTCATACCGACCGGCACGACAGCGACGGAAGGCACTCCGGCCCGCTTGCCCGTTACGCTCCGATGCTCCTCTGCCAACTCTGCCAGCGTCCTGTCGAGATTTTCGCCATCGTTGAGGCCAGGACATAGAACGATCTGCGCGTGAACATCTATTCGGTTATCCGCCAGAATGCGAATCTGCGGCAGAATGGAGGTCGGCTCTTTGCGCCCCAGCAGGACGGCGCGAAGGTCGGGGTCGGTGGCATGGACCGAGACATAGAGCGGCGAGAGCCGCTGTTCCAGTATCCGCTCCCACTCCTCCTGCGTCAGATTCGTCAGAGTCACGTAGTTGCCGTGCATGAATGAGAGCCGGAAATCGTCGTCCATCAGGTAGAGCGACTTCCGCATCTTCTTCGGCTGCTGGTGGATAAAGCAGAAGACGCACTTATTCTTACAGGTATGCACCTTGTCGCCAAGATCGAACTCGAAGCCGAGACCCGGGTCCTCGTCCAGCCCCTTGCGGAGCGAGAGGGTCAGGGATTCCCCGTTCCGTTCCAGGCTCAGTTTCAGCCGGGTCGCGCCGGAATGAAAGCGATAGTCCAGGATATCAATCACCCTGCGGTCGTTGACTTCGCGCAGCAGATCACCCGGCAGGACACCCGCTTTCGCTGCCGGGCTGCCCGCCTCGACTTCGGCTACAATGAGGGCATTGACGTTTTTGAGGAAAATTTCAGACATGATGTGCTATTGTACCGTACCGGGGAGTCCTTTGCAAATACGGCAGGCGATCAGTAGTCCACATCGTCTCCGCCGCTGTCGCCGTCCTGCGATTCCATCATCTCCTCGAAGTCGTCGCCCATATCTTCGTCCATCGCCGCGCTCATGTCTTTCATCAAGCGGCGCATCGTCTTCGGATCGTCCGAATCCCCGATGGCCTCCATCTCCTCCGCGAGTGAATCGAGCGTATCGTCCTCATTCCGCACCTTCGCAAACCGTGAAATCTGACGGTTCAACTGTGTGGACTGACAGCGTGGGCAGGCGAGCGGCGAACTCTGCGCCACCACTCCCACCAGTTTCCGAAACTTCCGTCCGCACTCGCCACAGAGATATTCATAGATGGGCATACAGCCGTTTACTCCACATCCTATTTCTTTTTTACAGGTTCCAGGAGAGGTTCCACACGGTCAATATAGAGCCGTCCGCTTTTGCCCACACGATAGACAATATGCGCGGGTTGGTTCATTTTCAGCTCCGAGAAGCCGAAGACCGCCTCGGTCGGATAGACATGTCCCTGAAAACGCACGATCACCGAAGCCGGTATCGGGCGGTCGTAGTCGTCGAGTTTCGGGTCGCGGCGGTCCACAACCGTCGCGACTCCCTCTTTCGGAACTGCCTGAAGACGGTCACGCTTCGTGCTTTTACGCAGCAGGGGATCCAATCCACTATAGGCCAGCACCACGACTGCTCCGATAGCGAGAATGCAGCCTCGTACCCACTTTTGGTGGTTCGCTGCCGGTCTATGCAGTTGTCCAGGTGTCGCCATACGCTTCCTCTGTCCGCATCGGCGGAGTGTCTTCATCATACCTCATTCGGAGAAGGAGATGAAGCCATGTAAGGTGTAGATACGTAATGAGAGGGACGGCTCTGCTGCACGTCGCCTCGCTCACAGGTCACTGTAGTTTGTCTGGGAGAGAAAATGTCGAAGACTGATGAGAAAGACTGTCAGGCCATGCTGCCTGGAAAGAACAGAGGGTAAAGGAATAGAAACCTATTCTTGTCGGATAAAGACGCGCTTCTTCTTTGCGGGCATAACGCTTGTCTTCGGCTCGGCGTTTCTGTTTTTCTTTTTGACGCCCCTGAACGTGGCCGGTGGCTTTCCCACAACCGCGCAGCATGTCGCGGCGATGCTTCCGCTTGGCCTTCTTTTCGGAGGCGTTGCGGGCGCAGGCGTTGTCGGACTGTTACTGACTTTGACGGTCTATCGGCTGGACGAGAGAGGGATAACCAAACGCTGGTGGAACGGTTCCACGCAACGGCTTCTCTGGATAGATCTGATGAACGCGGAACCGATGCAGGATGGAAGCGGTGCCCTGACCGATCTCCATGGCGGCCAACTCTCGCTGCCTTCCGCGGAGTTCGGATACCGTGACAGGCAGGGTCGTACTCTCCAGAACGCGCTGGGTGAGTATCTCACAAGATTACCGCAGGAGACCAAACGGCGACTCGAAATGCCCCGTGAATTTCGAATGAGACAGAAAGCGGTAGAACTGGCTACCGGGTTTATGACACTTTTGCTGATCGCTTGTGCCGTTTCCGAGCCTCTATTGCCCTTTTCCGGCCCGCCGCCTCCACTCGCAGCAAAGATAGCGATACCGGGATTTTTCCTGCTGGGCGCTCTGTTTATCGCCTATCTCGGTCTGCGTCTGGCTACCGGGGGAATCCTGCTGACGGATCACAGTTTGATAGACCGCTCTCTGTTCGGCAGGCGCGAAATCCCGTTCGCTCAGATTGTCTCCATCACGGCCAAAGAGGTTCCCACGAAGACGAGTACTATCGAAGTGACTACGATAAAAAGCGCCACTACGACCATTCGCCTGACTTCGCAACTGCCGAATTACGACAAACTGACCGCATTTCTCCAGGCCAAAGCAGGCGCACGGGTCACCGTGAACGCTCCGCAGGTCGTCGTCTCGGAGGCCAGACAGTCGCTACTGGTGAGCGTCATCGGTCTCTTTATCATCGGATGTCTGTTCGGGCTGGCGCTCGGAGGGTTTGCTATGACGTTGATGCACGACGGTCAGGCGGCCTTGCAGCGGCAGGCAGAGCTGGATATACACGGTAGGAGAACGACCGGGGAGGCGATTGGTGTGGAGGTAAGCGGCAGTAAGAGCCGATCTTATTCTCTCGAGCCTTTTTCAAAAGTCGGCTGTCGCCGTGGTTGGTTTGTCCGCCAAGAATGCCACAGAGCGGGTTGATCGTCGATTTTACTGACAAACAGACGCCAATCTCGCCTTTTCCTGACAAAAGACGTCTCGGCAGACGTGTC